>JAYWHR010000055.1:0-105622 GCA_043777675.1 Comamonadaceae bacterium | reverse complement strand
ATTAGCGAAGACTTTCCGCTGCGGGGTAAAGAAGCGGCAGATTCGATGCGACTGCACCTTTCAAGGATGAGCAATCAGGCGGGCGAAGAAGGTCTCACGGAAGAGGCCGTGATGGATATGCTCAACGAACGTGACTAGCTCACATTCGCCATCACAACAGTTCTCGTCGCCTCATCCGCAGCAAACACATGCTCCACGCGCAGAGAAGCCAGCGTGATGTCTTGCGGCGTACCAAACGTAGAAAACATGCTGAAGAAAGCGAGCTTGCCGTATTGCGTGGCAAAACGAGTGGTGAGCACAGGAGCCATTTGCTTTGGCCATTGCGCCAAAGTCTTTTTACCTAAGCGCTTCTGAAACTGCGCAGCAAGCAGCTCAACGCGTTCGGAAATTTCTGGCATCACACTCGCATCATCACGCAGGTGCGCGAGGATGGCGGGGGCGACTTCTTCTAGGTTGGTGATGCGGCTGGCCATGCCTTCGGGGTGCAGCATGGCATCGAGCAGATTGATGGGTGCGCCTTGAGGGAGCTGCACGATCCAAGGCATCAGAGTGATGGCCATCCATTGTGCGCCGCGGTTCATTTGCAGCACATTCCATGCGCCATCCATCACCATGGCAGGCATCGGATCGTGCGCCTCAAGCAAGCGGCTGACTGCTTCGCGCACGGGCGCGAGCACGGCATCGTCCAGTTCGCTGCCGCGATACACGGGCGCAAAGCCGGCTTGCTGCAAGGCCACATTACGCAGAGCCAGCGGCGCTTGCAACTCTTGCAGCCAAGCCAGCAGCAGCTCACGGCTGGGCTGCGCGCGGCCACTTTCTACAAAGCTCACATGCCGCTGGCTCACGCCCATGCGCAAAGCCAATTCAAGCTGACTGATGCGCATGGTTTTGCGCGCGGTTTGCAGGGTGTCTCTTAGCGTGGGGCTGGCGGTTTCCATGGCCTTATTCAATCACAGCTTGGCGTATCTGCAATTACCTGCAACGTAATTGCGCTGATTCAAAGCGCCGCGCACAGTAGAGGCACTTTGAAAGGAAATCGTATGAACAAAGCTGTTTTGATCGTTGTGCTCATCGCCTTCGGTGCGCTCACCGCCTATTCCATCTACAGCGTGGGCAGCGTGTTAGAGCTGGTGTTGGTGCATTTGCGCCACCCAGCAGGATGGCAGATTTTTGCGGATCTGGTGATCACGATGATCCTGCTTTTGGTGTTCATGAAGCGCGATGCGCAGGCCACAGGCCGCCCCTTCTGGCCTTGGGCTGTGTTCTCCATCACCTGTGGCTCGTTTGGCCCGTTGCTATATTTCATAACGGCGAACAAACGCGCATGAACTCCCCCAAAATGCTAACGCAGCTCATGCTGGCCACGCTCTTCACGCATGAGCTGGATGCGATGACGCAATCTGAATGGCGTTTGCTCTATGTGCTGCGCAGCCTAGAAGATGCGCAGGGGCGCTGGTGGTTTGTGGCGATTCATGTGCCGCTCTTTTGGTCGCTGATTGCGCTCACGCATCATGCGCAGGCGAGCGTGGAGCGCGCCAGCCGCTTGGGGCTCGCTGTGTTTTGCATCGTGCATGCACTACTACATTGGCGCTTGGCCAGCGATCCGCTCTCAAGCTTCACCACGCCACTGTCGTGGAGCTTGATTCTCGGGCCAGCGCTTCTCGGCATCGCTTATCTCGCTTTCGCCTTTAAAAAATGAGAGTAGCGCCGATTTGACAGCTATCAGGCCTCGGCTGTGGTTGGGCTGTCTCACGCAGCGAGGTAAAAGGAGGAGACGGCGAAGCCGGCGGGGGACACGAGCAGCGTGGGACAGCCCAAGCGCAGCCGAGGCCGGCCTACCCGGATAATCTACGCATGAAATTCCTCAAACCACTTCCAAGAGAGCGGGCATGATGCAAGAGCTACCTCAAGTAGACACCGCACAACTCAAGCAATGGTCAGCAACCAAAGCGCAAGAGTGCAACTGCGGCCTTGGCGCATGCGCCGGCTGGGAAAGTATCACGGAGAGCCGCTGGCCTGCGCCGCAGATGCCAGCAGTAGCCACCTTGCGCCCGCCGGATCTAACCGAGCCAACCTACGAAGAGCATCACCCTCAGGGCACGCGCTATGAATCGGCAGATGCGCCTGTGGCCACGCTCTTTTTCCCCTACAACCGCTGCGACATTCATCAATGCAGCGCATGCCAGCGCCATCTACTGCGCTACACCGAATACGGTGGTTACTATGTGGATCATCGGGTGCGCTGTTTGACGGGCGCGCCTGTTGCTGATATCTCGGCTGTTTGAAATGCCTGCGCAGGTATCAAGCGCTGCCCCGCAACAGGTATACCGCCGATAATCAAAGCATGGAACTTTTAAAACGGCTTTCGCCGCGCACTGTCGGCATCGCCTCAGCCGTCGTCACGATTTTGATTTGGACATCGTTCATCGTGGTGGCGCGAGCGATGGCACTCAAGTCGCTCACCTCGCTGGATATCGTACTTTGCCGCATTGTGGGCGCAGCGTTGTTGCTACTGCCATGGGGGTTTTTCATGGTGCGCAAGATGCGGCTGGAGAACCCACAAGCGGAGACTTCACTGTGGATTTCACCACTGCCTCTCAAGCAAACGGTGCTGCTTGGGCTCTTTGGCGGCGTAGGCTATGCCATATTGGCCTACAGTGCATTCACTTTCGCACCGGCTGCGCATGGCTCGGTGCTGATGCCCGGGCTGCTGCCGCTGTCGACTGCTTTGCTGTCTGTGCTGCTCTTGGGTGAGGTGCTGAACAAAGGCCGCAAGCTGGGGCTGCTGTTGATTGCCTGCGGTGGCCTGCTGGTGGGCGGTGCGTCCATCATTCAAGCCTACACAGATTCGGCAAGCGGCTCTTCTGTGTGGAAAGGCGATGTGCTCTTCGTGTGCGCGAGCAGTTGCTGGGCGTTTTACACGGTGCTGTGCCGCAAGCATCGGCTCGAAGCTGTGCCGACCACGATCGCCGTGATTGTGTTTTGCGTATTGAGTTACTTGCCACTGTATGCACTGCTGGTGCTCTCTGGCATGGTTGCCAGTAAGCTGGCTACTGCGCCGCTGTGGGAAATTGTGTTTCAAACCTTCTATCAAGGCATGGGCTCGGTGGTGATCTCAGGCATTGCGTTCACGCAAATGATTCGCTATTTTGGCCCGGTGCGCAGCACCATGCTCACAGCCATCGTGCCCGGCCTCTCAGCGCTCGGCGCGGTGTTTTTTCTTGGCGAGCCCTTGGGCATCAACCTGATCATGGGACTTGCTTTGGTAACCCTGGGCATCATCGTCGGCGTGCGCGCAGCCTCATCGCCAGCGCCAATTGCAGCAGTTGTAAAAAAATGAAACTGCTCGCCCTCGATACCTCTACTGACACGATGAGTATTGCCGTGCAGCATGGCGATTCGGTGTTTGAGCACACGGGCGCAGGCGGCGCGCAAGCCTCTAGCACGTTGATCCCCGCTATAGAAGCGTTACTCCAACGCGCGGGGCTGCAATATGCGCAGCTCGATGCGATTGTGTTTGGGCGCGGCCCCGGCTCGTTTACCGGCTTGCGCACAGCATGCTCGGTGGTGCAGGGCCTGGCCTTTGGCGCGAATGTGCGCGTGCTGCCAGTTGATACATTGATGGCATTGGCACAAGAGGCTCGAATATTGGCTGACGAGCAAGGCTTAGATGCCACGCGCATCCTGTGCGCGCTAGATGCGCGTATAGGCGAAATCTATTTAGATTACTATGAATTTAATAGCACTTCACGCAGTATCTATGCCGGCGATCTACTTAAAAAGCCGCAAAATCTCCTAGAAAAAATAGATTTACAGCCTACTTTGA
Organism: Comamonadaceae bacterium; assembly: GCA_043777675.1. Lineage (GTDB taxonomy): Bacteria > Pseudomonadota > Gammaproteobacteria > Burkholderiales > Burkholderiaceae_C > JANMDU01. Next base: position 101,796 of record JAYWHR010000055.1, on the reverse strand, counting down.
TGGCTGGCAACATCCGTCCGACTTTAGATGCGCAACTCACACCACAAGCGTTGGCTCTGCCCTACCTTCAAGCCCTACCCGCAGCGCGCGCCTTGCTCAAGCTCGCGCCTCCTTTGATTGATGCCGGTGGCTTAGTCGATGCAGAGTACGCCCTCCCTTTTTACATCCGAGACAAAGTGGCCTTGACCACGGCTGAGCGCGAAGCTCACAATACAAAGCTATGAGTGCACAGCCCTCCATCCTCCCATCCGCCTACGCCAGCCTGTTCCCGCAAGAGGCTTGCTTTGAGCCGATGCTTGTTGGCCATTTGGTTGATGTGATGCCTGCTGAGCAGGCGTCTTATCTGTGGCCTTGGAGCGAAAACAATATTGCCGACAGCATCAAAAACGGCCATGTCTGCCAGGCATTGCTTGGCAACCAAGGAGAGCTGCTCGGCTACTACATCGCCATGCTTGGCGCAGGCGAAGTGCATCTGCTCAACATCACAGTCGCGCCGGCTTATTTGCGCCAAGGCTGGGCACGCGTGATGCTGGATAACTTGCACGACTGGGCGCGCGATCTGCAATGCCAATGGGTATGGCTGGAAGTGCGCATCAGCAACGAGCGAGCCATTAGCATTTATGAGCAATATGGCTTTAGGCGCGTGGGCGTGCGCAAAGCGTATTACCCGCTCGATGGCTTGCGGCGCGAAGACGCGATTGTGATGAGCCACGCACTATGAACACCGCACAGCAAGACACTTCGTTTCCCTACGAACTCGATGAGCGCCAGCGCCAGATGTTGGACGCTATGGGTATCAAACTTTGGCTGCCTGAGCATGAAGCTGCGCCTGAGCAGGCTTGCATGCCAGTATCTGCGCCACAAGCAGCCGCAACACCGCAAAAATCAGTTTCTTCAGAGAATTTGGATCAAAAACAGCGTACAGCCGGCATAGAGACTGCGCAGTCTGCTATTGAAAACGTAGCATTTGCAGATCAACGCGTTGCGCCCTCACCCTTTGCTGCATCCACCATGGCACTGGCTCCACGCCCTGCAGGCATTGAGCAAATGGATTGGCTTAGCCTTCAAAGCGCCGTATCAAGCTGCCAAGCCTGCGGCCTTTGCGCATCGCGTAAGAACACGGTATTTGGTGTTGGGCAAGCGAGCGCCGAGGCAAGCCAAGCCCCGCAAGTTGATTGGTTGATCGTGGGCGAAGCACCCGGTGAGAATGAAGATGCACAAGGTGAGCCCTTCGTCGGGCAAGCCGGCAAGCTGCTGGACAACATGCTTGCCGCAATCAAGATGGGTACGGATGAAAACGGCAAGGCTGTTGGTCTATCTCGCACGAACGGCGTCTATATCGCCAACGTGCTGAAATGCCGCCCGCCAGCGAATCGCAATCCTTCGAGCGAAGAAGTAGCCATGTGCGAGCCTTATCTCGGCAGGCAAATCGAGCTACTGCGCCCCAAAATTATTCTGGCGATGGGTAAGTTTGCCATCCAAACTCTGACGGGCAGCAACGAGCCAGTCGGCAAACTACGTGGCCGCGTGCACACCCTCAAACACGCCACCTACCAAGCTCCTGTGATCGTGACCTATCACCCCGCATACTTGCTGCGCAACCTGCCCGACAAAGCCAAAGCTTGGGCAGATTTGTTGCTGGCGATACAAATCCACCTTTCGTTACAAACAGCCTAGGTTTTTTGAAATAATTTGTACCCTAGCTGACGTTTAGGGTGCTGTTTCCCTTATTCCCAACCCTCTAACAATAGGTTTTTCTGATATTTTTGTAACGCATGTAAAACCCAGTAAAGTAATTTGTAGTACGAAAGGCCACATACATAATGAATGTGTATCTCGCATAAAGTTTTTGTATAAATTAATTCAAACAGGTTTCAACATGCCACATCCAGATGCGCTTCATCTCTCCACGCCCGGAATTGATACAAATGTAGATATGCGCTGGCGTGCCGGCAAATCGGCTTGGGCCATTGGATGCGCATTGGCGTTGTTTTTGAGCGCATGCGGAGGCGGAGGCCCTGCCAGCGAAAGCAAAAACGATGCGGGCAACGGCACCACAAGCTTGCCTGTCAATGCGACGCCGCAGCTACCCGCCGAGCTCAAAGCCGCGTTGATCTCGGGCGACGCCACCGCGCTCAATGATGCCCCCATGATTGCTAAGCATGCCTTGAGTTTGCTCAGCCAAATCAGCACAGATCAAACCGCACGCATCAGCGGCCTCTATCAAAACGTGAGCACTGAATACGATCCGACCGTTCACAGCCAATGGATGTTGCCAAAAAATCCAGCCAATTCACAACCCTTTATTGTGGGCGATCAAGGCAAATTGCTTGCCAGTATCAGCCTAGCGCATGGCGGGCGAAGCGCCGGCTATGGCGTACAGGTTTTAGAGCGATTCAACGCTAATGCGATGAATGCGCACGTTGGCGCCTTCAAACGGCTTTTGGGATGGTTGGTTACGGGCGATGCAAACGGCGCTTTACCGACTGATTTAAAAGTGGCGGCAGTTGGCATGAACAACTTCAACAAGGGCCAAGGCTTTGTGAAAGCTGGTATCCCGTTCAGTATCGCAGCGTGCGATTTCATCAGTACCCCGGCCTGTGCAAATAGCGTTGATCTACTTCTCATCGGAAGCGATATTGCAGCGAGCGATAGCTTAGAGAGCAGTATTCGCGCGTTGATCGCCGCCGGCAAACCTGTGATGTACTTGCATACCAAAAATTCGTTTACCAGCGACTCAGGTGCGCAAATTCTCTCTGGTATGGGGTTACAAATGGGCGGTTACGGCGGTAATTATTGGGTACAGGATAAGGTTGCAGCAAATCGCAGTGCTGCAAGCCAACAAGCACTGACCGATCAATTTGCCAGTTATACCGCCCTAATCAATCAAATGGCCACGAACAACTTCAGCATGCCTTATGACTGGAGTACATGCGATGCCGTTTACAAATGCGGCGAGCTGCCCAGTTTACAAACACAACTGTTCCCCGCTGTGGATGCCATGCGCGGCCAAATTGATGCTTACAACCGCACCGGTGAAAACATCTTCTCCATCGCGGACACTGAATTACTTCGCTCCTTGGTCTTGTGGGCCGATGTCGTGCGCAAGCAATTGCGTTATCCGATGGACAAAGTCAGCACAGCCGGGGCATTTCAGAAGGCTTTTATTGCAGATGCACTGGTGGCTTATGTGCGCACAACGGCTGTTGCCCAAACCGATCTGGGCACGTTTGCTGGAACGCTCACTGCGGCCATGAACGTCAGCGCCGTCGATGAGCTGGTCGACGTCTTCATCCCGACGAAAGAAGGCTTTACGGCCATTGGCCGCATGGCGGCGCCCGGTAAGCAGCTCACGCTTGAGTTGGTCAGCGCGGGCACAGCCACGGTTTCGTTGCGGCTGAACACCCAACGCACCGGCACCACGAAATTGTGGGAGCCCAACAAATACGACCGCCCGCGCTTTTTAGCGAGCCCAGAAATTGTTTTGTCGGTTGGGAAACCCGTTCAACTCACTAGCCCCTATGGCGGCATACTGCAATTGGCCTTCAAAGATGCTCAGCCGCAGCAAAACGTGCTCCTGCGCATACGCGGCACCAGCAAGCACCCCTTCTTAGATCTTTCTAACGGCGCAGGAGACCAAGCCGGCTTCATGGCTACGCTCAATGCCGCGCAACACGACTGGGCAGAAATCAAGCTGCCAGGTGTTGAGATCCACTCAAACGCGCAAAAAATGCGTGATGTGATTACCACTGACTTTGCGAACAATGTCAGCACGTTTTTAGCTCAGATCAAAACCTATTTATTCGAAGATATCTATTTGCTCGCGGGCTTTAATGTCGCAGGCAAAGCACTGACCGCGCATGTGCAAGCCATGTGCACGCAGCTTGCATGGAATTGCACCGATGCAGATATCCACCGCGCGCCCAGCACACAGCATATCAATGTGGACAAATACGCCTCCTGTGGCCAAGGCTGCTCAGGCAACCCCTACGATCAAGAAGCCGGGCTGAACCCACGCAACTGGGTGGAGAGCCACGAAATCGGTCACAACATGCAAAAGGGCATGCATAAAGTGTATGACTATCAAAGTGGCGAAGTCTCCAACAACATTTTTCCGCTGCATAAAGGCTGGCGCATGTTGAGAGAAATTAATGTCAACCGCTCCGATGATCGACTGCGCTATAAATCTGCATTTGACATGATCAAGGCTGCCAAAGCCGAGCCCGATCCCATCGAAGGCGCGTATCAGCGCATCTGGGGCGATGCCGCTTATGCGAGCCAAAACGGTGAACGCATGAGCTTTTATATGCAATGGGTGCATTACTGGGCAGAGCGCCAGGCCAGCGAAACAAGCCGCTGGGACATCATCACGCTCTTGTATTTGCATCAGCGCCAATATGATGCCGTGTCTGCAGCTGATTGGCTCGCCAACCGCAACAAGTTGGGCTACAGCACCTATGCCACCAAGCCTGCCAGCATGACGGGCAATGACAACCTGTTGATCACCCTGTCTTGGATCACAAGCCGAGATCACCGCGCCACCTTCGATTTGTGGGGCGTACGCTATTCAGCTGAAGCATCCGCGCAAGTCACGGCATTTAATTTTGCTGCTGTGCCCGCTTTGTTTTACGGCAACTCGACCACCAACAATCACGCCACCGTGAAGAAAATCGATATGTCGGTCGCTCAGCCCGTTTGGCCCTTCTAGAGCGAAAGCATCAAGAGCCTGACCGTTTGACGCAAACCTTGGAAGATACAGAAAAAGCCATGGTTTGTGTATCTTTCGCGCATTTTCTAGTGACCTCGGTGTTCCTTCAGAGATGCGTATCTGAAGGAACATCGCCCACCACACCCTTGAGCAGACCCGACTGCACACTTTGCGCCAGCCATGCGCTGAAATCGAAATCGGGCGCTTGCACAAACGCCTTATGAAGCGCAGCAGATAACGACTGGCCTTGCAGCGTGGCTTCGACCAAAGCGGCGGATGCGTCGCCCGCCACGCCCAGCGTTGTGCGAAAACCTTGCCTCCATATCAACGCGAGTTGTGGCTCTCTATTGGCGATAGCCGTTTGATCAGCGTCCTGTGCGTCGCTCATTGTCGTCTCGTGATCACCCGGAATACGGGCGCGGTGTGATTGCATGATTGCCACCACCGGATAAGCGCTACGCACAAGTGCACAGCCCGGACTGAAGGTCAAACGCAGCGCAGCAGGATCATGAGAGGTGAGCAACTGAAAGCTCTGCGTATCCAGTGCCGCATCAGAGGCAGTCTTAGCCACATGCAGCGCCCATTCCACCCGCGCTATATCGGGTAAGTAGGGATGCTCGGCCAGCAGTGCTTCCAATTGCGGCACTTGCTTTAAATAGGCGGCGAGCTCACCGCCCCATTGCGCTAAATCACCACGTTCGGGCGGCATGGCGCGCCAAAAATCTTGCGCAAGATTCTGGAAATTTTCGCCACCCAAGAGTTGTTGCAAAACCGGATGGCTGGCCTGTAGCGCGCCACCCGCCAGCCGTTGCGCATTCGCGCGATAGGCACGCAGCCCGCGTACCGTTGCAGTTCGATTTTTAAAGCATAAATGGCCATTAGCCGGCATAGAATATGCGTAAAGCGCTATCAAATCAGTAGTGTTCAGCGCTAACAAGCTCAGCAGCGCAGTTTGCTGCGCAGCCAGTGTGGTACTCATCCGCGCACCATTTCGGCTACTGCGCGAGCCACAGCATCAGCTCTTTCGGCATGTGCGAGCAGTACTTTTAATTCTGGGATATCGGTGTCCCATTCGACTAACGCTGGCGTATTGCCAAAGCGCCGCACAGCATGCGCATAGAGCTGCCACACCGCTTCACACACCGCACTGCCGTGATCATCAATCACGATGTCTTCTATCTCGCAATGCCCAGCCAAATGCATCTCACCCACGCCTTGGGCGGGCAGTGCATTTAAAAATGCAGCTGCTTCGCGCAAGGCGAGTGCGCGATCTCTCGGCTCGCTGGGCAGCGTATCCAAATCGTTGAGCGCATTCACGAACACGTTGTTCACATCAAGCAGCAGCTGGCACCCAGTGCGGCGAGTGAGTTCACTCAAAAATTCTTCTTCTACAAAATCAGCTTGCGCATATTGCCCATAGGCGCTTAAATTCTCCACGAGCAGCACGCGCTTCAATCGCTCTTGCACGCGCTGTACATTGATGCAAAGCACATCCAGCGACTCATGTGTGAAAGGGATCGGCAGCAAATCCGAGGCATGCAGCATCTGGCCACCCGAGCCATCCCCACGAGCACCGCGCACGCCGCGCGCAAAACTTGCATGATCACTCACGCGCACCGGATCAATGCGCTGCACCAACGATGCGAGCTGATCCAAATGCCAATCATCGATGCCAAGCGCCGAGCCCAGTGAGAGCCCCACGCCATGCAAGCTGATCGGGTAATGCTCACGCGCTGCATCTAAAGTAGCCAACGCCGCTCCACCCGCAGGCGCACCATGGCCAAAAAAATTCTCAGAATGCACTTGCAAAAAACCTACATCGGGGCGCTGCTCCAACACAGCGGCATAGTGCGCATGCCGCCAGCCAATGCCTGCCCTAGCTGCAGCTTTTGCGGCTAAGGCAGAAAAAGGAAGCATTTGAGCAGCCGACCCTGTTGTGTTGAGAGCATTCATGATGTCAGAGCGCGTCAGGCTTTGATCCATTCAAAGACACAGAATCAGCTCTTCTTTTCCATCGCCGCTTTTTTGGCTTGCTCTGCCGTCATGCCTTTCATGGTGCCGCAGGTGCCAGAGGCCACGTATTTCCATTCGCCTTTGTCGTTGTCGACTTTTGACTGACCAGCGCACGAATGCGTGCCTGCCAAATTGGCGCAGTCGTTTTGACCCATCTTGGCAATGCCATAGCATTTTTCTTTGGTTGGAGCCGTTTGCGCCATCACGGTCGTGGCAATAAAAGACGTACTGAGTAAAGTTGCAGCAGCGGCTGCGATAAGTGCGCGTTGGTTCATGAAATTTCTCCGATAAGACATGGTAAAAATCAATCATGCTGACATCAAGATGCCCATCTAGCGAGCCATCTCACTTCAGCTTTTCGTCAGTCTTGCTGGTGCAGGCCGTTCTTACGCATCAGACGTGTATTTTTGTGAAAAAAATCACAGCAACTCAGAAATGTCATCCCACACTTCCGCCGGAATGCGGCCTTGGTAGCGCTTAACCACCTCACCCTTTTTATCGATCACGAGCGTGAGCGGCAAGCTGGTGGCGTTGCGATTTTTGATCATGTCAGCTGTACCCAAGCTGTCTTGGTAGCTCGGATCGAGCGCCCAGAGCTGGGTGAGGCGCTCTTTGATGGGCACAGATTTGTTGATGATCGCGTTATAGCTGTCCACATCGCTCATGCGGCGATCTGCATTGATCAACACAGTGGCATAAGGCTTGCCTTCCCAGCCTTTGGCGTTTTCGCGCAATTCGCGCATCTTGTCGCGGCAGACAGCGCAATCCGTAGCCCAAAACATCACCAGCACCACTTTACCTTTTTGCTTGGCGAGATCAAAGCGTGGGCCGTCAATCGTCTTGCCGGTGATTTGAGCGTTTTTAGGCAGCATAGTCTCTGCTTTGACGAGTGCAGTCGTTGCAGCGCCGGGCGCTTGCGCTTGCGCTTGGCTCGCTAAGCCCAACAAACTGAGTGTAAATACAGCGGCGAGTAAATTTTTGCGCATCCGATTGCTCCTCATGCAACGTATAAATGAATACGTCGCGTATCTTGTGCAGAACTTACACACAACGGCGTTGTATGATCAATTGACATTTTGGAGTCACCATGAGTTTTGAACAAGATGTTGCCGAGCAGCGGCTGTATCTCTTGAGATTTGCACGCTTGCAATTGCGAAACGAAGCTTGGGCGGAAGACGCTGTATCAGACACCATGCTTGCCGCAATAGCCAAGCCGCAAGCATTTGGCGGCAAAGCGCAGCTGCGAACTTGGTTGGTGGGCGTGTTAAAGCACAAAGTGGTGGATACACTTCGCGCTAATCTGCGCGAGCCGAATGTGGCCGATATGCGCGGTAGCGCTGACGACGATATGAGCGAAGGTGATTTGCTTGATGCGATTGGCTTCAAGCAAGATGGCCATTTTGCTGAAGCACCCGCTGATTGGGGCAACCCTGATCGCGATCTTGCTCAGCGCCAATTCATGGCGGTGATGGATGCTTGCATAACCAAGCTGCCCGCTGTGCAAGGCCGGCTATTTCTCATGCGCGAATGGCTGGAGCTGGATGCCGATGAGGTGTGTAAGACTCTGAACATCACGTCTACTAACCTCTATGTGCAGCTGCACCGCGCCCGCCTCAAGCTGCGCGAATGCCTACAACTCAACTGGTTCGGTCAGCACGCCGTTTAGAATTTCTCCCCATGGATTACCCCCTCCGCCGAAGCTGCAAAGAAGTCGCCCACATGGTGGTGGCTATGCAAGATCGTACGCTCAGCCTGAAAGAGACAGCACAGCTGCGACTGCACATGGCGATTTGCAGAGCCTGCCCCGGCTTTGAGAATCAGTTCCTCACAATGAAAAGCGCCTTGCATCAATGGCGCAATTACGCGGACGAAGAATCGCCGCCTGCCAGCTCTGCTAAATAAGCCAGGCCTTTCACGCTGCGACTACCGTACCAGCTCAGCATCTCACCATCGACCAATTGCACTTGCGCCTGCGGCAGCCATGCCTGGACCTCTGCAAGATGGCTCGCCTCAAATCGGTAGGGCTCACTGGACAGGAGCACGCGCTGCACACCTTGCAGCCAAGGCTCATCACCGCTCAGCTTGGGGTAGCGCGCCGCACCTGTTTGCCCCCCCGCCACTTCAGGCCAAGTTTGCCAGCCGATCATATCGAGCATACGACTGATGTATGTATCGCGCGCCACCGTCATCCACGGATCTCGCCAGATGAGATACAGCACGCGCTGGTGGGGCTTAGGCAAAGCCTGAAGCTCGCGCATACCTGAATTTATTTGCTGCTTTAGCTCTCTCGCCGGCATATCCATTGCGCAGCGTGCTTCAAAATTTATAGCAAATTGCGCGAGTAATTGATCGATCAACGCAATGTTGTCTTGCGGCGTTTGAGGATGGGTAACGATCACATGCGGCACAAACTCTCTCACAGCTTGCACCACTTGGAGCGTGTTCTCATCCATATTCACAATCACATGCGTGGGCAAGAGCTTACGGATTTTTTCAAGATTCACATCTTTTGTACCGCCCACTTTCGGCACATTTTGTACGGCGCCCAGCGGATGGATGCAAAAACCAGTGCGCCCCACCAAATACGCGCCCAGCCCTAAATCGACCACGAGCTCGGTGATGCTGGGCACAAGGCTAACGATACGTGGCGCAGATGACACAAAACTAGCCTAAATAATTGGTTTTTGAAGCCCAAGCTGTGCTTTGCAGCCAAAACTTGGACGTTTGCTGAAACTGACACATAATCCCAAAGGCGTGAATGTTTTTTATGAACGGGCAACCCAAACAAAAAATATATTTGCGCAGGTCAGGTGACCGGATACACGACCAGCGATCATTTTATGCAGTTCAGGTTTCCGTCGCTTTTTTTATTGAAATGTTAGGAGCCCAGCGTCCAAGAGGCGCAGGCATTGATAGGTAAAGACAAGATGGGAAATCGACTGTATGTGGGCAACCTGCCCTACACTGTGCGTGACAACGATTTGCAAACCGCTTTTGGCGCGTTTGGTTCTGTGACTAGCGCACGCGTCATGATGGAGCGCGAAACCGGTCGCTCTAAAGGCTTTGCGTTTGTGGAAATGGGTGACGATGCCCAGGCTCTTGCTGCCATTGCTGGCATGCATGGCCAAGAGCTCGGCGGCCGCACTGTGGTCGTCAACGAAGCTCGCCCCGCTGAAGCGCGCCCTCCACGTGAAGGTGGCGGCGGCGGTGGTTACGGTGGTGGTGGCGAACGTCGTGGAGGCGGTGGCTACGGTGGTGGTGGCGGCGGTGGTGGCGGCGGTGGCGGTAGTCGCGGCCCCTACGGTGGTGGCGCTGGCGGCGGCGGTGGTGGCGGTGGCAACGACGGCGGCTTTCGCAGCCCCTACGGCGGTGGCGGTGGCGGCGGTGATCGTCGCGGCGGCGGTGGTGGTGGTGATCGAGGCGGTGAACGTGGTGGAGACCGTGGTGGAGACCGTGGTGGTTATGGTGGCGGCGGCGGTGGCGGCGGCGGTGGCGGTGATCGCCGCGGCGGCGGTGGCTACGGTGGCGACCGCGGCGGCAATGATCGCGGCTGGGGTAACAACTAAGGCTTAACGCCCTGCTGCAGAGGTCTGCAGCACATTTCCTTTTGGGATCAACGAAGCGAAGCAACACATTAGTTGTTTCGCTTTTTATTTTTCTTGTCAGCTGAAGAATTCAAGGTAAGAATGTCACATGGCTTTGCTCAATTGGCTCTTCGGTACAAAAAACACAACGTCAGCGAGGGCTTTGGGCTCGGACAGCGTTGCCTCAGAATTCAATGCACCGACACGCCCGCCCCCGGGCTATCGTAGTGCAAACGGTGCGCCGCAACCCGCTGCGGCAGCGTCGTCAGCCAGGCTAGAACAGCGCCGCACGGAACGCAACGCCAAGCGAGAGCTATTATTTCAAGCGGTGCGTGAATCGATGGTGCGCGTGGGCGTATTGTCGTCCTCGTTCAAATTCAAAGTGCTTTCTCTTGACCAGCGTGGCCGCAGTTTTCTGGTGATGATTGAGTTGTCTGCAGAATTTAGCGGGGAAGTAGAAAAACTCGCCGAAATTGAACACATGATTGCGCAAACGGCGCGCCACAGATACGACATCGTGGTGCAAGCCGTGTATTGGCGCTATTTCAATTCCACAACTGCATCTGCCAGCTCGCCAGCGCCTTTATTAGGCGCGATGCATGCCCCCATTTCTCGCCCAGCACCTTTATATGGCATGGGCGGCTTAGCAACGCAGGCACTCTCATCCTCAACAAGCTCAACTGCGCCGGCGCCATTTCAAACTCTCGCAAATAGCTCGGGGGCATTTCCCGTCAACACCGCAATAAGCAGCCAAAAGACCGCTACCAATCAGCCCCATACGCCTGCGGAAGATTTGGGCGACGATGAGGTGCTGGCGTTTCGCCGCGCCTTGGCTGCTGGTGCTGCGCAAGCAAGCGCCAGCAACGCAACTGTTGCAATTAAACCGGCAGCGCTTTCCATGCCAACGGTGCCAACGAATCATGCCGCAGCACCTGCTCTCAAAGTAGCCTCGGCAACGCCCAGTCTGCTTGAACAAGCCAGAAGCAAACTACTACTGACTGGCTATGAAGATACCGAAATGCACGACGAAGAACCGGCGCCTGCGCTCAGCGGCACGCAGTACGGCGAATTGCGTTGATCTGGACTTTGCTTACCAGCCTGCCAACTGCCCGGCTTGATGGATATTTTTTTGATACTTCGCCATGGATGCCCTGACCCACACCCTCTCAGATTTTTTGCGCCAACACATTCGTACTGTGCCTGATTGGCCGGAGCCCGGCGTGCAATTCAGAGACATCACGCCTTTGCTACAAAACCCGCGTGTTTTTCGCATTCTCATTGATGCCTTTGTACACCGCTACATGGCCAACGGCATGCGGCCAGATGTTGTTGCCGGCTTAGACGCACGCGGCTTCATCTTGGGCTCGGTGGTGGCTTATGAGCTGGGCTTGGGCTTTGTGCCGATTCGCAAGAAGGGCAAGCTACCGTTTACCACTGTTGAAGAAACCTATGAGCTCGAATACGGCAGCGCGACTGTCGAACTGCACACAGATGCTGTAAAAAGTGGCCAGCGTGTGCTTTTGATCGACGATCTGATCGCCACCGGCGGCACGATGATGGCTGGCAAGAAGCTGTTAGAAAAGCTCGGCGCGACGGTGATGGAAGGTGCTGCAATTGTGGATTTACCTGAGCTGCAGGGCTCTAAGCGTCTCATCGAGGCTGGTTTACCTTTATTCACTTTGCTAGATTTCGCAGGGCATTGAGCTTAAATTTGGCCGGGTCTGAAGCCAGTTGTTGCCAAGCGCCACTACAAAAGATACCAATCTTTGCATTCTAAGGGTGCACTTTGACTGGCTCGATGGCGTTGAATAGTTGTACCAACAACTGGAGCTTCTTATGAACGCCACACTTGCATCCCCTCGGCTGACTCAATCTGTCGCTGTATCGTCAACCAAGCCACTGTGGGCTGCGGTAGGCGTGCTCAGTATCTGCGTTTTGGCCATGGGAGCAACCTTAGTTCATGTGAACAAACGCACCGAACCTTTGGCACAAGCAGCGATACCAATATCCTCAGCCATGGCGATGAGTGCACCTGCTTTGCTTGCGCCGCCTGCGGGCATGATCACACAAGAGAAAATCACAGAAAAACCGGCTGCAGCCGGCACAAAATATGCGCCTAGCGCTCCTAAAGTTGTAGCAAAACCAGTGGTCGCACCAGCAGCGAGATCCCCTGCGCCCGAAGTGGCTTCCGGCTATCCCGCCACCGGCACATCTTCATCAACGCCGGCGGCAGTTGTCGTGGCGCAAGCGCCGGCTAACCCTGCTTGCACCAACTGCGGCACGGTCGAGGCTGTCAACGCCGTCACGCGCGAAGGTCAGGGCTCAGGCGTTGGCGCAGTAGCAGGCGGCGTGCTCGGCGGCGTGGTCGGCAATCAAGTGGGTAAAGGCAATGGCCGCACTGCGGCTACGGTGTTGGGCGCTATTGGCGGCGGCTGGGCAGGCAACGCCGTTGAAAAGAACATGAAGAAGACGACGGCCTACACCGTGCGAGTTCGCATGGAAGATGGGACGATCCGCACGATTGAGCAGAGCAGCGCACCCGCTGTCGGCAGCAAAGTCACTCTCGATGGCAGCACAATCCGGCCTGCCTAGCAAGAATTGAGCGCGCATAAAAAAACCGCAGGTTCTACTGCGGTTTTTTTTGGCACTCAGTTTTTAGAGCTTCGTGACAGTGTTCGCTGCTGAATCGAGCTTGACGCTGTTACCAACGGCCCACGTTGGCGCTTTTTCAGATTCGTAGCTGCGGGCGCTGCCATCTTTCATTTGAATGCTGGTGATATGGACGGTTGTTTTGCTGAATTGTTTTTGCAATTCATTGCCAATCACCGCGCCGCCAACAGCGCCGCCAACGGTAGCCACGGTTTTACCATCGCCTTTGCCCACTTGGCTGCCGAGCAAGCCGCCGCCCACTGCGCCACCAAGGATACCTAGTGCGCCGCCCTTGCCTTTGCGCTTTTCGCTGCGCACACCCGTGACGATGCCACAGGTATCGCACAGCGCGGCAACTTGCGCGGCCTTCGCTTTTTGATCCTGCACAGATTTGACAGCTGCAGCATCTTGCGCCGCTTTGGCCGCTGCAGCATCCTGCGTTGCCTTAGCTTTGGCCTGCGCCTCGGCCGCATCCTTGTTGGCCTTGTCGGCCGCTGCTTGTGCAGCAGCGAGATCTTGTTGGGCTTTGGTTTGCGCGGCCGTCATCGGCGCAGGCGCAGGCGCAACTGTCTGCGCAGAGATGCCAATCGCAGCGCTAGCGAGTACGCTGGCCAGCAAAAGTGAAAAAGGGCGTGAATGCTTCATCAGAATCTCCTGAAAATGTGGGATGACCCAATGTAACGTTTCAGCGGCTTTGGTAGAAGACGCGCGCTGCAGGACTTTGTGACAAAGTTGACAAGAAGCGCTCACTTAAATCTCAACTCAGCACCACCGAACTCAAACGGCGACGATACGTGGCCACCAACGGATCTTCGGGCGGGATGTGGCCATCAGGCATTTTGGGCTTAGGCAACTCGATCAGATCAAGCACGGCGATGTAGAGCTTGCGGGCTTTGCCCTCTGCGCCGCCTTCTTTGTCCCAAAGCTTGTCGCGCATCAAAATTTCTAGCAACTCGTCCATCGCGGCGGTGTATTGGCCTGAGGCGATCAGTGCTTGGGCGAATGTGAACCGAGCAGCAAAATCACGTTTGTTAGTAGCAATTTTTGAGTCAAATATAGCTTTAGCCGGCGTAATATCTGCGCTATCTGCTACTGAATTCATAGCATTTAGGAGCATCTGCACGCTTTCGTAGCGCCTGACCACACTGACTTTCGCTGCTGCATGCTTGAACACCGTTTGCGCAGCAGCACCATCGCCTGCGAGCAAGAGCGCTTGAATGTAGTTGAAACGGGCGTTATCGTCATCCGGCGCTTGCTCGACGGCGGCTTGAAGCGCGGCCCGTTGATCTTCGGGTGTAGCCTCGTGTGCAGGTTCCTCCTCCAAGGCGAGAGGTGCAACATCTGCGGGCGGCAAATGCTTATCGAGAAAGGCTTTGAGCTGGCTCTCAGGCAGCGCACCCATGAAGCCATCAACGGGCTGGCCGTTGATCATCAAAATGCAGGTGGGAATGCTGCGGATGCCAAAGGCGGCGGAGAGTTGTTGCTCAGCATCGGAATCGATTTTTACGAGCTTGAAGCGGCCTGCGTACTCGGTTTCCAGCTTTTCCAGCATGGGGCCAATGGTTTTGCAGGGGCCGCACCACGGCGCCCAAAAATCGAGGAGCACAGGGGTGGTGTTAGAAGTTTCGACGACTTCGGTCTCGAAAGTGGCGAGGGTCACATCAATCATGGCAACAGGTTCTTTTGTGGGTGAAATGGGCAACTTTTTTTCAAGTTTGGGGCGCTTGCTTACAATCCTAGGGATGACGCAAACAAAGCTCCAAATTGGTGTGGTGATGGGTTCCAACTCAGATTGGGACACGATGCAACACGCTGCTGCGATTCTCACAGATTTCGGTGTTCTGCACGAATGCCAAGTCGTCTCCGCGCATCGCATGCCGGATGCGATGTTTGCCTACGCAGAAAGCGCCTCAAGCCGTGGCCTACAAGCCATCATTGCTGGCGCGGGTGGCGCGGCACATTTGCCGGGCATGCTGGCCGCGAAAACTACTGTGCCCATACTCGGTGTGCCAGTCGCTTCCAAGCATTTGCAAGGCGTGGATTCGCTGCATTCGATCGTGCAGATGCCCAAGGGGATTCCTGTAGCCACTTTTGCGATTGGTGCGGCAGGCGCGGCGAATGCGGCTTTGTTTGCTGTGGCGATGCTGGCTTTACATGATGCAGCTTTGGCGAAGAAATTACATGATTTCCGCACGGCGCAAACGAAAATGGCTACAGAAATGAAGGTGGGCGTATGAGCGTGATTTTCCCAGGCAGCACGCTTGGCGTGCTAGGCGGCGGGCAGCTCGGCAAAATGTTTGTGCAAGCGGCGCAGCGCATGGGCTATTTCACTGCTGTGCTCGACACAGATCCGATCAGCCCCGCAGGCGCTGTGGCTCACTATCACATCCAAGGCGGCACAGATGATGAGGCCGCGCTCGCCCAACTCATGCAACGCTGCGCGGCGATCACCACAGAATTTGAAAATGTATCCGCCCCTGCGATGTTGACCCTTGGCGCGCAACGCGTCGTCTCGCCCAGCGCGGATTGCGTGGCGATTGCGCAAAACCGCATCGAGGAAAAGATGATGCTCGCGCAGGTGGCGCGCACCTCTGGCAATGCACATGCCGGCCCCGTGCCATTTATCGCGGTAGAAAAGCAGAGCGACATCGCCAGCGCGCCCGATGAATGTTTCCCCGGCCTGCTCAAGACGGCCATGCTCGGCTACGACGGCAAAGGCCAAATGAAGGTTAACTCGCGCGAACAGGCGAGTCTCGCATTTGATCAACTCGGTGGCGTGGCTTGCGTTTTAGAGCAACTTGGCGACTTGGCTGCGGAATGCTCGGTGGTGCTGGCGCGCAATGCCCAAGGGCAGATCGTCACGCTGCCAGTAGCGCGCAATGTGCATGTGGACGGCATCTTGGCCAGCAGCGAGATTTATGAAGGAAATTTGCCTTTAGCCGGCATAGAATATGCGCAGACTGCTGCGAAATTAATAGCAGAGCATTTGCAATATGTAGGCGTGCTGTGCGTAGAATTTTTTATGCTCAAAGATGCGGCAGGCGGCTTGAGCGATGCCAGCGAGCTGCGCGTCAATGAAATCGCACCGCGCCCGCACAACAGTGGGCATTGGAGTATTGAAGGCTGCAGCGTGTCGCAATTTGAGCTGCAAGTGCGCACCCTCTGTGGCCTGCCACTGGCCGAGCCCGTACAACACGCCAGCGCCGTGATGCTCAATGTGTTGGGTGATATTTGGCTCGACGCAGCAGGCAAAGAAAAAACGCCGGCTTGGGCCAGCGTGTTGGCTCTGCCGGGCGTGTCGCTGCATTTATATGGCAAGACTGGCGCGCGCAAAGGCCGCAAGATGGGGCACATCACCATCACAGGCGCGAGCCCCGAGCAGGCTGGCCGTGTGGCGCTGGAGGTAGCGCAGGCGCTGGGTTTGCCTTACCAGCCTACGATGCTGGATAGGCCTTGAGGGAGCGGTCGTGTTGAGCGTTGCTGATGGTGCGAAGCTTATCGCTGCAGGCGAGCTGCTCGCCTTCCCCACTGAGACGGTATACGGTTTAGGCGCAGACGCTTCGAGTGATGCCGCCGTCGCAAAAATCTTTGTCGCCAAAGGCCGCCCTGCGGATCACCCGCTGATCGTGCATGTGCTGGATGCACCAGCTGCTTTGATTTTTGCCTCTGAGATTCCAGATTTCGCGCAACGCTTAATGGATGCCTTCTGGCCGGGGCCGCTGACTGTCATCGTGCCGCGAAAAAAGACGATAGCAGCGGCCAGCACGGGCGGGCAAGATTCGATTGGCCTGCGTTGCCCGGCGCATCCGATGGCCCGCGAGCTGCTTGCTGAATGCGCCAGGCTCGGCGTCCATGGCGTATCCGCGCCGAGTGCTAATAAATTCGGCAAAGTCAGCCCCACCACGGCTGCCCATGTGATGGCGGAATTTGGCCATGCAATTGCCGTGCTCGATGGCGGCGCTTGCGAGGTTGGCATTGAATCGACCATCATCGACTGCACGCGCGGCGCACCTGTGTTGTTGCGTCCCGGTGTGCTCACGCCAGCCGAGCTTGAATCAGCGATGGGTCAAGCCTTGCTATCAAATGATGAGCATTCTGCGCAGGAAATACGCCGGCTAGATGCCGAAAATGCTTCCAATACACCCCAAGAATCCGCCCCCCGTGCCTCCGGCAGAGATGCGCCCCGTGCCTCCGGCACTCTGGCCTCGCATTACGCCCCCACTGCCCCGTTGCGCTTGATGGATGCCAAAGCCCTCCAAACCGCGCTCGATCTGCTGGGGAGCGATGCTAAAAATATTGCCATCTATGCCAGGGCTCCGCTTAAGCTTCAGAGCGACAAAATCATCATCCGCCGCATGCCCTGCGATGCGCTCGCTGCAGCTCAGCAGCTCTTTGCTGTGCTCAGGGATTTTGATGCGGCGCAGGTTAAGCTGATTTGGGTAGAAAATGTGCCTGATGAGCCGCAATGGGATGGCGTGCGTGATCGCCTGCACAGAGCTGCGGTTTAGCGCCAACGCATCAAGGTTAAGATTGCGTTATTACTTGTTTTTTTGAAGAGTCCCCCATGTTTGCAATGCATCGTTTGAAAGCCACTTGTGTGTTGGCCACTGGCCTAGCGCTATCTGCCCTCCTCGCAGGCTGCGGCTCAGGCTCCACCTTCGAGCCCCTTGCGCCAACGCGCGTCGTCAGCTTTGGCGACGGTTTGTCTGATTTGGGGCAAACCGGCAGCAAATTCACCGTCAACGACGGCAGCGTCAACATCTGGGTCGAGCGCGTCGCCACCAGCTATGGCAAAACCATCAAGGCTCAAGTCGCAGGCGGCCTGGGCTTTGCGCAAGGTGGCGCTCGCGTGAACACTGGCGCGAACTCGATTGCTGACCAGATTACGAGCTTTCTAGCAGGCAACACCATCGGTACCAGCGATCTGCTTATCATTGATGCTGGGGTCGCCGAACTCGTTGCCTTAGCTGCCGCCAACCCCACCGATCCAGCGCTGGCCACAGCTGCCGAAGCTGCGGGCAAAGCGCTCGGCGCGCAAGTGGTGCGATTGACTGCCGCAAGCGGCAAGCACATCGTGATTGCCAACGCACCCGACCTCGGCAAAACGCCATTCGCCACCGCACAAGGCCGCTCTGTAGGCTTGACTGCTGCCTCCCGCGCCTTTAACGATGGCCTCAAAGTCGCGCTAGCCAACGTCACAGCTGGCGTGCTCTTGGTTGACAACGAAGCCTACATCAACACGGTCTATAACAGCCCCACCACACTCGGCGCGGGCGGCAATGTGACTACCGCAGCTTGCCCCGGCGTCGCAACGAGTTGCACAGCAGCCAATGCAGTGAGCAACTATGGCGTTTATCTCTACGCCGATGATCGCCACTTCACGCCGCGCGCGCATCAATTGCTCGGCGACAACGCTTACAACAAGATCAAAGCCCGCTGGTAATTCAAGCGCGCTGCGCCCATGCTGCGTAGGCCGCAGGATAAGCCAGCTTGTAGCGCTTCAAATGAAATACCGCCAAATCATCCAGCCCCATCATCACGCTGGATTCAATCAGCTTCTCGATGATGCGCGGCTCGGGAGACCAATGCACCAGAGCGCTAGATAGCTTTAGCACACGCGGCGCTGTTGCTCTAGAAAGCGGCGTGATTTGCAACTCGGCGAATTTCGCTTGAGATTGAAACAGGACACTCTGCTTCGCTGCGGCCAGCGGATCATCCGCATACCAACTGCTGCGCTGCTCAGGTGCCAAATAAATTTGGCTCACCCGGTGGTAATCAAACGCAACGAATGCCGTGCCAGCCAGCAGGCACACAGCCAACCCACGCACTCCTAAAGTAATAGCACTTCGCGCATATTCTGCGCCGGCATATGACCATTTTTCCTTAAAATCTTGCCATAGATCTCCACACAAGACAGCGATACAAATCAAAGCCGTCATAAAAAACGGCCCGTACCACAGCGGATACTCCAGCATGCTGTGAATCCCGATCACCAGCAAAATCCCCCAAGCTAGCTGTCGATCAGATCTGGTCTCTTTCCAAGGCTGATTGCGCCAAATCAGCCAGCCCACCAGCCCACAAAACGCAGCCGCCACAGGCAAGCCAAGCTCGACTGCCAAATGCAGCGGCAAATTGTGCGCGTTATCCAGCATTTCCATAAAGCGTGGAGAAGAAAAATCAGAGCTGTAATGCGCATAAGCCAATGATCGCCAGCCATGCCCTAAGAGCGGCTCACGCGCAATCAGCTCCAGCACATTGCTCCAAAGTGCAAGCCGAGAAAACGCATTCGTATCAGTTGTCCGCCCCCAAAGCCCCGCGTTGGTATGCCCCAGCACATCAGAAAGCCAAGGTGCAGCCACCAAGCCCAGCGCATAACCCACCACCGCCGCGCCCACCACCAGCCTCCAGCCTGTGCCCAAATGATGCTGCCAAAAATACACCAAGCCCAGCACAGCCAGCGCCTGCACAAGCCCCGTGCGCGAGCCTGATAACGCATTTCCCAAGCCCAGTAGCGCAACGATCAAACAAGCCACCGCTACATTGCGCTTGGCAGAAGTTTCAACCCGAGATTTGCTTGCTGTATCGGCTCTATCCTGCATCGCCAGCATCACCAACGCAGCCAGCCAGCCCACAGCCATCAAAGTAGCGAATTGATTGCGCTGCCGCAAATTGCCCAGCATCTCGCCCGGCGCAGCCTCAGCAATCCAAGGAAAAAAGTGCTCAGCCAGCCCGGCATATTGAAGCAATGCAAGCCCCAAGCTCACCACCGCCGCCAGCAAGAGGCTCTGCGGCCAAGCGCGAGCAGATTGAAAAAACAGCAGGCCGCTTAAAGCCACGCCTGACACCAACCAAGCCCCCATCTGCGCCACAGGCCCCAGCGTTGCGCCGATCAGCCAAGGCAGGGCCATCAAATAGCTTGCAAATATGAGTTGCTTCATGTCAACCGCATAACCATCACGAAACACTAGGCCTGTGAGATCCTGCTTCTCAACAAATCAATCTGCCGTAATGGGTTGAAACACCCTAATTCTCGGGGCGATTTTGCTGCTGCTGGTGCGCACGATCACGCGCATGTCGTATTCAGTTTGTAGGTTCAGCCAAAAGCGCGGCTCCATACTGAAAAATAAGCCGAGGCGCAGTGCAGTATCCGCCGATATGGGACGCTGGCCGCGTGCGATATCACTGATGCGACTCGGCGGCACATCCATATCCGCAGCCAGCTGACGCGCCGTGATGCCCATCGGTTTCATGAAGTCTTCCAGCAAAATCTCGCCGGGGTGAATCTCATCAAGTAATTTAGTCGCCATTGCAAATCTCCAAATCTATTGCAGCTCAGTGGTCATCCACGATTTCTACTTTGTAGGCACCGTCTTCGTGCCAAGCAAAGCAGATGCGCCATTGCTCATTGATCCGAATACTGTGCTGACCTTTGCGATCACCTTTAAGCGCCTCCAGTTGATTGCCCGGCGGGATGCGCAAGCTGTGCAACTGTGTGGCCGCATTGAGCTGAAGCAGCTTGCGCCTTGCCACTCTTTCAATATTTTTAAACCGCCCAACTGAGCGACTTTGAAACAGATTCGCGGTGTTTGCACAAATAAATGATCGAATCATTCCTCAATCATAATCTATTTTTCAGAATCTTAAAAAGAGAATCTGCGTCGAAGCCTGTCCTGCGAAGCGCACTGCCAAGACTGAACAAAGCGACAAGCATCCAGGCTAAAGCAATGCCGAGCCTCGCTTTTGCCTGCCCAACAAGCAACATCAGCACGGTTATCTACCCAAAAGCCATCTAGGAAGCAAAATGATTACGCTGCCACTAACTGCCCAGCATCTCCCCCAGCGCAGCCTCGGCAATCCAAGGATAAAAATGCGCATTCAGCAAGAGACTCTGCGGCCAAGCGCGAGAAGATTGAAAAAACAGCAGACCAACTTTGGATGAGTATCAACAAGTTATCGTCATCCCGCTCACCAGTAATTCGGAGCGCATCTACCCCGGAGAAGCTGTGGTAGAAATCAATGGTGCGAGGAGCAAAGCCATGGCGCTCCACTTAGGCATCCTGAGCTAAATGTTAATTGCTGAGCGCTTATCCACGCTTAGAAACCGTCACCAGGCACAAAACCCGCGATCTGGCCTGCAGGCGTCAGCACGGCAATCCAGTTGTTGCGTGAGCGAATCGGCAAATACCGCATTTGATCCACACTCTGTTTAGAGTCTGCAGCGATTTTCTCTACGGCGGCTTTCTGATCAGGATAGCGCAACACAAAATCTTTTACTGCCTTGCTGCGAGCCAAGGTTTTAGCCATGGCCTCGCCCTCAAACGGGATATAAAAATCTGGGCGCTCGCCATAATCTGCACCGCCAGATAATGCAGCAAACAAAACCTTATTGCGCTCATCGCCATCTTTAGGCTGGCGTAATCCCACCACTTGCGGGCCTTTGAAAAAGCCTGTTTGCAATGCCTGCGGCAACATTCCCGTATCCGCGCCACGCAAATCATTGAGCGAGACCACCTTGAATCGGTCGTATTCATGCGGCACATAGAGTGGCCGCACATCCCACAGCGTCCACAGCCCATAAAGAAGAGCGGCCATTTGCACCAATGCCACCAAGCCAAGGTCTAAAAATAATTCACGCTTAGATTTGGCTGGGTTGTACAGCACCAATGTGAGCAGAGGCCCGCAGACGATATCCACGATCACAATCAGCAAGAAAAGCTCCGTGCCTCCCGCCATATCTCGATACGCGCCGGGAAACCAAAGCCCAAAGACCAAACCAGCAGCTATGAGCGCTACCAATACACTTAAGGTGAAATGCATCGTGGCCGCCTTGGCAGCCACTTTAAAACGAGTTGTATTCATCGTTCTACTATATGCTAAGATTTTCAAATTCGAACATTATGGCAATGCCTCAACGGCATTCAGCAGGAGCGAATTTTGCGAGCACACCTGTTGCCGGAGCCGTAACTGTAGGTCCTAGGTTTCTGCCTGATGCTCCAGTTGAGTTAGCTGTAATGGTCGATGCACTCGCGCAAGCCCAGTCAATGATGCCTGCTTCACCGCTGCCCCATGCAGTGGCTATGGTGACTGCTGGTGCACCTGCGGCTCCTGTTCGGATGCGAGGAAAAAGTTGAATAGTGTTATTAGCGCCAATACCGCCGACGGTTGCCCCGTTGTAAATAATCGTGATGCTGTCTGTCCCTGCGCCGGTCGCAGCGTCAGTCAAAGGAGCACCAGCAGCATCTGAAAACAAGATGGAGGTAACGTGTTTGCTGTTAGCGCCTGATCCCGCATTACAGGGAGCGCTGCCGCCAGCTTGTATGTTCCAAGCGCAGACGCTCCTTCGATAATCCGCTATTGCTGCGGCACCTTCTGCAGCTAGCATCGCTCTAGCAGGCTGGGCGAGACTAAAACCTTCTGAAATACGACTTCGTACCGTGTAGTCTTGGTACGCTGGTAATGCAATAGCAGCCAAGATACCGATAATTGCTACAACAATCATCAATTCGATTAACGTGAAACCTCGCTGGATTAGTTGTTTCATTGCATTCCTAACATTTAGACCTAAAAAAAGGACGCCTAAGCGTCCTTTTGGTTTTTTCAACTAGGCTCGATTAACGGCACTCTGCTGGAGAGAACTTAGCGAGCACACCTGTTGCGGCTGGTGTAATTGTAGGGCCGAGGTTACGACCGGTAGCTCCGGTGGAGTTTGCTGCAACTCCTGATGCTCCAACGCAAGCCCAATCTACTGCACCTGTTGCACCAGCTAACCAAGCGGCTTCTAGGGTCACAGCGGCCGTGCCAGAGGCTCCTGTTCTCATGCGGGGGAAAAGTTGAATGATGTTGTTAGCGCCGATACCACCAACGGTTGCTCCGTTATAAATGATGGTGATGTTGTCAGTGGCTGCGCCAACTGCAGTAGCATCCAAAGCCGCACCAGCAGCATTTGAAAATAGGATGGAGGTAACGTACTTGCTGTTAGCACCTGATCCCGCGGCGCAAGGAGCAGTACCACCAGCTTGAATGTTCCAAGCGCAAATGACACGTCCATAATCTCCAACTGCGGCTGTACCGTCTGTCGCTAAAGTGGAGCGAGCAGGCTGAGCCAAGCTGAAACCTTCAGAGATGCGGGTACGCACCGTGTAATCTTGATACGCTGGCAATGCGATAGCAGCCAAAATACCGATAATCGCAACCACGATCATCAGTTCGATGAGGGTAAAACCCTTTTGAATAGCACGTTTCATAAAAAACTCCTTAATTAGTGAATGAAAGCGAATACTTATTGCAACTGGCGTGCCAAGTTGTTTGTGCTGATGGATGCGGGGCAAATAACGGCCCGTTAGAGCAAAAAGTGTGAGATTTTTGGCAAGTTAGCTTTCAATGCTTGTCGATAGCACATCTTTTCGGCTGATCACAGCTTTGCAATGTGACACATCGGCTCACCCGGCTGACATTTTTGTCAACTCATAATGTCATTGTGACCATAACGGACAGTTTTTCGAGCCGTTTGCGCATGGAGGTAACGGCTTTGTCTTTGCTGATGAGCTGGATTTTTGGGGTTGCCTCTGTCGCTGGGCTTAGATCACTACAACTCGTTTGGCGGGCAAGATGGCAGGCCAGATCAATGAAGACTTGATCATCGGCATCTTTACAGGTGTAGGGTGCCTTGCTCTGTGGTGCTTGGGTGATATGGGCGTATTGATCGAAGCAGGCCAAGACGTCTGCGGCCGTCTTTTGGTAGAAGGCGAGTTTGGCGGCGATGTGAGCGTAGGTCAGTACACGCTCCAACTCGTTGCGCATGTGCGGTGTGGCTCGCCAAACGATTTGGCCGGATTGCAACTGCTCGCGGAGCGCTTTGGTGCGAGGGTCTTGGAAGAGGAAGAGGTCAAGGACGATGTTGGTGTCTAGGATGACGATGCTCATGGGTGTATTGACTTGTCGAGCATGCTTGGCTGCTGCTCATCGCCCAATGCATCAAACAAGCCGGAGGCGATTTGCACACAAACTGCTTTGACGGACGGCCATTCATGCCACTGTGGTGCAAGATTTTTATATTCAGGCAATTCTGTCTCTTCTAGATCGAAGGGCATGGGTTGCGCGAGCTGTATATGCAATTGTTGCAATGCAGACTGGCCATTGGGCTGGGGATAGAGTGCGTCAAAAGGTGATAGCGCAGCTTTTATCTCTGCCATATCCATTCGCGAGGCCAGTGCCACGAAATCTAGATAATCTCGCGTTGCATTGCGCTTCAAAATCAACACGCCTTTGATGCGCAGAATCTCAGACAAAGTAGGAATGCGGATGCGCTCACCGCCAGATTCAATGTCCATGGTTTCTAGCGGTTGATCACGAATGAGTTGGCGAATGCCTGTCTCGATGCCATCGAGGCTACCCAAAATCAAAACAGGCCGCTGAATGCGAGCCGTCTTCCAGCCAGCGACAGACTCTAACTCTGCCAATATGGCATCGAAGCGTGGCTTTAAATCTATGAGCACATGATCCGCATCACGAGAAAATCGATGCGAAGCATGGATGGCAGATGCAGTGCCACCGACAAGCACGGCTTGCGGCAAAAAGGTTTGCAATCGCGCAGCAGCCGAGAGCACCCTTTCCCAATCTGGCAGTGACTGCGTATGTTTTGGGCTCATGCGGCGGACTGCGCCGGCAGATGCGATTTCGCGTAGTTCAGCCAGAAATGATGGCGCTGCGCACTCGGCTCGTTCGTTTGCGGAAGGCAGATTTGCACGAGCTTTTCTAGCAACTCGGGCTGCGCCAAGGCATGGCTGCGCAGATCTTGCCAGTCTTGCCAAGTGCCTCGCACAATGATGTCGTCCATTGCCGCAAGCGTGTAGCGTTGATGGTTGAGATGGCGGTGAATCATGATGTGGGATTTTGCCCAGATTCAGATGATTGGGCAACCTGCTGCTCTTTGCTTTGCTCTCTGCGGCCTTGAATATCAAAGCGGAATAAGCGGCATTCGATGGGGCCGTTCCACAGCGGTACGCGGCGGGTTTCTTTCAGGCGCATTTTGCCGGGGAGCTTCATGTCGGGCACTAGCAAATGGGCTGTCCAGCCGTCGAAATGGGTTTTCCAGTGGGCGGCGAGTTGCAGGAAAAAATCGCCTTCGCTGGCGTTGAATTCGGCCGTTTCGCGGGGAGCACGGGCGGGGCGCACGCCGGAGCTGGCCGCTGCGGCATCCTCGGGCGCTTCATCCCACGTTGGAATAGGCCGATCGAATTCATCGCGGGGCTCGTTACGAGGCTGGTGGCGGGGCTCGCTGCGTGATGCGTGATGAGATCGAACGGTATGCACACGGGGTGCATTGCGCGAATCTTGCGGGAAGGCTCGCCCTTGAGCCACTGCACTGCCCACACCGGCCACGCCCGCCACTTCAATGCGCTCGCCATACGGCGGGTTGGTGAGGATGACTGCGCCTTGGGGCGGCACCTCGCAGGGCGGTTTGCGTTGCAGCGCATCGCCGCCACGCAGTTGCACCACCTCGCCCACGCCAGCGAGATCGGCATTGTGCTGCGCGAAATCGACCATACGGAAGGCGACATCCGAGCCGTAAATCTCTGGTTTTTCGGTATTTTTTAAGCCTTTTGTGCCACTAGCCGGCGTATTTATTGCGCGGAGTGCTTCTGATTTCATAGCATCCCAGACGTGCGCTTGGTAAGGCAATAGGCGCTCAAAGCCAAAGCGGCGCTGGCTGCCAGCAGGGATACCGAGCGCGATTTGTGCAGCTTCGATCACAATCGTGCCGCTGCCGCAGCAGGGATCGTACAGGGGCTGGAGCGGGGCAGCCGAGTCACCCTTCACATCCCACCAGCCGCTGGCCGCCAGCATCGCAGCGGCCAGTGTTTCTTTCAAAGGCGCATCGCCCTTTTCCTCTCGCCAGCCACGCTTGAATAAGGGCTCGCCACTGGTATCCACATACAAACTGACGTGTTCGGCGCTTAAATGCACGTAAATGCGCGCATCGGGGCGCTGGGTATCTACGCTGGGGCGCTCCCCAGTTTTGTGGCGAAAACGGTCGCAGATGGCATCTTTGACGCGTAAAGCAGCGAAGTTGAGACTTTTTAACGGGCTGCGCGTGGCGGTGATGTCGATTTTGAAGGTTTGCTTTTGTGTGAACCAGATTTCCCAAGCCACATCACAGGCGGCCTCATAAATATCGTCTTCACTCCGATAGGGGCGCTGCATCACGCCAACGAGCACGCGGCTGGCCAAGCGGCTGTGCAAATTAAGTTGCATCGCTTGACGCCAACTGGCTTTGACGGCGACGCCGCCCATTTGCTGCTGGATGGCCTCGCTATCGCCGATAATTTTTGTGGCTTCATCGGCAAGATAAGTTTCGACACCTCCGGCGCAGGGGAGGAAGAGATGGAGGTTGTTCATAGCGTCTTTCGCAAACTGGTGACGGGAATACGAAGGGCTTCGCGGTATTTGGCCACGGTCCGGCGGGCGCATTCGATGCCTTGTTCTTTGAGCATCTGGCAAATAGCGTTGTCTGACAATGGCTTGGCTTTGGCTTCCGCGTCGATGAATTGTTTGATCAGCTCGCGCACAGCGGTGCTGGATGCAATGCCGCCGGTCTCAGTCGTGAGCGCTGAGCCGAAGAAATATTTGAGCTCAAAGGTGCCGTAGGGTGTGCTCATGTATTTCGCAGTGGTGACGCGGCTGATGGTGGATTCGTGCATGCCAATCTCATCGGCAATCTCGCGCAGCACCAGCGGGCGCATGGCCACGGCGCCATGCTTGAAAAAGCTGCTTTGGCGCTCGATGATGGCTTGGCTCACGCGCAGGATCGTGTCAAAACGCTGCTGCACGTTTTTGATGAACCAGCGCGCCTCGGTCAGGCGAGTTTGCAGGCCTTGCACAGCCTCTGTCTTTTTGCTGCCCTTGAGTGCATTGGCATACAGATCATTCACATGCAAGCGCGGCATCACTTCCGGATTGAGCTGAGCGATAAATATCATCTGCCCACGGCGCTTCTCAGAGCGCACGATCACATCCGGGATCACGATATTGCGCTCGACTTGCGCAAACTGGCGTGCCGGCTTCGGCTCTAAGCGAGCGATCACAGGAATAGCGGCTTTGATATCTTCGCTACTCGCTTTGCAAAGCTGCGCGAGGCGCTTGATATCGCGCTTGGCGAGCAGCTCCAGCGGATGCTCGCATATTTGCGCAGCGGCTTGAAGAATCTCATCGGTTGCAAACTGTGGATGGGCACGCAATTGAAGCAGCAAGCATTCCGCCAAATTGCGCGCACCCACGCCAATGGGCTCGAGGTTTTGCAGCCATTTGAGTGCGATGGAAAAGCGCGCAATCAACTCTTCCACATCGTCCAATGTGGCCGCGCCTAAGCTTTGCGCGAGACTCTCAAAATCGTCTTCTAAATAACCATCGTCATTGAGCGATTCGATCAGCATATAAAGCGCCGCACGATCTTCCGGCGAGAGGCGCAGCGAGAGCGCTTGGCGGTGCAGATGCTCTTGCAATGTGGCGCTCGTTGCATTGTTTTCGGTGGGATCGTAATCACCCTCGCCCTGCGCGGCGCTCACGCTTCGTGTGCCGGCATCCAAGCCCATTTCTAGATCGTGGCTTGTGTCGTCAGATGAATTTTGAACGCTGTCGCCATCCCAATCGGTGGGCTCGGTGGTGGGGGCGGTTTCGTCGCTCGCGGCTGTGAAGTTATCGTTTTCAGCATCATTTGCGCTGGTAGCCGGCATAGAATCTACACGCAATGCTATGAAATCTGTAGCATCAGAAAAGCTTTCCAAATCCTCTTGGCGCAATTTTTCATCATCGCGCTGGGCTCGCTCTGTGGCAATTTGCTCTTCGTAAGCCAATTCTTGCGCCTCTTGCTCCAGAAACGGGTTGTCTTGAATCATCTGCTCGATCTCTTGCGAGAGCTCGAGCGTAGACAATTGCAGCAAACGGATCGATTGCTGCAATTGCGGCGTGAGCGCCAAATGCTGGGAGACGCGAAGACTTAAGCCCGGTTTCATGTCAGAAGAGTTGTATAGCCACCGGCCACCCCCACGGGGGGCAGCGCACCTCGCAAAGAGGCGGAGGGTGGGGCATATGGCTACATGCGGAAGTGCTCGCCCAAATACACACGGCGAACCTCTTGGTTATCAACAATCTCAGCGGGTGTGCCACGCGCGAGCACGCGGCCTTCGCTGATGATGTAGGCATGATCGCAAATGCCCAGTGTTTCGCGCACATTGTGATCCGTGATCAACACACCAATGCCTCGGCTTTTGAGGAAGCCGATGATGCGCTGGATCTCAATCACTGCAATCGGATCAATGCCGGCGAAGGGCTCATCGAGCAAGATAAATTGTGGATTGGTGGCTAGCGCCCGGGCAATTTCCACGCGGCGGCGCTCGCCGCCCGAGAGCGCGAGCGCTGGCGAATCGCGCAGATGATCGACACGCAAATCACTGAGCAGTTGCTCAAGCTGCTCGTTCAAAGCGACCTTGGAGAGCGGTTGACCGTTGGCATCGCGCTGCAATTCGAGCACCGCTTGGACGTTTTCCGTCACATTCAGTTTGCGAAAAATCGAAGCTTCTTGCGGCAGATAGGACAGCCCCATTCGCGAGCGGCGATGAATCGGCATGTTTTGCGCAGCTTGGCCGTTGATATAAATCTCGCCCGCATCCGCGCGTACGAGACCAACAATCATATAAAACGATGTCGTTTTGCCCGCACCATTGGGGCCAAGCAGGCCGACCACTTGGCCTTGAGAGACAGAAAGCGAGACATCTTTGACAACCTGCCGGGCGCCGTAACGCTTTTGCAGACCTTTGGCCTCAAGTAGTTGGAAAGGTGCTTGCTTGGATCCTGAACTCACTTTTTCTCTCCGCCCAAAGTACTGCTCGGGCGCAGGGTGGCAGGTGGCGTGTTGGCAGCGGGCGCACTTGCTGAGGCTTTCGGGCTAAGCACGGCGCGTACGCGGCCACTTGGCGCGCCGCCGCTGCCGGAGGCCGCTCCACCCGATACGTTGAAGACTTCGCTGGTGTTATCAAACGTGATCAGAGCGCCTTGCGTTTCATCGGTGATTGCGGTGCCCCGCAGACGGCGCATATTCGCATTGCCTCGAAAGGTCACGATATCGGATTTGCCGTCATAGACGATGCTCTCGCCTTCTCCTTCAATCCATTCATCACCGATATCTCTTTTTTGGCGGAAAAAAGCGCGTTTGCCGCCTTGGCTGATTGCCGTGCCAAACTGAAACCCCTCGTTATCCTGCCGCACCTCCACCCGATCCGCACGAATCACAATCGTGCCTTTGGTGATAACGACGTTGCCCGTAAACACGCTGATTTGCTTGACCTCGTCGTAGCGCAGCGAATCGGCTTCGGCGTTGAGGGGTTTGGTGCGATCGGCTTTTTCAGCCCAAGCACTACCGAGCGCCAGCGCGCAGAGGCAGGCCAGCGAGCAAGAGCGCAGACAGAGAAATGGCGAAGGCAGCTTCATGGCGATGTTTTTGAGCAGGGTTGCTGGAAGTGTACTTGAAGGCGGCATAAATATTGCTTGAAGCCGCTATTTGCGCAGGTATCATCTGCGCATGGATTGGCAAGCCGCTCGCGTCTCCCTTATTTTGGCTGTCTTGACGGCCGCTTTGCTGTTGCCGCTGGGCTTGTGGCTGGGGCGCTGGCTGGCATTTACATCCAGCAGGGCCAAGCCTTGGGTCGAAGCCCTGCTTCTGCTGCCTCTGCTTTTGCCGCCCACGGTGATTGGTTTTTATTGGCTCATGGCTTTTGGCCAAGGCACCGCACTCGGCGCATGGCTGCGCGATGTGCTCGGTCTGCGCTTGGTGTTTAGCTTGCCCGGCCTGCTGCTTGCTTCGCTGCTCATCAATCTGCCCTTCATGGTGCAGCCGATTCAGCGCGCTTTTTCCGCCATATCGCCCAGCGTGCGCGAGGCCGCGTGGGTCGGGGGGCTCTCGATGTGGCAAACATTTCGCAAAATTGAGCTGCCGCTGGCTGCCCCTGGCGTGCTTGCTGGGATTGCACTAACGTTAGCGCACACTCTCGGTGAGTTTGGCGTAGTTTTGATGGTGGGGGGCTCCATCGAGGGCGAAACGCGCACGCTATCGATTTCAATATACGACCGCGTTCAGGCTTTTGATGAGGCGAGCGCGCATCTGATGGCGGCCACACTCGTGCTCTGCTCTTTGGCGGCTTTGGTGGCTGTGTTTATGAGCGAGCGCTTGCGGCAACGTGGCGGGCTCAGTAAGCCATGAAGCGAGGTTTGCAAGTACAACTGCGCAGCAACAGCCCTGTGCATTTAAACGCGGAATTTGAATGCGCGCCCGGTGAGTTGGTAGCGCTCGTGGGTGCCTCGGGCAGCGGCAAAACGACTCTGCTTCGCAGCATCGCCGGCTTACACCGCAGCGCCGATTTGGCGGGCGCGGTGCGGCTGGGATCTTCGGTTTGGATGGACAGCACGCAGCGCATTGACCTGCCCGCCCAGCAGCGGCGCGCCGGCTTGGTGTTTCAGCATTACGCCCTCTTTCCGCATCTAGACGCTATAAATAATATAGCGCTCTGCGCATATTCTACGCCGGCTAATGGCTCCAAAGATTCGAAAAAGATTGCAAAAGACTGGCTAGATCGGCTTGGCTTGGCAGAGCTGGGTGAGCGATTGCCGCATCAGCTCTCGGGCGGGCAGCAGCAGCGTGTTGCGCTTGCCCGGGCGTTAGTACGCATTCAAGATGACGATGGCAGGCAAGACGCGAGTGCACGTGGTGTGCTGTTGCTTGACGAGCCCTTTTCTGCCGTGGATGCGCCGATGCGGCAAGTGCTTTACCGCGAGCTCGCGCAACTACGGCAAAGCCTCAATGTACCCATCGTTTTGGTCACGCATGATCTGCATGAGGCGCGCCGCCTAGCCGACCGCATCGTCATCATCGATGCAGGCCACACCCTCCAAAGCGGGCCACCCGCCCAAGTGATGCGCAGCCCACGCAATGCGCGCGTGGCTCAGCTCGTGGGCATTCACAATCATTTTCATGGGCAATTTAATAGCACCGGCGATGGCTGTGCCGTGCTCCATTGGGGTGATTTACGCCTCAAAGTGCGAGACAAAGGCAAGATTGACAGCGGCAAAAAAGTCACTTGGGTGCTCGCCGGAGAAGCCGTGCAAATCATAGCCATAGGCCAAGCAATCTCCCCGCAAGACAATCTGCTGGCTTGCACGATCACAGAAATGCTGCCACTTGGCGAAATCAGCCTCTGCCGCTTGGCGGTGAAAAGCACGCCAGACACCATGCAGCTTAATCTACCCACAGCGCAACTGAGCGCATTGAGCCTGATCATCGGTGGCAGCATCTCGCTGAGCATACCGATTGATGCGGCGCACATCATGCCATTGCGCAGCTGAGGCTAGCGCCCCCCAGCTTGTGGCCTGAGCAAGCGATAATTGGCGCATGTCTGACATATTGAACAAAATTATCGCGGTCAAGCGCATCGAGGTCGCCGCCGCCAAACAAAAAATATCTCCTGAAGCGATTCGCGCAGATGCGATGAGCCGCGTGATCGTGCGCGATTTTGTGGGTGCGATGCGCAGCAAGATGTCTGCCGGCAACGCCGCGGTGATCGCCGAAATCAAAAAAGCCTCGCCCTCCAAAGGCGTGATCCGGGAAGATTTTGATGCAGCGGATATTGCACAGAGCTATGCGTTAGGCAACACCGCAGCCGTGATGAAGGCCGAAAAAAGCAGCAAGCTGAGCGATGTCGCTAAAGCAAAAATCATCTCTGCTGCTTGCCTGTCTGTGCTCACAGATCGCCAGTTTTTTCAAGGCGAGCCAGATTTCTTGAAGCTCGCTCGCGCATCGTGTGAGCTGCCCGTGCTACGTAAAGATTTCATGATTGAGCCGTATCAAATTTATGAATCGCGCGCGATGGGTGCGGATTGCATTTTGCTGATCGCCGCTTGTTTGGATGATGCGCAAATGGCCGATCTGCAAGCCTGCGCGCTGAGCTTGGATATGGCTGTACTGGTGGAAGTGCATGATCGCGCTGAACTGGAGCGCGCTTTGAAGCTGAAAAACGTGCCGAGTAAAACCATGCTCGGCATCAACAACCGCAATCTGCGCACATTTGAAGTCACGCTAGACACCACAATCTCGATGCTCGCCGATGTACCGAAAGAAACCTTACTCATCACAGAAAGCGGCATCACATCGAAAGCCGATGTGCAGCGCATGCGGGGTGCAAATGTGCATGCTTTCCTTGTGGGTGAGGCCTTCATGCGCGCAGATGAGCCAGGTTTGGCGCTGGCTGAGTTGTTTGCTTAAATTCAAATATCCGGAACGCGCTGCATGAGTGTTCTATTCGCAGCTGCATCTTGGCAAGGCGCACTCTCCACGCATGATTTGCATGCCGATTGGCAGGCCATCGTGCAAGATTTTTTGCTCAGTGCTCAAGGCCAATCGCTTGAAAAATTTCTGCAAGAACGCCTTGCAGCCCAAGCCGTGATCTACCCTCCCCAGCCTTTCAAGGCGCTCACGCTCACGACACTCAAAGATGTACGCGTCGTCATCCTCGGGCAAGATCCGTATCACGGTGCAGGGCAAGCCGAAGGCTTGGCTTTCTCAGTGGCTCCCGGCATCAAGACTCCGCCAAGCTTGCGCAATATGTTCAAAGAGCGAGAGCGGGATCTCGCAATTCCACCCAACACACACGGCTCGCTCACAGCTTGGGCCAAGCAGGGCATTCTCCTGCTCAACACCACACTCACCGTGGAAGACGGCCACCCCGCCAGCCATGCCAAGCGCGGATGGGAGCAGCTCACCGACCAACTCATCCAAGCCTGTGCCAAGAAGTCCACGCCCGTCGCCTTTTTGCTCTGGGGCGGCCATGCGCAGGCCAAGCAAGGCCTGATATCGTTGCACAATACAGATTGCAGGCATCTGATCCTGACAGCGAATCACCCATCGCCACTATCAGCCTTGCGAGCGCCCAAGCCCTTTATCGGCTGCGGGCACTTCGGCAAAACGAGGCAGTTTTTGGGCAACGATACGCAACTATTTACTTAAACAAGGAATTGAAACCATGGGCGCGCAATGGAAAGCCAAAGGCAAAGAACTCGCAGCGAATGCACGCGGCAAAATTTTTGGCCGCTTGGCCAAAGATATCGTGGTGGCTGCCAAAGGCGGTGCTGATCCTGCTGGCAACTCCAAATTGCGGATCGCGCTGGATCAGGCGCGCAAAGTCTCGATGCCCAAAGACACCATCGAGCGCGCTATCAAAAAAGGCTCGGGCACGGGCGCCGATGCGGTGAATTACTCTCATGTGATCTACGAAGGCTTCGCGCCGCATCAAGTGGCGCTGATGGTGGAGTGCTTGACGGATAACCTCAACCGCACGGCCTCCGAGGTGCGCGTGCTTTTCCGCAAAGGGCAGCTGGGCACAAGTGGCTCAGTGAGTTGGGATTTTGACCATGTCGGCATGATCGAAGCCGAGGGCGCAGCACAATCAGATGCTGAGCTGGCCGCCATTGAAGCGGGCGCGCAAGATTTTGAGCTGAATGCAGAAGACAACACAGCTCACTTCATCACCGATGCCGCCGATTTAGATGCCGTCAGCCGCGCCTTGCCCGCGCAAGGCTTTACCGTGCTGTCTGCCAAGCTGGGCTACAAACCGAAGAACCCTGTGAGCGCGGCATCGCTTTCGGCGGCAGATTTGGAAGAAGTGGAAGCTTTCTTGGCGGCGATTGATGGCAATGATGATGTACAAAACGTTTATGTGGCGTTAGCTGCATAAGAGGTATCATCCGACTCCCATGTCTGATGCACCATACGACCCTTCTTCTTCCGAGCCGGTGGGCATTCACATCAGCGACATTGAAGCTGCCATCAACTACTGGCGCATCAAAAGCCCCTCTCCGGATGGCGTAACGCTTGCTGCGCCTTTGCGGGCGTTGGCTGAAATTTATGCATTGATGGTGTTTCACAAGCAAGATCGTGCCAGCGAATTTTCCATGCCGAAAAAAGCGATGGAAGCTTGGCTGGCATGGTACGAAAGCACACCCGATACGCCCTGCATCGCCATTTGCTCCACCAGCCAAGGCGATGATTTTTGCAAAGGCTGTGGGCGCAAGTTTGCCGAGGTGCAGCGTTGGCCCGAGATGAGCCCTGCCGCCAAACGCGATACTTGGCGGCGCATCACCACAGAGGGCACTTCCTGGCGATTTAATCGCTATGCCGAGCGGGCGGCTGAGTCCCGTGAGCAAGCCGCCATCGCTTCAACCCCTCTACTGCTCTAACCATGATGGATGCCGTCGTCCTCTTCTTCATCCTTGGCGTGATTGCGCGCTTGGGAAAAAGCGATTTGAAGCTGCCGCAGGCTTTGTACGAAGCGCTGTCGGTCTATCTACTGTTGGCGATTGGTCTGAAAGGCGGCATTGAGCTGCACAAGCAAAGCCTCAGTGCTGTGCTGCCGCAAATTCTTGCGTGCATGGCTCTCGGCGCGCTCATTCCCATGCTCATGACGCCTGTGCTCAAGCGCATGGGTTTCTCGGGAGTGGACAGCGCGGTGCTTGCTGCGCACTACGGCTCGGTGAGCGTGGTGACTTTCGCCGTGGCTTCGAGCTATTTGCAGCGTCAAGGCGTCGCCTTTGAAGCGCATGCGGCGCTGTGGGTGGCGGTGATGGAGGCGCCGGGGATTGTGGCGGGCGTGTTTTTAGCACGGCGCGAACTCAATCGTGCGAAAGCGTTGGAAGGCAAAACGATTGAAGCAAAGAACAACTGGCGTGAGCTCGCGCATGAGGTGTTGTTTGGTAAATCCGTGCTGCTGCTCGCCGGCGGGCTGGCCATTGGCGCGGTGATGGGCGAAGCGGGCTTGAAGCCGATTGCGCCATTGTTTACGGATCTGTTCAAAGGCGTCCTAGCGCTCTTTTTGTTGGAGCTGGGGCTTGTGGCGGGCGCGCAATTACCGGAAGTCAAACGTTATGGGCTGCGCTTGCTGGCTGTGGGCATCGCCGCGCCGCTGGTGTTGTCTCTTTTTGGCGCGGCACTGGGTAAGCTGCTCGGCTTATCCACCGGCGGCATTGCCATCCTCGCAACGCTCGCCGCCAGCGCCAGCTACATTGCCGCGCCCACGGCCATGCGCATGGCCGTGCCGCAAGGTAATGCAGGCCTGTCGATTGCTGCGGCGCTTGGCATCAGTTTCCCTTTCAACATCGTCGTCGGTGTGCCGCTTTACACTTGGCTTGCGCAACGAATTTCGTGAAAAAATTTCCTGAGGTGAATGCATGATGGATAAACACCCCAAAAAACTCCTCGTGATCTTTGCCGAAGCCGCATTAGAAAAACGCTTGGTGCAAGACGCCAAAAAATTCGGCGCACATGGCTACACGATCTGGGATGTGCGCGGTGGCTCAGATCGCGGCACACATGCCGGCAGCTGGGACAACGACCGCACCATTGAGATAAAAACCATTTGCAGCCCCGAAGTGGCCGATGCACTGGCCGCACATCTGCTGGCAGAATATGCGCAGGATTTCGGGCTCACGCTGTACTTTGCCGATGTGCAGGTGCTGCGCAGCGAGAAGTTTTAATACTCCTAAATAGATAGCGCTCTGCGCAGTATTTATACCGGCTATCTGCCACTTTTGATCTAAATATCGAGGTAAACATGTCACTCCAGTTGTATTTCGCACCCGGCGCTTGCTCCTTTGTGCCTCATGTCTTACTCGAAGCTGC
The DNA here is from genome assembly GCA_043777675.1 of Comamonadaceae bacterium. GTDB lineage: Bacteria > Pseudomonadota > Gammaproteobacteria > Burkholderiales > Burkholderiaceae_C > JANMDU01. The sequence goes on along the minus strand of JAYWHR010000055.1, from coordinate 66,125 downwards.
TGGCGCAACGTTTGAGCCCAAAATGGTCAAACTCCATAAAGGCGAGCAGTATGGCGAAGAATACAAAGCCATCAATGCGAAATCACAAGTGCCCGTCTTGGTGGCGGAAGGATCAGCCATCACGCAAATCGTCGCTATCACCACCTATATCGCAGACAGTTTCCCCGCTGCGAATTTCCTGCCCAGCGATCCACTGCTCAAAGCGCGCTTCCTGCAAACGCTTGCGTGGATGAACAACTCCGTTCACCCTACCTTCACCCACATCTTCATGCCGCAGAAATTTTGCGCAGATGCGAGTGCGCAAGCCTTGATCAAAGCCCACAACATTTCGCTTTTCAAAGAGCAATTGCTAGACATTGATGCCCTGATTGGCCAAGCCAAAACAAACGGCGGCCAATTCGCCGCCGCTGCCTTTGGCCACGATCACCTGACCGCACTCGATGCGTACACCCTCACGCTTAACCGCTGGGGCTCGATTGCAGGCATCGATCCCACGCAGTTCACACACTCTTGGGCGCATATTCAAAAACTCGCCGCCATGCCTGCTATCGCCAAGGTAATCGAGCGCGAGCGCTTGCAGCTCAACATGATGGCGCAAAGCTGATCCATGCAACTTAGCCCCACGCAACTCCAGCAGCACCTGCAGAAAGGGCTGAAATCGCTCTACACCTTGCATGGCGATGAGGCTTTGCTGGTTCAAGAGGCAGCGGATACGATTCGGGCGGAGGCCAGAAAGCAAGGCTACACCGAGCGCGTGGTGCATGTGGTGGCCGGGGCGCATTTCGATTGGAGCGAGGTACTGGCCTCGGGTGGCTCGATGAGTTTGTTTGGCGACAAGCAAATCGTGGAGGTGCGCATACCCAGCGGCAAGCCCGGCAAAGAGGGCAGTACGGCGATTCAGCAAATCGCAGAGCGCGCCAAGGGCAATGATGATGTACTGACGATTTTTGTACTGCCTAAGCTCGACAAGATGAGCAAAACGGGCGCTTGGTTTAGCGCGCTAGACAGCTTTGGCATGACGCTCGAAGTGCAAGAGATTGACCGCCGCTCTCTTGCCCCTTGGCTCACGCAGCGCATGGCCGCAGCCGGCCTGCGCGTGAAAAGCGGGGAGGAAGGCGAGCGCACCCTGAAATTTTTCGCAGATCGGGTGGAAGGCAATTTGCTCGCGGCGCATCAAGAAATTCAAAAGCTCTCGTTGATCTATCCACCCGGCACCTCTGCTCTGCAGGAGTTGAGTTTTGAACAGGTTGAAGCCGCTGTCCTCAATGTCGCCCGCTACGACGTTTTCAAGTTGTCTGAGGCCGTGCTCGCAGGCAATCTCGTGCGCACGCAGCGCATGCTCGATGGCTTGCAAGCTGAGGGCGAAGCGGAAGTGCTGGTGCATTGGGCGCTCTCTGAAGATATCCGCAATCTGCACCGCGTGCGCAGCCTGATGGATGAGGGCAAACCGCTGCCCATGGCACTGCAAGAGGCGCGCGTCTGGGGAATCAAGCAGCGCCTGTATGAACGCATCTTGCCGCGCCTGACGCAACAAGAATCAGCCAACTTGCTCCACGCTGCCCACGTCACGGATGGTATTGTCAAAGGCCTAAAAAGCCCCGGCTGGCCGCAGCAGCCTTGGGTGGCATTGCATCAGTTGGCGGGCATGGTGTGTCGCTTGGCGGTTTGATATGCAGCTTTTCACGCAAATTTTTTTCTTGTCCTTTATAGGCTTAGGTTTCTACGAGCTGTGGAAGACTTGGCATCGACATAAGACGTGGATCAACGTGGCAGGTGCTGTAGATTATTCATACGAAGTTTATGGGCAAGCTAGTGACGCGCCGCCAAGCGAAGGACGGCAGTACAAAATCAGAATCGGCTTCCACGATGCCGAAGGCCAAAAACGAACTTTTCAGTCTTTCCAACCTTTTGGGCATCGTTTTATCACCTTCGACAAGGTGTGGCCAACTGGTTATCAAGTTACAGTGCAATACCGTCAAGATCAACCAGAAAGCGCGAGAATTGCAACCCCTTGGATAGACATTTTTCGTGGCGGCATGATCATTGTGATCGCGACATGCTTGTTTGTCGCAGCACGCTTCAATTGGCACTGAACAATGCCTTGGTGACTTGGTGACTTGGTGACTTGGAGAACATCTCTTTCCATGAACTCTTCCTCCACCTGCGAACTCATGTAAACAATTTGTACGCACTCAGGGGTACTGCATTTGAGATGGCGCACGCCGGCAGTTCGGAAGAATGCAGTTTTGAAGCAGCTGACTGCCCTGCCGAGCAAATTGATCGCTTCTTCAGTAATTGTATTATCATGCCGCATGATGGCATTATCATCAACTCAGGAATCTTATGCTTAAAGAAGTAGGTACCAGTGGCCAAATCTCTCTGGGCAAAAAGTTTGCAGGGCAGTTGTTTGACGTGCAGTTCCTTGATACTGGAGCAGTGCAAATGTTGCCTGTGCGCATCGTGCCTGCAATGACATCTGCCGGCCAAGAGCCGCAAACGAACACGGCAAACACGCCCCAAGACGATCAATGGCATCTGATGCATGCCAAGCAAATCGCTGCGTACAACGCTTGGGCAGAGCAGCGCCCTACCTTCAGCGAAAGTGTGCGTCTGTGGCGCGAGGCCGAGCAAAACCAACAGCTTTCCGAGTAAGTGGCATATGAGATACGACGTTTATCCCAATCCAGTTGCGTCGCTTAGCGCAGCTTTCCCCTGTGTGATTGAGATCCAAAGTGATCGCCACTACATGTTTGCTGAGCGCGTCTGTGTTCCACTGGCCAAGCCAGACGCATTTCCTGGTATGACCGAGCGCCTCAATCCTGCGCTAGAGGTAGTGGGTTTTAAGGACAACCTGCACATGCATCCATTCGGCATCACCGTTTTTTTACAACGAGAGCTACGAGGCAAGTTAGACAATCTTCAACGCCAAGCTCTGCGGATTGATAGTGCTGTGGAATTTCTACTTCGCGGATATTGAACCAACATGACTGTGGTCGCAGAGGATGAGAGCACTTTGCAACAGCATACCAAGCACTTTTCTGATGCGCAGCTTGGGCGAGTTATCCCAATCGCGTTGGCGCAGGGCTTTGGCGCTATATCAGTTGGCGGAGATGGTGTGTAAGGTGGCGGCTTAAAAGCTCACGCTTGACATGAACCATGCCATTTCACGGCAACCCAGTCGCCGTGACGCCGCAACTCACGGTGAAAGTAAGCGATGAGCTGGCCGGAAAACTGACGATAGGAATGCCGCTACCTTGCAAATTTCCGATCGTAACGCTGGCTGGTGGCGCTGAAGCGGCGCAGGTAGTGCCGGTGGCTGCTGTGCAGCTGATTGCTGTGCAACTCAAGCCTGCAGCAATGGGGTCTCGCAGCAAGCTGCCGTTGGCTCCATCGGGCCCGCTGTTGCTGATGACGATGGTGTAGGTGGTGAGCTCACCGGCGGTGAGTGTGGTGATGCTGTTGGTTTTGGTGATGCTCAAGCCAGCGCAGAGCAATCGGGGGAAGATCAATTCGGGCGCGCTTTGCGCCGTGAGGCCGGCGCTGCCATCGGTTGTGCCGTTTCTTGGGAATTCAGTCACGGAGCTGGAATTGGAAATGCCGCCGCTGCCGCCGCCGGCCACTTGCGTGCCGCCTGCACCCAACACAGCGATGAGCCCGCCGCCTGCGCCGCCGCCCGCGCCTTCGCTTTCGGCGCTCGTGATCAATTGGTTGCCGCCGTTGCCGCCATTGGCTTGCATGCTGCCCACGCTGCCGCCACCTGCGCGCACGATGATGCTGCCGCCTGCACCGCCGCCACCGGGCGCGTCGTTGTGGCCGCCCGTGGTGTTGGCTGCAGTGTTGCCGTTGGCGATCAAAGCGCCGCTGCCGCTTAATGTGCCTGCTTCAATGAATAAAAGACCGCCACCTTCAGCGCCAGGCGAGCCATTGCCGCTGTTGTTCGCGCCCGCTCCCCCGCCGCCGCCGAAAAAGGCTCGGTTGGGCACATCTTGCTGCAAGGGCCGGCCACCCCAGCCGCCCATGGGATGGCGGCCATCACCGCCCCACGTCGTTGTGCCGGGGCCCACAGTCAGCGCATTTTGATTCGACGCGCCATACGTGTAGCCGCCTCTGCCGCCGCCAACTTGGTTGGTCAAAGCATTGCCATTGGCTCGGTAGGCGGGGTCTAGCGTCCAAGCGGCAGAGCCAGTGACGGCATTGGGCATGCTGCCCTGGCCGCACCAAACGAAAGCGGTGGTAGCAGACAGCCTAGCCGGCACGCTCGTGTAAGTCGATACGCCAGTGGTGCAATACGGTGTCAAGGCCGATGCAGCATTGGCGCCGCCACCACCGCCAGCGTTGTGTGAGCCACCGCCGCCGCCGCCATTGGCAGGAGCGCCCATATCAAAATTGCCGCCTTGATTGGAGAAGGGCAAAGCGATGGTGCCGAAAGTACCGGCTGCGCCGCTGGCAATGCCCTCGCCTTTTGCGCCGCCCGCAAGATTGGCGTCAGATACAAACGATAAGCTGTTGTTATCTGCTGTGCCGCGATCATTGCCATCACGGATGCCGCCGCGAAAGCCCAAGCCCGCCACGGTGATGCTGCCGTTTAGCGTGAGCGTGTTTTGTACGCGAATAGCTACCACGCCGCCTGTGCTGCCGCCCCAAGCTTGTGTGCTGATGCTCGCTGCGGCATTGACGGTTAAGGCGGCATATTGAGGTACGCGAATGACTTGTGTGCCTGCATCGTAATTTCGCTTGAGCGCGCCCGCTGTGCAGCTGTTGCCCGTAGCCAGCGGCAACAAGCCAATACTGTTGCCCGAGATGCTGGCCACCGACTGGAATTCATAAGCTCCGGCATTGCCATAACTGGTGATGTCGCCATAGGTGGTGGAATTGGCGGTATTGATTGTTGCACCACGTGCTTGATAAATCAAAATCACATCACCCACAGCAAGCGCGCCGCCACCGACTGGCTCGGGGCTGCTGAGCTGGGCGATGTTGGCCACCGTGATCGTGCCGCTACCTGCTGAGGCCGCTATGCTAAGCGTGGTGGATTGGTTGACTATGGTGCTTAATGCCGCGATGGTGACCGTGCCGTTTTTGCCGGGTGAATTCGCGTGGGCTTGAGTGGGCAACAAAAAGATCAAGCACAAAGCCAGTGGCCATCTGGCAGTTAGCATGTGCTGGCACATTGATTGCAAAAATAAAAGCATTTTTTAGTATACGAGACACCTGCAAATCTTTACTCACTCAGATCAAAGAAGCGCGTGAGAAAATGCACATTATGAATCCCTCTACCACTCCCGAACTCATGCAGCACCTGGGTGTGCAGGCGCGGCGTGCCGCTTTTGAGATGGCGCGGGCACCTAGTGTGCAGAAGAATGCAGCTTTGAAACGGCTGGCTGCGCTGCTTCGCTCTAATGTGTCCGCGTTGGCTGTAGAGAACACGAAGGATTTAGAAAAAGCGGTGGCTGCAGATCTGGCGGCACCGATGGTGGATCGCTTGAAGCTGGACGCGAAAACGATTGAAACCTGCGCGCTCGGCTGCGAGCAACTCGCGGCGATGGCCGACATCATTGGTGAGATTTCAGGCATGCGCCAGATGGACAGCGGTATTCGCGTGGGGCAGATGCGCGTGCCGATTGGGGTGTTTGGCATGATTTACGAGAGCCGCCCGAATGTGACGATTGAGGCGGCCTCGCTATCCATCAAGAGCGGCAATGCCTGCATCTTGCGCGGCGGCTCGGAGGCGATTGAATCGAACCGGGCTTTGGCTGCGCTGGTGCGCCAAGCGCTGCGCGAGAGCGGCTTGCCAGAAGATGGCGTGCAGCTCGTGCCGACGACTGATCGTGAGGCCGTGGGGCAACTGATAACCATGCCGCAGTTCGTGGACGTGATCATTCCGCGCGGCGGCAAGGGCTTGATCGAGCGGATTTCGCGCGATGCGAAAGTGCCGGTGATCAAACATCTCGATGGCAATTGCCATGTGTATGTGGACGATTCTTGTGATATCGAGATGGCTGTGCGCATTGCAGATAACGCCAAGACGAACAAATACTCGCCCTGCAACGCGGCAGAAGGCTTGCTGGTAGCGCGCGCTGTGGCCGCTGAATTTTTACCGAAGATTGCAGCGATCTATGCTGCCAAAGGCGTAGAAATGCGCTGTGATTTAGAGTCAAAAGAGTTGATAGCCGGCGTATTTATTGCGCAAGGCGCTATAGATTCAGTAGCATTGCTCAAAGACGCGACTGAGCAAGATTGGTTTGAAGAATACCTCGCCCCCATCATCAGCATCAAAGTTGTCGACGACTTGGATGCGGCAATTGCACACATCAACCACTATTCATCGCATCACACCGATGCTATTCTGACGACGAACCACATGCACGCCCAACGCTTTTTGCGCGAAGTCGATTCCGCTAGCGTGATGGTCAACGCCAGCACGCGCTTTGCGGATGGCTTTGAATTTGGCCTCGGTGCAGAGATCGGCATCAGCACAGACAAGTTTCATGCGCGTGGGCCCGTGGGCGTGGAGGGGCTGACTTCGCTGAAATATGTGGTGCTGGGTGAGGGGCAATTACGGTCTTGAAAAATACGGTCAATAGCCGTATAATTCAATCATTGTATTTTGGGAGTATCCGTATGGAAGCCGTATTAAACCTTCGTCAATCTCGCATGGAATTCAAAACCACAGCAGATATGAAAGAGCTGCTAAGCCGAGCGGCTGCTTTGGACGGCTTGGACTTAACCTCGTTCGTGCTCGGCCCAGCGGTAGAGAAAGCCCGAAAGGTGCTGAGTGAACACGCCAGCATCAGCCTCTCTCAAAAAGGGCAAACGGCTTTGGTGCAATTGCTTGCCCAGCCAGCCGCACCCACGCCAGCGATGAAAGACCTTATGGCTCTGCCTGATCTGCAGCACCGCGCCCAGAGCGCCAAGCATGAGCTTTGAAATATCGCTGTATGACCCAGCACAAAGCTACACCGGTCAAAAACAATTCGATTGCGGCCACACCAGCATAAACAGCTTTGTAAACAACAGCCTCAAGCCGCAGGTGAGGAAAAGTCTGAGCGTAGCCTACGTGCTTACGGATTCTGCGCAAGACGATCGCTTCGCTGGTTTCTACACACTGGCGCAGCACATGATTGATATGGTAGCTTTATCTGCACTTGATCTGGGCAGCTTGCCGCGCAAGATTCCTTGCTCACGCCTGATCATGCTTGGCATCGATCAGCGCTATCAAGGCCAGCAGTTGGGGAGCCGAATCATGAAGCATGCGCTGCTGCTCACGCAATCCATTGCCAAGCAAATCGACAGCTACGGCCTGTATTTAGATGCGGATGCGACAGCCGTAGCCTTTTATCAGAAGCTCGGGTTTGCACTTTTGGAAGGTGATCTTTCGCCCGAGCCTTCACCGATGTTTTTGCCAATCAGCGCCATTGCCGCAATTTAACTGCGCTGCATGCTTTCACGCGCGTGCGCAAACTTCTTCCAAATCCCTGCATCCTGCGTCGCCGCAAAATTGATTCGCATGAGCTGGCTGGGGGCTCGGTTGGCTGTGAACAGGCTGCCCGGCGCGAGCAAGATGCCGTCGTCCAGCATGCGGGCGGCAAGTTGCTCGGTGTCGACTCCGGTGTCTACCCAGCCGAATAAACCTGCGGGCTCAGCTGCGAAAGTGCAGCCGTGTTGCAAGGCGAGGCGGGCGCTGCGGCTACGGGCGGCGTCTAAGCGCACTTTCACGCGCTCGCTGTGTTTGCGCAGATGGCCGTCGTTGATGCAATGCGCCAGCGCTCTCTCAAGCAGAGCGGGTGTGGTGAGCGAGGTGAGGAGTTTGGTGTCGAGCAAGCGCTCAGTCAAATGCTCAGGCGCAGCGATGAAGCCGATGCGCCAATTGGGCGCGAGGATTTTGGCAAAACCGCTCACATAGATGGTGCGCTGCAAGCCATCGAGTGCTGTCATGCGGGTGCTGTGGCCGGGGGCGATGTGGCAATAGGTGTCGTCTTCAACGATATGAAAATCATGCTGCCCGGCGAGCTGCAAAATGCGATGTGCGCTGGCGGGCGATAGGCTTGCGCCGGTGGGGTTGTGCAAGACGCTCACGCTCACATAAAGCTTGGGCGCATGCTCCTGGCAATAGCGCGCCATCACCGCCATATCGGGCCCGTCAGCGTTGCGCGGCACAGGCAAGATGCGCATGCCCAGCGCATCGAGTCGCGCAAATTCCACCGCCCAGCCGGGCTCTTCCACCATCACCGCATCGCCCGCTTTGAGCAAAGTGCGGCTCACGATATCGAGCGCTTGCGTAGCGCCCAGCGTGGTGATGATGTTGTCTTGGCTGGTGTGAATCGCGTAATCGCGCAGCTTCACAGACAGCGCCTCACGCAGCGACGGATCGCCCAGCGGCTCGCCATAGCGCAGGCTCACATCAAGCAAGCTCTTGCCTTGGCTCACTTTTCGCACTGCGGGGCCGATGAAATCGGATTGCATCCAATCGGCTGGCAACACGCCCATGCCGGGCTGGAGCATGTCGGTAAATGGCTTTCGCAAATTCGACATCGGGCGGTAAAACATGCCGCGAATCAGCGCAGTGGCATCGATACGCGGCTTGGGCTCTGCGCCAATATTTACTATGTTTTTAATAGCGCTTCGCGCAGATTCTATGCCGGCTATAGGCTGATTTTGCTTTAAAACGAGCATGTCACGTACGAAAAACCCACGCTGCTTGCGCGCCTCCGCCAAGCCCTGCGCTACGAGCTGGTCATAGGCCGCCACCACCGTATGTGGGCTCACACTGTGCTGCCGCGCACATTCGCGCACGCTGGGCAGGCGCGTGCCCGCAGCGAGCAAACGGGATTTGATGCGCTCGGCAAAGCGCTGCACGAGTTGCTCGGTGAGCGTGTGAGTGGCAGTTTTCATCAGCATGGCTGTATCTCTTTTTGAAGCAATACAGATCTTGAACTGAATTGCTTATCTGTATTGGTACTGTATTGCCATTTAATGTACAGTTATTTCAAATATATTTCAACATCATGATGCCTTGGCCTGAATTCACCGCGCTACTTGTCTTAGGCACAGCCATGAGCTTTTCTCCGGGGCCCAACACCACGCTATCGACCGCGCTGGCTGCGAATCGCGGCTTGAAGGGGGCCATGCATTTTGTTTGCGCTGTGCCGATTGGCTGGGGGGCATTGGTGTTGCTCTGTGCATTTGGCTTGGGTGCGCTGCTGGTGGCTGCGCCGGCGCTGATCTGGCTTGTGAAAGGCGTGGGCTGCGCGTATTTGCTTTGGCTCGCATTCAAGCTCTCGCGCAGCGGCTCTTTAGCGCAGGCTGATGCGGCGAAGTTAAACGTGACTTTTTGGCAAGGCGCGGCTTTGCAGTTTGTGAATATCAAGGCTTGGATGTTTGCGCTCACCGTGGTGGCAGGTTGGCTGGCAGGCAAAGCAGATTTTTGGCCGCGCCTCATGGTGCTTCTGCCCACACTGATGGCTTTTGCTTTTTTCAGCAACCTTGCCTACGCGCTGATGGGCGCAGCGCTGCGCGGTTGGCTTGCGCAGGGCGCAAGGCTGCTTTGGTTTAACCGCGCGATGGCATTGGTTTTGATCGTGACGGCGTTTTGGATGTTAACTGTATGAAAGCAAAGCTATGAACGCCGCGAAAGAAAAAGAAGCCTTATTCTGGGGCTTGATCGGCGTAACGCTGTTTGCCGCCACACTGCCTTTCACGCGCATTGCCGTGGGCGGCACGGATGCGCCACAGCTCTCGCCTTGGTTCGTGACCTTTGGCCGGGCGGCGGTAGCGGGGCTGCTTTCGGTGCTGTATTTGCTTTGGCAAAAATCACGCGGCACGCTTAACATCCCCACCCGCGCTGAGTGGCCGCTGGTGGCGATGACGGCCTTTGGCGTGATCGTGGGCTTTCCGTTGTTTCTGGCGCTGGCTTTGCGCTATGTACCGAGCACGCACGGTGCAGTCGTGACGGCCCTCTTGCCATTGTCTACCGCTGTGCTCGGCGCGCTGTGGTTCAAGCAGCGCCCCTCAAAAGGCTTCTGGGCTTGCGCCGTGCTGGGCAGCGGCTTGGTGTTGGCTTTCATGATCTGGCGAGCGGGCGGCATTTATTTAGGCGCAGCCAACATCTATCTCATCATCGCCATGACCACCGGCGCATTCGGCTACATCGGCGGCGCGCGCCTCACGCCGCGCTTGGGCTCTGAACAAGTGATTTGCTGGGTGCTCGTGAGCTGCCTGCCCATCACCCTGCCGCTGGCTTTGATCTTTGCACCCGCGCAACCCCAAGCGATTGCAGCGATGAGCTGGGTGGGCTTTGCTTATGTGGCGTTGTTTTCCATGTGGATTGGTTTTTTTGCGTGGTATCGCGCACTGGCTTTGGGCGCTGTGCGCGTGAGTCAGATTCAATTGATTCAGCCTTTCTTGAGTTTGCTGTTTGCCGTGCCTTTGGCGGGCGAGCGGCTAGACATGATGACTCTGTTTTTCGCCATCGCGGTGATTGCGACTGTTTATGTGGGCAAGAAGATGCCTGTGGACGCAAAGGCGAAGCCATGAAAGTCTCTATCAACCAAGCCCTCGCGCGCCTACCCGCAGCGCCCACTTCGACCTATCCGCAAGGCGCGCCTTTCATCACAATGATGGCGGGCGGCACGATGAGTGTGGAGGTGTTTGCACCGAAGAACGAAGACTTGCAGCAACCGCATACGCAAGATGAGTTGTATTTCATTCAGCGCGGCAAAGGCGAGCTGGTGATCAACGGGCAGCGCTTTGATGCAGCAGCGGGCGATGCGTTTTTTGTGGCGGCGGGCGTGGTGCACCGCTTTGAAAATTTCAGCGATGATTTTGTGACTTGGTTTGTTTTTTACGGCAAACAAGGTGGAGAGTAAAAATGAATTGGAAACTAGCAGCACGCGCAGAGCGTATGAACCCTTCGGTGATCCGCGAGATTTTGAAGGTGACGGACAAACCTGGCATCATCAGCTTTGCGGGTGGGTTGCCATCGCCGAAGACTTTTCCCATCACTGAATTTGCAGCAGCTTGCGCGAAAGTATTGGCCAAAGATGGTCAAGCTGCACTGCAATACGCCGCCAGCGAAGGCTTTCCCGCGCTGCGTGAATTTGTGGCGCAGCAGCTATCTCAGCAAAGCGCAGCGGCAGGCGTAGCGTGGACAGTAGATCCTGATCAAGTGTTGATCACCACCGGCTCACAGCAAGCACTGGATCTCATTGCAAAAATCTTGATTGATAAAGATTCTGCTGTCTTGGTCGAGACACCCGCCTACCTCGGCGCGCTGCAAGCTTTTACACCGATGGAGCCGAGGTATGTGAGCATTGCAAGCGATGATGAAGGCGTGTTGATTGACGATGTGAAGCGCAAGGCAAAAGATGCACGCTTTATCTATGTGATCCCCAATTATCAAAACCCCACAGGCCGCAGTATGAGCGAGGTCAGGCGAGCAGCGCTAAGTGCTGAAGCACAGAGCGTCGGCCTGCCCATCATTGAAGACAACCCCTATGGCGATTTGTGGTTCGACACGCCGCCGCCGGCATCGCTCACCGCCCGCAACCCCGATGGCTGCATCTACATGGGATCGTTTAGCAAAACGCTCGCACCCGGCCTGCGTTTAGGCTTTCTCGTGGCACCGAAAGCCTTGTATCCCAAGCTCTTGCAAGCCAAGCAAGCCGCAGATTTGCACACACCCAGCTTCAACCAACGCTTGGTGGCAGAAGTGCTCAAGGACGGCTTCATTGACCGCCATGTCCCCACGATCCGCGCACTCTACAAATCGCAATGCGAAGCCATGTTGGCTGCACTAGACCGCGAGCTGAAAGGCACAGGTATTGAATGGAACAAACCCTCCGGCGGTATGTTCCTCTGGGTCAAACTGCCCGCGCATATGAACGCAACCGACCTCCTGCCACAAGCCGTAGAGCGCAACGTGGCCTTCGTGCCCGGCGCAGCCTTCTATGCCGACAACGCACAACACAACACTTTGCGCCTAAGTTTCGTTACAGCTAGCGTGGAGCAGATCAACGTCGGTGTAGCAGCATTGGCGGTTGTGCTGAAAGCGCATTTGTGAGCGGCTCTGGTTTGACACTTTGGGGGCGGATCAGCTCCATCAATGTGCGCAAGATCATGTGGACGGCGCAGTATTTGAACCTACCTATTCAGCGTCTTGACGCAGGCGCCGCTTTTGGCGTGGTGAACACGCCTGAGTTTCAAGCGATGAATCCGAATGCGATGATTCCTGTGTTGCAAGACGGCGGTTTCACACTTTGGGAAAGCAATGTGATCGTGCGCTATCTTTGTGAAAAGTATTCTCAAGATGTGCTTTATCCGCTTGGGGCGAAGCAACGCTTTGATGCCGAGCGCTGGATGGATTGGCAGCAATCTGAGCTCAATCGCGCGAGCGGCTTGCCCTTTGTGCAATGGTTTCGCACAGCGCCCGAGCAACGCAATCATGCGCTGATTGAAGAGTACACGCGCAAGGTGAATCGTTGGCTCAGCATCGTTGAAGCGCATCTGGCAAAGCAGTCGTATATGGCTGGCGAAGTTTTAACGATGGCCGATATTCCTATTCTTTGCGAAGTGCATCGCTGGTGGGCAGTGCGGACTGCAAGCGGCGAGACCAGCATGGCGTATCCCGCCATTGAGAGATGGTATGCGCCTTTGCTCTCGCATCCCGCAAGCAAGGGTGTGCTGGATATTGCTGTATCTTGATTTGGGAAAAACAAAACTATGTACAGCGCCGCCTTCATCTTCATCCCCGGCAACTTCGACGATCGCTATTTCGCGCTTGATGCACTGATCGATGCTGCCGCTAAAGCCACACCGGGATTTTTGGGGCAAGAAAATTGGAAATCTGGCGACGGCCAACTAGCTCACCTGACACCTAACGAACGCGCCTCAAGTGCGCATTAAATGGATCGAATCATGATGAAACAGCGCCCTTTCAAACAAGTCGATGTGTTCACCGCTATCGCCTACAAAGGCAATCCACTGGCGGTGGTGTTGGATGGCACGGGTTTGAGCACCGAGCAGATGCAGCACTTCACGAACTGGACGAATTTGAGCGAATGCACTTTTTTGCTGCCGCCCACTGATGCAAGCGCTGATTACAAAGTGCGCATCTTTTGCCCAGGGCGCGAGCTGCCGTTTGCGGGGCATCCTACTCTTGGCACTTGTCACGCCTGGGCTGAGGCAGGCGGTAAGCCGAAGGGGGAATTCATCGTGCAGGAATGCGGCATTGGTTTGGTGAGGATCAAGCGAGAGATCAATACGCAAGGAGCACGCCTCGCGTTTGCTGCGCCACCTCTACTCAAGAGCGGGCCGTTGGATGAAACGGATGTGGCTTTGATTGCACGGGGCTTGAGGATCGCGCGCAGTGACATCGTTGCGCATGCTTGGTGTGACAATGGGCCGAACTGGCGCGGCGTGATGCTCAAGAGCGCAAGCCAAGTATTGGCCTTGACGCCTGATGCGGCGATTTTGGCGGGCTTGGATATTGGCGTCGTTGGCGCACGCGGCAAAGTCGGTGTAGTGGGTGTACAAACCGTGAGCGATGAAACGCAATTTGAAGTGCGAGCATTCTTCCCCGGCAACAACGGGATGACCGAAGATCCAGTGACGGGTTCACTCAACGCCGCACTCGCGCAATGGCTGATCGGCGCAGGCCTTGCGCCCACTCGCTATGTGGCTGCGCAAGGCACAGCGCTCGGGCGTGCAGGGCGCGTGCATGTGAGCCAAGAAGGCACAGACATTTGGATCGGCGGCGAGAGTGTCACTTGTATTGATGGAAAGGTATCCCTCTGATGAACACACAACTCGATCACCTCGTCGTCGCAGCACGAACGTTACAAGAAGGCGTGGCTTGGTGCGAAGCCACATTAGGGATCACGCCGGGCTTAGGTGGCGAGCATCCGCTGTTCGGAACGCACAACCGCTTGTTTCGCATTGCTACGGTGAATTATCCGCGTGCGTATTTCGAAATAATTGCTATTAATTCAATAGCTACTCACGCAATGAATACGCCGGCTAACGGCTTGAAATACCGCTGGTTTGATCTGGATTCCGAGCTTTTGCGCTCTGCCATTGAAGCCAGCCCCCGCTTGGTCCATTTCGTGGCGAACACAGACGATGTGCGCAAAGCCAGTGATGCGCTCACTGCTTTAGGCATTGAGCGCGGCCCCGCCGTGCAAATCAGCCGCATGACACCGGCTGGCCTACTTCAATGGCAAATCACAGTCCGCGATGATGGCCAGCGTTTGTTTCATGGCGGCCTGCCCACACTCATTCAATGGGGTTTGCCTCACGAGGTTCCTTCGGTAGCTGCGCACCCCGCAAGCAATATGCCAGACAGTGGTATTGCCTTGCAAAGCTTGTGCATCACGCATCCACAAGCCGCCGAGCTGCAAGCTGCGCACCAGGCCATTGGCTTGCAAGGTGTTTCCGTTGAAGCGGGCGCGCCGAATCTGATAGCAACGCTACAAACGCCCAAAGGCTTGGTCACGCTCGAATCGAAAGGCTGCTGATGATCACGGCTAGCGAAGTGCTGCTTTACTGCCTGGCCGCGCTGGCCATCATGCTCACGCCGGGGCCTAATATGCTCTACTGCGTCTCCCGCGCACTGTGCCAAGGGCGTATGGCGGGCTGGATCTCGGTGCTCGGTGTGCAAGTGGGCAATGTAGTGCATATCGCTGCAGCCACTCTGGGGCTTACCGCGATCTTCGCAGCCATGCCTTGGGTGTTTGATCTGATTCGCGTTGCCGGTGCGGCCTATCTGCTACTGCTCGCTTGGCAAGCTGTTCGGCCTGGCGGGCGCGGGTTGTTTGAGGCTCAAGACTTGCCGCATGACGGATTTGCCAAACTCTTTCGCATGGGCTTGGTCACGAATTTGCTCAACCCCAAGCAACTCGTTTTTTTCACATCGATCTTCAGCCAGTTCCTTCATCCCGAGCGCGGCAGCGTGTTGCAGCAGGGCTTGCAATTGGCTGCCACTCACATCACCTTAAGCATCGTCGTCAACGGCTTGATCGTCGCTGGCGCAGCCGGTATTGCGCTTTTCGTCCAGCGAAGCGCCGTTTGGCTGCGCGTTCAGCGTTACGTGATGGCCACCATGCTCACGGGTTTGGCAGTTCGTCTGGTGCTCACAGAAAGAAAGTAAAGCATGTTCACATCACAAGAAATCAAAGCGGCGCAAGACTGCGTCTATGCCAGCCTGCGGCCCACACCGCAATTTGAATGGCCGCTGCTGAGTGAAGCCTTCGGCAGCAAATCAGGCTCTGGCACGAAGGTCTGGGTCAAACATGAGAATCACCAGCCGGTGGGCGCATTCAAAGTGCGCGGCGGTTTGACTTATTTTGATGCGCTCGTTAAGCGCGAACCTCAAACGGCAGGCGTGATCGCGGCCACGCGGGGCAACCATGGGCAGTCGATTGCTTTTGCGGCGCGGCAGCATGGAATGAAAGCCACCATCGTGGTGCCACATGACAATTCGGTGGAAAAGAATGCCGCCATGCGCGCGCTCGACGTGGAGTTGATTGAGCATGGCAGCGAGTTTCAAGAATCGCGTGAACATGCAGCGAAATTGGCGGTGGAGCGCGGTTTGCATTTCGTGCCTTCGTATCACCGCGATTTGCTACTGGGCGTGATGACGTATTGGATTGAGTTTTTTGAAGCCGTGCAGCCCGATGTGACTTACGTGCCGATTGGTATGGGCTCAGGCTTTTGCGCAGCGGCAGCGGCGCGCGCTCATACGGGAGTGAAGACTAAGCTCATTGGCGTCGTCTCCGCGCATGCCACGGCTTATATGGATTCTTTCAAAGCGCGCAAACTGCTCGAAGCGCCCGTGAGCACGCAAATTGCTGATGGCATGGCCTGCCGCGTGCCTGATCTTGATGCATTGGATGTGATCATCCGCGAGGCTGCTGATGTGATCACGGTGACGGACACGCAACTCAAAGCCGCGATGCGCTTGCTTTTCACTGCCACACACAACGTGGCCGAAGGAGCTGGCGCGGCCTCTTTAGCTGCAGCGATGCAGCAGAAGGATCAACTGCGCGGCCTGGTGGTGGGCACGACGCTGTGTGGCGGCAATGTGGATGCGGATGTGTTTGCGCAGGTGCTAGCAGGCTGATTTTTGAAGCGACTATAGCTTGTAGCCGGCATAGAATATGCGCAGTGTGCTACGATTTTAATAGTATTGAGCCTTACTTAAGCAGCAGGATCTTAGGCTTTCTGTGCCTTCTGCGCTTTGTCTGGGCTACGTACATAGCCAAAGCGTCTTGGTAATTCACTGCGCACGATCTCTTGCGCCACCCACAGGCCACGCTCTAGCGCATCGGCGGCAAGCAGCATGTCTAGCGTGTGCACGAGGCCAAAGCCCAGCTCAGTTTCTAAATACACATAGCCCGCCTCATCGAGCACGCAGCGCTGCGGTTTGCACTCTTTTCCTGTGTGCGCAACGATTGTGAAATCTGCATTCACACGCCAGACCCAAGGCGTGGCCTCTAGCTCCACATACACACGTTGTGGGCCGTTTTGAAAATACCATTGCCCCGCAAATGAGCCCTCTTCTGCGCAAAGGTAGTTCCGAGCAATAAAAGCAATCAGCTTGTCGTGCGCCAGCAGCGAGCCTTTCGCGCCTGGCTGGCCGCTAGAAAAGCTGCCGCAAGCCTGCGCAGGATCGTCGCGCATCCACCATTGGCCACGCGCATCTAAGCCAAGCCAGCCGGTGCAGGCGGGCACATTGGGCCATTTGGCCATAGCTTGGAGAACAATATCATCCATCGATGTCATCCATTACGCATGCCCCAATAACCATTGACCTACTGCGCGCGGCATCGCATGCACATCGCTTGGGAAGCTGCCCGCTGGAAAGCCCACATGACCGCCCTGCTCGGGCTGCCACAGCGTCACATGCTTGCCCACCTGCCCCGCTTTCGGCAGGCTGCTGGCGGGCATGAAGGGGTCGTTACGCGCATTGAGCGCGAGCGCGGGGATTTGAATCTCGGCCATGCGCGGTTTGGCAGATGCACGATCCCAATAGTCTTCGGTATTTTTGAAGCCATGCAAGGGTGCGGTGAAGATGTTGTCAAACTCATAAAGATCGCGGCTGCGCAGCAGCGCCTGCGCATCAAACAGCTTGGGATGCAGCGCCAAGCGCTCCAGCGCTTTGGGCTTCATTGTTTTGAGAAACATGCGGGTGTAGACCTGCCGATTGAAGCCTTTGCCAATCGCATGGCCGGCTGCAGCCAAATCAAGCGGTGAGCACACACTCGCTACAGCGCTCGCCACAGCGCTGGCCGAAGCGCCTGTCTCTTGAGCCCAGCGCATCAGCGCGTTGCCCCCCAAAGAGATACCCACTACAACCAATTTTCGCTCTGGCACGCGCGCTTTCATGCGGCGCAAGATCCAATCAATCTCTTGGAAATCACCCGAGTGATAAGCACGTGGCGCTCGGTTGATCTCGCCACTGCAACCGCGAAAATGCGGCACAGCGCAGGCCATGCCATGCTGCCTCGCCCAATGCGCCAAGGCTTGTGCGTAATGGCTTTGCGATGAGCCCTCCAAGCCGTGGAAGACGACGAGCAATGGTTTGCGCTTTGCATCTGGCGCAGCTTCATTGGAAAAATCTACATCGATGAAATCAGCATCTGGGCTGTCCCAGCGCTCGCGCTGCCACACCAGCGCCTGCCCTTCCGTGCGCCGCGCATACAGCGCTGGCCAGATCGTTTGCAATTGGCCGCCGGGCAGCCAAGCAGGTGAGCGGTAATGCATCAGCTGACTTGACTCGGATCAGTGAATACTATTAAATTAATAGCGCTCTGCGCAGTAAACACGCCGGCTATCTGCCCAAATTGTTTGGAAAACATCGTGCACACCGCCTTTAATGCAGCACCATCGGCGCATCAGAGATCTCTTGCATTTCGCGCGCCGTGCCGGGGCTCGCATGATGCGCCACCATGCGCCAGCCTTGCGCCGTCTTGTGATAAACGTTGGTAGCAATCACATAGGCTTCGCGCGGCCCTTCTTGCGTCATGACTTCAATCTTTTCGATCACGCTGTGCACGCTGCTCGATAGCGCTTCAATCTTCCTCATGCGCATCGGCGTGGCACGGATCGTGCCGTTAGAGAACATCGCATCAAAGGCCGAACGAATCGCGCCCGTGCCCACCATGCGCGAGCCGCCCGGATGCACACAAACGATCTCATCTTCATCAGCCCAGCAGCTCATCAGCTTGTCAATATCGCCCGCACGAAGCGCATCATAAAACTGCGCTTCGATCTCATCGGCATTGCCGCCCACGGTGACGGATTGGAGTTTGGCTTTTCGCATGTCTTGATTATCCGCAAGAGAGCCTAGTTTGGATGCGTGGCACTGACAAAACCATATTGCTAGATTGGATGCCACAAAAGAAAACGCCAGCTTAAGCTGGCGTTAAACAAAAATCAAAGATTTATTGATTTTCAAAATTGGTTGCGGAGGCTGGATTTGAACCAACGACCTTTGGGTTATGAGCCCAACGAGCTACCGAGCTGCTCCACTCCGCGTCAATGCTTATATTCTACCGCGTTGCTCTGCTGTTTGCTGCAATGCGGCAAAGTATATTTACTCTGCTGTCGGCGCTTCAGCTGACGTATCAGCGCGATCGACGAGCTCAACAAAAGCCATCGGCGCGTTGTCACCCACGCGGAAACCCATTTTCAGGATACGTGTGTAGCCGCCTAGACGCGTCTTGAAGCGAGGCCCGAGATCGGTGAACAGCTTGGTGACCGAATCACGGTCACGCAAGCGGTTGAATGCCAAGCGGCGATTAGCCAGCGAATCCACTTTAGCCAAAGTGATCATTGGCTCCACAACGCGGCGTAGCTCTTTTGATTTTGGCAGCGTGGTTTTAATGGCCTCATGCTGAATCAAAGAATTCATCATATTGCGCAGCATCGCTTGGCGATGGGCGCTGGTGCGGTTAAGTTTACGAAGTCCGTTTCCGTGACGCATGGTGCTTTTCCTTTCAATGTATTAACAGCGCGCCGTATCAGGTACGCGCTGGTGCACTTTGCTTTTAAATTAACGCTTATCCAAACCGGCGGGTGGCCAGTTTTCTAAACGCATACCGAGGGTCAGACCGCGAGAGGCCAAGACTTCCTTGATTTCGTTGAGTGACTTACGACCCAGATTTGGTGTCTTGAGCAACTCGTTTTCGGTGCGCTGAATCAGATCACCGATGTAGTAAATGTTCTCTGCTTTGAGGCAGTTGGCTGAACGTACGGTGAGCTCAAGCTCATCGACGGGACGCAACAAAATAGGATCAAACTGCTGGCTGCTACGCTGAGCGGGTGCATCAAACGCGGCGAGCTCGCTGCCCTCTAACTGTGCAAACACAGCCAATTGCTCAACCAAAATCTTCGCCGCTGCACGCACTGCATCTTCTGCAGTCACCGCGCCATTGGTTTCGATTTCCATGACGAGCTTGTCAAGATCGGTACGCTGCTCAACGCGAGCATTCTCAACTGCGTAGCTAACGCGCTTGATCGGTGCGAAAGATGCATCGAGCACGATGCGGCCAATGGATTTGCTGGGCTCATCGCCATAACGGCGCACGTTACCGGGCACATAGCCACGACCTTTTTCAACCTTGATCTGGATATCCAGCTTGCCACCTTGCGACAGATGGGCGATTACGTGATCAGGATTGATGATCTCGACATCATGTGGCGTTTGGATATCGCCAGCAGTGACAACGCCTTCGCCGTCTTTGCGCAACGAGAGAGTGACTTCATCACGGTTGTGCAATTTGAAGACCACGCCCTTCAAGTTGAGCATGATGTTCACTGCGTCTTCTTGGACGCCATCAATAGTGGAGAACTCATGCAGTACGCCCGCAATGGTCACTTCCGTAGGTGCATAACCCACCATCGACGAGAGCAACACGCGGCGCAGCGCGTTTCCAAGCGTATGACCATAACCGCGCTCGAAAGGTTCGAGGGTGACTTTGGCTTTGTTGCCGCCGAGTTGTTCTACTTGAATCGTCTTGGGTTTGAGCAGATTGGTTTGCATGCAGTATTCCTTGTAAGTGCCCTCGGCTCGTTACACCGATAAGACTGGAAATCCCTTCACTTCGTCGCTTTTATACGTCTACATGAAAGGGCTTTGAGGCGACGCGTTTGTATGCACCGCCTTCAAAAAAATTAACGTGAATACAATTCGACGATCAACGATTCGTTGATGTCAGAAGCGAATTCGTCCCGATCAGGGGATTTCTTGAAGGTACCCTCTGTTTTGTCAGCACTGACCTCTACCCATGCTGGAAAGCCAATTTGACCCGCCAGTTGCAGGGCTTCAGAAATTCGCACCTGCTTCTTGCTCTTATCGCGCACAGAGATCACATCTCCGGCTTTGATCAGCATGGAAGGAATGTTGACAGATTTACCGTTTACCAACATTGCCTTGTGCGATACCAACTGACGCGCTTCGGCTCGCGTTGAAGCAAAACCCATACGATAAACAACGTTATCTAGGCGTGACTCCAAGATGAACAGCAGATTTGCGCCTGTATTGCCGCGACGACGATCCGCTTCTTCGAAGTAGCGGCGGAACTGACGCTCAAGAACGCCGTACATACGTTTAACTTTTTGTTTTTCGCGGAGTTGCAATCCGAAATCAGATGTACGTTGACCGCTGGTGCGACCATGTTGGCCGGGTTTGGAGTCAAATTTTGATTTATCTGCGATAGCGCGACGCGCGCTCTTTAGGAACAGATCAGTGCCTTCACGGCGGGAGAGTTTGGCCTTGGGGCCGAGCAGACGTGCCACTTTGAATTTCCTTCTATGTTAGCTACAGTAGGACTAGCTACTGGAGCCAGAAAAGTTCAAATAAAAATTTGAGACTGTGCTGGCGGTGGGCTTTGCGGGTAAGCACTAAATATTCAGTGCAACTCACTATTATAACCAAAGCCGCGGTCGTGCTTTTCAGCACGAAACGCGGCTCTAGCCAGAATCAAATTAGATACGACGACGCTTCTGTGGGCGGCAGCCATTGTGAGGCACAGGTGTCACATCGCGAATGGATGTGATTCGGATCCCCAAAGAACCGAGGGCTCGCACAGATGACTCGCGGCCAGGGCCTGGGCCTTTTATCTCAACATCGAGATTCTTGATGCCCTGCTCCATGGCGGCGCGGCCAGCCTGCTCCGAAGCCACCTGGGCTGCGAAAGGCGTAGATTTGCGTGAGCCCTTAAAGCCCTGGCCACCAGATGATGCCCACGACAACGCATTGCCTTGGCGATCAGTAATCGTGATGATAGTGTTGTTAAACGACGCATGAACGTGAGCAATACCGTCTGCAATATTCTTGCGGACTTTCTTGCGCACACGAGTTGCGGCGGATGCGGATGCTTGCTGTTTAGCCATATAGTTTCTCTCTTAGCCGGCTTTATTTTTTCAGGGACTGCGCTGCACGACGCGGACCCTTACGAGTACGCGCGTTGGTGCGGGTACGCTGGCCGCGCACGGGTAAGCCACGACGATGCCGGAAGCCGCGATAGCAACCGATGTCCATCAAGCGTTTGATATTCATCGTAGTTTCGCGACGCAGATCACCTTCAATTGTCATGCCATTGATAGCATCACGAATTTTTTCCAGATCGCCATCGGTGAAGTCTTTAACCTTCTTCGAATAGGCAATGCCTGTAGCCTCGCAAATTTTGCGAGCGGTTGTGCGACCAATACCGAAGATAGCGGTTAAGCCAATCTCAGCATGTTGGTGCGGCGGAATGTTAATACCAGCGATACGTGCCATAGCCGTCCTCTAAACTTTCAATTCGTTGATTAATCAACCCTGACGCTGTTTGTGGCGTGGATCTGTACAGATCACACGTACCACGCCACGGCGGCGGATGATTTTGCAATTGCGGCAAATTTTCTTGACTGAAGCCGAAACTTTCATGTCGCTCTCCTAATTCTCAAAGCTAAAACTCAAATCAATTCAATCACTTGACGCAGAACACGATACGTGCACGCGCTAAGTCATTGGGTGTCAATGCTACGATGACTTCGTCACCAGACAGTATGCAAATGTAGTACATATGCATCTTGCCTAAAAAACTACCCGAGCACTATGTGCCCATTCTCTTACTTCACTTAGAAGGTGACATGAGGAAAATTTTCCACAATTTCACCAACCATTTCAATCTCATCATTCTTGACTAATCAAACGTTCTGTTTCAAGAAGTTTTGAAATTAGCCTTTTTCAACAACGACTCGTACTGCTGGCTCATCATGTAATTTTGAACTTGAGACATGAAGTCCATCGTAACGACCACAATGATCAGCAGTGAAGTGCCGCCAAAATAGAAGGGCACATTGTATTTCAGGATCAAAAATTCAGGCAACAGACAAACTGCCGTGATGTATGCTGCACCGACTGCGGTCAAGCGGAGCAAGATTTTGTCTATGTATCGAGCGGTTTGGTCGCCAGGACGAATTCCAGGGATGAACGCACCACTTTTCTTTAAGTTATCTGCTGTTTCGCGGCTGTTGAACACCAATGCCGTGTAGAAAAAGCAGAAGAAAATGATCGCGCCAGCGTAAAACATGATGTAAATCGGCTGGCCGGGTGTAAGCATGCCTGCCATATCTTTGAGCCACCGCATCGAATCACCAGTACTAAACCAGCTCACCACGGTGGCAGGCAACAATATGATTGAAGAGGCGAAAATTGGAGGAATCACACCAGCCATGTTGAGCTTGAGCGGCAAGTGCGATGACTGTCCGCCATACACTTTATTACCAACCTGGCGACGGGCGTAGTTCACCAATATCTTACGCTGCCCGCGCTCGACAAACACAACAAAATAGGTAACCAACACAACTAACGCCACGATGATAATTGCAGCAATAATACTCATTGCGCCTGTTCGCACCAATTCGAGTAAGCCACCGATCGCGCCTGGCAAACCTGCAGCTATACCAGCGAAGATCAAAATTGAGATGCCATTGCCTAAACCCCGTTCAGTAATTTGTTCACCAAGCCACATCAAAAACATCGTACCAGCCGTTAAGCTAACAACTGTAGCCATACGGAATCCGAAACCCGGTTGCAGAACCAAACCAGCTGATCCCTCAAGTGCTATAGCAATACCCAAAGATTGAAAGAGCGCTAAACCGAGCGTTCCATATCGAGTGTACTGCGTGATACGACGACGCCCTGCTTCGCCTTCTTTTTTGAGCTGCTCAAATGTAGGCACCACATAAGTGAGCAACTGCATAATGATCGACGCGGAAATATAAGGCATGATGCCTAACGCCAGAACACTGAATCGAGACAGAGCACCGCCTGAGAACATATTCACCAAGCCTAAAATCCCGCCCTGCTGGCCTTGAAATAGGGATTTCAACTGGGTAGGGTCAATGCCTGGGACAGGTATGTGTGTACCAATACGATAAACAATCAATGCGAGCAACAAAAAAACAAGTCGGCGACGCAGGTCGCCGAACTTGCCAGTTTTTGCAATTGCTGAGGGATTGGTTGCCACTGTTGGAAGTCTCGACTACTGGTTTAAATCAATGTGCCGCCAGCGGATTCGATTGCAATCCTCGCAGCAGCCGTTGCTCCAATACCGGTCAATTTGACAGCCTTGGTAAGCGAGCCAGATTTGATAACTTTAACGACTTTGATCATTTCGCCAACCAAGCCAGCTTGCTTTAGGCTCAACATATCAACTTCAGACGCGCCGAGCTTCTCGAGGGTGGTCAGTGTTATCTCTGCATTGAACGCAAGAGTACGTGATTTGAAGCCGCGCTTGGGCAAGCGACGCTGCAGAGGCATTTGACCGCCTTCGAAGCCTACTTTGTGGTAACCGCCGGAACGTGATTTTTGACCTTTGTGACCGCGGCCTGCAGTTTTACCGAGGCCAGAACCGATGCCGCGACCAACGCGACGACGTGGTTTTTTGGAGCCTTCGGCTGGAGAGATGGTATTGAGTTGCATCAGAGCACCTTGACCAAGTAGCTGATCTTGTTGATCATACCGCGCACAGCGGGAGTATCTTCGAGCTCAGAAACAGAATTGATTTTGCGCAGACCCAAGCCACGCACGGTGGCGCGATGAGATTCTTTGCAGCTGATAGGGCTCTTGACGAGCTGTACTTTAACTTTTGCCGATGTTGTCATGATGATTCCAATCAAGCAAACAAAGCTTCGACGCTCAGACCACGCTTGGCTGCAACGTTTCCGGCAGTTGTCGATTTATTCAGAGCATCCAGCGTCGCCCGAACCAGGTTGTAGGGGTTGGTTGAACCATGGCTCTTAGCCACGATATCCGTAATACCGACCACTTCAAACACAGCGCGCATTGGACCGCCAGCGATAATTCCTGTTCCTTTCGGAGCGGGTGCCATCATGACGTTTGAGGC
Source organism: Comamonadaceae bacterium (assembly GCA_043777675.1). GTDB lineage: Bacteria > Pseudomonadota > Gammaproteobacteria > Burkholderiales > Burkholderiaceae_C > JANMDU01. Next base: position 41,733 of record JAYWHR010000055.1, on the reverse strand, counting down.
TCCATGCTGACCATACACGCGGTGGTGGATAGTGCCGTTTTTCAAATTGCATTTAAGCATACCGCGACGTGCCTGCTCCATTGCCTTTTGCACAGCCACAGGCACTTCTTTTGATTTGCCTTTGCCCATGCCAACTTTGCCGTCGCCGTCGCCTACAACCGTGAGTGCCGCGAAGCCGAGAATACGACCACCCTTAACCACTTTCGTGACGCGATTCACTGCAATCATCTTTTCGCGCATGCCGTCTTCTGGACCTGCTGCTGGTGCGTTTGCTTGTAATTTAGCCATAAATTTCTCGCTCTAATTTCTTACCGTTGCTTGAGTGTTTAGAACTGGAGGCCGGCTTCACGCGCAGCTTCTGCCAGTGCTTTGACACGGCCGTGGTAAGCAAAGCCTGCACGGTCAAACGCAACTTTGTCAACGCCAGCAGCCAGTGCTTTTTCAGCAACGCGCTTGCCCACAGCGGACGCAGCAGCAGCATTGCTGCCTTTACCACCAAGTTCCTTGGACACATCTGCTTCCGCGGTCGAGGCCGAAGCTAGCACTTTGCTGCCGTCGCCTGAAATGACTTGTGCATAAATGTGCAGGTTTGTACGGTTGACCGAAAGGCGGGCAACTCCTTGAGTAGCGATGCGGATACGCGTCTGACGCGAACGGCGCACGCGCTGGTCTTTTTTGTTCAGCATGTTGACGTTCCTTATTTCTTTTTCGTTTCCTTGATCGTGATCTTTTCATCCGAATAACGGATGCCTTTGCCTTTGTAAGGCTCAGGAGGACGCACGGCACGGATTTCAGCAGCGATTTGACCAACACGTTGACGGTCAGCGCCTTTGATAATGATTTCAGTTGGGATTGGAGTGGCCACTGTAATGCCCGTTGGCATTTCAAAGTTCACAGGGTGAGAATATCCCACAGCCAAATTCAGCTTTGTACCAGTAGCAGCAGCTTTGTAACCCACACCCACCAAGTTGAGCTTTTTCTCAAAACCCTTTGTAACGCCCACAACCATGTTGTTGACGAGTTGACGCAATGTGCCACTCATAGCGTTCGCAGCAGTCGAATCATCAGCAGGTGCAAAGCTTAGCTTGCCCGCCTCGTTTTTGATAGTGACAAGTGCGTTTGCAGCAATAGACAGCACGCCGCCCGTACCTTTAACGTTGATCTTGTCGGTATTTATTGTCACTTCGACGCCGGCTGGCACGGTGACTGGCATTTTTCCTACGCGGGACATATTCTTTTTCCTTACCCGTTAGGCGACGTAGCACAGCACTTCGCCACCGACGCCGGTTGCGCGGGCTTTGCGGTCGGTCATCACGCCTTGCGGCGTAGTGACTATGGCAACACCCAAGCCGTTCATGACTTGAGGGATGCTACCCGTACCTTTGTAGACGCGCAGGCCAGGGCGGCTTACGCGCTCCAGACGCTCGATTACAGGACGACCAGCGTAATATTTCAAGGCGATTTCAAGCTCAGACTTACCATCAACGGTATTCACTTTGAATCCATCAATGTAGCCTTCGTCTTTTAACACCTGCGCGATAGCTGCCTTGATTTTGGATGCTGGCAGCGATACGGTTGTTTTGGCGACCATCTGCGCATTACGAATGCGCGTCAACAAGTCGGCGATAGGATCACTCATGCTCATGTTTTGTTTTCCTTCGCTTACCAGCTAGCCTTGGTCATGCCAGGGATTTCACCAGCAAAGGCCATTTCGCGTACCTTCATTCGGCCTAAGCCAAACTGACTGTAGGTGCCGCGAGCGCGACCTGTTATACCACAGCGGTTGCGTTGACGATGCGGGTTGGCATTACGCGGCAGCTTGTTCAAGCCCGTACGTGCCGCCATTTGCTCTTCAGGTGATTTGCTCACATCGGAAGCGGTTGCCTTGAATTCAGCATACTTCTTTGCAAACTTAGCAGCCAGTTTATCGCGCTTTAATTCACGCTGGATGAGTGCAGCTTTAGCCATGTGACTCTCCTTAGTTCTTAAACGGAAAGCGGAAACCGGTCAAAAGCGCTTTGCACTCTTCATCGTTCTTCGCTGTCGTTGTAATACTGATGTTTAGACCACGCACGGCATCGACTTTGTCGTATTCGATTTCCGGGAAAATGATCTGCTCTTTTACGCCGATGTTGTAATTACCGCGACCATCGAAAGCGCGACCAGACACGCCGCGGAAATCGCGCACGCGTGGTAGCGAAATCGTGATGAAGCGATCTAGGAATTCATACATATGCTCGCCACGTAAGGTGACCATGCAACCAATCGGCAATTGCTCGCGGATTTTGAAGCCGGCAATTGCCTTGCGCGCCTTGGTGACAACTGGCTTCTGACCAGCGATCTTTGTCATGTCGCCCACAGCGTTGTCCATGACTTTTTTATCTGCCACCGCTTCGCCAACACCCATGTTCAAGGTGATTTTGGTGATGCGAGGAACTTGCATAACAGATTGGTAGCCGAACTTTTCCATTAACTGGGGAACGACTTTTTCTGTGTAGTGTTGTTTAAAACGTGCCATTATTTTTTACCTTAGGCTGCTTTGATTTCAGCACCGCTGGACTTGTAGACGCGCATTTTTTTATCACCCTCTACTTTGATACCTACGCGGTCGGCCTTGCCGGTTGCGCCGTTGAAAATCGCCACATTGGATTGATGGATCGGCATGGCCTTTTCAACAATACCACCCGTGGTATTTTTCAGCGGGTTAGGCTTGGTGTGCTTTTTGACGAGATTGATACCATCAATCAGCAAATGCGTTTCGTCTTTGCGAGACGCGATTTTGCCACGCTTGCCTTTATCTCGGCCTGCGAGGACGATGATTTCGTCGCCGGTACGAAGTTTATTCATATCAACCTCTTTACAGGACTTCAGGTGCCAAGGACACGATCTTCATGAACTTCTCTGTGCGGAGTTCACGAGTCACGGGGCCAAAAATGCGGGTGCCAATCGGCTCCAGCTTGGCATTTAGCAAAACTGCCGCATTGCCATCGAATTTCACGAGCGAACCATCGCTGCGGCGAATGCCCTTGGCAGTACGCACCACAACGGCGTTATAGATTTCGCCTTTTTTAACGCGACCACGAGGAGCAGCTTCTTTGATGCTCACCTTGATCACATCGCCCACGGATGCATAGCGACGCTTGGAGCCACCGAGCACCTTAATACACAAAACGGATTTAGCACCCGTGTTGTCAGCGACGTCGAGTCGAGATTCAGTTTGGATCATTGTCTTATTCTTCCCAACTTGTCTCCGACTGTTTGAACTATTTCAAACCATCGAAAGCAGTCTTGGGCCCGTCGTCACACGATTCAATTTCTCAAATCAAGCTACGTTTGGGCAGGATGCGCTAACTGTTAACAGATGAATGTCCGTCCGCAGATTACGCGAAGCCTTTTATTATGCCACAGAATTTATAGTCGCGTCAAATATTCTCAAACAAGTTCTGCAAAACACGCCTCAAGCCAACCGAAGGATCGATTTGTCGTCCTGATGGTTGCCGATGTGTAGGCTTGGCTTTGGGCAACTGGATCATCGTGTTTGCTTTAAGCCCGTCAGCGAGACGTTATTTTAATGAAATGACCGGAGTGTTAGCGCCTGTCATGGCGGAGCGCATACCGACGGCGATAGGGTGCTCAGTCAAGGAGAATGTGAGTAAGGTTGCGCGGGGGTTGCGCCGAACGAGAAAGTGGCTCATTTTTACTTGGAATTTTTAGACGGTGAAGCCGGATGTGCCGATGCTGTTTTTAAATGAGGCGCGCCTGAAATACACAAGGCTATTTACGTTTATTTCAATGCTTTGACTGACAGCCTTTAACCCTTGAAAATTGGCCATCTGCAGGAGGTTTTTCCCCTTGGGGATGCCTCAAATGAATGGAGTCAGAGCAAGGCTCGGGAGAGGTTGTTGGTTCTCCTCATTCCTTGCACCTTTTGGCCTGTAGGCAAGGCCGCACCACCGACTAGAGCGCGGGCGCGGATGATGAATTTACGCCGTTGCATCCATGCATTGTAAAGAGCCGTTTTCGATAGAAAACCGAGGGCTAGCCGGCATAAAATTTAATTGATGCGCTATCAAAATCATACCGCGTGGCGTCATCAAATTGACATCTCGTCTTTGAGTTTTTGGCACACTTATTGATTGCCTGATTTAGCAAGATGAACATCGCAAGGAAAAGCCACAATGAATGAAGCTGCCTCTCAAACACCCACCCCAATCGCCGCCAACGCACCTCATAAAACTGTAAGCTTGGCGCTTCAAGGCGGGGGCTCGCATGGGGCGTTTACTTGGGGTGTGCTGGATGCGCTCTTGGGCGATGGACGTTTGCAGCTTGAGGGCATCAGTGGCGCAAGCGCGGGGGCCATGAATGCTGCTGTGCTTGGATCTGCTTTTGCCGAGTACCCAGATGATCCCGCAGCCGCTCGTGGTGCGGCACGCAAGGCACTGGCTGAATTTTGGCGCAAAGTGGCACGGCTGGGCGAAGCGAGCAAATTACAACGTGGCTGGGCGCAGATGTGGCTCTCCGGCTGGCGTGCCAGTGGTGCATCGATCTCGCCATACCAATTTAATCCTATGGATATCAACCCACTGCGCAAGCTGCTGAACAGTTGCGTGGATTTCAAGCGGCTGGCCAAATCCTCTTCGCCGCAGATTCATGTGTGTGCCACGCATGTGAAGACGGGCAAGGCAGAGATTTTCTCGGGCAAGCGGCTCACAGAAGCTGCTGTGATGGCGTCGGCTTGCTTGCCCATGCTATTTCGCGCAGTGGAGGTGGAGGGCGAGCATTATTGGGATGGCGGCTTTAGCGGCAACCCTGCACTGCACCCGTTGATTTACCGATGCCAAGCCAGCGATATCATCCTCATCCAGATCAATCCGGTGGAGCGCAATGCAGTGCCAGATAACGAAAGCGACATCATAGATCGCGTGAATGAGCTCACGTTTAATGCCAGCCTGCTTGCACAAATGCGCTCCATCGATTTTGTCAACCGCTTAATCGCTAAAGGTTTTCTGCCACTCGAGCGCTACCGCACGGTTCGATTGCACCGCATTGATGGCGGCGAGACACTGGAAGCCTACCCCGCTTCGACGAAATCCAATGCAGATGGGCAACTGATCGAAGGCCTATTTGAGTTGGGTCAAAAATGCGGCCAGCGCTGGTTGACAAAACACTATGAAGAAGTAGGCGTCAAGAGTAGCATCAACATCAGTGAAGATTACTTGGATGATATGCGCATGGGGCATCCAGAAGATCGCTAAATGCTATTATTTTAATAGCACGCTGCGCATATTTTACGCCGGCTAACCGGCAATTCAACCTTAGTTTACCGGCCTTTTTTGACTTCTGCGATTAAGAAGTCAGTAATCTGCAAAGCGCGCCCCATGCTTTGCGCCATCGAGCCATCCGTATAGAACCTGCCAGCAATACCCAGCGCAGGTACACCGCCCACTTTAAAGTCGTTTTGCAGCTTCGCAGCGCGGGTCGCCTTGGTTTGCACCGCAAAAGAGTTATAGAGGCCGTCAAATTTGGCTTTATCTACACCTTGGGTAGATATCCATTCGCCGATGCTAGCTTGTGTGTCGAGCCTGCGCTTTTCAACGTGAATCGCGTAAAACACTTTTTTGTGCAGTTCCTCAACCTTGCCTAAGGCTTCCAAAGCGTAGTACAGGCGTTGCTGCGGCACGAATTCATCGCGGAAGGCCACAGGCATGCGGCGTAAGGTGACGTCTTTAGGCAATTTGGCTGCCCATTGCTCTAACTGCGGCTCAAAAGCATTGCAGTGAGGGCAGTTGTACCAAAAGAACTCGATCACCTCAACTTTTCCTGCGGCGTTATCACCAGGAATGCGCTTATCGAGCGCCACATAGTCTTGGCCTTCTTGGTAGGCGCGTTGTTGCTGCGCGAACACGCTGAGTGGAAGGGAGTATGCGAGACCTAAAGTGCCGGCAGTTTGAATCAGGGCGCGACGAAACATAGTGAATTCTCCAGAAGCCAAAAGGCTGTTGATCAATTAACGGTGCTGAGGCACATTAAGCTGACAAAGTTCCAGCGGTAGGTATGGGCCATCGTGTGCGCCATTTACCGCTGTACCCGAACAATCGCGGTCTCAAAGCCTGCGCCGTCGAGTTTTTCTTTGGTCTTGTCAGCATCGTCTTTCTTATCGACGGGGCCGATCCGCACACGAAAAACGGTTCGACCGGATTGCTCGCGCTCTGTGATCATCGCCTGAAAGCCAGCCATACTGAGCTTGGCTTTTTGCGCTTCGGCATCTTCTGTGGTTCGAAATGCGCCAGCTTGCACAAAGTAGGCAAAGGGGTCTGCGCCACCACCCGTCGGATTCATAGCGATGGTCGCTGTGCCTGCGGTTTTGGCTTTAGCGAGATCGCCAAGGGGATCAGCAGAAGTCTTGGGTGCTGAAGCAGCGGCTTTGGGCGTGGAGGCCGCACCTTTTGGTGCACTGGCAGCAGTTATAGCAGGCATCGAGGCTGTCGTTGCCGTGCCTATCGCGCCGGAGGCAGTTTGTTTGGCGGGATTTTTGCCATACAGCGGCGCATTCGGATCCCAGTTTTTATTCTTTTGATTTTCTTGAGCATCTTGCTCAGAAGAGGATTTGGTCGCGCCTTTATTGGTAAAAGGAATGGGCACTTTGGTCACATAGACCGCCACCGCCAATGCCGCGCCGAGGCCGATCATCAGGCCAATCACCACTCCAAGAAACGTACCGCCGCGTTGTGAGTTGGCTGGCTGTAAAGGGAAAAATTTCATGTCCATGTTCACATCTTAGCGGGTGCGCTGACGCCCAGCACAGCCAACCCATTGCGAATCACTTGAGCTGTGGCGGCTACAAGTGCCAAACGGGCTTTTTTTACGCTCGCATCCTCCACCAAGATGCGCTCGGCATCGTAGTAGGAGTGGTAGGCGGCGGCGAGATCGCGCAGATAGAAGCTCACGTCATGTGGCGCGAAATCTCGAGCGGCGCATCTGAGCATCTCAGGATACTTGGCCAGCGCGAGCATCAGGCTTTGCGCCACGGGCGTGCTCAATGGGCTCAGATCCACGCTGCCCAAAGTAGCCGTATCGCCGCCTTCTTTGTCATGCCAAGTAGCAAGCACGGAGCAAATCCGAGCATGCGCGTATTGCACGTAATACACTGGATTATCATTGTTTTTCTTCACCGCGAGATCCACATCAAATGTGTATTCGGTATCGGGTTTACGCGAGAGCAAGAAGAAGCGCACCGCATCTTTGCTCGTCCAATCAATCAGATCGCGCAGCGTGACATAACCTCCGGTTCGCTTGGAAATTTTCACTTCTTGACCGTCTTTGATGACGCGCACCATCGTGTGCAGCACGTAGTCTGGAAAGCCTTGCGCTACGCCATCACCTGCCGCCTGCAAGCCGGCGCGCACGCGCGCAATCGTGCCATGGTGATCCGTGCCTTGAATGTTCACAGCGCGGGTGTAACCGCGCTCCCATTTTGCGAGGTGGTAGGCCACATCAGGCACGAAGTAGGTGTACGAGCCATCGCTCTTTTTCATAACGCGATCTTTGTCGTCGCCGTAGTCTGTGCTCTTGAGCCAAAGTGCGCCATCTTTTTCGTACGTCTTGCCGGCGGCAATGAGCTTTTGCACCGTAGCTTCGACACGACCACTGGTGTACAGGCTCGATTCGAGGTAATAGTTGTCGAACTTCACCTCGAAAGCTTGTAAATCTAAGTCTTGCTCACGTCTTAAGTAAGCCACTGCGAATTGGCGAATGCTGGCCTCATCGTCTTTGTCGCCGCTGGCGGTAAAGCTTCGGTCGTCGGCTTGTACGGTTTTTTTGGCGAGAAAATCTTGCGCAATGTCGTTGATGTACTCCCCGTTGTAGGCAGATTCAGGCCACTGGGCATCACCAGGCTTGAAGCCTTTGGCGCGCAGCTGCGTAGAGATGCCCAAATTGTTGATCTGCACACCGGCATCGTTGTAATAAAACTCGCGATACACCTGCTCACCCTGCGTAGCCCACAGGTTGCAAATCGCATCTCCTAAAGCGGCTTGTCTGCCGTGGCCGACGTGTAGCGGCCCGGTCGGGTTGGCCGAGACAAACTCAACCATCATCTTCGTACCGGTTTTGTTCTGATAGCCGTAAGCATCTCCAAGGGAGAGCACATCGCGCACGACTTCTTGCTTGGCTTCAGGCTTTAAACGCACATTGATAAAGCCTGGGCCAGCAATCTCGATATCACTCACCCACTTGATAAATTGCTCATTTCTCAAGAGCGCCTCGCGCAAACTGCCCGCCAACTCACGCGGATTTTTCTTGAGTGCTTTAGCCAGTTGCATGGCCGCAGTACACGCAAAATCGCCGTGTTCAGCTGCTTTAGGCGATTCAAACGCCGCCTTTGACCCTGCTCCCGGCATCAAAGACTCTAACTCCACTGACAAAGCAATCAAAAGTTCTTTTTTAACAAATTCCATGATGTGATTTTAATGCGCAGCTCACATTGAAAAATACACCCTTGAGCCGTGCATGTTAAATCGCCCATAAAAAAACCGCCCGAGGGCGGTTTTTTCGAGACGGCACCAACAATTACTTGGTAGTACGTGTACCGACCACTTCGATTTCGACGCGACGGTTTTTCGTCTTGCCTTCTTTGGTCTTGTTGTCAGCAACTGGCTGCTTCTCGCCCTTGCCTTCAGTGTAAACGCGATTTTTCTCAATGCCTTTGGACACGAGATATGCCTTGACAGCTTCAGCGCGTGCAACAGACAGCTTCTGGTTGTAAGCATCGCTGGCATCGCTGTCAGTGTGACCCACAGCAATGATCACTTCAAGGTTGATATCTTTGATCTTCGAAACGAGATCATCCATCTTTGCCTTGCCTTCTGGTTTGACAACAGATTTGTTGACATCAAAGAAAGCGTCAGCAGCATAGGTCACTTTCGTGGCTGCTGGAGGTGCAGGAGGTGCTGGAGGAGGCGCAACAACGGGCGCTGGAGCAGGTGCTGGGCGAGGCGCAACAACAGCTGGCGCAGGTGCTGGAGCAGGTGCTGCCACAGGAGCTGGGGCAGGTGCAGGGGCAACAATCGCGCCATCGCAGCCTTTGGCAGCCGTAGCAGGGGTCCAAGCGGCATCACGCCAGCACAGGGTGCCGTCGCCGTTTTTCCATTGCATATTGCCGTGGCCAGAACGCCAGTTGTCGGAAGCGACGTTAGAGCCGGCAGCCAGAGCAGAGCCAGCAACAGCGACGGTTGCGAACAACGCGGCGATTAATTTAAGTTTTTTCATGTTCATCCTCAAAATTGATACCACAGCTAAGCTAGCTGCTCCAGCGAGTCGGTAAGATTTAACTCGTCAAATGATTGTGCCACAGTCGCAAGCGCTGTCCAACCCAACTGGGTTTACATTAGCACAAGCATGCAAAATGTTGCATTTGAGCGACACTCCATCGAGCTTTTTCTCACCACCTAGCGGTCAATACATAAATATAAGCCTCGTCAAAGCGGGCTAAAATCGTTGGCTTTGAACGACGAACTGGTCGATTCAAGACGCTCTATAAGCTGTAAGCGCTGCACAACATGACCCCATTCGCCAAAGAAACCCTGCCGATCAGCCTAGAAGAGGAAATGCGCCGCAGCTACCTCGATTACGCGATGAGCGTGATTGTGGGTCGCGCATTGCCTGACGCACGTGACGGCTTGAAGCCCGTGCATCGCCGCGTTCTTTACGGCATGCATGAGCAAAATAACGATTACAACCGCCCATATCGCAAGAGCGCACGCATCGTCGGTGATGTGATGGGTAAATACCACCCCCACGGGGATAGCGCAATTTACGACACCATCGTTCGCATGGCACAGCCTTTCTCGCTGCGCCATATGTTGGTTGATGGCCAAGGCAACTTCGGCTCAGTGGACGGCGACAACCCAGCTGCGATGCGATACACCGAAATCCGTTTGGCGAAAATTGCACATGAATTGGTAGCGGATATTGATAAAGAAACGGTTGATTTCGGCCCCAACTACGATGGCTCCGAAAAAGAGCCTTTGGTGTTGCCGGCGAGATTTCCGAATTTGTTGGTGAACGGCTCCACAGGCATTGCTGTGGGCATGGCCACGAATATTCCGCCGCACAATTTGAATGAAGTGATCGATGCGTGCTTGCATTTGCTGAAAAATCCAGATGCCAGCATTGAAGATCTGATGGAAATCATTCCTGCGCCAGATTTCCCCACGGGCGGCATTATTTATGGCACGAGCGGTGTGAAAGAAGCTTTCCGCACCGGGCGTGGCCGCGTCGTGATGCGTGCAAAAGTGCACTTTGAAGACATTGACAAAGGCCAGCGCCAATCGATCATTGTTGATGAGTTGCCGTATCAAGTTAACAAGAAGACTTTGCAAGAGCGCATTGCTGAATTGGTGCACGAGAAAAAGATTGAAGGCATCGCGCACATTCAAGATGAGTCGGATAAATCCGGCATGCGCTTGGTGATCGAGCTCAAGCGCGGTGAAGTGCCTGAAGTGGTGCTGAATAACTTGTACAAACTCACGCAGTTGCAAGACACGTTTGGCGTGAACACGGTGGCGCTGATTGATGGCCAGCCGAAGCTGTGTAACCTCAAAACGCTGATCAGCGTGTTTTTGTTGCATCGCCGCGAGGTGATCACACGCCGCACGGTGTTTGAGTTGCGCAAAGCGCGCGATCGTGGGCATTTGCTTGAAGGCTTGGCCGTGGCTCTGGCCAATATTGATGAGTTCATCAAAATCATCCGCAATGCGCCGACACCGCCGGTGGCCAAGGCGGAGCTGATGAGCAAGACGTGGGACAGTCAGATCGTCAAGCAGATGCTCACGCGTGCGAAAGCGGATGGCAGCGTGATCAGCGCGGATGACTACCGCCCCAATGGCTTGGAGATTGAGTTCGGCTTGCAAAAAGACGGCTTATATCGCTTGTCTGAGGCGCAAACCACCGAAATTTTGAACATGCGCCTCCAGCGCTTGACAGGTCTTGAGCAAGACAAGATCGTTGCTGAATACAAAGAAGTGATGGCAGTCATCGATGATTTGCTGGATATTCTCTCCAAGCCCGAGCGCGTGGGCGCGATCATCTCTGAGGAGCTGATTGCGATCAAAAATGAATTCGGTCAAACCAAATTAGGCGCGCGCAGAAGCGAGATCGAGCACAACGCGCAAGACATGTCCACCGAAGACTTGATCACGCCCACCGACATGGTGGTCACGCTCAGCCACACGGGCTACATCAAGAGCCAGCCGCTTTCTGAATACAGCGCACAAAAGCGCGGCGGGCGCGGCAAACAAGCCACGCAAACCAAAGAAGACGATTGGATTGAGCAGCTCTTCATTGCCAACACGCATGATTATTTGCTCTGCTTTTCCAACCGAGGCCGCATGTATTGGCTCAAGGTGTGGGAAGTGCCAGCGGGCTCGCGCGGATCGCGTGGCCGGCCGATTGTGAACATGTTTCCGCTGCAAGACGGCGAGAAGATCAATGTGGTGCTTGCGCTCACTGGCGAAAATCGCAAATTCCCAGCCGATCATTACGTCTTCATGGCCACCAATTTAGGCACCGTGAAAAAGACCGCTCTCGATGCATTTAACAATCCGCGCAAGGGCGGCATCATCGCTGTGGATTTGGACGAAGGCGATTATTTGATCGGCGCTGCGCTGACTGACGGCAAGCATGATGTGATGCTGTTCTCCGATGGCGGCAAAGCCGTGCGCTTCGATGAAAACGATGTGCGCCCACTGGGCCGGCAAGCGCGCGGTGTGCGTGGCATGATGCTCGAAGAGGGGCAAAACGTGATTGCGTTGCTGGTGGCGGAAGACGAGCAGCAAAGCGTGCTCACTGCGACTGTCAACGGCTTTGGCAAACGCACGAATATTCAAGAATACACACGCCACGGTCGCGGCACGAAAGGCATGATCGCTATTCAGCAAAGTGAGCGCAACGGCAAAATCGTGGCTGCTACGTTGGTGCATGCGGATGACGAGATCATGATGATCACGGATAAAGGCGTGATTGTGAGAACACGTGTGAGTGAGATTCGGGAGCTTGGCAGGGCAACCCAGGGCGTGACTCTGATTGCACTAGACGAAGGCACAAAGCTCAGCGGTTTGCAGCGCATTGTGGAAAATGACGCAGCGATAGATGTTGCTGCAATAGATGCGGTAGTGGATGAGGACGATGCAGCTGGCAATGCAAGCGGCGACACCAGCCAAGACAGCGGCGCTGATGAGCCAAGCTCAGACGTTTAAACCAATCTGTGTTGCAACTCCTGATTTAATAGCACTCCGCGCAATATATACGCCGGCTACATCCGTATATGAGTATGAAAACCCTTCCTCAGCTGCGCATCGAGATTGATGCGGTAGATCGTAAGCTCCTGAACGCGCTCAACCGCCGCGCGCAGCTTGCGGGCGACGTCGGCGAGATCAAGCGCTTGGAGGGCTCGGCTGTGTATCGGCCAGAGCGTGAAGCGCAGGTGATTCGCCAGTTGCAAGAGGCCAATGCTGGGCCACTGAAGGCAGAGAACATCGGCCACATTTGGCGCGAAGTGATGTCTGCATGCCGCAGCTTGGAAGCAGCTCAGCGCGTAGCGGTGCTTGGGCCAGCGGGCACATATTGCGAGCAAGCAGCGCTAGAATTTTTTGGTTCTTCTGTCGAGTTGATTTACTGCGCAAATTTTGATCAAGTGTTTCACGCCACGGCTGCGGGATCAGCGCATTTTGGTGTGGTAGGTGTAGAAAACTCGACTGAAGGGCCGGTCACGCGCAGCTTGGATTTGATGCTTCAAACGCCGGCAAGCATCGTGGGCGAGATCAGCTTGCTGGTACGCCATCATTTACTGCGCCAATCGTCAACGCTTGAAGGTATTGAGGTCGTAGCTGCGCATCCGCAGGCACTGGCGCAATGCCAAGAATGGATCACTAAATATTTGCCAAACGCTGAGCGCAAAGCCGTGTCCAGCAATGCGGAAGGCGCGCGCTTGGCCTCTTTGAATCCCACATGGGCAGGTATTTCCGGCGAGCGTGCCGCGAGCGTTTATGGTCTGCACATTGCGAGCCATGCGATTCAAGATGATGCCTACAACCGCACACGCTTTTGCATCATCGCATTGCCAGAGACCATTGCCCAACCAAGCCCCAGTGGTAAAGATTGCACCAGCCTGATCATCTCCGTGCCCAACAAACCGGGCGCTGTGCATGATTTGCTCGTGCCTTTGAAGAATCATGGCGTGTCGATGACGCGCTTTGAATCTCGCCCGGCTCGCACAGGCCAATGGGAGTATTATTTTTATATCGATCTGCAAGGCCATTCGCAAGACCCGCATGTGGCGAAGGCTTTGACGGAGTTGCAAGGGCTTTGTGCATATTTCAAGCTACTTGGCTCCTACCCGATCAGCGCCTAACCCCCTCAAAGAAGAATAAAGATGTTTGACCAACTCGGATTGATCGGCTGCGGCCTGATGGGCGGCTCATTTGCATTGGCGATGAAAAAAGCAGGCTTGGTCAAGCGTGTAGTGGGCTACAGCAAATCGCCTTCCACCACGCAGCGCGCCGTGCAAATGGGTGTGATTGATGTGGAAGCGCCCTCGGCTCTGCTCGCCGCTTCGGGCTCTGATTTGGTGCTGATCGCAGTGCCTGTAGCAGCCATTGAAGCCACGCTCAAAAGTATCAAGCACATTCTTACGCCGAACACGCTGGTGATGGATGTGGGCTCAACCAAGCGCAATGTCGTGGATGCCGCGCGTCGTGTGTTGAAAGATCAAGTGGGCGTATTTGTGGCTGCGCATCCCATTGCCGGCAAAGAGCTCTCCGGTGTAGAGCATGCAGATGTGACGCTTTATCACAACAAGCAAGTCATCATCACGCCGATTGAGCGTACACAAACCGCACAGCTCTCTAAGGCCACTGCGCTGTGGGAAGCGTTGGGCTGCCAAGTATTGAAAATGTCGCCTGAAGCTCATGATTCGGCTTACGCTGCAGTGAGTCACTTGCCGCACTTGATTGCGTTTGCTGTTGTGAATGCCATCACTGATCAACCCAATGGCCGAGAGTATTTGTCTCTTGCTGGCATGGGATTCAGAGATTTCACACGGATTGCAGCTAGCGACTCTAAGCTCTGGACGGATGTGCTCATGGCCAATCGCCAAGAGCTGCTGGCGCAATCACGCCAGTTTCAAAAAGCACTGCATGCGCTGGAGCGCCTGATGCAAGCTGAACAATCTGATCAGCTTGAGCATGAGATTGATCGCGCCAGCCTGACACGCGCTCAGTGGAAGATGACGACGCGCAAATGATGGCTTCTCAAATTCATTGCTCAAAAGCTTCGATTTAATCCATGTTTTCCTCGGCATTCCTTGACCTGCCGCCTTTGCTGAGTGCTGCAGGTACTGTGCAATTGCCTGGCTCCAAAAGTATTTCTAATCGTGTGTTGCTTCTGGCTGCGCTCAGCTCGGGGCGGACGTTGATTCATGATTTGCTGGACTCTGACGACACCCGCGTGATGCTCACGGCACTTGAACAATTGGGCTGTGGTGTGGAGCGTGGGGTTGGTGGCGTGTCCACCGATGTGGCGATCACTGGCTTAGGCGGTCTGCCACCAAAACATGCCGCGAAACTGTTTTTAGGTAACGCTGGCACAGCCATGCGACCGCTCACTGCAGCGCTGGCCGTGCTCGGTGGAGATTACGCGCTATCTGGCGTGCCGCGTATGCATGAGCGGCCGATTGGCGATTTGGTGGATGCATTGCGTCAGCTTGGTTGCCAGATTGAATACACCGGCAACCAAGGCTTTCCGCCATTAAAAATTGGCCGGCCGAGTCTGAAGCTGAATGCGCCCATTGCGGTACGTGGCGATGTTTCCAGTCAGTTCCTCACAGCGCTTTTGCTTGCGCTGCCCCTAGTTGCCAAACAAGATATTCATATCGAGGTGATCGGCGAGCTGATTTCCAAGCCTTACATCGAAATCACATTGAATTTGCTGGAGAAGTTCGGGATTGCTGTGAAACGCGATGAATGGAAGCGATTCACCATTTCTCAAGATTCGAGCTACCAATCGCCGGGTGAAATCTGGGTAGAAGCGGACGCCTCATCTGCTAGCTATTTTATAGCGCTTGGCGCAATATCTATGCCGGCTAGCGACACAAAAGGCATAAGAAATAGCACAAGTCTGCGAATTGAAGGCTTAAGTGAGTATGCCATCCAGGGTGATATCCGTTTCATCGACGCAGCACGACAAATGGGCGCAGTTGTGACGAGCGGCGCGAACCATCTAGACATCAGCCGTGGCGCATGGCCACTCAAAGCGATTCATCTCGATTGCAACCACATCCCCGACGCCGCGATGACACTTGCCGTGATGGCTTTGTATGCGGATGGCACGACAACACTACGAAATATCGCCAGCTGGCGCGTGAAAGAAACCGACCGCATCGCCGCTATGGCTACCGAGCTACGTAAATTGGGGGCTGTGGTTGAAGAAGGTCACGATTTTCTAAGCATCACGCCACCTGTGCACACTGACTTGCGATCAGATTGGAAAGCGGCCAGCATCCACACTTACGACGATCACCGCGTTGCCATGTGTTTTTCGCTCGCGGCTTTTAACCCTGCAGGCGTCGCAGTGCGAATTGAAGACCCGAAATGCGTGGCCAAGACCTTCCCAGATTATTTTGAAACTCTCTTCTCGGTGGTCAAGCCGCGCAGCGTGCCCGTGATTTGCATCGATGGGCCAACAGCCTCCGGCAAAGGCACGCTGGCCAGCCGCGTGGCGCAGCAAATCGGTTTCCACTACCTGGATTCAGGTGCGCTTTACCGCCTCACAGCGCTGGCAGCCAAGCAGCAGTCAATCGCTTGGGATGACGAAGCGGGATTGGCCAAACTCGCTGAGCATCTGCCCGTGGTGTTTGAAGGCGAGGCCGTGTTGCTCAATGAAGATGATGTCTCTGAGCTGATTCGCACTGAAGAGATGGGTATTGGGGCATCGAAGGTCTCGGTGTTTCCAGCCGTTCGCACCGCGCTTACCGCTTTGCAACATAGCTTTGCCCGCCTGCCAGGCTTGGTGGCCGATGGGCGCGATATGGGGACGGTCGTTTTCCCCACTGCGCCGCTCAAAATCTTCCTGACTGCCAACAGTGCAACACGCGCCGAGAGGCGCTATAAGCAGTTGATTTCAAAGGGTATTTCTGCTAAAATCGATGTCCTTCGCAGTGATTTAGAGGCGCGCGATTTGCGGGATTCATCCCGCTCAACTGCGCCTTTGCAAGCTGCCCAGGATGCTGTGCTTTTGGACAATTCTGCGCAAACCATCGAAGAATCGATAGCTTTCGTTCAGAGCCAATGGCGCAGCAAGCTCGGATTGTGATCTTCACAACTGAGCAAAAGCCCCTGCTAACACCCTTCGCGCTGCTTGGCGTATGGTTAGCAGGATTTTTAAACTAAACATGTGGTCTTGATACGAGCCATAAAGCTCGTGAGCCCGCATACAACCTGCGCTAACTGCTATTAAATTTGAAGCGGCATACCGTCGCCATTTACTGCTTTGCGCCCTCAGGAAATCTCATGTCTGAATCTTTCGCAGCCCTCTTTGAAGAATCGCTTAAGCGCACTGAAATGCGCTCCGGTGAAGTTATCACCGCTGAAGTTATTCGCGTTGACCACAACCACGTCGTTGTAAACGCTGGCCTCAAAAACGAAGCGTATATCGAAATCGCTGAGTTCAAAAACGACCAAGGCGAACTTGAAGTCAAAGTGGGCGATTTCGTGTCAGTGGCCATCGGCGCTGTTGAAAACGGCTACGGCGACACCATCCTCTCGCGCGACACCGCTAAGCGCTTGGCTTCGTGGCTCAGCCTCGAGAAGGCTCTCGAATCCGGCGAGTTCGTCACTGGCGTGACCTCCGGCAAAGTCAAAGGCGGCCTAACTGTTTTGGTCAACGGCATCCGCGCATTCTTGCCCGGCTCCCTGATTGAGACACGCCCCATCAAAGATCTGTCTCCGTACGAGAACAAGACTTTGGAATTCAAAGTCATCAAGCTTGACCGCAAGCGTAACAACGTCGTGCTCTCGCACCGCGCTGTGAAAGAAGCCAGCATGGGCGAAGAGCGCGCCAAGCTGATGGAGAATTTGAAAGAAGGCTCCATCGTCAAGGGTGTGGTCAAAAACATCACGGAATACGGCGCATTCGTCGATTTGGGCGGTGTGGATGGCTTGCTGCACATCACCGATATGGCATGGCGCCGTGTGCGTCATCCATCAGAAGTCGTTACTTCTGGTCAAGAAATCAGCGCGAAAGTGCTGAAGTTTGACACCGAGAAAAATCGCGTATCTCTGGGCTTGAAGCAAATGGGCGACGATCCTTGGATGGGCGTTGGCCGCCGCTATCCAGCGCAAACCCGCATGTTTGGCAAGATCACCAACATCGCCGATTACGGCGCATTTGTGGAAATCGAACCGGGCATCGAAGGCTTGGTGCACGTCTCCGAGATGGACTGGACGAACAAAAACATCGCTCCAAACAAACTCGTGACGATGGGCCAAGAAGTTGAAGTCATGGTTTTGGAAATCGACGAAGACAAGCGCCGTATTTCTCTGGGCATGAAGCAATGCAAAGCCAACCCGTGGCAAGAATTCTCAGCCGCCACCAAACGCGGTGACCGCGTCAAAGGCCCGATCAAATCCATCACCGATTTCGGCGTGTTCGTCGGCTTGGCTGCTGGCATCGACGGCTTGGTGCATTTGTCTGATTTGTCTTGGACTGACACGGGCGAAGCTGCTGTCAAGTTGTTCAAGAAGGGCCAAGAAGTTGAAGCCATCGTATTGGCCATCGACGTAGATCGTGAGCGCATCTCGCTGGGTATCAAGCAGCTTGATGCTGATGCATTCACCACCTTCTCGTCTGTCAACGACAAAGGCTCGATCGTCACCGGCAAGGTCAAAACTGTCGATGCCAAGGGCGCTGAAATTGATCTGGGCCAAGAGATCATGGGCTACCTGCGCGCCTCGGAGATCAGCCGTGATCGCGTGGAAGATGCTCGTAATGTGCTCAAAGAAGGTGATGAAGTCACCGCAGTTGTTACCAACATTGATCGCAAGACACGTCAAGTGTCTTTGTCTGTCAAAGCCAAGGACAACGCAGATGAGCAAGCTGCGATGGGTGAACTCACCCAAGCATCAAGCCGCGAACAAGCAGGTACGACGAGCCTTGGCGCATTGCTGCGCGCTAAGCTCGATAACAACGGTTAATCGTTCACGCCCGTATCTCAATCGTTTATGACACGATCTGATCTAGTGGAGGCGCTGTCCCTGCAATTTGGGCAGCTCACCCAGCGCGACTCTGAGTTTGCTGTCAAGACGATTCTTGACGCACTTGGCGACGCGTTGGTTAAAGGCCACCGCATTGAAATCCGTGGTTTTGGTAGCTTCTCAGTCAATCGTCGGCCGCCACGTGTGGGGCGCAATCCTCGCACAGGCGAATCCGTCACGATTCCTGAGAAGCGCGTGCCGCATTTCAAGCCGGGCAAAGCGCTGCGTGAAGCGGTTGATGCCAAGACGGAAGAGATGCGTCTAAAAGGCTTGCTCTGACATTAACTTTCTCACATGGCTTGCCCTAGAATCTAAAGCTAACAAGCCGTCAGATTTTTATGCAAAACATTCTATGGCTGCTTCGGTGGATACTGAAGGCAGCCATTTTTTTTACGCTCTTTGCCTTCGCGCTGAATAATCAGCATGAGGTCGCGGCGCATTTTTTCTTTGGTAATGAGTGGCGTGCGCCTCTCGTGGTGTTGTTCTTGATCGCATTCACTGCAGGCCTGTTCATCGGTGTGCTCGGTATGCTACCGCGCTGGTGGAGACAACGAAAAGCCCAACAGACCTCGGAGGCTCAGTCTACTGGTTCACCCGAGCCCCGCACCCAAGATGGTATCGGCTGATGGAAATAGATATCACTTGGCTACTGCTTGGCCTGCCCTTGGCTTTCGTATTGGGGTGGCTCGCATCGCGCCTTGACATCCGTCAACTACGCATCGACAACCGTCGCTCGCCGAAAGCCTATTTCAAAGGCTTGAATCATTTGCTCAACGAGCAGCAAGATGAGGCGATTGATGCCTTCATTGAGGCTGTGCAGAAAGACCCAGACACCTCTGAGCTGCATTTCGCTTTGGGTAATTTGTTTCGCCGCCGTGGCGAATACGATCGCGCCGTACGCGTGCACGAGCATCTGCTTGCACGCGGTGATTTGCCTAGGTCCGAGCATGAGCGAGCGCAGCATGCGCTGGCGTTGGATTTTTTGCAAGCTGGCTTGCTTGATCGTGCGGAAGATGCGCTTGGCAAACTCGAAGGTAGCAAGTTTGAAACGCAAGCGCGTTTAGCGCGGCTGGCCATCTACGAACGCACACGCGATTGGCCGCAAGCCGAGCGCATCGCTCAGCAATTGCAGGCCAGTGGCCAGGGTGATTTCAGCACGCGTGCAGCGCATTATTTGTGTGAGCAAGCGCAGGGGCAGAGCGCAGAGCAACATCGCGATTTGCTACTCAAAGCCATTGAGCTCGCCCCGCACTCTGGTCGTCCGCGCATTGCACTCGCTGAGCTGGCAGAACAATCAGGCGATGTGAATGAAGCATTAAATCGCTTGTTAGCCGGCATAGAATATGCGCCAAGTGCTACTCCTTTGGTAGCGGATAAAGTCGCCGCGCTTGCCATTCAAAGCCAGCGCGTGGCTGAAGTCTCAACAATTCTGCAATCGGTCTACGACAGCACACGCTCTTTGGACGTGATGCAAGCCTTGGCTAAATTGCGAGCAAGTGTTTCAGACGAAGGCGCAGTCCGCGAACAGCAGCTCTTACATTTAAAGGTAGAGCCATCACTGGTGATTGCCGCGCAGTTGCTCAAAGCGCAAGGCATCGAGCCAGATATCCAACGCGCACTCGATAAAGCCGCTCAGCCGCTTTTGCGTTATCGCTGCGCTTCATGCGGCTTTGAAGCTAGCAGGCATTTTTGGCAATGTCCAGGCTGCCAGAGCTGGGACAGCTACAGCTCGCGGCGCATCGAGGAGTTGTAATTCCCAAACGCGGGGATTGTCAGCGCGAGAGCTGAATGAAAATCAAGCAACCGTGAGTTCCACCTTCGAGTTTGTCCATGATTTGATTCCTTTGGGGTTGATAGAAGGTCATGCTAGCTCACCCTCTTGAAATACGCAGCGCAGGCGTAAAATAGGCTTCTGGGGCTGCTCTGGTTTCGACGAGGGCTAGACGTCTGGTAGTGCGTGTCGAGCTGAATGTGCTCGTAAAACAAATTCAAAAAACCTAACTGCAAACGACGAACGTTTCGCACTCGCAGCTTAATCGCTGAGAGGCTTGCAACATCTCTCCGGTGGGATGGGCAAAGGGATAAAAGGGCAACCTGATATTTCTCGGCTGCAAGCTAATACACATCGGATGGTCTCGCACTGGGTGACTTAGTGCGGAATAAGAAAATAGGTCACTGGTCTGCTTCGTAGTGTGCCCCTGCACGACGAAATGGGCGAGACACAAATCAGAAGGCTACACATGTAGATCGATCAGAAAAAAGGTTTTCGGACGCGGGTTCAATTCCCGCCAGCTCCACCAATGACGCAAAAAAAAGCGCCCCACAAGGGCGCTTTTTTTTCAAATCAAATCACTTATGCTTGCGATGGCACAACAGCAAGCTTAGCGGTTACTTCTTTTTTACCCATCTTGCGAGCTGCTGCAATCGCTGGCAATTGGCTGGCGCGGGGCTTGGCTTTGCCTTGTTCCCATTTATAGATGGATTGGCCGCTAACGCCTATCAATTGGCCCATTTCGTTAGCAGAAAGGTCGAGCTTTTTACGCAGGGTGATGAAGCCATCTTGACGGAAACGCAAGCTTTCTTTCTCTTCCGTTTCAGCTGATCCGGCTTTGCCTGGTTTGCGGGATTGTTTGGCGAGCTTGCTGATGCTGGATTCGAGGGCAGCGATGCGGCGCTTGAGTTCGGCGATTTCAGAACGGTAATTGGATGATGTCTTCTTTAGCGCGACTGTTTCGGCCTTACCGGCTTTTTTAGCGATTCGAGCGATTTCTGCTTTTAGTTGATTGGCAAATGTGGTCATACTGACTTTCTTGAACGATATGATTTTTTGATGAACCCTGGTACTGCAATAAATTTATAAGTTTGATTATGGCTTGTTTATCAGGTGAACTTGTGACGCCGTTTTTACAAATAAAGCGAATGCAGATGTTAGCAGCGATGGGGATAACAGTAATACGCTTGGCGCGAATGTATGGTTTCAGCAGTTTGGAAAGTTATACCGAGTCAGTCTGCTTGCGCTGCCAGGCCAGCCAGATGAGTGCTGCTGCGGTGAGCGCGACAGGTGCAATAGAGCCCCAATTGAGTAATGCCCAGCCTTGGGTGGTGACAAGTACGCCAGATGCAAAAGATGAGAGCGCGAGCGTGGCAAACACGCAGAAATTGAGAGCGCCTTGGGCTTTGTCCTTTTCTTCAGGTCGATAGGCATCCAGCGCTAATGTTGTTGCTCCAGTGAATAGGAAATTCCAACCTACGCCGAGTAAAAAGAGAGCGATGAGGAATTTGTGCAACTCGACACCGGATAGCGCAATGGCGATACACAACGCATTGAGTAACACGCCAATGCCCATGATTCGGAGCGTGCCGAAGCGTTTGATGAGATGGCCGGTGAAAAAGCCGGGGGCGAACATGCCGATCACATGCCATTCAAGGACGAGTGCGGCATCAGAAAACGGTAAGCCGCATTGCTGCATGGCCAGTGGTGTGGCGGCCATGAGCAGATTCATCACGCCATAGCCCAAGGCGCCGCCTAAAGCAGCAACGATAAAAACGGGCTGCTTCATGATTTCCATCAAAGGCCGGCCGCCGGCGGATTTTGCTGCGACTTTGTGCTCGGGGAATTCAATGAAGGAAACGACTGCCAAGCCAAGAAGAGCTACGAAAGCCAGAGCGAGATAAGCGCCGGCAAAAGGTGTGGGCATGAGCGTGCGCGTGGCCGAAGCTAAATTAGGCCCTGCAACCGCGCCAATGAGGCCACCCGCGAGCACCAGCGAGACGGCTTTTTCTTTGAAACTGCCGGGCGCCAATTCAGCGGCAGCAAAGCGGTAGAGCTGCGCATTGGCGTTGTAATAGCCGCCTACCACCGTGGCGGCCACAAGAAGCCAGAAATCCTTCGCCCAAGCTGCGTAAAAGCAGAGCAAAGCGGAGAGTATGGCCACGATCAAGCCAATCAGGAATGAGCCTTTTCTGCCGTACTGCCGCTGTGTGATCGCCACCAACGGCGTAGCCAGCGCACCGCCCACAACATAACCCATCACCGGCAGCGTAGCCATCCAGCCAAAAGGCGCAAGCGCCAAGCCCACTAAACCGTTAATGGCGATGAAGACGACGTTATTGGTGAGGAAAAGCCCTTGCGCGAGCGCAAGCAACCAGAGATTTTTGTTCATAGGGTTGATTGTGAAGGGTAGATTGCAAGCCGCTTAATTAGCTCAAGGTCCACAAAGCCAAAGCAGCTAACGGCGCAGTCTCGGAGCGTAAGACGCGTTGGCCTAAATTAATCGGCGCAAACCCTGCATCTAGCGCGGCTTGTTCTTCTGCCGGGCTCAGGCCGCCTTCTGGCCCGGCTAGGCATAAAAGCGGCTTGCCAACATGCAATTGCGCCCAATCGGCAGCACGTGCGCTGTTGGGTTGTAGCGAAAGAATAGCTTTGGAGACTCTACTAAACGCTATTGAATTAGTAGCACCTTGCGCAGGTTCTATGCCGGCTAATAGCCATTTTTGATATGAAATAGGGCTAAAAACTGTGGGGATGCGGTTTCGACCGCATTGCTCGCATGCGGCAATCGCTGCCGCTTGCCAATGCGTGGTTTTTTTCTCAGCACGCTCACCCGAGAGGCGCAACACGCTGCGCTCGCTCATGAGCGGCTGAATGCTCGCGACGCCAAGCTCGGTAGCTTTTTCGATCAGCCAATCCATGCGCTCGTTGGCTGGCATGCTAACTGCCAGATGCACCTCGCGACTGGTTTCGCGTTGAATGGCGTGATGCTCGCCCACCTGCACATCCACCTGCGAACGCCCCATGAGCGTGACTTTGGCCTCAAACTCGCCACCTTGGCCGTTAAATAGCGTGAGATCGCTGCCCGGCTGCATGCGCAACACTTGAACATGGCGCGCGGCAGCGGCATCAAGCTGTAGCGCTGCGTCAGTGCTGAGATTTTGCGGGGTATAAATACGCGGCATGGAAAAGATATTACTATAAATTCAATAGCACGCTGCGCATATTCTATGCCGGCTATGAATGGTTTTCGACATAAAAAGATCGGCAAAAATCGGTGCAATGCACTAAACGCGCCCAAATGCCCAGCCGCTCTGCTCTTGCAGGCCTTCAACTTCATCAATCACTTTGAGAAAAGGCCCGAGTTCGCGATACCGGTTGCAGGTGCTGCGGATGTAATGGATGAAGCGAGGCGTATCTGCGAGGTACTTTTCTTTGCCGTCGCGCAGCGTGAGCCGTGCGAAGATACCGGCCACCTTCAGATGGCGTTGCAAGCCCATCCATTCCACGGCACGATAAAACGCACCAAAATCTGAATCCCAATCTTCAAACGCCATCAACCCTGCTTTGCGCGCTTTTTCCCAGTAGCGAACCGTAACATCCAGGACGAATTCTTCATCCCATGTGAGAAAAGCATCGCGCATGAGGGAGGCCATGTCGTAGCTGATGGGGCCATAGACCGCATCTTGAAAATCCAGAATACCAAGCTCATCATCACGCGTGAGCATGAGATTGCGCGGCATGAAATCGCGATGGATATACACACTGGGCGCAGCGAGATTGCGGCGCACTATTGAGTCGAAAGCGCTTTGCATCGTTTGCTGCTGCGCGACGCTCAAAGTGAATTTGCGGTGCTGCGCTAAATACCAATCGGGAAAAAGCGCTAGCTCGCGTCGCAGTAGGGCTTCGTCGTAAGCAGGCAAGATACCGGGCTTGGAGGCAAGCTGCCACCGTACGAGCGCATCTGTCGCTTGCATATAACGCCCATAGTTGGCATGCGGCTCTTGTGCATTGATGCCTTGCATCATGGTTTGCGCGCCTAGATCTGTGAGCAGCATGAAGCCAAGCGGCTCATCCCAAGCCAGCACTTGCGGCGCGAGCAGCTTGGCATCTTGCATCAGTGCTGCAATTTTCACAAACGGTTTGGAATCCTCTTTGTCTGGTGGCGCATCCATGATGATGCGCGTTGAGCCATCCAGTGTGTCGATGCGCAAATAACGCCGGAAGCTGGCGTCCGCGCTGGCAATGCGGAGTGTTTCGACTTGGAGGTTTTGCGCAGGAATCAACTGGCTGAGCCAAATAGAAAAAGCGGTTTGGCGCTGGGAATCCGCCCAAGTTACAGCCTCTGAGCCGGTTGATAAAGGAATATGTGGGGTGATCGGGTGGGTCATGGATAATCTCATTGTATAAACTGTTTCTCTTGTATTTCTTGCCGCACGCCGAGGCAGCAAAATTCTTCTTTATTTGACTCTTTCCCCTTCCATGCCTCGTGATGCGTTTGCCCCGCCCCTCTCCCCATCCGCGCACTGACATCGCTGCACGGCCCATTGCTTGGGCAGTTGCTTGCCTTTGCTCGGCGGGATGGCCTGTTTATGCGCAAAATACGGATGCCGGCACCACGCAGCATCAGTCTGTGGATGCCCAACCCGCTCTCAAGCTCAAGTCTTCGCCCCTCTTACAGGATCGCTTCACCCCAGAACAAAAGAAACAGATGCCGACACATGTCAAAGGTGATCGCATCACCGGGCGACCGGATCTTGAAACCGTGATTGAGGGAAACGCTGAGCTTCGCAGGACAGGTACAGTCATCCGCGCTGACCGCATCGAGTATTACCAACCGGATGATTTGGCCACAGCAAGAGGTAACGTTCAGATCAATCGTGAAGGTAACAGCTATTCGGGTAGTGAAGCAAAAATTCGTGTCGATGCGCAAGAAGGTTATTTACTCGAACCAAGCTATCAACTGCTCAAAAATGGCGGGCATGGAGATGCTTCGCGCATCGATTTTTTGGACGATCGGCGGTCCATTATCAAAAACGCCAGCTACACAACCTGCCGGCGCGAGCCTGAGGGTGGCGCCAAGCCAGATTGGATCATTCGCGCCGCGCAAGTCAGTTTGAATACGGACACAGACGTGGGCGAGGCCAGCGATGGACGCCTCGAGTTCAAAGGCATCCCCATTTTGGGTGCGCCTTATTTCAGCTTTCCGTTGTCCGATGCGCGCAAGAGCGGCTGGCTACCACCCACCATCAACCTCGACAACGTCAGTGGCTTGGAAACGGCCATTCCATACTATGTGAACCTTGCGCCCAATCGTGATGCAACCCTGTACCCAGGCATCATGTCGCGCAGAGGTGTAACTTTTGGTGCTGAGTTTCGCTATTTGGAGCCTCAATACCAAGGCGTCGCGCGTCTGGATTTGATGCCCAGTGATCGCTTGCGCAATCGCAGTCGCTGGGGTTTGACAAGTAGTCACAGTGGCTCTATTGACCCGGGTATTTCATCGGTTGGCAATATAGGTATCAATCTTGCGCTCAATAGGGTCAGTGACGATGACTATTGGCGTGACTTCCCCAGAGCCACTGGCTCACTGACGCAGCGCTTGCTTGCTAACGATGGCAGCTTGACCTGGAGCAGGGGCTCGTGGTCGCTCTACAGTCGTGCGCTGAAGTGGCAAACTCTGCAACAAAGCACATCAGTAATCACACCGCCCTATGACCGATTACCTCAGATCAATGGGCGGTATAGCCGATTCAATCAAAATGGTTTTGACTATCAGATTGAATTAGACACGACGCGATTTAACTCTGCGAGCGCGCTGACGCTACAGCCGAACGCACAGCGCAGCTATGCGCTGGGTCAAGTCAGCCGCCCATTTCTAACGCCGGCCGGCTTTTTGACGCCAAAGCTGCAATTACACAGCAGCGCTTACAGCTTTGATGCACCGCTGACTTCAGGGCCGCTTGCGGGCAACAGCTCAGCCAAGCGTGTGGTGCCTACGTTCAGTTTGGACAGCGGCCTCATCCTAGAGCGCAACGCGCAATATTTAGGTCGTAACTTCATGCAGACCTTAGAGCCACGCGCGTTTTATACCTTCACGCCGTTTCGCAATCAATCATCCTTACCGGTGTATGACAGTGGTGCCAATGACTTCAACATTGCAACGATCTTCAGCGAGAACGCTTTTACCGGCAATGATCGAATTTCCGACAACAACCTGCTCACACTCGGCCTGACATCACGCCTGCTCGAACCGAGTACCGGCGTAGAGATTGTGCGATTGGGTTACGCTCAGCGCATACGTTTGAGCGATCAACGCGTGACCTTGCCCAGTGGCGTGCCAGACACCACGCGTATTTCTGACGCATTATTTGGCGCGACGGTCAACTGGGATAGCCGATGGGCCTTTGATGGAACGGTGCAATTCAAACCCACAACGCGGCGCTCCGAACGCACAACCCTGAGCGCACGCTACACGCCAAGCAATTACCGCGTGATAAGCGCAAGCTACCGACTCAACAGAAACGTCAGCGAGCAAGTCGATGTAGGCTGGCAGTGGCCTTTGAACGACTTGTGGGGCGACAAGGGACAAAACCTGGGAGCTGGCCAAGGATTGGGCGAAGGTCGGTGGTACAGCGTCGGTCGCTTGAATTACAGTTTGCGTGACAAAAAGCTTGTCGATGCTTTAGTTGGCGTTGAATACGATGGCGGCTGCTGGCTGGCTCGTGTCGCTGTTGAGCAGCTCCAAACCACCAGCACCACCGCCAACAAACGTGTTCTATTTCAGATGGAATTCGTTGGTTTTGCTCGCGTGGGCTCTAGCCCGCTTTCCATATTGCAACGCAATGTACCGCGCTATCAGTTGCTCCGTGAGAAAATCAGCACTTCTCCCAGCCGCTTTAGTAACTATGATTAATTCCGTCATGCCATCTTTTCGCGCCTTTCAGTTGATCGCCACGTCGAAGAAACCGTTCGTTCTTCAATCCCTTTTAGCAATCTGCGTGAGTGTGGTGCTAGGCGTGATTTCGGCTTCTGTTTCTGCACAAACGTTAAGGGCCAGCCCTTCACTCAACCTAGGACGAGCCGCGCAAGATACATCACAACGCAGCGCCGATTTCATCGTCGCCATTGTCAATTCTGAGCCCATCACCAACCAAGAAGTGCGAAATCGCATGCTTCAAATTGAGCAACAGCTTAGTGCCAGGGGAGGCACACTGCCTTCGCGACAAGAACTTTTTAGTCAAGTGTTGGAGCGCTTGATTAGCGAGCGAACGCAGCTTCAACTGGCCAAGGAAAACGGTATTCGCGTTGAGAATCAAGCCGTCGATAACGCCGTACAAAACATTGCTCGGCAAAATCAATTGAGCGCCGAGCAGCTGAGCCAGCGCATGCGCCAAGATGGTCTGGATATAACAACGCTGCGAAACAACCTGCGTGAAGAGCTTTTGCTGCAGCGCGTTCGCGAGCGTGAGGTGGAGTCGCGGGTTCGAATCAGTGAATCCGATTTGGATGCCTTCATACGCGAACAAAGCGATTCCGCTACAGGCGAGATCGAAATCAATCTCGCCCAAATATTGATTGCAGTGCCCGAGAACGCCACTGAGGCCCAAGTTGCTCCGCTGGCGGCTAAAGCTCAGCGCGCTTTTGAACGCGCAAGAGCGGGAGAAGATTTCGCAGCCATTGCACGTGACATGTCTGATGTGCCTGGAGCGCGCAGCAACGGAGGAGAAATGGGTTTGCGCAGCATTGATCGCTATCCCAGCCTGTTTGCCGACACGACGCAGAACCTGCGGTCAGGCGGCATAGCAGCGCCCGTGCGCTCGGGCGCTGGCTTTCATGTGCTCAAAGTCTTGGACAAGCGCCAGCAGAGTTTGGCAAATCTTACTGTGCCGCAAACGCGCGCCCGGCACATTTTGCTCCGCACAGGGCCGCAGTTAAGTGAGTCTGCGGCGCGTGAGCGGCTGGTTGAACTGCGAAAACGCATCGTGGCCGGGCTAGATTTCGCCACTGCCGCCAAAGATAACTCGCAAGATGGCTCCGCACGCGAAGGCGGTGATCTGGGCTGGGCTGTGCCGGGGCAATTTGTGCCTGAGTTTGAAGAAGTCATGAATTCATTGGGGTCCACCCAAGTCTCCGAGCCGTTGGTGTCTCGCTTTGGCGTGCACCTGATTCAAGTGCTGGAGCGACGTGAGCGCAAGATGGATGCGCGCGAACAACGCGAAGCGGCACGCGCCGCCTTGCGCGATAAAAAGCTTGATGAGGCCTTTATCGCTTGGGCTCAAGACTTGCGAGCTCGTGCCTATGTTGAGCTGCGTGAGCTTCCTCAGTAAATGGGCAAGCAAAACGCGATGGTTGAACTAGCGTGAAGCATATTCCTCGCAAGCGCTTTGGCCAGCATTTCCTGGTGGACGGCGCATTGATTGAAAGCATCGTCTCACAGATTGACCCTCAGCCCACTGACATCATGATTGAGATTGGCCCAGGCTTGGGCGCGCTCACACAACCCCTACTGACTCGGCTAGGGCAGATTACAGTGGTGGAGCTAGATCGTGATTTAGCGGCGCACTGGCGAAGCCGCCAACACGTGACGGTGATTGAATCTGATGTATTAAAAGTTGATTTTGCCGGCATGAAATATGCGCGGGGCGCTACTGAAAATGTAGCAAAATCAGCCCAGATACGCGTCGTTGGCAATCTACCCTACAACATCTCCACGCCCATTTTGTTTCATCTTTTACCCTTTGCGGATCGCATCATCGATCAGCATTTCATGTTGCAAAAAGAAGTGATTGAGCGGATGGTGGCGAAACCCGCTACGGCCGAGTACGGGCGGCTCTCTGTCATGTTGCAATGGCGCTATGCCATGGAAAATTTTCTGCATGTGCCGCCAGAGGCTTTTGATCCACCGCCACGCGTGCAAAGCGCTGTGGTGAGAATGATTCCGCGCGAGCAGCCTGCCGCTTTGAAGCCGGAGATCCTCGAAGAGTTAGTGAAGGTCGCTTTCAGTCAGCGCCGCAAGATATTGCGCCACACGCTGGGGCGTTGGCTCGATGAAAAGGGATTCGAAGGCCATTTCGATGTGCAACGCCGCGCAGAAGAAGTCTCGGTAGCTGAGTATGTGGGAATTGCGCAAGCTCTTAGCTAACTCGCTTTGAGCGCTCGGCGATACTGAATCGCCTCAGCCACATGCGTGACCTGCGTGCCTTGCGATCCCGCTAAATCCGCAATTGTGCGCGCCACGCGCAGAGCGCGATGAATGGAGCGACCCGACCAGCCCAATCGTGCTGCAGCGGTATTGAGAAATTTTCGGGCAGCGTCATCCAGCAAAATTTGCTCATCAAGCGCTTTGCCTTCTAAAGCGCGATTGAGCTGCCCTTGCCGCGCGAGGCTACGCTCTCGCGCTTTCACAACGCGCTGTGTGATTTCAGCACTCGTCTCGATCGCTTTCATCGCATTGCTTTGAACAGAAGCGTTAAGCAACTCTTCGGGCGCAAGCGAGAGCACTTCCACATGAATATCAATACGATCCAGCAGTGGGCCGGACAGCTTGCCCTGATAGCGATCCACCTGATCGGGCGTGCATTTACAAGCCTTCAAGCGAGAGCCCAAATGGCCACATTGACAGGGGTTCATCGCTGCAATCAGCTGAAACCGCGCTGGAAATGTAGCCCGTTGCGCTGCGCGAGAAATGCTGATCTGCCCCGTTTCTAAGGGCTCGCGCAAGGCTTCTAGCGATGCCCTCGGAAAATGAGGCAACTCATCGAGAAAAAGCACGCCTTCATGCGCCAAAGAAATCTCGCCAGGCCGAGGCGGCGAACCGCCTCCTACCAACGCCACAGCGCTGGCTGTGTGATGAGGCGATTGAACCACGCGCTGCGCCCAAAGAGCCGGCTTGAATTGCCCGGCTAAGCTAAGCACGGCAGCAGATTCGAGTGCTTCTTGCGTGGTCATAGGCGGCAAGATGCTGGCAAAGCGGTGCGCCAACATGGATTTGCCCGTGCCCGGCGCGCCCACCATCAAGACGCTGTGGCCACCTGCTGCAGCAATTTCCAGCGCGCGCTTGGCCGCCTGTTGGCCTTTAACTTCTCTCATATCCGTATGCACCGCACTGGCCTTGCGATCAGGAGATTGCAGAATCGTCCAGCCGGTATCCGTTGGTGGCGCAGCTTGATCTTGAGCTTTATCAGGTGCAAAACGCGCCACAACATCTAGCAAATGCGCCACGCGCACCACGCGTGCATCAGGCACAAGGCTAGCCTCTTCGGCGCTACCCTCCGGCAGCACCAACACGGGTAACACCCCGGATGCATCGCCGTGCTGCAAGGCCATTCCCAACGCCATCGCCAAAGCTCCTTGTACGGGCCGAAGCTGCCCCGAGAGTGAGAGCTCACCTGCGAATTCATGACCTACCAGTTTGGCACCATCAATCTGCCCGCTGGCAGCCAGAATGCCTAAGGCAATCGGTAAATCGAAGCGGCCTGAATCCTTCGGAATATCAGCAGGGGCTAAATTCACCGTAATGCGCTTGTTCGTCGGAAACTCCAACCCCGCATTGGCGATAGCAGAGCGCACGCGCTCGCGAGCCTCTTTGACTTCTGTATCGGCCAAGCCCACCAAAGTAAAACTTGGTAAACCATTGGCCAAATGAACCTCAACTTGCACCGATAGGGCGCGCAAACCCAATAAAGCTCGAGAATGCACCAAAGAAAAGCCTGACATACATTAATCCCTAATTTGGTGCAATTTTTGTTTTTAATTAAAAACGACATCGTGGCAAGTTAATAAACAGGAGGCTCAAGGCAAATACTGTATTTAAAAACATATTCTATTCTAGTTAGCCCTTTTTAACAAAGGATTGAACATATCAAATCCGGTGAAGTAGAAGCCGTATCGATTGGCACGATCTATGCAATGTTGATGCATCAAATTCATTTTTATTGATACTCCAAAGGAAAAACATGAAACTCTCAAAAATCTCCATCGCTGCCGTCCTTGCATTTGCTGCTGCAAGCGCATTTGCCCAAGCAAAAGCACCTGAGCCAGACTACACGCTGAGTTTTAACGTGGGGGCTGTGACAGACTATCGTTTCCGCGGCATTACACAGACATCGAAAAAACCAGCCCTGCAAGGCGGTTTGGATTTCGCGCATAAAAACGGCTTCTATCTCGGCGCATGGGGTTCCAATGTGAAATGGATCAAAGATTTCAACGGCGCGACCAAAGGCAATCTGGAGGTTGATCTGTACGGCGGCTACAAAGGTGAGATTGCAACTGACTTTGGTTTTGATGTGGGTGTCATTGGCTACCTGTATCCGGGTAACAACTCTGGCGCTGCAGGCACACCCGGAGCTGGCCTTGTGACAAACGCCGATACCACTGAGATCTACGGTGCGTTAACCTACAAAATGTTCACAGCCAAGTACAGCCGCAGCACAGGCACATTCTTAGGCTTTTTGAAGAGTTCCGGTAGCGATTACTTTGATGTGAGCGCTGCTGTTGATTTGGGCAATGGCTTTACCCTGACCCCCCACGTTGGCGTGCAGAAAGTGAAGAACAACAAAGACTTCAACTACACGGATTACTCGCTGACAATTGCAAAAGACATGGGAAATGGCCTGACTTTGACGGCCGCAGCAATCGGTACGAATGCTAAAAAAGCGTTTTATACAGACGCCAATGGCAAATATATCGGTAACGGTACCGTAGTGCTTGGCGCTAAATATAGCTTCTGATCCACAAGCAGTCATTACAAGGAAAACACATGAAACTTGTCACCGCCATTATCAAACCGTTCAAGCTGGATGAAGTGCGTGAAGCGCTCTCTGGGATGGGCGTGCAGGGCATTACCGTGACTGAAGTCAAAGGCTTTGGTCGGCAAAAGGGACATACCGAGCTTTATCGAGGAGCGGAGTATGTGGTTGATTTTCTGCCGAAAGTCAAATTGGAAGCCGCTGTGGCTGATGATTTGGTTGAGCGCGTGATCGAAGCCATCGAAGGCGCAGCCCGCACCGGCAAGATCGGCGATGGCAAGATTTTTGTGTACGACCTTGAGCAGGTCATCCGTATCCGTACCGGCGAGACCGGCAAAGAAGCCCTGTAATCCCCTCAAAGAGTGATCCTATGAAAAAACTCCTCACCTCTCTCGCCCTCGGCTGGACGCTGGTTATGGGCACCGGCTTTGCTGTCGCTCAAACCGCCACCACGGCAGCGCCAGCCTCTGCTGCTGCTGCAGCAGCAGCTGCTTCTGAAGCCAAGCCTGCAGCTGCTGCCACTCCGGCCGCTGCTACGGCAGCGCCGGCTGCGACGCCAGCTGCTGCTCCTGCACCCGTGCCCAATAAAGGCGATACCGCTTGGATGACGATTGCGACTGCGCTCGTGATTTTCATGACGATTCCCGGCCTTGCGCTGTTCTATGGCGGCTTAGTGCGCAGCAAAAATATGCTTTCGGTGTTGATGCAAGTCTTCGTCGTCAGCGCGCTCATTTATTTGCTCTGGGCAATTTACGGCTACACACTGACGTTTGGCGGTGACGGCAAATTCTTTGGCGGCTTTGACAAGCTCTTCTTGAAAGGCATCACACCTGATTCTGTGGCCGCGACCTTTTCAAAGGGCGTCGTGATTCCAGAACTCTCGTTTGTAGCTTTCCAAGCGACTTTTGCGGCGATTACTTGCGCTCTGATCGTGGGTGCATTTGCTGAGCGAATCAAATTCTCTGCCGTGTTGGCTTTCAGTGTGTTGTGGTTCACCTTCGCTTATATCCCCATCGCTCACATGGTGTGGTATTGGGCTGGCCCAGATGCGATCACCGATGCTGCTTCACTTGAAAAAGTACAAGCGGCTGCCGGTATCTTGTGGACCAAAGGCGCACTTGATTTCGCAGGCGGCACTGTAGTTCATATCAACGCCGCTGTTGCTGGCTTGGTTGGTGCTTATGTGATCGGCAAGCGTATTGGCTATGGTAAAGAATCCATGACACCGCATAGCTTGACTCTGACGATGGTTGGCGCAGCGATGCTCTGGTTCGGCTGGTTTGGCTTCAATGCTGGCTCCAACCTCGAAGCCAACGGCCTGACTGCTTTAGCCTTCATCAACACCTTGCTGGCTACTGCTGCTGCTGCTCTAGCTTGGATTACCGGCGAAGCGTTAGCCAAAGGCAAAGCATCCATGCTCGGTGCTGCTTCTGGTGCAGTAGCTGGCCTCGTGGCCATTACCCCAGCTTGCGGTTTTGTGGGCCCGATGGGCGCGATCATCATTGGCTTGATCTCTGGTTTTGCTTGCCTGTGGGGCGTCAATGGCCTCAAGCGCATGCTCGGCGCAGATGATTCGCTCGATGTGTTTGGCGTGCACGGCGTGGGCGGCATTGTGGGCGCTTTGCTCACCGGCGTGTTTGCAGCGCCATCGCTGGGCGGCACAGGCGTGTATGACTACGTGACCAACAAAGTCGGCGAAGGGTACAGCATCGGCGGCCAAGTGTGGATTCAGTTGCAAGGCGTGCTGATTACCATCGTCTGGTCAGCGGTCGTTGCCTTCATTGCCTTCAAGCTTGTGGATCTCGTGATCGGCCTGCGCGTCTCTGAAGAAGAAGAACGCGAAGGCCTCGACATTTCCAGCCACGGCGAGACGGCCTACAACCGCTAATCCAGTATTGAATTTGAACTGCAAGGTGTGATGTTCGCATCACACCTGCCATCCAGGTTAGAAGAGAGTCTCCTTTGGATGTTAGCCCGCTCGCTTGCAAAGGCAGCGGGCTTTTTTTCGCCGATTGACTCTCAATAGAGTTCTATAGACAAAAGCATGACCTTGCCGGCGTAGAGCCTGCGCGCTATGCTATGAATATCATAGTTGACCTCGCTTAGAATCCATACCATGCATATTCATATTCTCGGCATCTGCGGTACTTTCATGGGTGGCTTGGCGGCTCTCGCGCGAGAAGCGGGGCATCGGGTCACGGGATGTGATGCGGGCGTGTATCCGCCGATGAGCGATCAGCTTCGCGCGCTTGGCATCGAGTTGATCGAAGGCTTTGGTGCGGATCAAATGGCACAAAGGCCTGATGTGTATGTGGTGGGCAATGTCGTCAGCCGGGCTCGATTGGCCAATGGTTCGCCCAAGTTTGCGTTGATGGAAGCGATTTTGGAGAGCGGGGCGCGCTATACGAGCGGGCCGCAATGGCTTTCGGAAAATGTGCTTCAAGGCCGGCATGTGCTCGCAGTGGCGGGCACGCATGGGAAGACAACGACAACTTCCATGCTGGCTTGGATTCTTGAGCATGCGGGTTTGGAGCCTGGTTTTTTGGTAGGTGGCGTACCACTCAACTTTGGGGTGTCGGCCAAGCTAGGCAAACGAGCAGCCCCCTTGGGGCGCAGCGGCGCTGCGCAAGCGCATAGCGTGGGGGCTCCGTTCGTGATTGAAGCTGACGAATACGACACCGCTTTTTTTGATAAGCGCAGCAAGTTTGTGCATTACCGCCCGCGCACTGCACTGCTGAACAATTTAGAGTTTGACCACGCCGATATTTTTGATGATCTCGCAGCGATTGAGCGGCAGTTTCATCACTTGGTGCGCACTGTGCCAGCCAGCGGGCGCGTGGTGTTTAACGGTTTGGAAGAAAGCTTAACGCGTGTGCTGCATCAAGGTTGCTGGAGTGAACAGGCCAGTTTTGGCGCTGCAGTATCTGATTGGTCAGCGCAAGGTGCAGCACATGATTTCACCGTGCTCAAGCGTGGACAACCCCAAGCTCGCGTTCAGTGGGCTCTGAGCGGTCTGCACAACCAACTGAATGCATTAGCAGCGATTGCAGCGGCAGATCATGTGGGCGTTAGCCCGGCACAGGCTGCAAAAGCTCTGGGCGAATTCCAAAACGTGAAGCGACGCATGGAAGTGCGCGGCGTGGTCAGTGGAGTCACCGTCTACGACGATTTCGCGCATCACCCCACAGCCATCCGCACCACGCTGGATGGCCTGAGAGATCGACTGGATGCTGACACCGCCACCCAGGGTCAACGCATCCTCGCCGTTTTTGAGCCGCGCAGCAACACGATGAAGCTGGGCACCATGAAATCACAATTGCCTTGGAGCTTGGAAAATGCGGCGCTCGCGTTTTGCCACACGGCCGGGCTCGATTGGGATGCGGCGCAGGCATTGCTTCCGATGGGCGAGCGAGCTTTGACGGCTGGCGATGTGGACACACTCGTGCTTCAGGTGCAAGCTGCAGCGCGAGCAGGCGATCACATCGTTTGCATGAGCAATGGCGGCTTTGGTGGCGTGCATGCCAAATTACTGGCCGCTTTGGCGAATCTGAAGGCGTAAGCATGGGCTTGATCGATGTGGCTTTGCATGTGATCAACTTCATGCTACCCGCAATGTTTGTTGCGTTGCTGATGACATTTTTAGGTCGATTTTTGAAGCAAAACAAGCCAGTAGCCGGCGCATTCATTGCGCAAGCTGCTATTAATTTTATAGTATGCCTTCTTATCCTCGTGACCGGCCTGATCCTCACCGGGCGAGATGGAAAGATGTTGACCTATTTAGCCATGGTGCTTGGGTCTGCAACTGTGCAGTGGGTTCTATCTGGCGGCTGGCGCAGATGAATCGCATGATACAGCTCTAAATTTTCGAGAGCGCTTGATAGATTTGATACAGCCCCGCCCAAGCAGCTTGCGCGCCCAATGATTTCGCGTTTGCTCCCAAATGCTCCAAAGCAAGCTGGTAGCGCTCGGTGAGTTGCTGGTTGCCCACCAGAATTAAATCGACGCCAGGCTGAACTTGCATGGCTGCCAGCTCCTCGCCGATGACCAAGCCAGAAAGATAACTGGCAGCATGCTCGGGCGCGAGCTCTTTGAACAAAGATTTCACACGTACGCTAAAAGCCGTGTTCAAAATATTGACGCCTTCGCTGGCCACATCAATGCCTTTGAGGAAAGCTTGCGGCTCAAACCGCGAAGATTGCTGCGGCAAGCTTTTGGCAAGGATCGAATGCTGCGCCAAAAGTGCGTAAAGCTCACCGGTCATGAAGGTGTTGAAACCAAGAATAGCGCCGCCCTCAAGATTGACCCATTTGCTGTGTGTGCCAGGCAAGATCATCGTGGCGTCCGTCAGGCCGAGCACAGCGGCCGCACCGAAGACTTGAATCTCTTCGCCGCGCATCACATCTTCATTCTCAAACCGCACACCCGGTGCAATCGCTACGCGATCTTTGACCGCCCAACGCACGCCGCGCGCCACATCCATCACGGTGGCCGGGCAAGCGCAGTAGGGCACTTCGGCCATCCCATCTTTGCTCCCAATCATGCCGGAGAGCACGAACGATTGACCACCGGCTTTGGTCATCTTCGCGCAAGTAGCTATGAGGTATTGGGCAAATTCACCTTGTTTAAAGCTCAAAATGCCGCGCGGCTCGGATAATTCATCCAAAATTTCACCATCGGGAGCGATCAGGGCAGCCCGAAAACTTGAGATGCCCCAATCGACAGCAATGAAAGGGTGCGTGGGAGAAATAGCCATGCAGAATTATCGATGCACGTATTTTTGAAGGTGAATGCTTTAGTGCTATTTTGTGCGGATATACGACAAGCGATTCAATTGAACTACTAAATTTTGAGTAGCTTAAAGACAGCATCAGGCCAAGGCAGAGGCTCAACAGCGCCAAAGCCTTGCACAGACAAAGCTGCGGCCGCATTGGCATAACGCGCAGCGCGAACGAGATCATCGCCTTGGGCGAGCCGCGCCAGTATGTTGCCAGCAAAACAATCGCCTGCTCCCGTGGCATCAACCGCTTGCATCGCTATCGGAGCAATCTGCTGCTGCACATATCCATCGCTTACCAGCACGCCTGCGCTACCCATCTTGAGCACCACCTGCTTAGCACCAAGCTCATGACTCCAACGCACAATGGCTTGCGGATCATGGAGGCCACTGAGTTGAACGACATCATCCATGCTGGGCAAAAACAAATCGCAAGCGGCAATCGCAGGAATCATGTGTCGTTTGGCATCTTCTAATGACCAGAGCTTCAGTCGCAGATTGGCATCAAAACTGATCTGCGCACCCGCCTCTTTCGCAACGCGCACTGCGGCCGCACATTGATCTCTTGCATTGCTTGAGATCGCTTGCGAGATGCCCGAGTAATGCAGCCAGCGCGTGCTGGCCACGGCTTCGCGTTGCGCGTCGTTGATCTGCATCGTGGCGGCAGCTGAAGCACTGCGGCGATAGCTAAACTCATGGCCGCTCTTGCCATGCGTTACAAAATACAAGCCTGTAGGCGCTCCTGATTTAATAGCTACTAACGCAATATCTATGCCGGCTAGACGCCATAAATCGATCAAATTCTGACCAAAAACATCATCGCCTACCGCGCTCACGTAGCCGCAGTGCGCACCGGCTCTTGCTGCTGCCATCACGGCATTGCTGGTATCACCACCAAAACCCTGCAAGTAATTGCGCGCGCCGGGCACGGTTTGGTTGAACTCCACCATGCCTTCGCCAATCGCAACAACGTCGTACTGCATCTTGCTGACTCAGCGGTTGCCCTTCGATATGTCAGTGATTGTCCTTTGGGACGTCAATGATTGTCCTTGGGAACAAATGAGCCGCGACATCCGCGCAGGAAATCCAAATCACAGCCTTCGTCGGCTTGGTTCACATGATCGATATAGAGCTTCCAATAGCCCGATGAGAGAGCCGGTGGTGGCGCTTGCCATTGGGCTAGGCGCGCTTGCAACTCCTCATCGGAGATCAGCAGCTGAATGCGCCGCTCTTTCACATTGAGCTCAATCATGTCGCCGTTTTGCACCACGGCAAGCGGGCCTCCTGCTGCTGCCTCGGGCGCAGTGTGAAGCACCACAGTTCCGTAAGCTGTGCCGCTCATGCGGGCATCCGAGATGCGCACCATATCCGTGATACCTTTTCTAAGAACTTTGGGTGGCAATGGCATATTACCCACCTCGGCCATGCCGGGATAGCCTTTAGGGCCGCAATTCTTCAAAACGAGAATACAGTTTTCATCAACATCTAGATTTTCATCATCGATACGGGCATGAAAATCTTCGCTGTTTTCAAATACGACCGCGCGCCCGGTATGTTGTAGCAAAGCGGGAGTCGCCGCGCTGGGTTTGATCACTGCGCCGCGCGGCGCGAGATTGCCTTTGAGCACCGCAATACCTGCCGCGGCCTTAAAGGGCTTGTCAAAAGTTTTGATCACGCGCGGATCGTAGTTCTCCGCGTCTTTCACGTTCTCTGCCACAGTTTGCCCGCTGGCTGTGACGTGGTTCATGTGCAGCACTGAAGCCATTTCTTTCATCACCACAGGTAAGCCGCCGGCGTAGCAAAAATCTTCCATCAAATGCTCACCACTGGGTTGCAGATTCAAAATGCAAGGCAGCTCGGAAGCCAAGCGGTCAAAATCTTCTAGCTTCAAATCAAAGCCCACGCGGCCAGCTATCGCCAGCAAGTGAATCACAGCATTGGTTGATCCGCCAATCGCAGCGAGTGTGCGAATCGCATTTTCAAAAGCCTCGCGCGTGAGAATCTGGGAGAGCTTGAAATCATCCTTCACCATTTGCACAATGCGCCGCCCCGCGTTACGCGCGAGCACATTACGCCGGCCATCCACAGCCGGGTAGGCCGCATTGCCCGGCAGCCCCAGCCCAAGTGCTTCCACCATGCTGGCCATGGTACTCGCTGTGCCCATCGTCATGCAATGGCCGTGGCTCCTGTGCATGCAGCTCTCTGCCTTTAAAAAGTCTGCCAACTTGAGCGTCCCTGCACGAACCTGTTCGCTCATGCTCCACACGCCTGTGCCAGAGCCGAGCTCTTGGCCGCGCCACTTGCCATTCAGCATCGGCCCACCGCTCACGCCAATCGTGGGCAAATCCACGCTGGCTGCACCCATGATGAGCGAGGGCGTCGTTTTGTCGCAGCCCATGAGCAACACCACGCCATCAATCGGGTTACCGCGAATACTTTCTTCCACATCCATGCTGGCCAGATTGCGATACAGCATGGCGGTGGGGCGCAAGAGCGTCTCGCCCAAGCTCATCACCGGAAACTCCAGCGGAAAACCACCCGCTTCATACACACCAATTTTGACTTGCTCAGCCAGCGTGCGGAAATGCGAATTGCAGGGCGTGAGCTCGCTGAAGGTGTTGCAAATGCCAATCACCGGGCGGCCATCAAACTGATCATGTGGCACGCCTTTGCCTTTGACCCAGCTGCGATAGGCAAAGCCATCACGGTCTTGGCGGCCAAACCACTGCTGGCTGCGCAGAGGATGCTTGAGAGTTTCATGAGGCATAGCGTGCACCTTTATATAAAGCTGCATTGATTATCGCGTCTCGGCTTGTATTCTTAACGATCCAGCTTGAGGAAAATTTCTGGGTCGGGCGCATAGCTGCTGTACAGCAGATTGCGCCCGCATTGCCAAATAAGCCACCTCGCCATGGG
Organism: Comamonadaceae bacterium; assembly: GCA_043777675.1. Lineage (GTDB taxonomy): Bacteria > Pseudomonadota > Gammaproteobacteria > Burkholderiales > Burkholderiaceae_C > JANMDU01. Next base: position 2,217 of record JAYWHR010000055.1, on the reverse strand, counting down.
TTTTCAAGCACCAAAGCGCCACCTAACAATATGTCGATGAAAATATAGACAAAACTTTGGGTGTTGCCCGCCCGCCCAGAGTCGAGCGTTTTTGTTGGAAGATTTTCTTGGATCACCAGCAGAACACAAGATCGCAGCCGCTCGATCCAAACAAAAATCTTCCAACCACTCACAAAATCACTTCTTCTTCACAGGCCGCTTCCAATCCGCAATCGACACTTGCTTACCACGCGCGATGCTGAGTGCTCCTGCTGCAGTATCTTTGGTGATCGTCGAGCCACCGCCAATCGTGCCGCCAGCGCCGAGAGTGACGGGTGCAACCAGGACGCAATTGCTACCCACATGCACATCCGCTTCGATCACCGTGCGATATTTATTGGCCCCATCGTAATTGGCCGTAATTGAGCCCGCGCCATAATTGACGCGCTCACCCACAGTCGCATCGCCCAAGTAAGCCAAGTGGTTAGCTTTAGCGCCCCTGGCCATCGTGGAATTTTTCACTTCCACAAAATTGCCGATATGCACGTCTTCAGCCAACACGGCACCCGGCCGCAAGCGCGCGAAAGGCCCGATCAGTGCACCCGCACCAACACTGACACCCTCTTTGCCGCCATCAATGTGCGTGAACGGATGAATCACTGCGCCTGCTGCAATCGTGCAATTGGCAATCACACAATGCGCCCCAATGCGCACATCATCTGCAAGACTCACACTGCCTTCAAACACACAACCCACATCGATGCTCACATCTTGCGCGCAATGTAACTCGCCGCGCAGATCAAAGCGCGCTGCATCCATGATGCGCACGCCTTGCTCCATCAGGCGATAAGCCACTCGTTTTTGGTATTCACGCTCGAGCTCCTGCAATTGCGCTGGGCTGTTGATGCCTGCCACCTGTGCTGCATCCGTGATTTTGAGCGCACTGACTGGCGTGCCAGCGGCTACGGCATGCTTGACCACATCCGTCAGATAAAACTCTTTTTGTGCATTGTTGTTGTCTAAAAGTGCGAGATATGTCTTCAATTGTGAAGTCGGTGCAGCCATGATGCCGCTGTAGATTTCTCTGATCTTTTTTTGCTCGTCGCTTGCATCTTTTTGCTCGACGATGGCTCGCACAGAAGTACCTTCACGCACAATGCGGCCATATCCTGTCGGATCGGTGGGCTCAATGGTGAGCAAAGCCATGCTGGTTCCCGCGCACTGAGCGATCAATGCTTGCAAAGTATCGGCCTGCGTCAGCGGTACATCGCCTGAGAGTACGAGGGTGATGCCGTCATCGCCCAGCTCAGGCACAGCTTGCTGTACGGCGTGGCCTGTACCCAGCTGCGGCGCTTGGAGCACATTTTTAATAGAGAAACCATTGTTAGCCGGCATGAAATCTGCGCTAAATGCTATGATTTCAGGAGCGCCGTGGCCGGTAATCAAGATCACACGGCGCGGCTGCAATTGCGTTGCTGTGGTTAATACGTGCCCGAGCAAGGCGCGTCCAGCGAGTTTGTGCAACACTTTAGGCAGTTTACTTTTCATGCGGGTGCCTTTGCCCGCTGCCATGATGACAATATCTAAATTCATACGCGTGTCCCGTCGTTGGTGGTTTATTATGCTTGCAGTTGTGTTACTGCAAGGTTGCAGCGCCATCAAAATTGCCTACAACCAAGCGCCAGACTTAACCTACTGGTGGCTGGACGGCTACGTAGACTTTAACGACCAGCAAACGCCCAAGGTGCGTGACGGTATTGCCGCACTGTTTGCCTGGCACCGTAGCAACGAGTTACCCAAAGTGGCCACTTGGTTGCAAAAAAGCCAAGCCCTGATGCCGCAAAACATCACCCCCGCGCAAGCCTGCGCTTTGTACGACGAAGCACGCGGCATGGTTACCGCCATTGCCGACAACGCCATGCCCGCGCTGGTGGAATGGGCCCCCACCGTAACGCCCGAGCAGCTGCTGGTGCTGCAAAAAAAGCAAAAGAAAACCATCGACGAATTTAGCAGTGACTACATCACCAGCAGCCCTGCGCAGCGCAACGCCAAGCGCCTTAAATCTGCTGTGGGCCGCAGCGAGATGGTGTACGGCAAGCTAGAAGTGGCGCAAATAGCCGCGATTGAAAAGTCTCTGGCTACGTCCAGCTTTGACCCCGCGTTGGCTTTGAAAGAGCGGGTGCAGCGCCAAAAAGAGGGCGTTGATTTGCTGCGTAAACTGGCCGACACCAAGCCCGC
>JAYWHR010000054.1:0-35008 GCA_043777675.1 Comamonadaceae bacterium | reverse complement strand
TGTCGAACACTCTTCTCGATTTCGGATTGCTCACGGTTTGTGCCATTTCAGTTTTAACAACCTATCGGGCTGTCTGTTTTTATTAGACCACTACAGTTTTTATTAGACCACTACAGGCGCAGTTGTAGCTCCCTCTCTCACCCCGGATTGCTACACTAGGTTTGATCAACCGCCGCGCGCACGAACGGTTGTAGCTCCCTCTCTCACCCCGGATTGCTACACTGCTCAAGCAATAGTTAACGAAAAGTTTGGCGTTGTAGCTCCCTCTCTCACCCCGGATTGCTACACTCGACCCGCTCGAAACCCGCGCTAGGCTTAGCTTGGCGTGGGATTTCGTTTTAAAAAAACACTTTCAAAACAGCGCAATTTGGTTGGCGTTGACCTTTTTTTCCTGAAAAAGAGGCAGCCCAACTAGCAATTTCATGCTCGCATATTGCTTTTCAGTGACCGTTAAAACGCGAATTGAGCCCTCGGATGGCAGATTAGCAACAAGTCTTTTCATATGTTTTTCTTCGGCATCGCTGCCGTTCAAAATGCGGCCGTAAATTGAAAACTGAATCATGTCGTAGCCATCGTTGAGCAGAAAGCGGCGAAACAACGTGTAGGCGCGTTTATCGGTTTTGGTCACCGTGGGCAGATCAAATAAGACCATCATTCTCATGAATCGCCTCGTGTTCTGGCTCATGGCTGGCCGCGCTGCTACATCTCGTAGCGGTGTTGATTCAAACCAATCAACCGTGGCATTTCAAGTATTTGCTCGCTGCCGCCGTCGTAAAGGCGAGCCAGTGATTCAGCAGCTTGCTCAACCGATGCCAATACGCTCATCACACCGCGTGGCATGGCCACATCGACATTGAGTAAACCAACCAGAGCCACTTTGTCTGCTGGGCTGAGCGCGACCGATTCATCCGTTTTGCGATTCGTAGCCACATGTAAATCGACGATGGCGCGATATGGCTCGATCAGATCATCAGCTAAATTGAAAGCGTTTTGCTCACTGCTGTGAAAAAGCCCCAGCGTAGGCAGCATGCCATGCGCAACCAACGCTCGCGCACACGCGCCGCGCATCACCGCGTAACCATAATCCAGCGCCGCATTCGCCCACACGTCTTGACTGCGATGAAAACTGCGTCCCATGATTTGCGGAAAATAATAAGCCGCAGCCTGCGCTTCCATATTGCCAGTGTCGCCTGAACGCACGCGGCGCGAGATCGAGGCCAGCCGCTCATGATCGCCCGCATTGAGCGTCTTCATGCAAATCATTTGATTGTTGATCTTTGCTTGCACAATCGTTGCCCATGCGCGCTTGCCAGTGGGTTTGTCTAAATCAAGCTGCAAGCGCAACATGCGCGTGGCGCGGCTGTGGCTTTGGAAGGGCAGAAATATGCCGCTGGGCTGATGGTTATCGCCCGTGGCATAAAGGCCAATGCCATATTCAGCGCAGGCCGATAAAACAGGGTGGGTGAGGGTGATCTCGCGGTTGTTCAGCACGATTACCGCGATATCTTCAAAAGGCACGCGGGCAGACTGCTCTTGCTCCACCAACAGCGCGAAATGCTCGCGCTTGAGCTTGGCGGGTTGGCTGACGATGACACTACGCCAGACCATGGCGAGTCTCGGGTTTAGCGGGGTAAACGTTGCCGAGGACATCCACGTCGAATTTTTCGACAGAAAGTGCCGTTTTTACCCCGATACTTTCAATCAACCCCTCTTTACCTATTGCAATATTCCTGTCGTGCGTCCATAGATTTAAGCTTCCAATAGCACGGTGGCAGCTAGAGTAATAACCTAGGATTGGATTTTTTCCTTTCTGGCAAATTTGCACTAGATCGTTTGGATGCAGGGAAAAGCAAAAATCAAAGCTTTCGTTGATTGGTGTCCAGTCAGCCTCATCTTTACCTTGAATAATTGCAAAATCTGGTAGCCCAGTTACCCGGTGATGAACATAAACGGGGACCAAGTGAAATTTGCCCACTTTGGTAAAAACATCAACCCGCAGCATAGTGTCGTTTTTAGCCACACCCCCACGAATCGGAATCCCAGAAAGCTTGTCGATCTCAAGCGTTACAGTGCGCACAATCGGGCCTGGCTTTCCATCATTCGTGGGTTTACGCGGTAGTGCTCGCAAGTCTTCAATTTCATGCTTCTCAGCAATCGTCAGAGCTCTTCTTTCCTTTCCTCTGCCTGCACCAGCTTCGATTTCCTTGGCGCGTTTTTCGTTTGCATCTCGGCTTTCTAGCCAAGTGCGAATGGCTGTATATAACTTTTCATTGCGGTGTGGTTCGACAAGTTTGTCGATATCTTTGAGGCTCAAATTCTCCAGCCGCACCTTCTGAGTTACGCCGCCTTGAATTTTGAGTCGCTCAGTTTGGCCATAGATGGTTTCTTTATGCGCAGCTCCGCCATTACGGCGCTGCGGCGCACGCGACACGAAAAGCGGTTTGACAGAATCTAGGGCTTCAGTGGGGTAAGTACCCAGACGCTGTAACTCAGATCGTAAGACGGCTACATCATCAATCTTGAGTCGCCACTCCACTTCTTTGCGAAAGTCTGCCCACGGCGTTGGAAAGTGGGCTTCAAGCTGGGCGAATGCCGCTGGGTTCACAATCTCGCCCGTTTCCATGTCCACGAAGCCTTCGCGTACTTGGCTGATTTCTTTGCGGCGCGAGTAATCAGACAGGCGCTTGACCATACCGTGGCTGCAAGCGGCAATCACCACGGCATCGAGCGCATGATGCCGGTCGCTTTCATCGCGCACTTTGATCAAACCCCAGCGTGCGCGTAAAAAGGCCGTGAGCTGGCCGCTGAGCACCACGCAGCGCTGGCTTTCGCTGCCTTCAGCGAGTTGCAGATATTGCTCAACGTAGTTTCTAAAGAATTTGGCGATGTAGCGCGTGTCGTTGAGGTTGCGGTCTCGGAAGCCTTCTGCTTCATCTTTGCCGAAATCTTTGCGCAGAAGGCGACTGCGCTTGGCTTGCCGCCAAGCTTTGTTTTGCTCTACAAAGCCAACGAAATCCCGCCAGCGCTGACTTTCATTCGCTCCGTCAAGGAATTCATAGGGAGTTCGATTTCCTTTGTCGCGATTCTCCTTTGTGAACACGAGGACTTTATTGTTTTTACTGTCATCAAAGCTGCGAGAGTATGGCAATGCATGATCGACTTCAACATAACCTTTCTCTAACAGCCGATGGAGATCAATAGCTTCTATCGAGTAAGCGCATTTGCCTTGCTGTTCTTTGTACAAGCGCCATTTTTCAAAATCGCCTCCGCGCGGATTTCCGCTGATACCGAAGTGGCTCGCAAATTCACTTTTGTCTTTTTCATTGCGGTCTCTGAATTCAATTTACTCATTTTTTATCTCACGCCGCTCATCAAACGGGCGTGATAGATCCCGCGCCAGCTCAATATGTACCCGCGTAGGCGAGCCGTAGGTTTTAACGAGCGCATTGAGCACCTTGCGAGCTTGGTGAATGGCGCGTAGTACAACAGGGTTGCGCGGCACATCCAAGTCTGGGTTGAAGACCATGCGGCCATCTTTGTCTCGGCCTGAATACAGTGATGGCAGAGTTTCGTGTTCTCCTTTGCCTGCTTTGTGTAATTGGCTATGGTAATAGCCCGCTTCGAAGCACGCTTCGTCATAGCGCAAACCGCTCTGCATGTGCGGTACGATTTTTCGCAATGCTTTTAGTGACAGTGCATGAAATTTATCAAAGCGGATATCGAGAAGTGCATCAACTGTTTTTGCTCCTCCCGGAAGATTCAGCTTTGAAAGCTCTACAGAAACTTCATCGTCTTCTTTATAAACACTGAGTATCCAAGCGATTTGATCCAATAATTCTGGCTCACCATCCAGCGCCTGTACTGACATGTTTTGCCAAGCATCTTCTAGCTCAGCTTTGTTCATGGTCAGCCTCAGCTCATGCCATGCGCTGAGTTTGACCATGACTTGTTCTTCAGGATTTTTTGCTTTGTTGTCGCTGATTTGCTGTTCGCTGGGATATGAAAATCCTGTGAATTTAAAGTTGCTTGTTAATCCAGCTTTGACTAACGCTGTGCGAAGATTTTTGTAGATGAACTTTTCACCACTTTGGTAAGGTAGCAATAAGCAAATTTTGTGTTCTGCGTCGCTCAGTGCGCGTGTTTTTCCATCTACTGTGATGCGCACATTGTTGAGCCGCGTGAGCCAAACATGGCGCTCTGCTGTGAAGCTGGCTTTTGGGGCACGATGCTCAGTTTTTTCAAATGTGCAGTGCCCAAGCATTTTGAGCAGATCTTTTCCAGCGAGTGCAGGTTTTTGCGCCCAAAATAATCCGGTTTTGCGGTCTCCGTTTCCTAACACGAGGCTTTGCAGGGCTTCGGTGGCGAGTGCATTGTGATGCTTTCTCTGCGCCTCGAACAGCTGCCTAAACTCATCAGCCAGTAAAACCCGGGAAAGAGCCTTGTTGTATTCACCATGCTTGTTGCGTTGCGCATTCGGAAATTCAGCCAATACCATTTCAGCCGCAGTACGGTAGCCTTTTTCCTCCATGAGCTTCTTCGTGCCAGCCAAGCCTTGTTTGACTTTGCCGCCTTCGCCCTTGGCATCGCCCTCAGCAGCTTTTTCTTCTGCGCGGCTCACCCAATGAAAGCCACGATGCTCGCAAAGGTGATACATCACTCGCGCCCATTCTTCAGCGCTTAGCAACCTATCTAAAGCTTGCTTACGCAATTCCCAAGCGGAGTCTGTGTGGTTGGGCTGCTTTTGAAAATACTCCGCGTCAGCAATAATTTCTTGTTTTTTGAGCAAACGCCCCAGTTTTGTTAAGCGCCACGCACGCCTGCGCAACCGGCGGCGCATGAGTCTGGCTGATCTGCGCGCTAAATTAAGCGACTCACCTTCTTTGGCGGTTTCAGCTTTGTCAAAAGCCCGCACGCCGAGAGCGACGATGCGGGTTTCGTTCAACACAGCCCAGCCAACCGATGCCATACCAATATCAAAGCCAAAAGTCAAAGCACCGAGACTTTCTTGGCGATAAATTTTGGCGACTGCGTTGTGTTCCATTGAAAATTCCCTTAAACTTACAAACTTGTGACAATCCGGGGTCAGAGCCGTTGCTGCAATAAGAATTGATCTGATCGCAAGAAAGGATCTGTTCGTATCCGAAGAGCCGCTGTGTAACAACAGCGGCTTTTCCTTTTGTGAATCATTTTTTAACAAAATCTCCAGCCTGTCAACGTAACGTAATGTTACTGAAGGCGGGTCGATGTACTGGTCTGCGCTTATATTGCGTGTGACGAATTACTTTTTTAAGTAGAGAACTACTATGGCCACCAGTCTCCTCGCTCTCCTCGACGATATCGCCACGCTGCTTGACGACGTGGCTGTGATGACCAAAGTGGCGGCTAAGAAAACGGCTGGCGTGCTGGGCGATGATTTGGCGCTGAATGCGGAGCAGGTGGCGGGTGTGTCGGCGAACCGCGAGCTGCCGGTGGTGTGGGCGGTGGCTAAAGGCTCGGCGATTAACAAAGCTATTCTTGTGCCGGCAGCGCTGGCGATCAGTGCGCTGCTGCCTCAAGCGATTTTGCCGCTCTTGATGTTTGGCGGTGCGTTTTTATGCTTCGAGGGCTTTGAAAAAGTGGTGCATAAGTTCTTCCATAAAAAGGAAGACGAGGCGCATCGTGCGCAGATCACTCAGGCTGTGCAGAATCCCGAAGTGGATAGGGTGGCTTTTGAGAAAGACAAAATTAAAGGTGCGATTCGTACGGATTTCATCTTGTCGGCGGAGATTATTGTGATCACGTTGGGCACGGTCGCAACGGCGGCATTTGCGCGGCAAGTGACGGTGCTGGTGGCGATTTCGATCATCATGACGGTGGGCGTGTATGGTTTGGTGGCCGGTATCGTGAAGATGGATGATGCGGGCCTAGCACTGATGAAGTCGGCAAGCAGTGGTGCACGTGCGTTCGGGCGCGGCTTGGTGGCGTTTGCGCCCAAGCTGATGAGATTTCTCTCTGTGGCGGGCACGATTGCGATGTTTACCGTGGGCGGCAGCATCATCGCGCATGGCATTCCAGTCATCGAACATGTCATCAAAGGCATCGTTGGCACGGGCGCACTGGCAGGCGTGTGGAGCTTTGTGTTGGAGGGATTGGTGGGCGTGGCCGTGGGCGCGATTTGCGTGGCGCTGTGGATGGGTGTGCAGAAATTGCGTGGAAAATCGCACTAGTCACAAGCGCATGAGCACTTCCATGCGCTTTGATCGGTTAGACGCGCTGCGCGGTATCGCCATCGTCTGGATGACGTTGTATCACTTTTGTTTTGACCTGAATCATTTCGGCTGGATCAAGCAAGATTTTTACCAAGACCCGCTGTGGACGTGGCAGCGCAGCGCGATTGTGAGTTTGTTTTTACTCTGCGCAGGCGCGGGGCAGGCCGTAGCGCTGCATCAGGGACAAGGTGTTAGCGTTTGGGGGCTGCGCTTTTGGCGGCGCTGGGCGCAGGTGGCGGCGTGTGCGCTGCTGGTGTCGATCAGCTCTTATGTGATGTATCCGCAATCGTTTATTTATTTCGGCGTGTTGCATGCTATCGCCGTGATGCTGATCATTGTGCGGCTCACGGCACACTGGGGCGTGTGGCTTTGGCCGCTCGGTGGACTCGCGATTGCTTCTAAATTCATAGCAGCTGACGCAATATCTACGGCGGCTACCCTACAATTTCTGAATGAAAAGAGCTTCAGTATCTTGGGCTGGATTTCTGAGTTGCCTGTGACTGAGGATTACGTACCGATCTTCCCCTGGCTGGGAATCATGTGGTGGGGCATGGCGGCGGCGCAGTGGCTGCTGGCCAATCGCGCCATGGTATTGACGGGTGGCATCATGCCATCTGTGCGTTGGTTAGCGTGGTTGGGTACTTGGAGTTTGACTTGGTACATGCTGCATCAGCCGGTGATGATTGGCGCGATGACGGTGCTGAAAAAATTAGGAGCTTAAAGATGGTCACCACATATAAAAGGGATTTGCCGCACGGCATCTCGCTGTCTTGTCGGGCAACTGGCGATGCAGGTCAACCCGTCATCGTTTTTCTGCATGGCTTTCCTGAAGCCGCTTTCGTGTGGGATGCCACGCTTGAATATTTTGCAGTGCAGGGCTACCGCTGCATCGCACCGAATTTGCGCGGCTTTGAGGCATCCTCATCACCCACAGATGCGGCGCAATACCGCGCTAAGCACTTGGTACAAGACATTGCGGCGCTGATTGCCATTGAATCGCCAAATGCCGCGTTGGCCGCGCTCGTGGCGCATGACTGGGGCGGCGCTGTGGCTTGGAATTTGGCTAATCAGATGCCACAACTTATGCGCAAACTTTGCATCATCAACTCGCCCCATCCGGGCACATTCCTGCGTGATTTGAAGGGCGATGCGCATCAACAAGCGGCCAGCAGTTATATGAATTTTTTGTGCCGTCCAGATGCTGAGGCATTACTGGCTGAGGATGATTTCCGCCGTTTGTTTGAGTTTTTCAGCCGCCTAGGAGCGGTGGACGGAATATATGCTTGGCTAGATGACGCTACGAAAGCTCAGTACCGAGATGTGTGGCGCCAAGGGCTGACAGGTGGATGCAACTACTACCGCGCCTCGCCACTCAAGCCACCACTGGATGACAAGAGTGCGATTCACGGCATAGAGATTCCTTTTGAGGCGCTTCATGTGAACATTCCCACACAAGTGATCTGGGGTATGCAAGATATTGCACTGCCGCCGCGCTTGATTGATGGGCTTGAAGCCTACATTCCTGATCTACAAATCCATCGTATCGAAGATGCTACGCATTGGATCATTCACGAGCAGCCAGCGCTCATCCATCGCTTGCTGCGCGAATTTATGGCTTAAGTTTGCCGCAAGCCTGCTACCAGCTCTGCGATGGCATCAATATCTAGGGCATCTTCTGCTTTGGAGAGATACAGCTCGAGATCGGGAATAGCGGCGTTGTTGTTGCCGATTTTTTCTTCCATTTCAGCCAATGCCAAGCCACGATCGCGGTATTCGCTCCAAGCATCTGGGAGCAACGTGATCAGGCGGTTTTGTACTGCGATGAAGCGTGGCCAGTCTTCTTGAGTTTTGTGGATTTCTTTGAGATTGCGTAGCATGCGAGCAAGGATGTCTCGCGGTTTGGCTGATTGCAAATAAAGGCCCAGCGGAACATCGAAATCATCGACCAGCCCGCTGCGGCGTTTGTAGGGCTCAAGGCGCTCGGAGAGCTCTTCGCGGGAGAGGCTGCTGCCCGAGAGTGGATCAATCACCACTTGGCCGCGTGGCAACGTGACTTTGAGCATGAAATGGCCGGGGAAGCTCACGCCACGCGCATTCAGGCCCACGGCTTGCGCAATTTCCAGCCAGATCACGGCCATGCTGATAGGGATGCCGCGCCTCGTGCGCAAGACGGCATTGAGGTAAGAATTATCGGCTTCGTAATAATTGTTGGCGTTGCCGGCGAAGCTCATGTCTCGGTAGAAAAACTGCTGCATCAAGCGAAGCTTTTGCAGTGAGGCGGCATCTTTGGGGATACGGCGCTTGAGGCGCGCGACAAGCTGATCCACATCGCCGAGCACTTGCTGCACATCAAGCTCGGGGTATTCGTCTTGCGCAAGGCTGGCTGCTGCTTCCAATAGCGGGAAAGCATCGTCATCAGCCACCAAAGTGGCGAAATACTCCAACGGTGTGGGCGGGTGGATATCTAAATGCACGGAGATGATATTGACAGAAAAATAGAAGTTTGTGAAGCCTTGGGGTTGAAGCTGGGAATCAGGATTTAAGCCGCGCCACGCCTTCTTCGATTTTTTCGACGCTTGATGTGGCGAAGCTAAAGCGCAAAGTGGCGTGATCGGGATTGACGGCATAAAACGGTGTGCCGGGGATGAACGCTACGCCGCGCTCAATCGCTTGCTTTGCAAATTCGCGCGCATCTGCACCGGGAGCGGTCAGGCGTGCCCAAACGAACATGCCACCTTGCGGGGCGGAAAATTCAATGCCATCTCCGAGGACTTTTTTAAGATTTGTACAAAGGGCTTGCGCGCGCTCAGCGTATGCGGGGCGCACTTTGGCAAGCACCCCGGCCATGCGGTTCATTTTGAGATATTCATAGGCTGTGGCTTGAGCGAGATTGCTGGTGTGGGCATCGGAGAATTGCTTGCACATCACAGCATTTTGTAGCAGTGAAGGATGTGCAATCAGCCAGCCCACACGCAGGCCGGGCGACATCACTTTGCTCAAACTGCCGCAATAGGCCAGCCAATCGCGGCTGCCGGGGATGCCTTCGGAAAGCGCCAGCATCGAAGGTGGCGGTGGCGCATTGAAATACAGCTCGCCATACGGATCGTCTTCAATCACCAGCACTTTGTGCTGAACAGCCAATTCCAACACGCGCTTCCTGCGCTCCAAGCTCAGCATCGCGCCGCTAGGGTTTCCAAAATTAGGAATCAGGTAAATCAATTTTGGCTTGTGTTCGATGATGAGCTTTTCTAGGCTCTCTACCTTCACGCCATGCGCATCAATCGGCGCACCCACCAAATCCGCGCCATAGAGCCGAAAGCACTGAATTGTGGCGAGAAAAGTGGGCGCTTCTACGATCACTTTATCACCGGGGGATATCATGGTCTTACCGATGAGATCAAGCGCTTGTTGACTACCGGTGGTGGTGATTAAGCCTGTGGGATCAACGGTTGCGCCTTTACATGCCATGTAGTGGGCGATTTGCTCACGCAATGGGTCGTAGCCCTCCGTTGCACCATATTGCAAAATCGCACCGGGGTTGTCTGCCAGTGCTTTCACGCTCGCTTCGCGGATGCCTTCAACATCAAATAAATTCGCATCAGGAAAGCCGCCCGCCAAGCTGATGATGCCGGGCTTGCCCAGCAACTTGAAAATTTCGCGGATGGCAGAAGTTTCGACTTTGGCAAGGCGTGTGGCGAAGGAAAGCATGGGGATCTCAATTCAGTGCAAGATAACTATTTTAAAGCTAAATTTTAAGAAAAAAGGCATGTAGCCGGCATATTGATTGAGTAGTATGCTATTGATTTAATAGTGTATAGATTTTACCGGCATGCCTACCATTTGGGAATGGCCTCATCCTTGAGCATGCCCTTGCGCTGCGCGTAATCGGGCATGACGGATTCGACGGTGCTCCAAAATCTTGGGCTGTGATCCATGACGCGCAAGTGGGCTAGCTCGTGGACGACAACGTAATCGATCACGTTTTGGCGGAAATGGATGAGCCGCCAATTGAGGCGGATCGCGCCATTGCTGCCGGCGCTGCCCCAGCGACTGCTGGCATTGGAGAGAGAGAGTTTCGTCCAGCGCACACCCAATTGCGGGGCGAAAAATTCAAGGCGCTCTTCAAAAATTCGCTTGGCTTGGCGCATCAGCCAAGCTTGCACGCAATCGCGTATGCGCTCGGGCGCTGCATCGTGTGGCAGGCCAACATGCAATGTAAGGCGCGGCGTGCCAAGTGGTGCCATGGCATCGGTGTGGAGCTGCGCCATGCCTTGCGCAGCACTTGCGCCGCCAGAGGATTGGCGCGGATCGATCACGATGGTCGCGCTTTCGCCTAAAAACGGAATGACCGCGCCTTCTTTCCACTGAATTTGAGCTTGCTCTTGGCGTTGCACGCGTTCTTGCGCCTCAGCGAGTTTGTTAACAATCCAAGCGGATTTTTCTTGCAAGGCTTTGTCAACCTCATACAGCGGCACCCAGCGCGGCGCGCTCACGACCAAGCCGTCTGCCCCCACAATGAAACCAATGGTCTTGCGCTTAACGCGCCGCAGCTCATAAGCCACGATGCATTCGCCGCCGCTATAACTACTGTTTTTGCCAATGCGCTTTCCCGCTTGAGCTAGTAGGCGGGCTTCGCGGTTGGCACGCGGGTGGGCGAAATGGGTGGGGCGCAAAACATGTGCAAGGTGCTCTGCTGGAGGTGACGCTATAAAAACTGGAGCATCTTGGAGCATCTCATGATGAGTGACAACTTGTTTCACGCTTGTCTTTGAAGGCAAAGCTACTTCGGTAAATAGGTCGAGCGAGAGTTGCAAAAGGCTGCGCATAGTTACAGTGTAGCGATATTTTGATGCATAGTGCTGCCTACAAACAACGCTCGCGTGAAAGCTCATCTCCTTTAAGCATGCGTCTGAAAGAAGCCCAAGGCAAAAGCACAGAATGAAGCAATAATGTTGACTGAATGGACATCCATCCTCCCACACTCTCCACCGAAGATTTTGATGCGCTGATTTCGCAGCATGATCAGATATCTGCTGCGCGGCCAAGCAGTGTGGCTTGCCAATTACCCAACAACTTGCGCCAAGCTTTGGCTTGGAGCCTTGAGCTCGCCCCGCAAGTGATGACGAATTTGCTCAGCCGGGCATTGCAGAGCATGGATCGCAAAACAGTGAGCTTAGAAGGCACCAGCCAAGCTCAGTTGCTCGAAGAAGCTGCTGCGGCCATGGAAGAGCATAGATCTCGCTGGCTTCGGCAATTTGCTGCGTTGCTTCGCGTGGCCATGGCCCATCCGGCGCCCAGTAAGTTGATCACTGTTTTGCCCAGTATCGATTTCCGGATTTGCGAGGCGGAGACTGCCGCGCTGGATGCTGCTGTACAAGCGAGCGGATGCCCTACGAATCCACTTTCTCCTTCATCCTATGTGCAAGCGCTGCTGGAGTTGATTGCCCGAAGTGACGTGCCGCAAGTTATAAAGCAGATTTGGGCAGATCATTTGCTCGCAGCACTGAGCTCACAGCTGGCTTGGGTGTATTTGCAATTGCAGGCTGTTTTGCGCGATCCGAGCCAACGTGAGCCAAGCCCAATTGCTTCAGCTGAAAATTTTAGTGAGTACGCAGCCCAGGCGTACGGCATGGCGGATGGTTCCGCAGCGCCCGCTACATCTGGTGAAGCTGTGGGTAGTGTGGATACGGTAGCTCCGGTGGATATGCAGACCCAAGCGATTGCCCAGCAGGCACGCCAGACGGTGCTGCAGCTGCGTCAACATCTAGGTCTGGCTGTCGTGCAAAAAGGTGATCTGGCACGCGCTTTAAGCGGCGATTCGATGCAAGCGCTTTTGCATGATTTGGATGAAGCTGAAAATCTGATGGCTCTCATTCATGAGCGCGGATTGCCTATGCCGGATCTAGATGCTGGCATAGATGGCCAATCGAAGCTGCCAGAGCCCTCATCACCATCGTGCGTGGCCAAAGTCAGCTCATTTCAAACGATCGAGACTCAGATTGATGAACTGATTAAAACCTATCAAAACACAACATCGCCCAGCTTACAGCGCGTGCCTGTGCCGCTGCGAGAAGCGCTTGAGAATTTGAAGCCATCTCTTCGAATCCTGATTCAAGAAGATGAGCCAGTGCTCTCGGATGACACGCATCCAGCTCGGCAGTTTTTTGATGTGATTTGCCAGCGCAGTTTGCGTTATTCCAGTGAAGTTGCCGAAGGCTTTTCTGACTTCATGACACCGGTAGATAAGCTCATTGGCGCGATTGCACAAATGCAGTTTGTGAATGCACGTGTTTTTGAAAAAGCTAACGCCAAGCTGATTACCTATTGGCAGCAGCAAGATACCAAAGAGGCGAAAAAACAGGCACAGGCTGCGCAGCAGCAGGAGCAAATGCAAGCGGCGCGGCAGTTGGCAGGTCGCTTAGGCTTTGGTCTGGTGGGCCGCAAAGATGCCAGTGATGCGCCTCCAGTGATCAAGCAATTCCTCATGGGGCCTTGGGCTCTCGTGCTCGCTCGTGCGCAGTTGCTCGATCAGCAATCGACGGATCATGAGCGGTATACGCAAGCTGTTGCTGCGCTTTTGTGGAGTGTTTCTGCGAGCCGCGCTGCGTCGCGCAAAACCGAACATACAGCACTGGTCACGCAGCTGATGCCCTTGCTCGAAGCGGGTTTGCAAAGTATTGATATCTCTGCGCAGCAAGCGCAAAGCCTTTTAGCGGACATCATTCAATTGCAGGATGCTGTCCAAAGCAGCACAGGATCAGCCGCACTACGAAGTGCAAGTGACGAGCCAGCGCCGAGCTTGTAAGCGCCGGGAGCCGGTCGGATTAGCGCATCAGCTTTTTGCGCACCAAGTGAATATTGCTGCGCAGCGCATACAGCTCATCGGCATGCGAGAGCGGGATTTTAATTTTCTCTACCATCCCATCTAGCGCATTGATCTCATCAATCAAGCCCGTGCGCACCTGCGGATCGGGTGAATCGCGGTCTTCAATGTTGCGAAGCTGCGCATACCATTTGAAGATGCGGGAGCGCACACGAAAGGTGTACAGCGGCGGCAATATACGCGAAAGCGGCAGCAGCACGACAATGATCACTGACAGCGCCACCCACATGCGTTCAATCAAATTGGCAAACCAAAATGGCAGATAGCGCTGCAAGAGCGGTGGGCCATTCTTCAAATAGCGCTCAGCCTCTTGCGCCATGGGCAGTTCGTCGCGCTGCGCATTGGGGTATTGTTTTGATTTGGCAAACCAGCCGGGTACGCCGTGGATTTGATGTGCGGCGCTGGTAAAGAGTTGGAGCAGTGCCGGATGCGTGGTGTTGCGTGTGATGAGCGATGCCGTGGGGCCAACCAAGCGCACATCTTGAGCGGGATTGTCGATGGCGAGATCGACCACACCGCGCGGCAGCAGGGCAGGTGAGAGAAAATTGAAGCGGCGGGAATACGCTTCGCTTTGCTGCAAATCCATCAGTTTGATGCCCGGCGTTTGGAGCAGCATTTGCACCATCAGTGATTCTGGCGCAGAGGCGAAGACCAGCGCGTCAATCTCGTTGCTAAGCAAGGCCATGGCAGCAGGCGTTTGATCCAACATAGACAGCTTGATGTCTTTGAGCTCGATGCGATTGCTATCGAGCAAGCGCGTCATGAGTCGAGGCACCCCCGAGCCCTCCGTGCCGACGTTGAGCCGCCAGCCGGGAAGTTGCGTAATGGCGCTAAGTGTGGGTGTTACTTTGGGCGTGGTCTGCTTTGTTTTGTCAATAGGCTGAGCAATCAGCTTTGCAGCTGCTTCCTCGCGATAAAAGAGCCAAATTGGCTCCATAAAAAGGCTACCCAAGGTTTCTAAATTGTCTTGATCGTCTTCCGTCAGCTCATTGGTGCCACCTTGCACAAAACCGATATCGACTAAACCGTCACGCAACAGCTTCAAGTTAGCCGATGAGCCCTCGGTCTGCACGATTTTTACCGTGATGCCATTGGTCTTGAGATAAGCCACATATTTTTTACCCAATTCGTCATAAGCGCTTTGCGCCGGGCCAGTGGCAAGCGTCACCGTTTTTGGGGGATTCGGGTTCAGCCACCAATATGCCGCGCCCAGCAGCAGCACGCCCAGCGCGATGAACGGCCCAAACGAAGTGAGCAAATCGCGGATTGAAATCAGGGTGTAGCGGATGGTCTTGGTCATGGCGCTACTTTAACTTGCCTTTGGTGGTGTAGGGTAGGCGTGGAACGAAGGAGAAAAAATACCGGACGCAGAAGACGCAAAAGTTACGCAGAAGACGCAAAAGAGAAAATACAAAATCTAATTGAAGCTGTTTTTTCTTTTTTGGTATTTTTTCTGCGTAACCTCTGCGTAACCTCTGCGTAACCTCTGCGTCTTCTGCGTTCGGTATTCCTTTTTTTTATCCCATCAAAGGCAACACAAAAGCAAAGAACCCGCCTACCAAATAAATCGCTACGCTCACCCAGTACACCCGCAGTGACAACTTGCGTGTGCGCAGGCATGCATCGCGAAATACAGGATCAATCGGGCATGGCGCATTTCGGTTGATCCATTGCAACATGCCGCTGGCAAACAGCATCAGGCCGGCGAAGATGAAGAGGCCGATTTTGTGCTCAGAGAGCCAGACAATTTGCGGGAAGGCACCTACCAGTCCTGAAAGCGCAGCGCCTGCGCCTAAAGCGACAAGCAGCGCGGGCAGGGCGCAGCAAATCAGCGTGGAGCTGCTGGCAAACAGACTCAGCACCGAAGTGGCCAAGCTGCTACGCGTCTGTTGCGTGCCATCGCCAGCGCTACTAATCACATCTGCGCTGCTCATTTTTTGCTGGTCAGTTCGGCTTTGATTGCAGCCACTGTGGTGTTGAGCACAGTTTCAGTTTTCACCACATCGTAACCCGCATCGACGATGCCTGCTTTGATCTTTGCCATGTCGAGCATCTGCCCGTCTTTGGGCTCAACAGCGACGATGCGCTTGTCGAGGTTAACGTACACCGCCTTCGTCTGCGGTAATTTAGAAATCGTTTTTTCAATGCCTTGAGCGCAAAACGCGCAGACCATGCCATTGACTGTAACTTTGGCCACTTCTGCGGCGTTTGCAGATGAAAAAAGCACGGTTGCCGGTATAAATACTGCGCAGAGCGCTATGGTTTTAATAGTATGAATTGTTGTTCGCATTATGGGTTCCTGAGATGTGTGGATTCTAAAACGTATAGCGAAAATTAACTTTGAGGCCTTGGCTTTTGCCTCTTTTTTGCGGCGCTCCCGCTTCAACAAATAGCGTTTTGTGAATGAAGCGAAGATAAGGTGTGACTTCTATATTCCCATCCGTGCTTTTGAAGTCAGAGCCCAACTTGTCCACTTCAACGACAAACCAAGGCTGCCATTCGTCGTATTCTGTGGGATAAAAAGAAAAACCGCCGGCAACTGCCGTGCGCGTGGCAGCCAATGATTTTCCGTAATAGCCGTGCCATTTAAGCGCTGCATAAATACGGCGCGTCTCATGGTCAATTTGCAGGCCGGGTTGCACGATGAGTTGCGAGCCTGAAAAGAAATTGCCGTTGGCATGCGCCAGCCCGCCCAGCAGAAAGATATTGGTTTGCGAATCGGGCGTGTTCCATCTTGCGAGCAAGCGGTTGTAATGAACATCGGTTTGCTTCAAGCTGCGTTGGGCGCCTTGCAAAGCATTCCAGCGAATGTTGCTCCCGCCGATGCCAATCGCATCGCGGTGGCTGAAGCTGTACATCAGATTGGATTCTTTCCAATCCTTGCTGAATTCGCCCATTGTCATCCAGCTGTCTTTGAAGCCAACAGGAAGAGCCATCGCCACGTTTTGCAGAAATAACAGTGTGCAGCCGGCTAAGATTAATCGTAGTGTGCTATAAAATTGATAGTAACTCATAAAATCTTCAGCTGTCTCACAGCGTTGCTCATTTCGCCTCTGCCTTTTCAACGCTAGTGACGACATACGCACCTTGAAGCTGCTCAGCGGTGAATTTAATCTTCTCGCCAGATACCAGCTTGTCAAATAATTTTTCATCGCGCACTTGGAAAACCATCGTCATACCGGGCATGTCCAGATTTTTGATGGGGCCATGCTTGAGTGTCACTTTCTTGGCATCTTTGTCGACTTTTCGCACTTCTGCATCAGCCATGTCTTTGGCCATCGGTACAGCGGTAGGAGCGGCCGCTGCCGTCGGGGCGGCGGTCTGAGCGGCAGGTGCCGTCGATTGAGCAAAGCTGCTCGCGGCAAGCAGTGAAAGAGTGAAGGTGGCAATGAGGGTTAAATTTTTCACGATGGAGATCCTTTTAGGCGAGAGAAGAATAAGACTGATAAACGCGATGCGCGCCACTTTTGAGGACAAGCATGACATCGAATTTGTCACGCTTCGTGCCCATTTCCATCCCCGGAGAGCCAATCGGCATACCTGGCACAGACAAGCCGATGACTTGCTGAGTTAAGTTTTCGGGTTCGGCCAGCAAACGTTTGATTTCACTGGCGGGCACATGGCCTTCGATGGCAAAGCCGGCGATGAGGCCAGTGTGACACGAGCCCATATCGTCGGGAATGCGCAGCTTCGTGCGCATCGGAGCGGTTTGTTGCACATCGTTAGCTTTGACTGAGAAGCCTTCTTTTTCAAGATGCTCGATCCACATCTTGCAGCAGCCGCAGGTCGGCGTTTTCCAGACTTCGATGAAGGCTGCTGTGCTCATGCCTGCTGGCGAGGAAGCGGGCGTGGGTGTGGGTGTGGGTGTTGCAGACATGTTGTGGCCTGCATGTGGATCAGCCTTGATTCCTGCGCCTGGAGCAGTCGGCGAAGCATCTTTGCCTTGGCAAGCCGCTAGCAGAGAAGTCCCTGAGAACAACGCAAGCGTTGCTCCCAAAATACGCCTGCGCGAGCGCGGCGAGTTAGTGTTTATGAACTGTGTGACCATCGCTTTTTGCTCCTATAACTTTGATCTTGCCCGTCATGCCGGCTTGGTAATGACCCGCAATCAGACAAGCGAAATCGAAATCACCCGGCTTGTTGAAAGTCCAAACGATCTCGCCTTTGGCTTTGGGTTTAACGTGCGCCATATAAGGCGCATCGTGCTCCATGTTGGGAAATTTGATCATCTGCAGTGCGTGCGCATCGTTTTCCTTTTTCGTGCCAATCACGAATTCATGCAAGGCTTGACCCGCGTTGACCACGACAAACTTGACGGTTTCACCTTGCTTGACTTCAATTTTGTCGGGCGAGAAACGCATGTTGTCCATCATCTTGACTTCAATGGTGCGTTTGACATCTTTGGCATCGCCAGCGATGCCCCAGTCTGTTTGCTCTTTCTTCACAGGCGTAGATTTTTTGTTGTGATCGGTATTTCCATGTGAAAAAGCGGGTATAGCCGGTATAAATGCTGCGCAGAGTGCTATTAATTTAATAGTATTCATGGTGTGTTGCCTTGATGATGAATGGCGTGAGTTCTCGGTAAATGACCCGTTGCGATATAAGCGCTGCCCCACAACGCGGTATGGATGATGCTGAATTGCGCCCCGCGTTGCTCAAGCAAGCGGAAAGGGCGATCCAGATTGTGATAAGTCGTCATGTAATGCCTAGCGCGGTACATGTTAATTAGGTTGACAGGCCAGCCCCAGAGCCAAGGCAGGCGTTTCATTCCTAGGATAGCGATACGCGCGCCGGGTTTACAGGCTTGGATCAATTGATCCACTGCTTTGGGCGATTGCAAGACATCTTGCGTGTAGCAGAGCAGCGCAGCATCTGCGTCGTACACATGAACGCAATCTGCCATGCCATGGGCGACAACTTTGACGCTTGCATCAGTGGCCACGACGCGTTTCTGCGCAAGTTGCGCCATGTCTGGCGATTGCTCAATACCGACCACTTTGCCTGCTTTGCCGACCTTCTTGGCGAGCAATGGCAAGGCAGGCCCTGTGCCGCAAGCCACATCCAGCACAGTTTCGCCAGATTGCAAAGCCAATGCCTCGATGGCCTGATGGCGCAGTTTTTCGATCCGCGTACAAGTACTGTCATACGCAAGTGCGAGACGTTGATAGTTCTTGATTGAACGCATCTCGTTGGGCTGAGCATCTAAGTTGCTGAGGACAGACAGGCTCATAGCGGCTTTCAATGCTTCATACCCGCCATCGGCTTGCGAATATCCACAGTCAGCGGCTTGGCCTCAGGGGTGTTTTTCAAGCCGGGTACAAAGCCGTTGTTGGCTTTTTGCTCAGACAAGAATCTTGCAGGCTCGGGCAAAGCGCCTGTCCATTCAAACGCTTGCGTGCCGGGGGGCTGCTTATACCAACCGGGGTCTTTGTAATCTCCCGGTTTTTGGTCTTTGCGCACCTTGAGCATGGTGAACATGCCGCCCATCTCGACCGGGCCATAGGGGCCAGTGCCCGTCATCATCGGCGCCGTATTCTCAGGCAGCTCCATCTCCATCTCGCCCATATCGGCCATGCCGCGCTCGCCCATCACCATGTAGTCGGGGATGGCTTGTTGGATTTTTTTCACCAAGCCTTTGTGATCCACGCCAATCATCGTGGGCACATCGTGGCCCATCGCATTCATTGTGTGGTGGCTCTTGTGGCAATGGAAAGCCCAATCGCCTTCTTCATCGGCAAGGAACTCGATCTGACGCATTTGTCCCACGGCCACATCGGTGGTGACTTCATACCAGCGCGTGGATTTGGGTGTGGGCCCGCCATCTGTGCCAGTCACAAGAAACTCATGGCCGTGCAAGTGAATCGGGTGATTGGTCATCGTGAGGTTACCAATCCGAATGCGCACCTTGTCGTTGTATTTCACATTGAGTGTATCAATGCCGGGGAAGACGCGGCTGTTCCAGCTCCAAATGTTTTGGTCCAGCATGGTCATGATTTTTGGGGTCATGCTGCCGGGGTCGATATCGTAGGAGTTGAGTAGGAAGCAAAAATCGCGGTTGACCTCATCAATCAGCGGATGCTTTTCTTTCGGATGCGTGACCCAAAAGCCCATCATGCCCATGGCCATTTGCGTCATCTCATCGGCATGCGGGTGATACATGAAGGTGCCGGGGCGACGTGCGATGAATTCATACACAAAAGTTTTGCCCACCGGGATTTGCTTTTGATTCAAACCGCCTACGCCATCCATGCCATTAGGCAGGCGCTGGCCATGCCAGTGAATGGTGGTGTGCTCAGGCAATTTGTTGGTGACAAAAAGCCGCACACGATCACCTTCAACCACTTCAATCGTCGGGCCCGGGCTTTGCCCGTTGTAGCCCCACATATTGACCTTGAAGCCCGGCGACATTTCGCGCACCACGGGCTCGGCCACGAGGTGAAACTCTTTGACGCCATTGTTCATGCGCCAAGGAAGCGTCCAGCCGTTGAGGGTGACGACGGGGTTGTAGGGGCGGCCAGTTTGTGGCACGAGAGGCGGCATGGTGTCGGGTTTGGCCTGCATCACGGGCTCGGGCAAAGCGGCCATGGCTACTTTGCTCACGCTTGCGGCTGTTGCAGCCAGTGCAGTTGCGCCCAGCGCGCTTGAGCTGAAGAAATTTCTGCGATCCATTTTTAGTGTCCTTTCGCTTCGCCGCCGCCTGCTGCAGCGCCGGCTTGCAGGCCGGCAAGTCCGCCGGGTGAAGTGCCAGTGAGGGCGGTTTGTAAATCGGTTTCAATCAACCAAAAGTCGCGCAGCGCATCAATGCTGGCGCTCACCGTGAGAATGTTGGTGCGGGTATCGCTGAAGAGCTCAAACACGCCAATGAGCATGCCGTTGTAGCGCAGCAGGTTTTCATCGTTGATGAACTTGCGCAGCGGTACGATTTCGTCGCGGTAATGCTTGGCAATATCGTGCGCGGTGCGGTAGCTGTGCCACGCTTCGCGGGCTTCGCTGCGGGCAGTAATTGCGCTTTTGCGTACCTGCGCCACAGATTGCATATAGGTTGCATGCGAGCGTGCATTGGCTGCGCCGCCCCAATCAAACAAAGGAATCGGCAGCTCCAGCTCCCAGCCGCGTTTGCGCTCAATGTCGCCTGTGGTTTGGTCTGTGGTTCTTTCGCGGATTAACTTCAGATCAAGCGCATTGATGAAGCCAGCCGCGCGCACGAAGCCGAGCGATTTGGCTACGTTGTCAGCTTGCATTGCAGCAGCGCGTACATCTAAGCGCTGCGACAAGGCCTGCGCTTCGATGCCTTGCGAATCGCGCACCTCTTTCGGCAAATCAGGTAAGCGATCCGGTAACTTAAATTGCGTTTGCTCGCCCCACAAGCCCATGAAGCGAATGAGTTTTTCGCGCTCAGAGAATGCCGCATTTTCTGCTTTGGCTTGCATCGTGGCTGCATCAGCGAGCATGGATTGCTCTTTGGCTTGATTGAGCTTGCTCCAATTGCCCACACGAGCCATACGCCGCGCTAGCTCGCCCGCGGCCTCGGCCGCTATTTTTGCTTGTGATGCATATTGTGCGGTTTGCTGCGCAGCCACGGCGCTGATCCAAGCTTTGCGTGTATCAGCAGCGAGGCGGATCACATCTTGCGCCGCTTGCAGCCTAGCAAGCTCCAATTGTTGGCCTTGCCATTTGCTGCGCCAAGGCATTGAAATAATGCCCATGATGTTGATGCCAAGGGCGCGTTCAAGCATCACCTTGTCACCTTCAACGGCGCGCATAAATGAGAAATGCGGATTGGGCAAAGTTGCGGCTTGCACGCGATCTGCCTCACTGATGCGCAGTTGCGCCATGCTGGTGCCAATCGCTGGGCTATTAAGAAGTGCTATGCGCACGGCGTTGTCCATGGTCAGCGGCGTGGCCAGCATGGTTTTGACGGCGGCATCTGTCTGCTCAGTGGGTGCAGTAACCAGCTTGGCATCTTGCACGCCATATGCTTTTAAACTAAGCGCGGCTTGATCTTGAATGCCAGATGCGCCGCCATCGGGAGAAAGGCTGGCGCAGCCGGCCAGCGCAGTGGCGCAGGCGAGCGCCAGAATTGTTTTGTGTAAAGGCACGATAAAAGACATATGGGCCTCCTTAATGTTTGTGCGGCGCGGGGGCGGATTTTGCGGGCATAGATGCAGGATTGGGCGCGGTGGTTTGCGGCATTGGCTTGCTGTCCATGGCCTTCTTATCGTCCATCACTTTTGCATCCATGGCTTTTTTATCCATCGCTTTGCCATCCATTTCCTCTTGCTTGAGGATGTCGACATGCCCGCGTGTGAATTTGCCCACATCGTCATTGGCTTTGCGCCAATCGAGCTTTTCTTGCTCTACACCGAGTGATGTTTCGCGAAACACGCTGCGATAGGTCACCGGGGGCACGGTGGTTTCTGCCTTGCTGCTGCTCTCAGCATTGACTGCAAAGCTAGGCAAACACAGGCCGACGTAAGAGGCAATCGCAACAGCTTTGCGGCTTGAAAAAGTGAAAATCATCTGAGTCTCCAAAAAACTGGGAAGACATCTGCTGTTTACTCAAACAGCAGACGCACCTAGGGCAGGACGACTCAGGAAACGGGTGGTTTTTGTAGGTGCGTGAGCTCAGCGCTCACCCAATCTATTGCGGCGTGGCCGACAAAGCTAGCAACAGGACAAGCGCCGCTGAACATCAAGGGCGCGGCTTGCAAAGCCGGTGAATGGCACACCTGGCAAGCCGTGCATTCTGCTGAAGACTGCGCTTGCTCGGCGCTATTTTCACCTTCGCCGTGGCACGGCATCGCATCGGTTTGCATGGCGACAGCGGGCATTGCGCTCAACGATACCAAAGTCTCATCCGAATGCATGCGAGACATTTCCATCGCCATGGCATCGCCCACCCAGCCACGCAAGCCAGTCAGCAAGATCAAAGCAATCATGAAATATTTACGCACTTTCCAATGATAGCGCAGCTGATGAAAAAGTTCCCATCGCAAAATATTTGCATTATTTCAACAGGCTTATTAGGCGCTTTTCATCTTGCGCCAGTTGATGCCGCATCGTGGCCAGAAAAGCCTGTGCGGTCTTGGACAAGGCTCTGCCACTGGGCAAAACCAAAACACAAGCGAACTGCACGTCTTGGGAAAAGCGGCGCACAACCAACCCGCGATCCACGTAATCCAGCGCTGTAATCGGGTTGACCAAGCCTACGCCCAGGCCTTGCAAAGCCAGCTCACACACGCTTGCAGCGTACGGCGTGTGCGCGGCCACTTTCAACCGAATGCCTTGCTCTTGCAGCAAGGCCTCTAAGCGGCGGCGCGACGCATCTTCCGGGTTAAGCGCGATGAAAGGAATTTCAGCCAGTTGCTCAGGCCGGATGCTTTTAAAGCGCGCCAGAGCGTGCCGTGGCGGCATCACCACCACGCCTTGCATGCGGGTGAAATCCGAATGATCCATGCCCTCCAAAGGCAGCTCATCGGCCATCAACCCAAAATCACACGAGCCCATGCTGACCCGCTCACGCACGTCTTTAGAGCTTTGCACTTGCAGCGAGACTTGTGGCCAAGGTGAATTTTTTGTATTTCCAAGCTCCGTTTGCAACCGAGCGAGCGCACGCGGCATAAAGCCCAAGCCAAAAGCCGGATAGCAACTGATTTCTAGCCGCCCCAAGCCGAAATCGCGCAAACTGCGCAGGCGGTGCTCAATGCTATCCATACCGACAAATGCGCGCTCGACCTCCAGCATAAAAGCCTGCGCCTCGGGCGTGGGCACAAGTCGCCCGCCACTGCGCTGAAACAATGCCAAGCCCGCCTGAGTTTCTAGCCGTTTAAGCGACTGGCTCACGGCAGGCTGGGTGACGTGCAGCAACTGCGCGGCTTTATGTGTTGTGCCCGCGCGCATGAGGGCGCGGAAAGTTTCGATTTCTGTGAAGCGCATGGTGATTACTTAATGATAAATAAAATTATCAAGCTATAAGAAAATATCAAATAATTTTATAGCCTCAAAGCTAAGCTTGAAACTTCCCATGAGTTTAGAAATCCTAGAGTCCTCATCCTTCGGTCAAGCTGCGCCATCGCGCTTGCTTGCCAGCGGCTTGGCTTGCTTGCGTTGCAATGCGGCGATGCCTATTGCTTTGAAGCATGCAGGTTGCCCGGCTTGCCTGCGCAAAGGCGTCCATGTGAGCATGAGCGCAGCCTACGCATCAGTGGCTCAAAACAGCGGGGTCAATCAGCCTTATGCGCAGCCGTTTAGCCTCGATGAGGGCAATACGCCATGCACAGCCTCTGCGGCCTTGGCGCGGGCTGCTGGCGTTGCCCAACTGTGGATCAAAGACGAATCACACAACCCGACGGGTTCGCACAAAGACCGCATGAGTGCCATTGGCATCACGCAGGCGCTCTCGATGGGTGCGCATACGATTGTGCTGGCCTCTTCGGGCAATGCGGCGATATCGGCTGCACGGTATGCGCAGGCGGCGGGGCTGCGCTGCGAGGTGGCAGCGTACGATGGGTTGCCGAAAGCCTATGCGGATTTACTGGAGCAATATGGCGCTGTCCGCCATGCGTTTGCTGATAATGCGAGTCGTTGGGCCTTCGTGCGCGAGCGAGCGCAGTTGCCCGGCTATTTGGCGCTCACCAATTACAGCTTGCCGGCTTTGGGCAGTGCGCCGCTGGCCATTGAGGGCTACAAATTGATTGCGCAAGAATGTGTGGATGCAGGCGCTGCGCCCACCGATGTGGTGGTGCCCACAGCGCGAGGTGATTTGGCTTGGGGTATTTTTGCGGGTTTTGCTGAGCTTTTGCGGGCAGGACGTATTGCGCAATTGCCGCGCATTTGGATCGTCGAGCCATTTGCCCGGTTGGCGAAGGTGCTGGGCGGTGGCGATTTGCATGCAGACTATGCCCACCACACGGCGCAATTTTCTACAGCAGGCGCAACCGTGACGTATTTGCAATTCCAAGCGGCCACCGCGTCGAAAGGCGGTGCGGTGGTTGTCAGTGATGAAGCAGCGCATGCCGCGAGAGCCAACCTAATGGCCAACGGCATCAGCGCGGAGTTGTGTGCAGCGGCTGCGTTTGCGGCCATTGGCCAATTGCGTAGCGAGCAGCGTCTGGCAAAAGACAGCTCTGTGCTGTGGCTGCTCACGTCCAATGCTTCGCTCGATCCCAGTTATCGCCCCGCATCTCAATAGTTTTTTTCTTGGAGCCTTTTATGAAACGTCACTTTTCCATCTCTCGCCGCGTGTTGATGGCTGCAACGGCCGCCGCAGTGGCGCTGCCGCGCATGGCCTTCGCTGCATTTCCAGACAAGCCAATCAAAATTATTGTGCCGTGGGCCCCAGGCGGTAGCACTGATGCGATTGCGCGCGCCCTTGGCCAAAGCATGAGCGAAGGCTTGAAGCAAACCGTAATTGTGGACAACCGAGCCGGCGCGGGCGGCCAGATCGGCACGGATTTCGCCGCGAAATCTGCGCCCGATGGCTACACGCTGGCCATTGTGGAATTACCGCATGCCATTGCACCTGCTGTGGTGGCCAAGCTGCCGTATGATTTGCTGCGCGATTTCTCACCTATTACTTTGGTGGGCACGTCACCTCTGATTTTGTTTGCCAGCCCTGCGGTCACGGATATCAAAGCGTTCTTGAAAGCCTCTACGGCTAGCCAGCCAGCGGCGATTGCACACAGCGGCTCCGGCACATCAAGCCATCTCGTGGGCGAGATGTTTGCCAGCGCCACGAAAAATAAATTCACCATGGTGCCTTATCGCGGCTCGGCGCCGGCGCTGATTGATGTGGCCGCCGGCACAGTCGCGGGGCACTTTGCCACCATGGCCAGCGGCGCGGCTCTTTTGTCGGCGGGCAAGATCAAGGCATTGGCGATCACCAGCCGCAAGCGCATGGAAACTGCAACGATGCGAAACGTCCCCACCATGGCCGAGCTAGGCTACAAAGATTTTGAGGTCAATCAGTGGTGGGCTTTGGTCGCACCTGCCACCACGTCGATTGACACGCTCGAGGCGATTCGCTCGCAAGCGCTCAAAAGCTTGACTGATCCCAAAATGTTTGATCGCTTGTCTGCTTTGGGTATTGACCTGAAGGGCTCATCGCGCGATGTGACCCGTGCTTTCATGCGCTCGGAAGCGACGCGTTGGCAAGCGGTGGCCAAAGGGATTGGTTTGCAGCCTCAATAATATGCAAAAAGTGCATATCGCCGGCGTATTGATTGCGCAGCGTGCTATGGAATAAATAGCATTTCATTCGCTCAATACCCACATCTTCCACAATCGTCATGGTGCACATCGAAAGCGCAATCACCACGCCACAAGATGTGTAGCAGGTTCAGTCGTGCACATGCTGATGGTGCAAATCCGGCGCGTGCGGGTGGCTGTGGTGCATGGGGATATGGATGTGCGCATGACTGTGTGCGCCAGCGGGCATGGGCTCGTGCTCATGTGTGTGGTGACCATCGTCGTGATGGTGAGCGTGCTCGTGGCTCTGCGGTTCATGAGCATGTTCGTGGCCATGGTTTTCAGCCAAGTGCAGCCAAACGCCCAAAAGCATCAGGCTGCCAGCAAGCAAAAACCATGCGCCGAAGGCCCTCTGGCCAAGAGCAAACGCCGCCACCGCGCCAATAAATGGCGCGAAGGCAAACACCGAGCCGGTGCGCGCTGCGCCAAAGCTGCGCTGCGCCAGCAAGTACAGGCGCAGGCTCAGGCCATAGCCGCTTGCGCCAACCGCCAAAACACCTAACGTCGCCACCAGATTGGGCTGCGGCTCGCCGCTAGCCCAAGCGATCACGCCCGTCGTGCTGCATCCTAGCAATGCCTTGATGGCCACCACTTGGCCCGGGTCCCGATCAGCCACGCCGCGCGACAGCGTGTTGTCAATTCCCCAAGAGGCCGTCGCGACAGCCACTGCCAGCAGCCCCAGCAATTGTGCGGAGCCAGAAAAGCCTTGCTCAAAAACCAGCACCATGCCGCCAGCTACGATGAGCAAAACCGCCGTCCAGACGCGCCTGTCCATGCTTTCGTGGTACCAGACCCACGCCAGCAGCGCGGTAAACACGGCTTCAAGCGAGAGCAAGAGAGAAGCGCTGGCGCCGCTGGTGCGCTGCAAGCCCCAAGCCAGCGCCACCGGGCCGATCACCGCGCCAAAGCCTGCCATGGCCAGCAAGCGGGGCGCATCAGCGCCACGCAACCGTGCCTCGCGCGCGCTGCCGCGCAATGACAGCAGCCCGACCACCGCCGCGCCTGCATAGAGCAGCGCCGCTGTGGTGAATGCGCCCATGCCAAGCCCCAAGCGCTGAATCAGCGGCGTGCTCAAGCCAAAGAGCGTTGCGGCCAGCAAGGCAAGCAAGCCGCCTCTCAGGGCAGGCTTGCGCTGCATTAGCGCATCGTGTTGTGCAGGGTGAGCGCCAGGCGCGCCTTGCGCGTTTTGCCCGGCGGGGCGAGATTCGCTCACTGGCCGGTATGGTTAGCAGCGATAAAATTGCCCGGCGCAGTGTAGAACATGTATAGCACTTGCTTGTCTTTCTCGGGCGAGGCGGGGTTTTTGTAGCTGAGCTTCCACTCTTTGCCTTTCTTGCCGTCGATCTGCTCAATCTTGTCGTGTTTGATGTCGCTCCAAGAGCTGTGCAGCTTGCCGGATTTTACGAGCGCGGCACGCCGTGCATCTGCGCAGCCAACGACTGTGGCCTCAGCGGCAACTTTGCCACCGTGGAAATGGCATGAGCTTCCTTTATCTGCCAAAGCTGCAGTGCTGGATATGCTGATGAGCAAAGATGCAAAAACAGTTGAAACAATACGCATGATGATTCCTAAAATAAATGAGATGAAGAGAAAACGTGCGGCGCGCTTGTATGGTGGACAAGCCCGCGCCAGCAAGGCGTATCCAGAGGCTACTTCAAAGTATTGCGGCTGTCTTCCTCGGTTTTCTTGATGTCCATGTCTTCATGGATGTGCATATGCGCTTTTTCTGGGAAGCGGAAGTCATCGGGGTGACTGTCGTGCCAGTAGCCGTGCAGTTGCATCACTAACAAGCCGCCGCCAATCCACAGCAGCAGCAAGTTGGTCGCATAGCTCCATTTGGCAAACGAAGGCCGTTTGCGCCAGAGTGCCAGCACCGCCAGCATCACCACCAGCGCGGCAATCTGCCCTAGTTCCACGCCCAAGTTAAAGCTCAAAATGCGCCAGAGCATGGGCAGGGTTTCGTCGCCCAGCGGCAATTGCTGCAAACGGGTCGAGAGGCCAAAGCCATGCAACAAGCCAAAGCCAAACACGGCCCAGAGCAAGTTGGGCGATTCGACTTGAAAGACTTTTTGGAAGCCGCCATTATTGTCAAACGCTTTGTACATCACGCTGATGGCAATGATCGCGTCAATCAAATAGTAATTCCAAGTGATCTTGAAAAAGGTGGCCAACACCAAGGTGATGCAGTGCCCCAAGGTGAAGATGGTGACGAACTTGACCACATCGCGAAAGCTGATCAAAAAGAACACCACGCCGAATAAAAACAGTAAATGGTCGTAGCCTGTGAGCATATGGGTTGCACCCAATCCCACATATTGCAAATAACCACCGCTGAGCATGCGCTCTTTGTCGGCCTCGGAGATGCCATGCGCCCAAGCATCCAGTGGCAGTGTGAGTGTGAGTGCAAATAAACAAGCCAAGAGAGCGAGAAGCCAGCATCTCAGTCGTTCTTGTGAGAAAAATTTATATCCGGTCATGTCTGTCATCCAAAAAAATCAAAACGATCCGCTCAACGCGAAAGCGAGGGCGGGTCAACGACGGTTTTTTAGGATTCAGACTTGCGGAGGGCGCAGGTGCGAGCGGCGCTCAGCACTGTGCATGGCCGGCAAAATACGTGGATTTTGAATGCAGTGGCCGATTGCGAAAGGTTCATGGCTTTGCATCAAGAGCGCAACACTGACTTGGAAGTCGTGGTGATGGTGATCAGCCGAGACATCGCCAAAAGATTCACTGGATGCTGGTGCATTGCTCAGTTGTAGATTGTGTTCATGACCATGGCTTGTTTCATGCTCTAGGTGGATAAAAGAATCATCGTGCGCATGCTGTGCCAAAACCGTGTGCAAAGCTCTGTGCTGTACGTCTTCTACGCTGCTGGCGTGCGTCGGCCAAGCCAAAGCTAAAAGCAGCTGAAGCGCAACCAGAATTTGAAGAACGTAACTACGGAGCATTTTTGAAATGTATTCTGTGGCAATCGCTGAAAAACATCGTGTTCAGTGACGTATGTTCCGCTAATGCATCCAACCCAACATGGCAGCCGCCATCAGCACCATACCCACATCTTCAATGATCGTCACCGTGCTCATCGGTAGTTGAAACACTGTGCCGAGGCAAGCGCAGCGAATTTTGGTTTTGTTCATCACTGCGCGAATCACGCCGATGGCTGAGAAACCCATCACGAGCAGCGTGATCCAGTTCGTGAGCGTAGACTGGAAGTTGGCGAGATAAGCCAGCCCCAGCGCCAGCTCGACGAAGGGATACACATAGCCCCAGCCGTGCCAGCGAGCGGCCAGCAGGTCGTAGCCTGCGTAGGCGTTGGCAAAAGCTGGCACATCGAGCAGTTTAAAAAACGAAAAGGTGAGGAAAAAGCCCGCCATAAAGTAGCGCATGGTCTCGTGTGCACTGATGCTATCGGCCATGCGCATGCCATGGCCTGCATGCTGGCCAAGTTGAATCAACACACTGCCCGCCAACAGATACGCCGCGATGAGTAGCAGAGGCAAATAGGTTTTAAGAAAACCAACCGGCTGATCAGCTACTACGTTATTTATAGCACTTGAGGCATATTCCATGACGGCTAGTGGCACTTTTTCATCTAAATTCTCACTGGCAAGCAATTCATACTTGCCCGCCGCGCGCACCGCGCCCTGCAACTCATGCAGTGGCGCATGTGCATCCGTGATAACGGCTTGCATGGGCGAGAGTGAGACTTGCACCCGCTTAGCATGAGGCGCTAGTGCATCGTTCACGCGCCGCACGCAAGCTGCGCAATGCAGGCCAGAAAGGGGGTAGGTTGTGGTGTTCATAGCGACATCATGAATCTTCAAGTCACTTCAAGGTCAAGTGGCAGTGGATAAATTCTTTGAAACAGTGCGTTCTTGCAAAATCTTCTCTGCCAAAGGCTGCAAGCGTGCTTTTAGGCGTTTGCCCAACACAGTGAGCGCAACCGCAGATATCACCAGTAGCGTGAGCCCCATATAAGCCGCCCAACGCGGATCAAGCGCCGCGCCCATTTGCCCAAAGCTCCAGCCAATGCTGACAGTGATTCCAATCCAAAGCACGGCGCCCAGGCTATCGAGCAATGCATGCCGAGGCCAAGCCAAAAGGGATGCGCCAGCGCCTAAGCCTACGGGTGCGAAAGCGCCTTTGACAAAACGGTACGCCAGCAAAACGCGCAGGCTGTAGCGCTCCACACCTGCGCTGGCCAAGGCGATCCAAGGCGCCGCTTTGGGGCAAGTGCGGCAGATCCAAGGTGCCGCAAAGCGCCCTAATGCAAAGCGCAGTTGCCCGCCTGAGATGCTTCCCAGCAGTGTCACCATAACGAGCATATCCAGCCGCAGTGCACCCTGCGCCGCCGCAAAGCCAGCGAGCATCGGCAGTGGCCCGGTTTTGCCAAAGCAATAAGAAAATAGCAGGATGTAAACCCATTCGTCATAGCGTGCAATTAAATTCAAAAGCTCAGGAAAATCCATGATGCGAAGTGTGCCACGCTTGCCTTAAGAATCGGCTGCGCGGCTTTGATGTGTGTGTGCAGCTTGCACCAACTCTTTGCGAGCCGATTTGAACACCGTGAATGCCGAACTGATCGCTAGCAGCCCCATCAGACTGGCCACAAAGACATCTGGCCACACACTGGCTGTGCCGAAGACGCCAAATGCAGCCAAGATGACAGCAATGTTAGACAGCGCATCGTTACGCGAGCACAGCCAAACTGATTGCATATTCGCATCTCCATTGCGGTAAGCGTAGAGCATGGCGGCTACGCCGACATTGACACACAGAGCGAGAAAGCCCACCACGCCCATGGTGAGCGCCTCGGGGGGCATACCTGTGCGGGCAGACCAAGCAGCCTTACCTAAAACGAAGAGCCCGAAGGCCAGCATGCAAGCAGCTTTAAACAGCGCGGCGCGGGCACGGACTACCAACGTCATCGACAACACCGCCAGCGAAAGAGCGTAATTTGCTGCATCACCAAAAAAGTCGATGGCGTCAGCCAGCAGCGAGACGGAGCCGGAGGTAATGCCTGCAGTCAGCTCCACGCCAAACATCAGCGCGTTAAGAATGAGCGCCATCCAAAGAATGCGGTGGTAGCGTGGATCCGCGTTGCTTTCGGCGGGTGTGTGTGAATGGCAATGTGCAGACATGGCAAGTTCGATTTTGAGGGAGAATACCTGAATTAGAAACCTTCGAGTCACTTTAAGGTCAAGCCATGCCCCTGCAAAACCCCCATCTATCTCAAGGCTATTTAATAGGCCAAGCTGCCAAGATGAGCGGTGTGAGCAGTGCCAACATCCGCTTTTATGAGAAGGAAATGCTCATCAGCCGGCATAAATTAGGCGCAGGCAGCTATCGAATATATAGCAACGAGGATGTGCACCAACTCAAATTCATTCGCCAGTTGCGCAGCCTAGACATGACATTGGCCGAGGTGCGTATTCTGCTCAGCCTAGATTTGCGTCAAAAGCGAGATTGCCAAACAGCGCGCGACACGCTGGATGCACATATTGACCATGTGCGCGAACGCTTGAAGGAGCTGAAAGCGCTGGAGAAAAACTTGATTAACTTGAGAAGCCGTTGCGACGGCGAGGATGACCATTGCCACCTGATTGAGGCGCTGCATGCGCAGGCAGACACTGCACAATTATCTACGCGTCAATCCAAACGGTACGCAGCCCTTTAAATGATGGCTGGGTATCATTTCAAGACGTTGAAGATGGCTTTGGCTTTGGCCTTGTTATGGTTCCATCGGGGGAGATGAGCTCTTCGTCAAGTGCATTCAACACCTGCTCAGGTTGCATGGATTTTTTCATATCGGTAGCACCAGAATCCTGACGATCTTTAACATTGGGCAAGTCGCGGCGTAACTCTTCCATCAAATCAATCATCTTCGCGCTTTTCTGCTCAATCAGCATCATCATTTTTAGATCAAGGTGTTCGCGTTGTTCGCTGAGTTTGGCAATGCGGTTTTGTTTGATCAATACAAATGCGGTGGTCAGCAATGCAGTTAATCCGAGAATGCCTTGCAACCAAAAGAACGGAGGCTCGTCAAATGGTAGGCGGCCAAGGGCAATAAGGCCATAGTTGGCGCAGCTCCATGCAATGACAAATAAGCTGATGACGACAATGAACGCTGGTCTGCCAACAAAGCTGCTGACCTGCTCTGCAAAGCGCTGAGAGGCGCTGCGCCTTTGTTCCTCGCGGTTGTAAAACTCATGAACAGCTGCAATATTTTGTTCAATTTGGTCGCTATCGGCATCGTCAATATTTGCCTCTTTCGCTGATGTCTTGGTCAAGCCTGCTTCACGTGCCGGGGTTTTCATGGAGCTCGAACTCTTATGAGGTGGCTATTGGACTGGTTCGAATGAGAGCAACGCAAATATTGTGCGAATCCTATTCGCTGAATCGGTGAGGCCGGTCGTCCGGCACGAACGGCCGCTGCGCTCATCCGCCAGATGTTCGGATTTTGCCGCCCGAGCCGGGCACGAGTTTGCGGCGCTGCTGTGCATCTAAGCCCGGCGTGGCGCGCATATCAGTGTCGACCATGCCGGCATCAATGTCGCGCTTGGCCTGAATGATGATGGGATCTGGCACGGGGTCGAAGATGGGATGCGGCGTTGGGTCGGAAATGGGATCGGGCATCGGATCGTGCATAGGAGGTGGAATGAGCGGCGGCGTTGGCTCAGACAATGGTTCAGTGGGTGTGTTTTGCGGTGGCATGCTCAATCGGGTCATAAGGCTTTCCTTTTGCGCTGCGGGATGCAAGCGCTTCATAGAAAACACTTTGCTAGATTAGCCTTGCAAGGTCTGTGCGCTGTCCCACATAGGCGCCCACCCGTTCGCGTGAGATGGCTGACCTGCTTGTCAGCGGATGGTTTTGCCTAAGCGCTTGAGCACCGGTAGCGCGCGGTCTGGATAGTCGGTGATCAGGCCATCTGCGCCAGCTTCAATGACGGCCGTCATTTCTGCCTCAGTATTCGTTGTCCAAGGAATCACTTGCAGGCCAAGCGCATGAGATTTTTTGACCAAATCTGGTGTGATGTCTGCGAAGTAAGGCGACCAAACATCGCAGCCTGCGGCTTTGACCATGCTGGGCACGTCTGCATGCTCGGCCGCACGTATGGATCCCGTCCAGAAAGGGCCTCTTGGGTTGTCTGTTTTCGGGGTGATATTGCTCGTCCAGGCTTGCTGCGCTGTGAGGCAAGAGGTCAGTACTTTTTTGGTGTGACCTTTTTGTAGCTCTTGAATCTGTTGCAGCGTACGCCAATCGAAGCTTTGTATCGTGACGCGGCTCGTCACGCCATGCTCGCGCACCAAGTCGAGCAGCTTGCGAGCGAACTTGGCAGCGCTGATGGTGTCGTTCATTTTTTCAGGCGAGATTTTGGTTTCGATATTGAAGCGCAGTTTTTTTGCGCCGAGCGCTTCGACGCGCTTGAAGAGCGTAGAGAGCGCGGGCATCTGCGAGCCATCAATCGCCTGTTGATCGGGGAAGCGCTTGGCGTATGCGCTGTCTGGGTTGATGCGGCCTACGTCGTAGGTTTTAAGCTCAGCCATCGTGAGGCGATTGACCAAAAGGGGGGCGGACAGGTAAGCACCACTGGCATCACGGGTGATTTCAGGATTCAAAGCGCGATCATGGGTGATGACAATGCTGCCATCTTTACTGACGCCCACATCGAGTTCTAGAGTGGTCACACCTAGCTCAATGGCTTTCTCGAAAGCGGGCAGCGTGTTCTCAGGCAAAAGGCCGCGCGCGCCGCGATGGCCTTGGAGGTCGAAAGTTAAGGATTGAGCCATAGCTGAATTCATCGCCCAGATGATGAGGCTTATTGAACCTAGGGCGGCGCAGTTTCTAAACAACATGCTGCTCAATAAGTTGCTATTCAATCATTATGTCGCAAGCGCATCAGCTATCACTTACATAACGATTGAATCGCAAGATGCATTACATATTTTTTGCAATAACGCCACAGGCGCTGCGCGGGCCAGAATTGCCCGTAGGTTGGGTTTTGTAGTCGTCGGGGTCACGATGAACGATCAAGCCGCGATTCAAAATTGTGTTGCTTGCGTGAGTCATGCTCAAAGTGTGGCTTGTGAAATTAAATTTGGCGACACCCGAGGCATCTGATATCAAGCTGGGCAAATCACCGACATGGTGAACGCCTTCGCCGTGCTTGGCATGGGGCTTGCCATCGGGATTGAAGTGGCCTGCGGCGCTCATGCCGTCGCCGCTGGAGCAATCGCCTTTTTCATGAATGTGAAAACCGAATTCGGCGTTCGGTTTGAGGCCACGAACTTCGCCGGTGACGCGCACTTTGTCGCCATGCTGCTCAAAGCGTACAAGCCCCGCAACCGTATTGCCCCGGGTACTGTCGAGTTTCGCAGTGGCTACCGACTCAGGACTGCCCATACTCGCGCAGCCCGCCAAAAAAGTAGCGCAAAAGCTTAGCAGACTCATTTGGGTGATGAATTTTTTCATACAGTATCTCGTTGGTTCAATGGATTAAAGTACCGCCACTGTATCAGAGCACAAGCGCGCGTTAATCGAGCTTGGCGCCAGACTTCTGCACTGCAGCAGCCCACTTGGGTAACTCCGACTGAATGAATTTAGGGAAATCGTCTGCGCCAAGAAACGCAGGATCAGCGCCCTGGCTCACCATGCGGTTGCGCACATCCGGCATGGCGAGTACTTGCTTGAAGGCATCAGAGAGTTTTTCCACAATCGGCTTGGGTGTGCCAGCGGGTGCGAGAAAGCCATAGAAGCCGACGACTTCAAAATCCTTGGCCATTTTTGTCTCTATCACCGTAGGCACATCGGGCAAAGCAGGATTGCGCTCGCGGCTCGTCACGGCCAATGCTTTAACTTTGCCTTGCTTGTGATACTGAGCGGCTTGCGGAATGCTCTCGGCCATGAATTGCACTTGCCCGCCGATCAAATCTTGAAAGGCAGGCGCGCTGCCGCGATACGGGATGTGCACCATAAACAAACCGGTTTGAGATTTGAACATTTCTGGCACAAGATGGCTGATGCCGCCATTGCCCGCCGAGCCGTAGTTCACCTTGCCCGGATTGGCCTTGGCGTAGCTCACGAATTCTTGCAGCGTGTTGGCCTTGACGTTTGGGTTGACCAGCAGAGCCAGAGGCTGCATGGCGGTGCGGGCGATCGGCACGAAATCTTTCAAAGTGCCATAGGGCAGCTTGGAATACAGGCCGGGGTTGATCATCATCACGCCGGTGTTGGCCAGCATGATGCTGTAGCCATCGGGCGCAGACTTTTGCACATCCTGCGCGCCCACGATGCCGCCTGCGCCAGCTTTGTAATCGACGATGATGGGCTGGCCGAGCACGCTTTGCAATTTGTCTGTGAGCAATCGAGCATGTTGATCGAGCGGGCCGCCAGCGGGAAAGCCGATGACTAAGCGGATGGGTTTGTTAGGGTAGGCGGCCTGAGCATGAGCAAGCGGCAGATAGCCTGCTGTCGCTAATGTGGCAGCAAGAAAGGTTTTGAGAGCAGTGCGGGTTTTCATGGCGATACGAGCTGGTGTCATAAGCAAATAGAAACGTCACCATCGCGGCAAATTCAAATGTCACCTTTTAGGAGGGTGAAATTGAATGAAAGCGAAGTTACAGATGGACG
>JAYWHR010000053.1:0-35232 GCA_043777675.1 Comamonadaceae bacterium | reverse complement strand
CTTGAGTGACTGGGTAGGTCTTTCGGGTGATCATGACACCACCTTCTGAACCACCTCTTTTGCCGCTCTCACGCAGTTCGTACTTGAACTCACCAATCTATAGCATTTGAAATGAAGGAGATAGTATGGTCACGAGGAAAACCGCTCCCCGCAAAAGCTTTGGCATAGAGCCAGGCAACTATGCACTCATTACCGGCGCCTCTTCTGGCATTGGCTTGGAGTTGGCCGAGCAGCTGGCAGCGAAGGGCTTTGATGTGATTTTGGTGGCGCGCAGTGTCGATAAGCTTCAAACACTCGCAACTCAGCTGGGTGAAAAACATCCCATACAAGCCCGGGTGGCTGCAGCGGATTTGACGCAAGCTGCCTCCATTCAAAATCTGGCCACCCTCGTGGAAAAGCAAAATTTAAACATTCGCGTGCTCGTCAATTGTGCGGGTGTGTTGCATCAAGATGCTTTTGTGAAGATGCAGGCAGCACAAGTGCAGCAGATGATTGATCTGAATATCAGCGCACTGACATCTATGCTGCATGCCATGCTCCCGCAAATGCTGCGCACAGTGGCAGAGCAGGGCGGAAAAGCGCATGTGCTCAATGTGGCCTCGATTGCGGCCTTTCAGCCCATTCCCATGCTCGCAGCCTATGCGGCCAGTAAAGCCTATGTGCTGTCGCTCTCCGAATCGCTGGCTGAGGAATTGCAAGGCAGCGGCGTAAGCGTCACGGCGCTGTGCCCAGGCATCACCGCCACCAATATGTTTGCCCAAGCCAAGAACGCGAACGACAAACTCAGCCAGTTGCCGCGCTTCCTCATTGCTGATGTGAAACAAGTCGCCAGCACGGCGCTGGAGGCCATGCTACGCGGGGACGCGATTTGCGTGCCCGGCGCGGTATATCAACTGGGCGCGCTTGCCTCACGCTCGGCACCGAAATGGCTGGTACGCAAGATGGGCGGGATCATGGGGCGTAAAGCAATTTGAGCTTGGCATAAGTATGCATTCTTATCCTATAGGTACATCTGGCCATGCTTGGGGTGCAGCAGAAATCGCTCTCTGGCGCTCACAGCAAAGTAAGCAGCGCAGTTATTCAGATCATGTGCTAAGCGCCATAGAGCTGCTTTGCGGGCGCTTTGATGTGATTCGCTATGGCGAAGTGGTGTACGGTACGGAGAGTTTTCCATTGATGGCCGTGCGGAGCATGGATTGGCAAGTCGCTTTGCCGAGCGTGCTGATCACGGGCGGTGTGCATGGCTACGAAACGAGCGGTGTACACGGAGCCCTGCAATTTTTAGACAGTCTAGCGCTCGCCTATGCCGGGCAGGTGAATCTGCTCGTCGTGCCTTGCGTGAGCCCTTGGGCATATGAGCGCATCCAGCGCTGGAATTTTGACGCAGTGGATCCCAATCGCTCGTTTCGTAGGACTAGCTCGGTCAAAGAATCGGCAGCACTGATGAACCTCATTGAGCCTATACGTGGGCAATTTGCAATGCATATTGATCTGCACGAAACCACTGATACTGACGAA
Organism: Comamonadaceae bacterium; assembly: GCA_043777675.1. GTDB lineage: Bacteria > Pseudomonadota > Gammaproteobacteria > Burkholderiales > Burkholderiaceae_C > JANMDU01. The sequence continues at coordinate 33,714 of JAYWHR010000053.1, read as the reverse complement.
TCTGAATTTCGCCCTGCGCTTGCCGCACGCGATGGCAAAGTTTTTGAGCCAAGCCCTATTCCTGATGGGTTTTACCTGGTGGACGATCAGGCCAACCCGCAACCCGCCTTTCAAGCTTCGATCATTGAAGCCGTACAGCGCGTCACGCACATTGCAGCCGCCGACCAAAAAGCTGAGCTCATTGGCTGCAAAACTGTTTCGCTAGGCGTCATTCGATACGACGTGCGTGCTCTCGGCCTGTGTACGGGCATCACAAGCGCAAAGTTTACGACAACGACGGAAGTATATCCCGACAGCCAAAGTGCGACCCACGACCAATGTATTGCTGCGCAAGTGACGGCGATTTGTGCAGGTGTAGATTTCATCTTGAAGTCAGGCAAGAAATAAAGACCAGAAATAAAACTTCGCTTTCCTATAAAAAGCCTTTATAATCAATGCATTACACCCCAACGGGCGCAGCAAACGCCCGTTTTTTTATGCCTAAACGCTTTTCGGTCTGGTTTTTTGAGCGGATCTGTGTTTTGGTTGGGATTCTTATTGCCTGCGTTTTTGTGAGACAGATGACAGCAAATTTAAACACCACCGTGAGCCAAACCGTGACAGGTTTGGGGTACGTTCTGGTTGAGATTGAACGCTCAGCAGGTGGTTTGCTGCGTGTGACTATTGATCATCCTTGGGCAATGGGCCAGCAAGAGATATTGATAGCTGTTGAAGACTGCGAGCGCGTGACGCGGCAGTTGCAATACGTACTTGAAGTAGAAAACGTGGATTACAAGCGCCTTGAAATAGCCTCTCCGGGGATAGATCGGCCATTGCAGAATGAAGCCGATTTTGAGCGCTTCCAAGGCGAGATGGTTGACCTAACGCTCAAGGTGGCTATTGGTGCTGATGTGGCGGCCAAAGGTGTGGCCGATGGCGCGGGTGCAGTGAGTGCCAATCGCAAAAAATTCCGTGGCACGCTGAGCAAATCGCTTTCCGGCGACTGGCAGATTGAGCTGGAGAATGAAGCCGCCAAGCCCTTGAAGCCAGGCGCGAAAGTGTCGAAGAAAAGATTAGAAGCGCCCGGCACCGTGATGGGTTTTACGTTAGACGAACTCAAAGAAGCTCGTCTTGCACCGATTGTGGATTTCAAAGGGCGCAAGCCTAAATCCGTTTAATTTTTATTTTTTAAAACTCTGGAAGAGGGAGAATAACCATGAATCGCGAAATGTTGATGCTTGTAGAAGCCATTTCCCGTGAGAAGAACGTTGACAGCGAGACCGTTTTCGGCGCGCTGGAGGCGGCTCTTGCGCAGGCCAGCAAGAAGATTTATCAAAATGAAGGCCATGGCGAGGTGGAAATTCGCGTCACCATGGATCGCGAGAATGGCGATTACGAAACCTTCCGCCGTTGGCTTGTGGTGCCTGATGATCAAGGCTTGCAAAATCCTGATGCCGAAGAGATGCTGATGGATGCGCTTGATCGCGTGACGGACGTAGAGCCGGGAGATTACATCGAAGAACAGGTGGATTCCGTGCCGATTGGCCGCATTGGCGCGCAAGCGGCCAAGCAAGTGATTTTGCAAAAAATTCGCGACGCTGAGCGTGAAATTCTTCTCAATGATTTCATGAGTCGTGGTGACAAGATTTTTGTGGGTACTGTTAAGCGCGCTGACAAAGAAGGTTTGATTGTGGAGAGTGGCCGTGTAGAGGGGCGTTTGAAGCGCTCCGACATGATCTCGAAAGAAAACCTGCGCACGGGCGATCGCGTGCGCGCGATGATCATGGAAGTCAATACGGAGCTGCGCGGTGCACCGATTATTCTGTCACGTAGCGCGCCTGAATTCATGATCGAGCTGTTCCGCAATGAAGTGCCTGAGATTGAGCAAGGCCTGCTGGAGATCAAGAGTTGCGCTCGTGATTCAGGCTCCCGCGCCAAGATTGCTGTGCTCTCCAACGACAAGCGCGTTGACCCGATTGGCACCTGTGTGGGCGTGCGTGGCTCGCGCGTGAATGCAGTGACGAACGAGCTTGGCGGCGAGCGTGTGGATATTGTGCTTTGGAGCGAAGATCCTGCGCAATTCGTGATTGGCGCGCTAGCGCCTGCCAACGTTTCATCGATCGTGGTTGATGAAGAAAAGCATGCCATGGATGTGGTTGTCGATGAAGAAAACCTCGCCATTGCTATTGGCCGTGGCGGTCAGAATGTGCGCTTGGCTTCCGAGCTCACAGGCTGGAAGATCAACATCATGGACGCCAATGAATCTGCCGAGAAGCAAGCTGGCGAGCAGGGATCAATCCGCGAGCTCTTCATGAGCAAACTCGATGTAGACGAAGAAATCGCAGATACGCTGATTACAGAAGGCTTCACCAGCCTAGAAGAAGTGGCCTATGTGCCGCTGCAAGAGATGCTGGAGATTGAAGGCTTTGACGAAGACACCGTCAACGAGCTGCGTACCCGCGCCAAAGATGCGCTGCTCACCATGGCGATTGTCAAGGAAGAGTCTATAGAAGAAGTAAGCCAAGATTTGCGTGATTTTGAATTCAATGGCGAGCATCTCTCCAGCGATTTGATCGCGAAATTAGCAGGCGGCGGCGTGAACAAGCTTGATGATCTGGCTGATTTGGCCATTGATGAGCTGACCGATATCACTGGCCAAACGGGTGATGAGGCCAAGGCCCTCATCATGAAAGCGCGCGAGCACTGGTTTACCAGCGACAGGCAAACTAGCGGCGATAACGCCACCCCACCTGCTGCCGCAGCGTAAAGATCATGGATACCCTCACTTATGTCAAATACCACTGTCTCCGAGTTTGCAAGCGAACTCAAGAAACCTGTTGAAACGCTGCTTGAGCAGCTCAAGAGCGCTGGCGTGCCTAAGGGCGCAGCTGGCGATGTGCTTACCGATTCAGATAAGCAAAGTCTGTTGAGCTACTTGCAGACCAGCCACGGTACGGCCGCATCTGGCGAGCGCAAAAAGATCACGCTCACCAAGAAATCTACCACCGAGATCAAGCAAGCCGATGCCACTGGCAGGGCGCGGACGATTTCCGTGGAAGTACGCAAAAAGCGCACTTTTGTGCAGCGTGATGAAGAGGTGGTAGCGCCTGCGCCTGTGGCGCCTCCCGATCCACCGCCAACACCACCGCCAGCGCCAGCGCCAGCGCCAGCGCCCGCGGTTGAACCCGCACCAGTGCAAGCTATTGCTCAGCCAGCTCCCGCACCAGAAGCCATTGCCGCAGCCCCGCAAGCTGTGGGCGTGATCAATGATGCAGAGCAAGCGCGTCGCAATGAAGAGGCGCGTCGCCAAGCGGAATTCAACCAACGCATGGGCCAGGACGCGGACGCACGCCGCCAAACGGCGCAGGGCGTGCGCAGTAAGCAGCTAGAGCGTGATAGCGCAGCCGCTACTTTGAATCAAAAGCAGGCAGTAGCCGGCACAGAATCTGCGCAGAGCGCTACCGAAAGCGTAGCATCCGTGGTTCCCGTTGTGACGCCAGAAGTCGCCGCAGCGCCTGCGCCGCTTACAGCAGATCAGATCGCAGCGAATGAAAAAGTGCGTGTGGCCGATTCTGATGATCGCCGCCGGAAAGCGCTCGCAGAAGCCGAAGCGATTCGCGCCATGATGAGTGCGCCTAAAAAGGTGCTCGTGGCGAAGAAAGCCGATGAGCCCAAACCTGCGGCCAGTGCGGTCAAAGGTACGTTGCACAAGCCTGCTGCAGGCGCGAAAAAAGCCGATGGCTCGCCTGCGGTGGCTACGGGCACTGCAGGCATTGGCGCGAAGAAAACAGAAGTCAAGTCGGAGAAACTCTCTTCCAGCTGGGGTAAAGATGCCGATGGCAAGAAGAAGGAGATTAAAACGCGTGGTGATGCATCCGGTGGTGTTGGTCGCAGTAATTGGCGCGGCGGCCCGCGCGGCAAGCGTGGCCGTGATGATCGCGACAGCCGCGAGGATCAAGCACCCGCAGCGCCGGCAGAAGCGCGCGTGCTAGAGATCCACGTGCCCGAGACGATCACCGTTGCTGAATTGGCGCACAAGATGGCCGTCAAATCATCTGATTTGATCATGAAATTTATGAAGCTCGGTCAAATGGTGACGATCAATCAGGCGCTCGATCAAGACACCGCGATGATTTTGGTGGAAGAGCTCGGCCACAAAGCCGTAGCGGCCACGCTGGATGATCCTGAAGCGTTCACGGTGGAAGAAGCTGGTGAATTCACTGCTGAGCTGCTCCCCCGCGCCCCAGTGGTCACGGTGATGGGTCACGTTGACCACGGTAAAACTTCTCTGCTCGACTATATTCGCCGCGCCAAAGTGGCCTCCGGCGAAGCGGGCGGCATCACGCAGCACATTGGCGCTTATCACGTCAACACGCCGCGTGGCATGGTGACGTTCCTCGATACGCCAGGCCATGAGGCTTTCACAGCCATGCGTGCGCGCGGTGCGCAAGCAACAGATATCGTGATTTTGGTGGTGGCAGCGGATGACGGCGTGATGCCGCAGACCAAAGAGGCCATCAAGCATGCCAAGGCGGCGGGCGTGCCCATTGTGGTGGCCATGAACAAGATCGACAAACCCGATGCCAACCCAGAGCGTGTCAAAGGCGAGCTGGTGGTGGAAGAGGTGATCCCGGAAGAGTTTGGTGGATCATCCCCATTCGTTTCCGTGTCAGCACGTACAGGTCAGGGCATCGATGATTTGCTGGAGCAAGTGCTCTTGCAGGCTGAAGTCTTGGAACTCAAAGCGCCAGTCAAGGCCATGGCCAAAGGCTTGGTGGTGGAAGCGCGTCTAGACAAAGGCCGTGGCCCTGTCGCTACGGTGCTCGTGCAAACCGGCACGCTCAATGTGGGCGATGCAATTTTGCTTGGCGCTACCTATGGCCGCGTGCGCGCCATGTTGGATGAAAACGGTCAACCCGTTAAATCCGCTGGCCCATCGATACCTGTGGAGATTCAAGGCTTGGCTGAAGTGCCGGGCGCTGGTGATGAATTCACCGTGATGCTGGACGAGAAGCGTGCGCGTGAAATCGCCACTTACCGTGCTGGTAAATACCGCAGCACCAAGCTGGCCAAGCAGCAGGCTTCTAAGCTAGAAAACATGTTCACCGACATGACTGCCGGCGATGTGAAAATGGTGCCGATTATCATCAAATCCGATGTGCAAGGCTCGCAAGAAGCGCTGGCTACATCGCTTCTCAAGCTCTCGACCGATGAAGTCAAAGTACAGATCGTGTATGCGGCTGTGGGTGGCATCTCCGAGAGTGATGTGAATTTGGCGATCGCATCTAAAGCGGTGATCATCGGCTTCAACACGCGCGCAGACGTTGGTGCGCGCAAGACAGCCGAGGGTAATGGCATCGATATTCGCTACTACAGCATCATCTATGACGCAGTGGATGAATTGAAATTGGCCATGAGCGGTATGCTCACGCCCGATAAGAAAGAAGAAATTATTGGTACGACGCAAATTCTCCAAGTGTTCAAAGTCAGCAAAATTGGCTCGATTGCCGGCTGTATGGTCACCAGTGGTGTGGTGCGTCGCTCTGCGCGCCTGCGCTTGCTGCGCAACAACTTGGTTATTTACACGGGCGAGCTCGAATCGCTCAAGCGCTTCAAAGACGACGCGAAAGAAGTCAAAGAAGGCTTCGAGTGCGGCTTGAACATCAAAGGCTACAACGATATCCAAGAGGGTGACGTGTTGGAGTTCTTTGAGATCAAGGAAGTGGCTCGTACGCTCTAAAGTCCTGTTCAGGTATGCCAAAAAAACACAGCTCCACACCCAATCGCGGTATCCGCGTGGGAGACCAGATCCAGCGGGATCTTGCGGAGCTGATCGCACGCGAATTGAAAGATCCTCACGTTGGGATGGTCACAATCAATGCTGTGCAAGTCACTCCCGACTACGCGCATGCTACGGTGCATTACAGCTTGCTCACGGGCGATCCTGAGCAAACCCAAGCAGCGCTCACGCGATCAGCAGGTTTCCTGCGAAATGGTTTGTTCAAGCGTTTGCATATTCACACTGTGCCCACGCTGCATTTCGTGTTCGACCGGACGACTGAACGTGCAGCAGATATGAATGCGCTGATTGCCAAAGCGGTTGCATCCCGCGCCCAAGACGCGGAGAGTTAACATGACAAAAGCTCCACGTGTACGGGTCGTGAGGCGCCCTGTACACGGGGTGCTTCTTTTGGACAAGCCGCTCGGTTTGTCGTCGAACGACGCATTGCAAAAAGTCAAATGGCTGATGCGCGCTGAAAAAGCCGGCCACACCGGCACACTTGATCCGCTGGCCACCGGCGTGTTGCCGCTTTGCTTTGGCGCAGCCACCAAATTCTCTAGCCTGCAACTTGAAGCTGCGAAAACCTACGAAGCCACTGCCGTGCTCGGTATCAAAACTTCCACCGGTGATGCCGAGGGCGACGTGATTTCTACACGCGAAGTGAATGTGAGTGATGCAGACATTGCAAGAGTGCAGCTACAGTTCACCGGCAAGTTGCGCCAACTTCCACCAATGCACAGCGCTTTGAAGAAGGATGGCAAGGCGTTGTATGAATATGCCCGTGCAGGCATCGACGTTGAGCGCGAGATGCGTGATATTGAGGTGCATGCCCTAGATTTAGAGTCATTTCAGCCAGTAGCCGGCACAGAATCTGCACAGAATGCTATTAAAATAGTAGCTAAGGTCAGCAAGGGAACGTATATCCGCACTTTAGGTGAAGATATTGGTGAAGCGCTGCAATGCGGTGCGCATCTCTCTAGCTTGCGTCGCATTGAAACTGGCGGGCTCAAAATCAGCAAAGCGGTCACGCTGGCGCAGCTTGAAGCTATGAGTGAAGATGAGCGCATGGCAGCTTTGCAGCCCGTGGACAGTTTGCTCACAGGTCATGAGATCGTCACGCTAGACAACGAGAATGCAGGCAGATTTTTAAGTGGTTTGCGCCGCCGAACGGAGCTGCCAGATAACGAACATGTCGTTGTCTACGCAGAGGAGTTCGGCAGCAACCCGCGCGCCCTTTTGGGCAGCGCACACATCAAGGCCGGTGAGTTGATCCCCACACGATTGCTCTCACCGATCGAAGTTTCCCAAATGCTGGCGCAAGAATTGCACTCAAGCTCAGCAAACACCGTTTTGAATTAAAAAGGAAAGTCATCATGACCCAACAAATCCGCAACATCGCCATCATCGCCCACGTTGACCACGGCAAAACCACGCTGGTGGATCAGCTCCTGCGTCAGTCAGGAACTTTCGCGGCGCATGAGCAGTTAGAAACCTGCGTGATGGACAACAACGACATCGAAAAAGAGCGAGGCATCACGATTTTGGCGAAGAACTGCGCCGTCAAATGGAACGACACCCACATCAACATTGTGGACACCCCCGGTCACGCGGACTTCGGCGGCGAAGTCGAGCGGGCGCTCTCGATGGTTGATGGCGTTGTGCTACTTATCGATGCGCAAGAAGGCCCCATGCCGCAAACGCGCTTCGTGACGAAGAAGGCGCTGGCCCTTGGCCTCAAGCCCATCGTTGTTGTGAATAAGGTGGACAAGCCTGGTGCGGATCCCCAAAAAGTGGTGAACCAAGCCTTCGACTTGTTTGACAAACTCGGCGCAACGGATGAGCAGCTCGATTTTCCTGTGGTGTATGCCTCGGGTCTGAACGGCTGGAGCGCCATGGAAGAGGGCGAGGCAGGCGCGCAATGGGGCAAAGACATGACGGCGCTGTTTGAAACCGTGCTCAGTCACGTGAAGCCACAAGCAGGCGACCCTACTGCACCGCTGCAATTGCAAATCTCTTCCCTTGATTACTCCACCTTCGTGGGCCGCATTGGCGTGGGTCGTATTACCGCTGGCACGATCAAGCCGATGATGGATGTGCTCGTTGCCGAAGGCGCTGACGGTAAGAGTTTCAAAGGCCGTGTCAATCAGGTCTTGAAATTCCAAGGCTTAGATCGCGTGGTAGCCACAACCGCTGGCCCTGGCGACATCGTGCTGATCAACGGCATTGAAGGCATTGGTATTGGCGTCACAGTCACCGATCCGCTCAACCCGAATCCATTGCCGATGCTCATGGTGGACGAGCCGACACTGACAATGAATTTCTGCGTTAATAATTCTCCGCTGGCAGGCCGTGAAGGCAAATACGTCACTGGCCGCCAGATTTGGGATCGTCTGCAGAAAGAGCTGCAATCCAACGTCGCGCTTCGCGTCAAAGAAACCGATGAAGACGGTATTTTTGAAGTCTCAGGTCGCGGTGAACTTCACCTCACTATTCTGTTGGAAAACATGCGCCGCGAAGGCTATGAGTTGGCAGTATCCAAGCCACGCGTAGTCTTCCGTGATGTGAACGGCGAAAAGCATGAGCCTATCGAATTGGTCACTGCTGATGTGGAAGATCAACACCAAGGCGGCGTGATGCAAGCCCTGGGCGAGCGCAAAGGCGAGCTAGTGAACATGGAGCCCGATGGCCGTGGCCGTGTGCGCCTTGAATACCGCATTCCAGCGCGTGGCTTGATCGGCTTCACGACAGAGTTTTTGAACCTGACGCGTGGCTCTGGCTTGATCGCCAATATTTTTGACAGCTACGAAGCCCACAAAGGCGATATCGCCAGCCGTAAAAACGGCGTGTTGATATCCATGGACGACGGAGAAATTTTCACCTACGCGCTTGGCAAACTCGATGACCGTGGCCGCATGTTCGTGCGCGCCAACGATCCCGTGTACGAAGGCATGATCGTCGGCATCCACAACCGCGATAACGATTTGGTCGTCAACGCCACCCGCACCAAACAGCTCACCAACTTCCGCGTGAGCGGCAAGGAAGACGCGATCAAAATCACGCCTCCGATCCAACTCTCCTTGGAATACGGCGTGGAATTCATCGAAGACGACGAGTTGGTTGAAATCACCCCGAAGTCTGTGCGTCTGCGCAAGCGTTTCTTGAAAGAGAACGAGCGCAAGCGCGCTGTGAAGAATTGATTCCCAGTTCATCTGGTCGTGTCATTACCGGTTGATTTGCGAGAGATGATGAATGCTGAACGGCTCGACACTGAGCACTCGCTAAGATGCCAGTGTGGTTCCGTAGGCATGCGCGTTTTTGGCAGTCCAGTTGCTCGTGCCTACTGCCACTGCGCATCTTGCCGCGAGTTCTATGGCGTTGCGGTGCTTGCTGCAACGGCTTGGAAAAGCCAGTCCGTGTGTGTTGTGCAAGGCCAAGAGTTGGTCTCAGAGCATCAGCATCCGACCAAACAATTGCGGCGATACTTTTGCTCAGCTTGCGGCACTCATCTGTTTGGCATTAATCGGCTTGGCTTCAAGGTCATTCAAACATCGCTCTTTGCGAAGGCGATGGGCGGTGCTGTTCCGAAGGATTTATCGCCGGAATTCCACTTGTTTTATGCGCAGCGCGAGTTGAGCATCAATGACGATTTGCCTAAATATCTAGAGGGTAGAAGCGGGGCAATGGTCGTGAGTGATGCGCCTGTGTTGGATCGCTCTGCCTCGTAATCTAAGTGGTTTTTTATACTACTAAAATTCTTTTTGTAGTATAAATTTTTATCTCATTCGCATGACCTCTCAAAACAATTTGTTCGGCGCTGATGATGCCCCGATTCCGCCTGAATTCAAAGGCGATTTGGTGGCGCAGGTCAAATCTCAGGCGAGCAGCCCGTTGCAGCGTGAATTTGCGAAGCTGCTGGAGGCCATCGAGACAACGGGGCAGCGGGTGCAGGAACTGGAGCGATTGCATGGGCAGTATCGCGCAAAGTTTGGGCAAATTTTGCCGGCCTTGAAGGCTGAGCAAGATGGCTTGTCGCGGCAGATGGTGTTGTTTTTGCATGAGCGTTTACTGCGGCCAGATGAGGGTAAGACAAAATCGCTCACGGCGAGTCATCGCAAATCGATAGGGCGATTGATTGTGTCGCTCAGTATGGAGTTTGCGCTTGAGGGCGATGCGCAGATGCGCACGATTCATGACCTTTACAGCCATGAATCCATCGACGAAATGGAGGCTGTGAATATCGACGGCTTGCTCTGTGTGCTTGATGACTTGGGCGTGGAATTGCCAGAGCAGGTAGGCAAGGGCAGTGCTGCCGAGATGGCACAAGCTGCGCTCAAAGCGATGCAGGCGAAGATGGCGCAACAAAACGAGATTGAGGCGCAGCGCAAAGCACGGCGTGATGAAAAGCGGGCAGCGAAAGCAAAAGCTGATCCCAAAGCGCAAGCCAAGCTGGTGCAAAAAGAACAGGCTGCCCAGGAAGCGCAAAGCGCGCTGAAAAATATTTATCGCCAACTCGCTCGCCAGCTTCATCCTGATCGCGCAGACAACGATGCCCAGCGCGCCCTGAATCATGATTTGATGAGCGAGGTCAATGTGGCTTACGAGCGCCAAGATTTACTCGCCTTGCTCAAGCTCCAACTCAAAGCACAGCAAATTGATGCGAGCGCTATGAGCACAGTGGCTGAAGACAAGCTAAAAAGCTGGGTGGCGCTGCTGCGCTCGCAGGCCAAAGATTTGACGACTGAGTGCATCGAGCTTGAAATGCAGATGTCGCATGAATTTCGTATTCCGCCCCAAGTGGCGTTGACAGCTGAGAATTTAGAAAGATCGCTCAAAGCGGCGATGCAAGATTACGATGAAGCTCTGCACTTGATGCGTAGCGATCTGCAAGAGATCAAAAACGATGCTGATCTCAAGCGCTGGGCAAAGGCCAATAGCAAGGCGCTGGAGCACCATGATGCTATTTTTGACAATGATTTTCTCGATGCCATGGTGATAGAAGAGATCATGAACAAAGCGCCGCGCAAATCGACCAAGAAAAAACGATGAAGCTAACCCACTCCCGTGCGGTTCTTTTGATGATCGCCATCACACTGATGTGGTCAATTGCCGGCGCTGTGACGCGCCAGCTTGAATCTGCGCGCAGCTTTGAAATCACGTTTTGGCGCAGTTTTTTTACGATGATTTCATTGCTCATCATCTTGCCACTTTGGCAGGGCAAGGGCGTGTTCAAGACTTTTCATTGGAAGAGCGGATCGTTTTGGGTGAGCGGCGTGTGCTGGAGCGTGATGTTTACCGCCTTCATGGTGGCGCTCACGCTCACCTCGGTGGGAAATGTGCTGGTGACGATGGCGATTGGCCCGTTGCTCACAGCCTTGATCGCTCGTGTATTTATCGGCCACAAGCTGCCCGCACGCACTTGGGGCGCGATTGCGGTGGCATGCGCTGGCATGGCCTATATGTTTGGCCAGCAGCTAGATTTGAAGCAGGGTGGCGCGATGCTGGGCATGGCCGTGGCGTTTTGCGTGCCGATTGCGGCGGCGGTGCACTGGACGGTGGTGCAGCGTGCGCAAGCTCATGGTGAGCAGCTTGATTTTGTGCCCTGCGTGTTGGTGGGCGCGGTGATTTGCTGCTTGGTCACTTTGCCTTTGTCTTTTCCATTTGCCGCAACTGGCTCTGATGTGGGCTGGCTGGCACTGCTCGGCTTGGTGCAATTGGCCATTCCCTGCGTGCTGGCAGTGGTGTGCGCGCGCGTGCTGAAAGCGCCTGAAGTATCTTTGCTCGCTTTGCTTGAAGTGATTTTCGGCATTTTGTTGGCGTGGATGTTTGCCGGTGAGGTGCCTACGCAAGCTGTATTGATTGGCGGTGCGCTGGTGATCGGTGCGTTGGTGGCAAATGAAGCCTTAGCTTGGAAATCATCATGAATCAAGAGAATTTTGTCATCGTTGAAGAGCGCGGCCACGCAGGGCTGATCACGCTCAATCGCCCGAAAGCGCTCAATGCGCTGAGCCTCGGCATGGTGCGTGATATCACTGCCGCTTTGCTGAAATGGAAAGTTGCAGCGCATATTCAGCTGGTGGCGATTCGCGGTATGGGCAAAGCGGTTGATGACGTGACTACCGCAGGGGTCACATCGACTACCGCAGGGGTCTCGTCAACATTTCAACCCTTCGGCAGCTTCTGCGCGGGTGGCGACATCCGCTTCTTCCATCAAGCCGCACTCGCTGGCGATCCTGAATTGGAAGATTTCTTCACCGAGGAATACAGTCTCAATCATTTGATTCACACGTATCCCAAGCCTTATCTCGCCTTCATGGATGGCATTTGCATGGGCGGTGGCATGGGAATATCTGGTCACCTTGCGAAAAACAGTATTCGCATCGTCACCGAGCGCACGAAGATGGCGATGCCCGAGACGAATATTGGCCTCTTTCCCGATGTGGGTGGCGGCTATTTTCTGAGCCGCTGCATGAATTCGCAGCCCGGCATCGGCGAATACCTCGCACTCACTGGGCACATGCTGCATGCGCAAGACGCGCAGGCGCTGGGTTTGGCTGATGTGTGCGTGAGCAGCGAGAGCTTGGGGAAAATTTGGGATGCTTTGCCAACAGCGCCCACCGCAGACACTGCATTGCAAAACCATATCACTATTAATTCAATAGCACTCCGCGCAGATTCCATGCCGGCTATCCAACAAAATAGCTCCAAAATAAGTACATTATTTGATCAAAGCAGCATCCCAGCCATCATGACGGCTTTGCACGCAGATGGCAGTGATTGGGCGAATGAGACTGCCGCCATACTGCGCAAACGCTCACCTCTCATGCTTGCCGTAACGCTAGAGCTCATACGCCGCGCCCGCACGATGAACTTGGCCGATGAGCTGCGCCTTGAGCGCGATTTGGTGCGCCATTGTTTTCACACCCAGCATTTGCAGCGAAGTGACAAGGCAAGTGAAACGGTGGAAGGCATCCGCGCTTTGGCGATTGACAAAGATCACGCACCGAAGTGGAGTCCCGCTGGCGTTGAAGACATCACACCCGAGATGATTGCACCGTTTTTTGTGAGCCCTTGGCCAGCGACTGCGCATCCTTTGCGGCAGCTCTGATCTGGCTGGCACAAACCCTGCTTGGAAAACACCCATTGTCAGAATGCAATGAGCAGGTTAAAAATTGCAACTGAAATATCCACCAGGAGTTAGGTATGCAGCAATTGTCTAGGCGTGTTCCGTTAAAACTGATCGGCGGTTTTGCGCTTGCGGCTTTGACGGGGCGACTCGCGCTCGCGCAGCCAAAGGGGGGCAATCGGCGCATCGTGCTTGGGCAGTCTGTGCCCGTGACAGGTGCGGCAGACCAAATAGGGCTGGCCTACAGCGCCGGAGCCAAACTGTTTTTCTCTGCATTCAATGAGCGCAAAAACAATCCTGGTTACACCTTTGAGCAGAAAATCCTCAACGACGATTACGATGCCAACAAAGCCGCTGCCAATACCAAGCAGTTGATTGCCGACAGGGTTGATGCCTTGTTTGGCTATGTGGGCACGGCCAGCTCCGATGCTTCCGCGGCCATCGCCAAAGCCACTGAAACCGTATTTTTCGCGCCATTTGCGGCCTCCGATGCTTTGCGCGCCAAAGAGCAGACGCATGTGTTTCATGTGCGCCCGAGTTTGAGCGATGAGGCGGTGCGCATCGTGCGCCATTGCCAAACGCTTTCGCAAACGCGCATTGCTTTGCTGGCAGAAGACGATGCGATGGGGCGCGCAGGTTTGGCTGCAATAACGCAGGCCTTAGCAGATGCGAAAATGCCGCCTTTGGTGGCCTCAGCATTCGTACCGGTCAATAGCGACAAAGTGCAAGGCGCTGTGGCCTCCATCATGAAAGCCCAGCCGCAAGCCGTGCTTCAAGTGGCACTCTTCAACAGCTCGGCGGCTTTCATTCGGCAAATGCGAAAAGCCGGCTATGCAGGCGCGTTCATGAATTTTTCAGTGGTGGGGCTTGATCCGCTCTACAGTGCTTTAGGCAAAGAAATCTCAGGTGTAGTCGTCTCGCAAGTGGTGCCGTCTCCGCGCAGCGTGACCCTTCCCATCGTGAAGGAATACTTAAGCGCGATCGATACCTCTGATCAATCGCCCAGTTACGAAAGCTTAGAGGGTTTCATCGCGGCGAAAACCTTTGCCGAAGCAGTGCGCCGTGCCGGTAAAACTTTTGATTCCGCTGCTTTGCAAAAAACTCTCGCTAGCATGACAGACTACGACGTGGGTGGTTTCTGCGTCAATCTGCGTGGCGGTGTGCGAGACGCTGCGCGCTCAATTGATTTGGTAACTGTCACTGCAGACGGAAAAGTGCTGCGGTGAGATTTTGTCGCTTCACTGCGCCATCGCTTCTATAAAAAACTTCACTTTTCTGACGCCCTGCCATTCGTCGCTCTCCAGCCGGAAAGCGAAATGAGCCTTCGCAGGCAGTGCCTCGGTGCGGCCAAACCAAATGCCATCGACGAGTTGGCCTTGGTGTTTAAGCCTGAGGCCGAGGTGTTTTTCGGCCACCAATCTTTGCGAGACGACTTCGAGCTCTTCGCTAAATACCGGAGGCGCGAAGCCTTGGCCCCAGACGGCTTGCTGCAAGGTGTCGGCAATATCGGCGCGGCGGTATTCGGCAGGCAGTGGGCCGTCGGTCTCGAGCCGGCGGGCGAGGGTGGCTTGATCAATCCACAGCCCCGCCACTTCGGCGAATGCTGCTTCAAAGGTCTCGAAATGCTCTTCTTCAATCGTGCAGCCTGCGGCCATGGCGTGGCCGCCGAATTTTATGAGCAAGCCAGGATGTTTTTTGGCCACCCAATCGAGCGCATCGCGCAGATGAAAGCCGGCAATCGAGCGGCCTGAGCCTTTGAGCAGATGCTCTTGGCCTGGCGCAGCGCTGGCTGCGAACACGAAAGTGGGGCGGTGCAATTTGTCTTTGATGCGGCTGGCCACGATGCCGACCACACCTTCGTGAAACTCGGGATCGAAGATCGCCACGCCAGAGGGATGATTCTCGTTGGGTTCATCGTCAGCAAACATGTATTGCAGCGCAGCTTCGGCTTGTTCGCGCATGCCAGATTCGATATCGCGCCGTTCGCGATTGATGGCGTCGAGTTGTTTGGCGAGTTCGTCGGTGCGGGTGGCATCGTCGCTTGTGAGGCATTCGATGCCAAGCGTCATGTCGGCCAGGCGCCCTGCGGCATTGATGCGGGGGCCTAAGGCGAAGCCAAAATCGAAAGTGCTGGCAATCGGCATTTTGCGGCTAGCTGCTACAAAAAGGCTAGCTATTCCCGCAGGCGCTGCGCCGGCTCTGAGCCTTTTGATGCCTTGGGCGACGAGGCGGCGGTTGTTTGCATCGAGCTTGACCACATCGGCTACTGTGCCCAATGCCACGATGGGCAGCAGCGCATCCAGCTTGGGCTGCGTGGCTTGTGTGAAGATGCCACGCTCGCGCAGCTCCGCTCGCAAAGCCAAGAGCACATAAAACATCACGCCCACGCCTGCAATCGATTTGCTTTGAAATGTGCAGCCCGGCTGATTCGGGTTCACGATCACATTGGCTAGCGGGAGTGTGTCGCCAGGCAAATGGTGATCCGTGATGAGCGTTTGCAAGCCCAGCGCAGTGGCGCGCGCCACGCCTTCCACGCTGGCGATACCGTTGTCGACCGTGATGAGCATGTCTGCGCCACTGGCTTTCACTCGGTCTGAAATCGAAGCCGTGAGGCCATAACCATCCACCACGCGATCAGGCACGATGTAGCTCACATGTTTTGCGCCCAAGAGCCGCAAGCCACGTATGCCGACAGCACAGGCCGTTGCGCCATCGCAGTCATAGTCCGCCACGATACAGAGCTTTTTATCGGAGGCAATCGCGTCCGCCAACAGCTTGGCTGCTTCCAAGCAGCCCTTCATGGAAGAGGGCGGCAAGAGCTTAGCTAAGCCATCGTCCAACTCCTCCAAGCTTTGCACGCCACGCGCGGCATACAAACGCGCCAGCAGCGGATGCACGCCTGCGCTTTCGAGTGCCCAACTGCTGCGAGGCGGCACATCTCTAACTATTAATTTCATAGCGCTCCACGCAGATTCTATGCCGGCTATATGCCTAAAAGCTTGTTAAAAAGTAGATTCAAGCGCACTATAAATATCATAGCTGCTCTCGCATATTCTGCGCCGGCTTACCGCCGAAAAAGCTTAAAAACTTCTGCTTCCACGATGCTTGTTGAACCACATGGGTGATGGCTTGCCGCTCGCCGCAGAAAGTCAGGCGCACCTCTTGCTGTTCTGCAATTGCTTTTGCTGCAAGGTCTTCAGCAGAAAGCTCTAAGCTTTGCCAAGCCTTCAAGTAAGCCTGCGGATCGTGGGCGACATCTTGCAAACAAAAATCCAAGCGAACCTGCCCGCGCACTGGCGGCATCGCCTCCAAAACCCCCGCGCCATCCACCCAAAACGAATTCACTGCTGGTAGCCCTCGCGCCAGCCGCGCCTCGGTGGAAGGGTGCGTATACAGCAGCATCTGCACCTCAGCCTGCAGCCGCGAGAGCTTGAGCTGCTGCGGAAACTCCCCCGGATCCGGTAAAAATTCATTGATGCTGCGCCCTTGCACTCGCGCCAGAGAAGCACATTCAAACTGCGCAAACTGATCACCTATGGCGAGCCAACGCGAAGCGCTGTGATAGCGCAGCGTGATGCCATCTTGCTCAAAATACGGCGCAATTAAAGCCAGCAGCTCACGCGATTCCGCATCCGTCAAACCAAGCCGGGAGATAGGCTGCATCACCATATCCGTCATCCCCACATCCAAGCGGCAAGGATGCAGCCAAGCGCAGGCTTTGCCCAGCGTTTGCGTCTCAAAAGCTGCCCAAGGAATCATCCCGTCGTCAGAGGGAATGCCTAAAGCGCGCGCATAAGCAATTTCATGCGGCATGCTCGGGCTGTCTTCATGCAATTGAATCCGCTGTGCAGCCTCCTCTTTCCAAGCGGCAGGCAGCGAAAACGCCTCCACGCTCTGAGCGCCGATCTCAAAAGGCTGCAAACCGGCTGCGGGCATGATGATGTGAAGGGAAGACATGCGACGATTGTGGCAGCTTCGAGACGCTTGCTCGCCGCGCTTTCGCTCAAACTTTTTTGCGGCATAACCAGACGCCACCCGCTCGCCTGCCTGACCTGCCCTTAAGAAAGCCTTCGTTTTTTCAGACCCATCGCGCAGCGGGTTTGAGTGTTGGCGCGTCGTCTACTCTCAATTCAATAGCGCTCTGCGCAGGTTCTGTGCCGGATAGAGGCCAATTTTTCTTATAAATTATCGTTAAGTAAGTTATGGGGTGGCAATTTAACGTGAAGTTCAGCGGTGCGCGGTACCTGCGCGCGTCCGTTGGAACGGCAAGTTAGAAGCGGTCGCCTCAAGACGTTCGGCCAGCCAGACCTTGATAACAGACTGCCGTGTAACCCCCAGTTTGCTAGCTTCGCGATCTAGCGAGTCAATCATCCATGTTGGAAAATCGACATTCACTCGCCTTTGCTCTTGCAGCACGCGTTTGGCCTTAGATAAGTCCAAAGAAGACATGATGTCGACGTCCTCATCAAACTGTTGCTCGAACTTTTTAGCTTTCATAAAGTGTCACCTCTTCTGTGCGTGCGCGTCGCACGGATATCAATCGGACATTGGCCCCTCGGTAGGTCATGAGTGCCGACCAATGCTTCCCATCAATCAACCCAATCACCAGATACCGCGGCTCATCATCCGTTTTTGCCGGGAGCTCCAGCAGCATCGGGTCATTCCAGAGACCTTGCGCTTCGACGAAATCGATACCGTGTTTCGCGCGATTGGACTCGCTCTTTGCGGCGTCAAATTCGAAGGAATTCATAGTATAGAAACTATACCTTAATTGGCGTCAATACACCAGCCGGTTTGAACTTCTAACTCAATAGAGGGAGACAGACTTCTGTCCACCCATCACTGCTTTTGTTTCCCTAACATCGGAAGTAAAAAAGCCCGCCAAGCCCCTTGCAATACGATTTGCGGGTGAAATACTGTGTACATGAGCAGTCATAACAACTCCGGAAAAACCAGCACGCCGATGTTCAAGTCCATTCGGCTACTGGATCAGTTTAGGGAACAAATCCGTTGCCTGCAACTATTGCCTTCGCACGGAAGAGGCGTATGTGTATTGGGTGAAAAATTTCATTTATTTTCATCACAAGCGGCATCCGCGCGACATGACTTGGAGGCTGGTAGGTGGTTTGGTAGCGTTGGCTGAGTATGGAGACCAAGTCAAGTGTAGGAGAGATATCTTTAGAGTGTTTTAGGCCTTTAGCCGGCAAAGAATATACGCAGAGTGCTATTGAATTAATAGTAAACAACCACGCGCCAACCTCCATACCCGCTGGGTGATGGGTCTGAAAAAAACGAAGGCTTTCTAAAGGGCAGGTCAGGCAGGCGTGTGGGCAGATACGCGGCTCAGCCCCGCCTGTCTTTTTCGTCGCTTGAAGCAAGCGCTGGAGCGCCCGCGCCGCGAGGCTTGCTCAAGATCACCAAGGCGATGCCGCCAAGAATCGCCAGCGTTGCCAGCGCGAAGCTCATGCTGATCGATTCGCCGAGCATAGCGAGGCTGGTTAGCGCGGCGATTCTGAGGGTTGACATGATGCATTCTCTGCGCTTTTAGCTGCTTGGCGCCACAGACCCAATGCAGCTCAAACCTTAGGCCTCACGCGGCGCAAACAATGAGGCGCTGGCTCAATAAATGCCCATGTAATCCCGCTTGCCGATGGGCACGCCATTGTGGCGAAGGATGGCGTAGGCCGTGCTGACGTGAAAGAAGAACTGCGGTAATCCGTAGTTGGCTAGATAGGATTGGCCGGTTAGTTTTTTCTCTTTCGGCGTACCGGGGCGAAGCACGATCTCAATGCCTTCTTTAGCCTCAAACTGCGACTCATTCACACTGTCTAGAAAGGCCAAAGTCTGTGTCAACAGGGCGTCAAGGTCTGCGAATGATGTCTGATTGCCATCGAGTGTTGGCGCATCGACAACGGCGAGCCGCGCCGTAATTCCGCGTGAAAAATCAGCAGCAATTTGCACTTGCTTGACCAGAGGAAACATGTCGGGAAATAGACGAGCCTGCAGGAGGGCGTCCGGCTCAATGGATTTGGAGCTTGCGTGTTCTTGTGACTGCGCAAGTACCGCCTTTAACGCATTGAGCATTTGCTTGAAGACGGGAACAGAGTGTGTGTACATCGGATGGCTCATGAGAAGTCCTGGTTGGTGTGAGGGGTGGCGCGGGAAAAGAGGTAAGTGTGTGGAGTCTAAGTAATGTATACCGCAAAACCTGCGGAATAAAAATGGCACGCCTTCTACCGTGACTTTTCAAGGCGTTTTAGGTCTCTAGCCGTCATAGAATATGCGAAGAGCGCTATTGAATTGAGAGTAAACAGAGCGCTAAAAATCTAACCAGCTGGGTGATGGGCATGAAAAAACGAAGGCTTTCCCGGTCGGGCGCGGCCAGCAAAGCAATCATCGCCACAAAAGATCAGCAGCTCGGCGTATCCCGTACAGAGCGCTAAGAAGGAAAGCCCTCGGCTTTTTCAGGCACGTCACGCAGCAGGCGAGCGCTTGGCACGTCATTGAAGGTGACTTGCATCACAGGACATTTTGCTAAGGCGAGCCGATTTGAGAACTAGGGCGATAATTGACTGGATGAATCGCCACGGAAAACACTTAGGAATTGACATGCGCTCGTTAACGCTGCGCTTGCCTGATTACAAACACGAACGCCTCAAAGCCATGGCAGTGAGCCAAGGAACGAGTCTTGCACGCTTGCTCGACGAAATGACAACACAAGCCTTGGTGCAGTTTGATGCAGAGACGCGCTTCAAAATCCGTGCGCAGCGCGGCAGCAATCAATTGGAGCGGGGCTTAGAGCTACTATGCTTGGCGCAGGAATGAATCCCCACACATGAATTTACCTTACGAACTCGAAGTTGGCCTGCGCTATACGCGGGCAGGGCGGTCTAGCCGCTCCAATCGCTTTATTAGCTTTATTTCTGGCGTTTCCATGCTGGGCATTGCCTTGGGTGTGGCGGCGCTGATCATTGTGCTTTCTGTGATGAATGGGTTTCAGAAAGAGGTGCGGGATCGGATGCTTTCTGTGGTGTCTCACATTGAGGTGTTTGCGCCGGGCGGCGCGGCGCTAGCGGATGCTACTAAGACGCTGGCTGAAATCAAATCGCATCCCGAAGTCATTGGCGCTGCGCCGTTTATTGCGGCGCAGGCCTTGGTGGCGCGGGGCGAGGATATGAAGGGCGCGATCATTCGCGGGATTGATCCGGCGTTGGAGCCCCAAGTGACAGATATCTCGGGGGGAAAGCCGGATGAAGCGATGGGCAATACGAGTGCAAAAGCGGATGCCTTGCAAACCATTGAGCAGCTCAAAAGCGGCGAATTCGGTATTGTTTTGGGTATTGAGTTGGCGCGAAATTTGGGCGTGCGCATTGGCGAGAAAATCACGCTGATTGCCCCAGGTGGGCAAGTCACACCGGCAGGCGTAGTGCCGCGCTTGAAGCAATTTACGGTAGTGGGCGTGTTTGATTCTGGCCATTACGAATATGACGCGACTTTGGCAATGGTGCATGTGGATGATGCGGCCAAGGTGTTTCGCTTGGAAGGGCCTACGGGCGTGCGCGTGAAGCTCAAGGATTTGCATGAGGCGCGCACGGTCGGCTCGGAGCTTGCCGTCAAGCTCACAGGCGGCGAAGTGGTGCGCGACTGGACGCGGCAAAACCGCACATGGTTTGCTGCCGTGCAGCTGGAAAAACGCATGATGTTCATCATCCTCACGCTGATCGTGGCGGTGGCGGCGTTTAATTTGATTTCCACGCTGGTGATGACAGTGCAAGATAAGCGCGCAGACATTGCGATCTTGCGCACGCTGGGTGCTTCGCCGTTATCCATCATGAAAATCTTCGTGGTGCAAGGTGCTTTAGTGGGCGTGATCGGCACGTTTGCTGGGCTCTTCCTCGGGCTGCTCGTTGCTTTCAATATTGACGTGATCGTGCCGTTTTTAGAGAGCGTGTTTCGCGCGAGCTTTTTGCCGCGCGATGTCTATCTCATTAGTCAAATGCCGAGTGACCCGCAGTGGGCAGACATCATGCCAGTCGCCGTGATTTCGCTGGTACTTGCGTTTGCGGCGACTTTGTATCCGAGCTGGCGTGCCAGCCGCGTCAATCCTGCGGAGGCGCTGCGCTATGAATAACTCTGTGAATGGCCCTGTAACAGAAACGGTTATAGACGCCCAAGGCATTACCAAGCGTTTCCAAGAAGGCCCGCTTGACGTGACTGTGTTGCAGGGCGTCGATTTGACGGTGAAAAAGGGCGAGACTCTAGCCATCGTAGGCGCTTCAGGCTCTGGCAAAAGCACGCTTTTGCATTTGCTGGGTGGTTTGGATGCGCCCACCGCTGGTCGTGTACAGCTCATGGGCAAAGATTTTGCTTCGATGACGCAAGCCGAACAGGGCGCTTGGCGCAATCAGCAGTTAGGCTTCGTTTATCAATTTCACCATCTGCTCCCCGAATTCAGCGCTTTAGATAACGTCGCCATGCCGATGCGTATTTCTAAAGCGTTTTCAAGGCAAAAAAAGCAGGTAGCCGGCATATATATTGCGCTTACCGCTACCAAAATGCTAGCGGATGTGGGTTTGGCGCATCGGCTGCACCATCGCCCCTCGGAGCTCTCAGGCGGCGAGCGGCAGCGCGTGGCGATTGCCCGCGCGCTCGTCATGCGGCCCGCATGCGTGTTGGCCGATGAGCCGACGGGTAATCTGGATCGCGCATCAGCCAGCGGCGTTTTCGAGCTGATGCTTGATTTAGCGCAAACCCAAGGCACGGCGTTTATTTTGGTGACGCACGATGAAAGCTTGGCTGCGAAATGTGGGCGGATGGCACGTTTGTCGAGCGGTGTTTTGAGTGTAAGTTGAGCGCTTTTTCGCGCGTCATTCCACCGCGTTGCTTCACGCCAACACGGAAATTGTCACAATCAGACACCTCTTTCCCCCCGCTGGCTCAAGCCAAGCAGCACACCGCACTTACATTCCTTGCTGCAACTTTCGGAGCTAAAAAATCATAGCAGCGACAAGGGCTTACGTAAAAGCTTTGAAGAAACTTTGCATGTTTGGCCAGATTGGAGTAAATTCCTCACTCGACATCCAGAAAAGCCGCGTAACCCTATTGATTTGAATGGAAAAAACTCTACCACCTCTTCCAGCTAAGCGCTATTTCACCATTGGTGAGGTGAGCGAGCTCTGCGACGTCAAGCCGCATGTGCTGCGCTATTGGGAGCAAGAGTTTGCCCAACTCAAGCCGATGAAGAGGCGCGGCAATCGCCGCTATTACCAGCACCACGAAGTGCTGATGATTCGCCGTATCCGGGATCTGCTCTACGACCAAGGCTTCACCATCAGCGGCGCTCGTAACAAGCTCCATGAGCTGATTCAAGCCGAGCGCGATAAGCGCAAAGCAGGCGAGGTGATGCTTGATGGCGTGGATGATTTTTCTGCAGACAGCGACAGTGAATTCCCCACCAGCGAATTTGATTCAGAAGACGCTGAGGGCGCAGCTGATGCAGGAAACATCGATTTCGGTGCAGCCAATGAATCGCACGTTCATCTGCGCCAATTGCGCCGCGAGCTCTTTGAGATTCGCGAACTGCTGGCTGCTTAAGGGCGTAAGCCAGCCGTGGTCAGGGCGGATTTAGTGACTGCGCTCATGCTGCCTACTTCAAAGAGTTTTTTGAGCTTGGCTTTTGTCTCTGCGCTCACAGAGCTATGCACTAAAAGTTGCTTTGTAGGCAACCCGCCAATCGGCGTGGCTAGCCCGCCTGCGGCTTTCCAAGCATTGATCATCTCTTTATCGACAGCAATCGCTGCCTCAGCTTGGCCGCCTTGCATCATGCTGAGCTTCAAATCTGCATAACGGACGTGTTTGAATTGCACTGTGCTGGCATCGACGCCTTCTTTACTGAGCCAAAGTTTGGTGGCGGCGCTCACGTAGCCGCCTTGCTTTCCCACGATCAGGCGCTTGCCTGAGAGTTCTTTGGGCGTGTCAATGCCCGATGATTTGCCGGCGAGCAGGGTCAAACGTTCGCTGGTGATCATGTCAAACGTACCCACGCTGGTGTATTCGCCGCTGGCACGGATGGCGTTAGCGGCATGGGTTTGCACCAAGATGAGCGCCGGATTGGTGCTGGCGTAGGAAGTCACCAAGCCATCTACCGAATCGATTCCGACGCGCAATTCTTTGATGGCACCCGAACCGCGAATCGCGTCGGCAATCGGCTCGAAAGCGCTCATGACAAGGGGAAGGTTGGTTTTCGAATTTTTTTCAATCCCAACGCGCAGCTCCTCAGCGCTTGCGTGACCAAAAAATGCTGCTACGAAGGTAGCGATGAGCAAGCGAGAAAACATAAAAAGCTCCACAATTGTTTAATAGTTAACATTGTCTCAACTGTGGTGGCTCATTCAAAATGTAACTTTAGTAAATCCCTTTATGTTGTAGGGTCGAATATGCGGCTCAATTTGAGCGAAAAGGATCGCGCTGCACCAAACGCGCCACATATTCGCCGATGCCATTTGTCTCGCGCTCTAAAAAGCGGTTGACGGCTTCGGCAAATTGCGGATGAGCGAGCCAATGGGCGCTGCGGGTGACGACGGGTAGCAGGCCGCGTGCCATTTTGTGTTCGCCTTGCGCACCGCCTTCAAAGCGATCAAAACCGTGTTCGATGCACCATTGCAAGGGTTGGTAGTAGCACGCTTCAAAGTGGAGGCTATCGACGCGAGCAATAGCGCCCCAGTAGCGGCCGTAGGCTACTTTTTCAAAGCTTCTTGAGCCGGTTGCCGGCACAGAATCTGCGTGAGGCGCTATTGAATGAGGAGCATCTTGAATGGCAATCAAGCTGCATGCCATCGAACGGCCCGAGTGTTCTGCAATGAAAAGTAGCCAATTTTCAGGCATCGTTTCCTGCATGCTTTGGAAGAATGCTCGCGTGAGGTAGGGCGGATTGCCGTGTTCGAGGTAGGTGCGCTCATAGCAGGTGTAGAAGAAATCCCAATCGGCGTTTGAAATGTCTGCGCCACGGCTCCAGCGCCACGTCACGCCCGCATCAAAAACCTTGCGGCGCTCGGCGCGAATTTTTTTGCGTTTGTCTTGGGCGAGGGTGGCTAGATAGGCGTCGAAGTCTTTGTGATGGGAATTCTTCCAATGAAACTGCACAGTCTCGCGCAGCATGAGCTTTTCACCAGTTGCTGTGCTTTGATCTGTATCTGATGCAAACAACGCATGCGCTGAAGACAATTTTTTTTGCTCACAATACAATAGCACTTCGCGCAATAGATATGCCGGCGAGAAGCCAGTTTTGCATAAAAATCGTGTGCCCGGAACAGGTGTGAACGGCACGGCAATCGTGGCCTTGGGGTAATAGGCCAAACCGTTTTCCTGATAAGCCCGAGCCCAAGCCCAATCAAACACATACTCGCCGTAGGAATGCGTTTTTAAATACAAAGGGCAAGCGGCGAGCAGCTCTTTCTCGTCGAGCGAATACAAAGCGACAAAACACGCATCCCAGCCCGTCTCTGGCACGGCTGAGCCAGAGGTTTGCATCGCCGCCAAATACTCATGGCGCATGAAGGGTGTCGGTGCATCGCTGGCTGTGAGCAAGGCGTTCCATTGCAATGCGTTGATCTCCAGCAGCGAGCGATGGATGCGGGTGACATAATCCTTTTTAGTCATTGAGTTAAATTTGTTATGAGCTTGAATATCTGTGTTGCCCAATTAAACCTGACCGTGGGAGACCTTGCCGGCAATACCAGCAAAATTATCGCGGCCTCGCGCGAGGCGTATGCGAACGGCGCTCGGCTGGTCGTTACGCCTGAGCTGTCAATCTGCGGCTATCCACCTGAGGATTTGCTTCTTCGCCCAGCGTTTATGGCAGGTTGTGATCAAGCCGTGCAGTGTGTGGCCACTGAGTTGGCTGATTTGAAGGGCTTGCATGTGATTATTGGCCATCCAATAGGCACAGCCGTGCGCGGCAAAAGCGTGAGCGTGCAAAAGCGCTACAACGCGGCTTCAGTGCTCTTTGAAGGTCACCGTATTGAGACCTATGCCAAGCACGAGTTACCCAACTATCAAGTATTTGATGAGCGCCGTTACTTCACGCCGGGGCAGGGCAGTTGTGTGTTTCAAGTCGATGGCATCTCTATTGGTTTACTCATCTGTGAAGATGCTTGGTTTGAAGAGCCCGCGCAGCTGGCCAAGGAGGCTGGCGCGCAATTGCTGGTGGTGATCAATGCTTCGCCGTGGCATGTGGGCAAGGGCGCGGAGCGCGAAGCACAGATGCGCGATCGCTGCCTTGCCACCGGCCTGCCGCTGGTGTATGCGCATTGCGTGGGCGGTCAGGATGAGATCGTGTTTGAAGGGCGCTCGTTTGCTTTGGATGCCGACGGAGATTTGATGGGGCGAGCGGCTTCATTTATAGAAAGCTCATTTTTTATCGAAATTTCTCAGCAAACGACGCAATATGGCGGCTTAGATGCTGAGCCAGCAGCTATTGAATTAATAGCAAAGACGTCTCCTGAAACAACGCCCGAAGAAGATCTTTGGCATGCGCTCGTGCTCGGCGTGCGAGATTACGTTCGCAAAAATGGCTTTCCCGGCGCGCTGCTCGGCCTCTCAGGCGGCATTGATTCCGCGCTCGTCTTGGCAATTGCGGTTGATGCGCTTGGCAAGCAAAATATGCGCACAGTCATGATGCCTTCGCCCTACACGGCAGACATCAGCTGGATCGACGCGAGAGAAATGGCTAGGCGTCTAGATGTCCGCTACGACGAGATATCCATCCTCCCTATGTTTGAAGCCTTCAAAGCTACGCTGGCCAGCGAATTCAAAGGCCGCGCGGAAGACACGACCGAAGAAAACATCCAAGCCCGTATTCGCGGCACGCTCCTCATGGCGCTTTCCAACAAATTCGGTGCTATGGTGCTCACGACAGGCAACAAAAGCGAGATGGCCACGGGTTACTGCACGCTCTATGGCGACATGGCAGGCGGCTTCGCGGTGATCAAAGATTTAGCGAAGACCACCGTTTTCAAACTCTGTCTTTGGCGAAATCTGCATGATCCTTACGGCACAGGCCATGCGCCGATCCCCGAGCGAATCATCACCCGCCCGCCGAGTGCCGAGCTGCGCGCTGATCAAACGGATCAAGACAGCTTGCCGCCGTATGACGTGCTCGATGCCATCCTAGAGCGCTACATGGAAAACGACCAAAGCATCGAAGAGATCATCGCCGCCGGGTACGTACGAGCAGACGTAGAACGCGTCACCCGCCTGATCAAAATCAACGAATACAAACGCCGCCAAGCGCCACCCGGTATCCGCGTCACGCATCGCAGTTTTGGCAAAGACTGGCGCTATCCGATCACGTCAAAGTTTCGGGCTTAAAAGCGATTGCTCCGAAAATAAAAGGTTTAGCAAGCCTTTGCACAGCTTCTTCGCTTCGGGCAAACGCCCGCCAGAGCAGCCGGGGCGGATGGCTCCATGTCCTCCGGCTGCGTTCACGGTTGGTTTGTCTTCGGGGAGTTGATCACGCCGCCTCCCCCTTTACTTGCGCCAGCCGCCCCGACTGCTCTGACGGGCTTATCGCGACTTGTTCAACTTGATGCGCCACCTGAGCCCATGCCCGCAGGATGCGGCTTCGCGTCTGGCGCAAGTAAAGGGGGAGGCGGGGAAAGAGCAACAACAGGAAAAGGGAACGCCGATCCCCGCCGGAGGACATGGAGCCAGACGCGAAGCCGCGTCCTGCGGGCTGCCACTCCAAGCGGCAGATAGGGCGCAGCAGTTCAACCCTTTATTGCCGCATCAACCAGCTACAGTTGCCCGCTGCCTCACCGCCTCATACAAACACACCGCGCTTGCAACAGACACATTCAAGCTCTCCACCGCGCCGAGCATTGGGATGCGAACGAGTTCGTCGCAGGTCTTCTTCGTGAGCGCTCGCATGCCCGGGCCTTCTGCGCCGAGCACGAGCGCCACGGGGCCTTTCAGGTCGATCTCGTGAATGGTTTTCTCAGCGTCTTCGCTCGTGCCAATCACCCAGATATTGCGCTCTTTGAGTTCGCCTAAGGTACGGGCGAGATTCGTCACCATCAAGTAGGGCACCGTCTCGGCTGCGCCGCTAGCGACTTTGGCCACCGTGGCATTGATACCTACCGCGTGATCCTTTGGAGCAATCACGGCATGCGCGCCTGCGCCATCGGCCACACGCAGGCAAGCACCCAAGTTGTGTGGATCGGTCACGCCATCGAGCACCAAAATCAAAGGCGTTTGTGGCTGCGACGAAGCTTCAAGCTGATCAAGCACATCATCCACCGAGCGAGCTTGAATCAGCGGGTTCACCACGGCCACCACGCCTTGATGCATCATGCCGCCACACATGCTGGTCAGACGCGCGCCGTTGGATTCGATCAACTTCAATCCGGGCGTGGCCGCAGCCGCTTCTTTAGCGCGGTCTTGAAACTGTTTCATGCGAGCATCGCGCCGCGTCACATCGATATGGAGCTCAAGAATAGAGGGGGCTGCCGTTTTGAGGCGCACGCCTACGGCATGAAAACCATAGAGTAGTTTGTTTGAAGTAGACATTCGCTTGATTATCCCCTCCACAAGCTTGCGACATACGCAAACGACAGGAAAAGAAGTAGTGAGATGCTGGACGGATTGCAAAATAATCGTGTAAAATCATGGGCTTGCCACAAAAATACTTGTTAATTCGTTGACTCGAGTGAGTGGCAAAATCCAAGAGTGACGTAGGCCATACAAGGGTTTCTCATCTGTCTTCAAGGCACGAGAAACACGCCTCGAAGCTTGTTAAAACTGAAATCTCGGAGCAATCATGCCCAAAATGAAGACCAAGAGCAGCGCGAAAAAACGTTTTCGCGTTCGCCCAGGCGGCACTGTGAAACGCGGCCAAGCGTTTAAGCGCCACATCCTGACCAAGAAAACCACCAAAAACAAACGCCACCTGCGCGGCCCAACAGCTGTTCACGAGACCAATATGGGTCACGTCAAGCAAATGTTGCCCGGCATGGGTGTCGCTTAATCACGTTTAAAGGAGAAATAATATGCCTCGCGTTAAACGTGGTGTTACGGCCCGTGCCCGTCACAAAAAAGTTCTAAAGCTCGCTAAGGGCTTCCGCGGTCGCCGCGGTAATGTATTCCGCATAGCTAAAGAAGCGGTGATGAAGGCGGGCCAATATGCCTACCGCGATCGCCGTACCAAAAAGCGTGTGTTCCGTCAGTTGTGGATTGCGCGTATCAACGCAGCAGTTCGCGGCCTCGGCATGACGTACAGCCAATTCGCCAACGGCATTCGCAAAGCCGGCATCGCCATTGACCGTAAAGTCTTAGCTGACTTGGCTGTCCATGACGCAGCGGGTTTTGCAAGCATTGTGAATCAGGTTAAGGCCAAGCTCGCAGCTTAATTCACTTTGCTCAAGCGCTGCAAAATTAGTAGCGCTTGACGCAATCAAATCAAGGGCTAGAGCCACTTTCGGCACTAGCCCTTTTTCGTTTTTCTTTTGGAATCTTGATGAGTGATCTGGACACAATTCAATCGAATGCGCAAGTTGCCTTCGCCGCTGCTGCCACACCTGCTGATTTGGAAAATGCCAAAGCTGTTTTCTTAGGCAAGCAAGGGCAGCTGACCGAGCTGATGAAAGGCATGGCCGCACTCAGCGTCGAAGAAAAAAAGACGCGCGGCGCGGCGATTAACGTGGCCAAGCAAGCTGTGGAAGCTGCGCTCAGCGCAAGGCGCCAAGCGTTGGCGGATGCAGATCTGGATAAACAACTCAAAGCTGAAGCGCTTGATGTGAGCCTGCCTGGCCGCCACCGTGGGCAGGGCGGTTTGCACCCGATCGCATTGGCTTGGGATCGCATTGAGCAAATCTTTGGATCCATGGGCTTCGATGTCGCTGATGGCCCTGAGATTGAAAATGATTGGTTTAACTTTACGGCGCTGAATAATCCGCCGAATCATCCTGCGCGTTCGATGCAGGATACGTTTTATGTCGATATGAACGATGAAGAGGCGCAACCCTATTGCCTACGCACGCATACTTCGCCCATGCAGATTCGCTATGCGACGGCGCATGCAAAGAAGCATGCCAACGATGCCGTCTTCCCAGAAATTCGAGTGATCGCTCCAGGTCGCACTTATCGCGTCGACTCGGATGCCACCCATTCACCGATGTTTCACCAAGTCGAAGGCTTGTGGCTGGGGGAGAACGTGAGCTTTAAAGATTTGAAAATCACATTTCTCAATTTCTGCAAAACCTTCTTCGAAGATGATGGCTTGGTGATGCGCTTTCGCCCGAGTTATTTTCCCTTCACAGAGCCCAGCGCCGAGATTGATATTCAATTCTCCAAAGGCCCGCTGTCTGGCCGCTGGTTAGAAGTTGCAGGCTCAGGTCAAGTGCATCCCGCCGTGGTGCGCAACATGGGGCTCGACCCGGAGAAAATCATCGGCTTCGCCTTCGGCTCTGGCATTGATCGGCTGGCGATGCTGCGCTACGGCGTGAACGATTTGAGGCTGTTCTTTGAAGGCGATGTGCGGTTTTTATCGCAGTTTCGTTGAAATACTGAACATCTAAAACCGAAAACCAACAGCCGGACGCAGAAGACGCAAAGGTTACGCAAAAGACGCAAAAAAGAGAATAGAAAAAGAAATACAAAAAACTGAATACAAAAACTGGTTTTAAGAATTAGTGTTTTAAATCAGAATTTGAATTTTGGTATTTTTTGTTATTTCTTCTGCGTAACCTTTGCGTTTTCTGCGTCCGGAAGTTCTGTCTTTGAATTTGTATTTGAATCCCAAGAGCAAGAGATAAATCATGCAATTCCCGATAAGTTGGCTCCGCGAGTTTTGTAATCCATCTTTGAGCACGCAGCAGCTCGCTGACGCGCTCACGATGGCTGGCTTGGAAGTGGAAGAGACGCGCACTGTCGCGCCGCCATTCTCCAAAGTTGTGATCGGCGAGATCAAGGTCTGCGAGCAGCATCCAAATGCGGATCGCTTGCGCGTTTGCCAAGTGGAAGCCGGAACGGGTTCGCTATTGAACATCGTCTGCGGTGCGCCGAATGCTCGCGTGGGCATTCGCATTCCTGTTGCGCTTGTGGGTGCGGAATTGCCACCCGGAGAGGACGGTAAGGCTTTTCAGATCAAGTTGGGCAAGCTGCGCGGCGTAGAGAGCCAGGGCATGCTGTGCTCTGCCAAAGAATTGAAGATCAGCGAGGCTGCTGAAGGCTTGTATGAGCTCGCCGCAGATGCGCCGATTGGCACCAGCATTCGCGATTATCTGAATCTTGACGACACGCTCTTGACGCTCAAGCTCACGCCGAATTTGGGACACAATTTGAGCGTCTATGGCATTGCACGCGAAGTCTCAGCCATCACCGGCTCGCCTTTGCTGACGCCTGAGATCAAACCGATTGCTGCGACTTTGCAAGACAAGCTTGCTGTCAAAATTTCTGCACCTGATCTGTGTGGTCGCTTCTCTGGCCGCATCATGCGTGGTGTGAACACGAAGGCAAAAACGCCGCAGTGGATGATTGATCGGCTAGCCGCTTGCGGGCAGCGCAGCGTCACGGCGCTGGTGGATATTTCCAACTATGTGATGTTTGAGTACGGCCGCCCTAGCCATATTTTTGATCTCGACAAGATTCATGGTGGCCTCAATGTGCGCTGGGCCAAGGCTGGTGAGACGCTCAAGCTCTTGAACGGCAACACTGTGACGCTTGATGAAAAAGTTGGCATCATTGCAGACGATCAAGCCGTCGAATCGCTCGCTGGCATCATGGGCGGCGATTGCACCTCCGTGACTGACGACACGCAGAATATTTACATCGAAGCCGCCTTCTGGTGGCCAGAAGCTGTTGCGGGTCGCTCGCGTCGCTTTAACTTTTCTACCGACGCAGGCCACCGCTTTGAGCGCGGTGTTGATCCGATGCTCACCGTGGCGCATGTCGATCACATCACGCGTCTTGTGCAAGAGATTTGCGGCGGGCAAGCTGCCGTGATGGATGATCAGCAGCCGAATATGCCGCTGCCGCGTGAAGTCAAGCTGCGCGTGGCACGGGCTTGCAAGTTGATTGGCATGCCGGTGTCTTCGCAGCAATGCTTGGATGTGTTTGCCAAGCTTGGCCTTCCCGCCACTTTGCAAGGCGATGTGATCACGGTTAAACCTCCCGTCTATCGTTTTGATATCACGCTCGAAGAAGATTTGATCGAAGAAGTGGTGCGAATCATCGGTTTTAATAATCTGCCCGAGACAGCGCCGCTCGCCCCCGTGGAGCCGAAAGCGCGCTCGGAGCGTAGCAAAGGCCGTTTTGCGTTGCGCCGCTCGCTCGCTGACCTCGGCTACTTGGAAACCATCAACTTCAGTTTTGTCGAAGAGCGTTGGGAGCGTGATTTGGCGGGTAACAACGATCCGATCAAGTTGCTCAACCCAATTGCGAGCCAACTGAGTGTGATGCGCTCGTCGATCCTAGGCAGCTTGCTGGCCGTGCTCAAACACAATCAAGACCGCAAGGCTAGTCGCGTTCGTCTATTTGAGCTAGGGCGCGTGTTTGCGAGAGATTCTAGCGTCAAGACGGTGATTGAAGAGGGCAACCAGCAAGTGCAAGGCATTACTCAGCCTCTGCGCATCGCCGCGCTCGCTTGGGGCGGCGCAGTGCAGCGGCAGTGGAGCTCAAGAGATACCGCTGCTGATTTCTACGATGCCAAAGGCGATGTAGAGGCGCTGCTCGCGCCGGCTAAACCAGAGTTCAAAGCATACGCGCATCCCGCGATGCATCCGGGCCGTTGTGCACAAATCACTCTGGACGGCCAAGTTGTTGGCGTGGTCGGCGAGTTGCATCCGCGCTGGAAGCAGGTTTACGAAGTGGCAGGCGCTGCGCCTGTGATGTTTGAGCTCGATGTGAATGCAGTGATGGCGCGTGACCTGCCGTCCAGCAGTGTCATTTCTAAATTCCCTGCTGTAGAGCGTGACCTAGCCGTCGTGGTGAAAGAGGGCGTGAGCCACACTGCCTTGATGCAAGCGATCCATGCCGCCTCGACAAATGGTCTGCTCAGCGATGCGATGCTCTTTGACGTGTTTCGTGCGAAAGAAGGCAGTGCTGCGCTTGGCTTGGATGAAAAGAGCCTAGCCATCCGCTTGACGTTGCAGGGCATTGATGCCACGCTCACCGATGAGCAGATTGAAGCGGCGGTCGCTGCGGTACTCGCATCATTGCAAACCTCCGTGGCTGCGCGTTTACGCGCTTGAGCTCATTTTCCTTACCCAATTTGAAGCTTTTTAAACACTTCGCCGGCATCAATACTGCGCGGAGTGCTATATATTTAAGAGCATTAGAATAAGACAATCAAATCGGAGAACACAATGGATTTCATGGTCGAAAGTTTAGAAACGCCCGCGCTGACCAAAGCTCAGTTGGCCGATATGCTGTTTGATCAGATTGGCCTGAACAAACGTGAATCTAAAGACATGATTGATGCTTTCTTTGAGCTCATCTCAAGTAGCGTCGTTGCCGGCCATGACGTGAAAATCTCCGGCTTCGGCAATTTCCAAATTCGCACCAAAGCCCCGCGCCCAGGCCGCAACCCGCGCACCGGCGAGCCGATTCCCATCGATTCCCGCCGCGTCGTCACCTTCCACGCGAGCCACAAGCTCAAGGATCAGATTCAGGGGTGATCTTCTAAACTGCCAGGCCACCGATTTCTTGGGTTGTCGCAAGAGCGGTTTTTGATAACAGCTGGCGAGCTCCTTGCGTTTCTGGGTAAGTAGCTTCAGAGCCTTCCCACTTGAGATAGGGCACCGTCAGAGCGGCTACGGCTTGGCCATGATGATTGAGTATCGGGCAGCTCATATTGATGACACCGCGAATGAAGTCGCTTGGTTGTGCGACATGACCTGCATGACGAATTTTAAGCAGACGTTTCTCTAACAATTTCATATCTTCTGGGCTCAATGGCACGCCACGTTGCAAGAGCATGCTGGCGTGCAATGGCTCAGGCTGAAATGCCAAATAAACACGCCCTGAGGCGGAGCGCAATAAGTCAACCTTTGCGCCGACCCGCACGGCAAATCCCATGGAGCGGGGGCTGTCTACTTGTGCAATCACCAGCATCTCGCCAGCGCTAAAAATCGCTAGATGACAGGATTGCCCAAGTTGCCGCGCTAGCGTCTGCATCTGTGGCTGGCAAACCGATATCAACCGTTGCGTAGGCGGGAATTGGTGCACCATCTCGAATAAGCGTTGCGTCAATTGCATGCGTTCGGAGCCAGCTATTTGTGAAACATAGCCTCTGCGTTTGAGACAGTCAAGCATGCGAAAAATCTCGCCCACTTTTCGCCCGCAGGCTTGGGCAATTTCGCTCAAGCTCAGGCCTTGGGGTTGTTTGCACAGCATTTCAAGAATATCTAAACCCTTTTCGAGGGCAGGTGCGGCATACGGGTTTTCTTCACTATTTTTCATATATACAAATTAATTTTATTGGCGTAATATACAAGCAATCGAGGTTCTGCAAGGTTTCAACGAGGAGCACATCATGAAATCAGTAGGGAGTCGCGTGAGCTTGTTTCTAGTTTTGTTAGTTTGTGGCTGGCATGTTGTCCAACCTGCTTCAGCGCAAAGCGTCTATCCCGACAGACCGATTGAATTGGTTGTGCCATGGGCGGCTGGTGGAGCCAGCGATGCGATGTCGCGAGCATTTGCGGAAGCCGCTAAAAAGCACTTGCCCCAGCCGATCATTGTGAATAACAAACCGGGGGCAACGGGTTCGATTGGATTTGGAGAAGTGGCAAGAGCCGCGCCTGATGGTTACAAAATAGGCGTGCTCACTGCAGAAATC
>JAYWHR010000052.1:0-35293 GCA_043777675.1 Comamonadaceae bacterium | reverse complement strand
TGCAGGGCTTGGTCCAGCAACTCGCGGTGCAAAGCCAGTGCGTGGAAAAGGGCGCTTCGCACCTGACGTTGCGCGTTGGCCAGCCGAGCTTGAAGAGCGACAATGCCCGCGACGAGCTGCAAGCCGCTCTGCAAACGCTCGGGCGAGCAGAAGCATTGGTGATTGAAGTGGGCCCGGTGCAAGATTCTTGGGCGAAGCGCAACACTGCCAAGCTTGAGGCTAAACAAAAAGCCGCCGAAGCCTTGATCACCCAAGACCCGTGGGTGCAAGATCTGATCTTGCAATGGGGTGCGAAAATCGTACCTGGAAGCATTAAGGCTGTTTGACCAAACCGCCCAGATCAAAGCGGTCTGACCAGACCGCCGTTAAGACAGTTTAATTTTTAGCATTTGAAAAGGAACGATATGTTTAACAAAGGACAACTGGCCGGCCTGATGAAGCAAGCCCAGGCCATGCAAGACAACATGAAGAAGGCTCAAGACGAGCTGGGCAACATCGAAGTCAGCGGCGAATCTGGCGCGGGTCTGGTCAAAGTCACAATGACTTGCAAACACGATGTCAAGCGCGTAGAGATCGATCCTTCGCTTTTAGCCGACGATAAAGACATGCTGGAAGACTTGGTGGCTGCGGCTTTTAATGCAGCAGTGCGAAAGGCAGAAGAGACTTCACAGGAAAAGATGGGCAAATTGACGGCTGGCATGCCTTTGCCTGCGGGAATGAAGCTGCCTTTCTAATCACTGTTGGCTGGCTACCTCAATTTCAAGCAAGCCACAAACCATGCAAGATACCCACAACCTCAGCTCCCTGATCGAAGCTCTGCGCCGCTTGCCCGGTGTGGGTGTGAAGTCTGCAGCTAGGATGGCTTATCACTTAATGCAGCATGACCGCGAGGGCGCTGTCATGCTCTCACGTGCGTTGGAAGGGGCTGTCAAAGCGGTCAAGCATTGCCAGCGCTGCAATACCTTCACTGAAAATGAGTTGTGCAACACATGCCTTGATGCCAGCCGCGATGCTAGTCTGCTCTGCGTGGTCGAGACGCCCGCTGATCAAGCGGCGCTCGAGCGTACGGGCGCTTACAAGGGCTACTATTTCGTCCTGATGGGAAAAATATCGCCTCTTGATGGCATCGGGCCCAAAGAAATTGGCGCACAAAAACTTTTAGAGCGCGCCGCAGAGCAAGAAGTGCAAGAAGTGATTTTGGCGACCAATTTCACTGCAGAAGGCGAAGCGACCTCACACATCATCGCAATGTTGCTCAAAAATCGCGGCTTAGCCGTGACCCGCCTCTCGCGCGGCGTGCCGATTGGCAGCGAGCTCGAGTACGTGGATCTGGGCACGATTGCGCATGCACTCGAGGATCGCCGCTGATTTTTGTTTTTGACGCAATAAAGCCCACTCGCCGGCACTGAATATGCGCTAGCTGCTCATAAATTCATAGCGTACAATATTCTTCACAGCATATCTTAACGACCGGAGTTGCCGATGTCTTACCATTTCACTATTGCCTATTGGATTTTGTTGTTCGCTGCGCTGCTGCCACTTTGTTGTGCTGGCTTGGCGAAGTGGGGCATGTTTACGAAGGCCCGTAAGGATGGTGGCTACGATAATCACAGCCCGCGTCAGTGGCTGGAACGCCAGCAGGGCTGGCGGGCGCGTGCCAATGCTGCACAAGCTAATACCTTCGAAGCGCTGCCTTTCTTTTTTGCCGCCGTGATCATTGCGCATCAGCTCAGAGCTGGGCAAACCATGCTTGATTTACTCTGCTTGACTTGGCTGATGCTGCGTGTTTTTTACATCATCACCTATGTCGGTGATATGGCTACACCGCGCTCCTTGATTTGGGCGGGTGCCCTCATTGTCAACATCGTGATTCTGTTTGCAGGTTTTCGGTAAAAGATCGTTAGCGCACTCTCAGTAATTTCCCGCTCCGCATTCATCCGGATGTGAAGACTTTGGTTTGCAGATAAATTCATCTGCATGATAAAAAATAATGATGAGGGATACGCTAACGCAAAGCGTCGGCTGCATCTGCTCAGCCTCACAGGAGCGGCTTTATCTGTGGCCAGCTTAGGTGGTGGCAATGCATGGGCTGCTCGCTCTAAGCCAAATGCCATCCTTACACCGATCCCCAAGCCAGAAAAGCGCAACATTACAATCTCCACCACCAGCGCATCGGCGTTGCCTTATTTGCCACTTCTTGTGGCGCAACACAAAGGTTTTTTTGAGCAGCATGGCCTGAAAGTGGAAATCAGCGAGCAACAAAGCGCAGCCCGAGCCATCGCTACGGTGGGCGCAGCTGGTGCTGATTTGGTGTGTGGTTGGCTGGAACACGTGCTTTCAGCGCCGGGCAGGGCGCTTGCGCTACAAAGCTTTGTTTTGCTCGGCAAAGCACCCATGATGGCGATGGGCTTGAGCACGCGCTTGACCTCAGGAAATGTCACGAGTCATCCAACGGGAAAACTGGCTCAATTGCGCGGGCGCAAAATCGGCGTGGTGGCACTCAATTCCCCGACGCATACCATCGCACAGGCCACTCTTCGCCGAGGTGGCTTGCGCGCCAGCGATGTCGGCTTTGTGAGTGTAGGTAGTCCGGCGAGTGCGCAGGCGGCGCTGCGTTCGGGCCAGATCGATGCGCTGATGCATTTGGATCCGCTGATGCTTGAGCTGGAGCAGCGCTCTGAGATTTCCATGCTCGCTGATTTGCGCAGTCCGCTTTCTGCACATGAAGTGCTCGGCATGCATTTGCCGTCAAGCTGCGTGGCCGCACCGCAAGAATTTTTGCAGCGTTTGCCCGGCACAGCGCAGGCTTGCTCCGATGCACTCGTGCAAGCTTTGCAGTGGCTGGCTCAAGCAAGTTTGAAAGAACTGTTGAATCTGCAGCAAAGTTTCTTGCCTATCTCGCAAGAAAGTGCACCCGCCTTAGATGCGCAAAGCTTTGTAGCCAGCTATGAGCGCTTGCGGTTGGCTTATTCAAGCGATGGTTTATGCGCAGCTCAGTCTGCAAGTGATTTATTGCAAGCCATGCACGATGCTGAGCCATCCTTGCGGTTGGAGAGAATTGACGCATTGCAGAGCGTCAACAATGCGCTTGCTCAGCGCAGTTTGATCCGGCTCAAAGCTTAGCGCACAGGTGATGCAGCTTTAACGTTAACTGCCGGGGGCTCTACTCTGCGTGCGCCATCGAAGCGCTGCTGCCAATAACTCACTCGCATATCTTCTACCCTGATGACGCCGCCCGTACGCGGCGAATGGATGAATTTGTTGTCACCGACATAAATTCCCACATGACTGAAAGCGGATCTCAGGGTGTTAAAAAACACCAAATCTCCAGGTTGAAGCTCTGATTTATCAATCGGCAGCGTGGCCGCGGCTTGCTCGGCTGAGCGACGCGGAAGCACCAAACCCACCGTTTGTTCGTACATCAGGCGTACAAAGCCGCTACAGTCGAGCCCTTGCTCAAACGAATTGCCGCCACGCTTATAAGGGACGCCCAGAAACCCCATGGCGTTGACCACGAGTTCAGACGCCTTATCGCTGACCACTTTACCGGCAGCGCTGACCTGATCACTGATCTTTCCGATCACGCCTCTTTCTTGCAAGAAAGCGCCCATGTCATCGCTGCTGGTGTTCTGAGCGATGGCTGCAACAGAACAAAACCACATCAGTCCAAAACTCGCGCATACTCGCCTGAGCTTTGTGCTGCGCGGCGATGAGGGTATTGAGGTTGTGCAAGCCATCACTGGATTATCTCGATGTAATATGAGAAGTCAAGTGAATAATCTAACGTAAGTGCTTGATTTGTAGCAAAATAATCAAGAAATTAACCCATCGTAGATTTAAAATTTGCACACCACGTACGCCTAAAATGCTGCTGTTGAAATGACAGCATTGTATTTTGCTTATTTTTCTATCTCTGATGTTTATCAATGAAGACCCAAAGCCCTGAGGCACTGACGCTCGTTCTCAACCATTGTGATTCACGCGGGGTCGCTCGCCTGACGCTCAATCAGCCCAGTGATTTCAATGCACTCAGCGCTGAAATGATAGCCGCATTACACGGAGAGATTGAATCCATCGCTCCGAATGAGCAAATTCGTGCGGTAGTTATCGCAGCCACAGGCAAGGCCTTTTGCTCTGGCCATAATTTGAAAGAACTCGCGGCCAACCCCTCAAAGACTTATTACGAGGCGCTTTTTAAGCAATGCTCAAGAATGATGCTGAGTATTGCTAAGCTACCGGTGCCCGTGATTGCACGTGTGCAAGGCATCGCCACCGCCGCAGGCTGCCAGCTTGTCTCTCAGTGCGACTTGGCGGTGTGCTCGCCAGCGGCGCGTTTTGCGACCAGTGGCATCCATTACGGCCTGTTTTGCAGCACGCCCTCGGTGCCGCTCACGCGCACGTTGCTCCCCAAGCATGCGATGCAGCTGCTGATGACAGGGGAGTTTGTTGATGCGCAAACGGCACTGCAATATGGCTTGGTCAACGCGGTTGCAGCAGACGAATCCGAGGCTGCGCTGGATGCGGAAGTTGAAAAGCTCATTGTACAAATCATCAACAAACCACGCATTGCGCTGGCCATGGGCAAAGAGCTGGTGTTGCGTCAGCAGGGCTTGAGCTTGGAGGCTGCTTACGCCTTAGCTGGGCAAACCATGGCTGCCAACATGCTGGATGCTGCTGCGAAAGAGGGCGTTCAGGCCTTTGTTGACAAACGTCTACCCGCTTGGAAAGCTGCATGAATTTCGCTCAACAAAACCATTTCAAAGCGCTTTTGACCGATTTCAATCGCGCCGGGTTCGGCTACGAATTACTATCCCTGATCGGCTGTTTGATTGCGGCTTGGCTGGTGGTGTGGTTACTGCGACGTGCATTAACGCAAACCAAAGAGCAGAGCGCTGATTCGGTACTTTTTGGGCGGCGCGGCATTGATGGCGTTTTGTTTCCGCTCATTAGTTTAGCGGTGGTTTATACCTTGAGCGTGACCTTGTTTGCGGCTCCAGAGTTTGCACTGTTTCGCATTGCGACGTTGATGCTGTGTGCGCTAGCAGGTATCCGATTGATCGCGCGGGTGGTGGCTTTGGCTTATCCCGATTCCACTGCGGGACGTCTGATAGAGCAATTTTTCTCTTGGGCCATCTGGCTTGGCATCGTCCTGTGGCTCGTCGGTGTGCTGCCGATTGTGACCAAAGAACTGGATGCCATCACTTTTAATTTAGGTAAATCTAAAGTCAGCTTACTCGGGCTATTTGAAGGTCTGCTTGCGGCGCTCTTGGTCATCGTACTCAGTCTGTGGATATCGGCTGTGATTGAGCGACGGCTGCTTTCTGATGCCGTAAGTGACTTGTCGTTGCGCAAAGTGGCCACGAATGCGATTCGTGTGCTGCTGCTGATCGTTGGCCTGTTGTTTGCCTTATCCGCGCTCGGCGTGGATCTCACAGCACTTTCTGTGCTCGGTGGCGCAGTCGGCGTAGGCTTAGGCTTCGGCTTGCAAAAGCTTGCATCGAACTATGTGAGCGGCTTCGTTATCTTGCTTGAGCGCAGCCTTCGGATTGGCGACAACGTGAAGATCGATGGCTTTGAGGGCCGCGTTGTTGATATAAAAACGCGATACACGATGATCCGTAGTGTGAATGGTCGTGAAGCGATCGTACCCAACGAGAAAGTGATTACCGAGCGGGTGGAAAACCTTTCGCTCAGCGATCCGAAAGTCTTGGTTGTCACGAATATTACGGTGAGCTACGACAGCGATGTAGCGCAGGTGCAAAAGATTTTGTGCGATTGCGCTATCGCCAGCGAGCGCGTCTTAAGTGAGCCAGCGCCGGTTGCACACCTGGCTCATTTCGCGGCTGATGGGCTAGAGTTCAGCTTATGCTTCTGGATCAGCGATCCAGAAAATGGCCAGCTCAACGTCAAAAGCCAAGTCCACATCGCCATGCTTGCCGCACTACGGCAAGCCAAGATTGACATCCCATATCCGCAGAGGGTCGTGCGTTTGGTGTCGCCTTAATAAGTTAGCCGTTCAGCGAAGTAGCGTTCAGATGGGTTCGCTGATAGGTTACATGAAAGTTGAGTTCGCACTAGTAACTTTACATAATATACATCGTATTATTTTGCTCGCCGTTGGCTAAAAGTGTTTACCGACGGCATGATGCGCGGTCTTCTTAATCTATTACATGAGGTTTTTTATGATCACCATCGCCCCGCGTCACTTGCCTGAATGGCTCACTTGCGTCCAAGATGTGGGCAGCCCGAATGCGCCCAGCTTGGCTAAGCATCTGGGCGTGACTGAGCGCACGGTATATAACTGGCAATTAGCCAACAATGCGCCGCGCGCTGCACATTTGGCACTGTTTTGGGATACGCGCTGGGGGCGCTCTGCGATTGATGCGAAGGCCACCAATGATGCTCGGATGTATTACGGGCTGGCTCAGTCGCTACGCGCCCGGGTGGAGCTGCTTGAGGCTCAGAGCCGGCGCTTTGAGGGCTTCACAGCCGGCGCGG
This sequence comes from Comamonadaceae bacterium, assembly GCA_043777675.1. Taxonomy (GTDB): domain Bacteria; phylum Pseudomonadota; class Gammaproteobacteria; order Burkholderiales; family Burkholderiaceae_C; genus JANMDU01. The sequence continues at coordinate 28,795 of JAYWHR010000052.1, read as the reverse complement.
CTAATGAGCTGCGGTTTTATGGAAGGTAGAGGGCAACACCGGCGCGTCGGCATGCTGAGGCTAGGCCTTTGTCTAGCGTGGCAACACCGATGTTTTTATTCAAAGCCACGGCCAAATAATGCGCATCGTAGCCTTGTACGTTGTGTTCCATCGCAAAGCGCGTGAGCGTAATGCAATCTGCGTTTCCTAAGTGCTCAGTGGAGTTAATCGCGCCCGCGATTAACTCGGCTTGTTCTACGATACTGACAGATTTAAGTTTTTTAGAGCGCCCGGTTTTGGTCAGCCTGTAGGCTATTTCAGCGTGAAATACTGAGGGTGCTAAGAGTTCAATGACGCTTGATCGCTGCGCCATGAATAAATGCGCCGCATACTTTTTATCTTCATCCGGGCTGTCAAACACCCACGCCAGTGCTACGCTGGCATCAACGACCCATTGCACGCTCTACCCTGCCTTGGCGCACTAGTTCCACAGTGTTTTTAATGCCTTCAGGTAGCTTCATTTTTTGGAAGTGTTTAGTGATTAATTCATCCATTCGCTGCTTGGTTGTTTCTGGCCTGCTTATGGTCATTGGCTCGGTGGTCATGCCAAATGCAGCTAAGTCAAATTTTTGCAAATACTCTTCTGGTATCGCTGGCAATGGCTTTATTTTGGTGCGTTTTTTGGCTTTTTCAGCCTCTGCAAAGTAAGTCATGATGTTTACCCTTTTGCGCCATTGTAGCGCCGGCCTACTTTTTGCGCTTTTTGAATTTGCCGTTTTTGTCACGCTCTAGGCTTCCAGTGGGTCAACAGACTGCCAAAGATCACGACGAACCAAAGCAACAGTAGCAGGCCCAGCCCCCAACTTGAATAACGAATCAAAAACCGATGAAACGGCGACATGATGCATTCCTACTCGTGCAGGATCACCACTTGCCCTTAGGTTGCTGCGCACGTATAAACGCGGAAATTACATCGACGGAGTCTTGCTTTTTCGCGTTTTGGGCGAAATCGATGGCTGTTAAGCTTAGATCGTTTTTTAAGCTCACATCTGCGCCTTCTTCGAGCAGGAGTTTCACAGCGCCTGGCGTGCCGTAGTGAGCAGCCATCATGAGGGGTGTGGTTTTGTTGGGGCTTTCAGCGTCGATGTAAGCGTGGTTTTCCAGCAATATCTTGATGAGCTGCACGTTACCGGAGGTGGCGGCGTAGTGCAGGGGCGCCCAGCCGGGTTGATTGATATCTGCACCTTTGTCAATCATCTGAACAGCCAGCTCGGTTTGGCCTTTGAAGACAGCCATCATGAGAGGTGTTTCGCCATCGTCGGTGATGGGGTTCAGATCAATCTTTGCCGCTTTGATGAGGAGCTGCGCGACTTTAGGTGATGGTTCGCGCAAGGCTAAAAACAAGCCATGGAGGTTTTTAGGATTGCGAGTATTGGGATCAAAACCGCGCTGTAGTAGGCTTTGCACAGCTCTGTCGTCATCTCGGTTGATGGCGCTGAAGAAATCTTCATACGCGCCAGCCCATGCCATGCTTGAATAAATAAATGCAATTAAAACAATAATCTTTTTCATACACTTAAAGTAAATTCTCGTAATGAATTTACTTTTGAGTCAGTTAAATATACGTGGGAACAAGCGATCAAAGTTATCGCTGGTGGCTTGAGCCACGGCTTCTATCTCCATGCCTTTGAGTTGCGCGATTTGTTTGGCCACGAATGGAACATAACTGGGATTATTGGTTTTACCGCGATACGGTATCGGCGCGAGATAAGGGCTATCCGTCTCGATCAAGCAGCGATCCAGCGGCACATAAGCGGCCACATCGCGCAGCTCTTGGGCGGCTTTGAAGGTCAAGATGCCGGAGAAGCTGATGTAGAAATCCAAATCGAGCGCGGCTTTGGCCACGGCCATGTTTTCCGTGAAGCAGTGGAAAACGCCCTTCTCACCACCCTCTTCTTTCAAAATCGAAATCGTGTCATCGCTGGCCGCTCGGGTGTGGATGATGAGGGGAAGATCGGTATGCAGCGAAGCACGAATATGCGTGCGAAAGCGCTCTCGCTGCCACTCCATATCTGCCACAGTGCGCCCTCCTTTGCGGCCTACCATGTCGTAATAATCTAGCCCGGTTTCACCGATCGCCACAATTTTTGGGAGCTTAGAGCGCTCAATCAGATCATCAACATTGGGCTCGTAAATGCCTTCGTTATCGGGATGCACGCCCACCGTGCTCCAGAAATTGCTGTATTCAGTGGCCAAGCTATGCACATCGGGGAATTCTTCGATGGTTGTGCAAATGCACAGAGCACGAGTCACCTGCGCAGCAGCCATTGCCTGACGAATTGCACTCAAATCACCGCGCAGATCAGGGAAATTCAGATGGCAATGAGAATCGGTAAACATGGACAGATTTTAAGGGAAATCGGCATAACGCCGGCATACAATCTGCGCGAAGTGCTATTTAAACAATAGCAAATAAACTCTAGCTAAATCGTCTGCGTTGGCCGCTCTGAGCCCAAATGCGCACCTAAAATTTGCTCAATTTTGATTTTGAGCAATTTTGATTTTTCGTCTGTAGGAAACCGAATGCCGATACCTTGAGTACGGTTGCCAGCGGCTTTGGCCGGTGTGATCCACGCGACTTTTCCAGCGACTGGGTAGCGCTGGGTATCTTCAGGCAGGGTGATGAGTACATAGACATCATCACCTAACTTGTAGTCTTTAGCCGAAGGAATGAATACGCCGCCTTCGGTGAATGCAGAAATGTAGGCCGCATACAGTGCAGCTTTTTCTTTGATAGCCAACTGAATGACACTGGGGCGGGGCGTGGTGCCAACGACTGGGGCAGTAGAAGTTGTGGGTGCGGGTGTACTCATACCCTTGAGTTTATACAGACTTTGGCCTGCTGCACCATGTCTTCGATGAGCAATTCAGGCTTAAAAGGGTGATCGATTCGACGAGAGAGGTTTTTCAGCTGCTCGCCCCAAGCAGCAAGTGCGCGGGCTGGGGGTGGTTTGGGGAGATCTTGTGGGGAAAAATAACGCGTCGCGGCGCCAAGTTTGATCGCCCAAAGATCGTGGCATAGCTTATGCTGCGCATCCAAAAGCTGAGCGCCGCTCATACCAGCGACACCATCGACACGGCCCTTTTGCAAGGCTAATGGCAGCGAGCCCCAAGCGCCATGTGTGCCAGATGCTAAAAGTTTTGCGGCGTCAAGCGGGCGATTGCCGCTGGCTTGCAAAGCCGCTTCCCTGTCTGCGAGCGATGCGCCGGGCGCATGCGTGGCGAGCCACTCTAAGGCTTGGGTTGCCGTGGGCTGGGCGAGCGCGAAGGCTTGGCAGCGGCTGCGGATGGTGGACAAAAGCTCATGAGCGGCTTCTGTAGCGAGCAAGAAACGCAGGCTGCCCAGCGGCTCTTCCAAAGTTTTGAGCAGGGCGTTGGCAGAAGCTGTGTTCATTGCCTCAGCTGGATACACCAAGATGACTTTGCCGCGCCCTCGCCCGCTGGTGAGCTCGGCAAATTGCACAGCTTCCCGCACACTCTCAATGCGGATTTCTTGGGAAGGCTTGCGCTTTTTATCGTCAATCTCTTTTTGTGCTTTTTCGCTCAGAGGCCAGCCCAGTGAGAGCATCAAGGTCTCTGGCATGAGAATAACCAAATCAGTGTGGCCACGTGAATGCACCTGCTGACAACTTGCACATTGGCCGCAGGCGGCATGGCCAGCTTGGAGATTTGGTTTTTCACACAGCCAAGCTTGAGCAAGTGATAAAGCCAGCTCGTATTGCCCCAAACCTGAAGGCCCATGCACAAGCAGCGCATGAGCGGAGAGGCCGAGCAAGTGGCTGCGCTGCTCAGCCAGCCAATGCGGCAGGGTGTCAAAGCGATCCTGCGTGCGTTCGGGGTCACTCATGAATAACCCCGCGTCTTCACCGCAGCCATGACATCGGAGCGAACCTCTTCCAAGCTTTGATTCCCATTGATGCGCACAAAACGCTGGGGATCAGCGGCCACACGAGCTGAATATCCGTCAGTCACACGCTCAAAGAAAGCCGCATTTTGCGATTCAAATTTATCTGGCTCACGGGCTTGCGCCAGCCGCCGGGCGGCCACCTGCGGCGGCACTTCAAACAGCAGGGTGAGATCGGGCTGCAAGATACCCATTTTCAGACGTATTTTTGATGTCAAATCATCAGGTAGCCGGCATAAATCCTGCGCAGAATGCTCTAATTTTGATAGCATATCTAGATCAAAGCCGCGCCCTGCTCCTTGGTATGCAAAGCTCGCATCAGTAAAGCGGTCGCACAGCACCAAATCGCCCCGAGCCAGTGCCGGCGCGATCACTTGCACAATATGCTCGCGCCGCGCGGCAAACACCAGTAGCGCCTCGGTAAGCGCATCCATTGGCTCATGCAAAATCAGCTCGCGAAGCTTTTCTGAGAGCATCGTGCCGCCTGGCTCGCGCGTGAGCACGATATTACGAACTGGAGGCAACTCATCGCGAAACGCTTGCGCTAAAGCCTGAATATGGGATGATTTTCCCGCGCCGTCGATGCCTTCAAAACTGATAAAAATGCCTGTCATAGAGGTATTGTGGCTTATTCACGCACAGAGTATTCTTCAATCGCTGCGAGAAACTTTCATAAATGCATAAAGAACAACAGTGTTAGCGTAAGCAGCTATGATCAAACCATGATTCAAAGAGTGTTCGTTCGTGTTGTGGGGTTTAGCAGCGTAGAGCGCCATTCGCTCAACTCGATTTTTCGCCTTTCGCAAGATGGTCATTCCGCTCGTGAATGGAGCTTTGAGCCTTGGGATGTGGATTCGCCGTCTGGCGCAAGATTGGCATTAATAGATGGCGCAAGCCCAGATGCTAGCGAAGTTTTGGCAGAACTGGAGGCTATTGGCGGTATCGGCATCATCTGGGTAGGCTCCATATCTCCCGCCAAAGCTTGGCAATCTTTCCAGCGCCCTCTGTCTTGGCCGTCTCTGTTGAGCAGTATGGATGATTACTTCACGCCAAATGACCAACTCGATGTGGATTTCGGTGACGACACTTGGCCGTCTGGCTTGGAATCCCCTGATACGCCCATCCTTCCCTTAGCTAGCCTTGTTCGTGTACTGATTGCAGATGCTCAATCAGATGCACGTTTTTATCTGCGTACCAAGCTCGCTTCTTTCGGTATTACTCAGGTCGACGACGCAGCAACGATGCAGGAAGCTCAAGCTTTGCTAGCACCTGATCGTATGCAGCACCTGATCTACGATATTGTGATTGTTGATTTAGATTTGCCGGGAGGAGATCCTTGGAGTTTGTTAGCTGCTAGCTCCAAAACACGCCTCAAATTACTCACGCAGCATGGCATGGGCCTGCATAGCCGCATGGCGGCCAAGCTCAATGGCGCAGCGGCAATGAGCAAACCTTTAGACCCACTGAAGTTAAATGTTTTACTGTCAAAAATCTAGCGCTTGCTGTTGTGTAGCGCCAGCAACACGATACCCAAAACTACAATGATAGCGCCGAGAAGTTGCATCGTGCCCATGGTTTGGCCTAGCAGACTCCATCCGAGGATGAGTGCCGCGACAGGTTCAATGTTTGCCGCCGGCGCATTTCTTTGCATATCTAAACGCGGCATGAGGGCAAACAGGCAAGAAAAGGCGCTACCGTAGCAAAGTGTGAGCCCAGCCAGGCCCGCCCATCCAATCCAATCGCTAGGCCAATGCAGACTGCGCCCCAGCCATTGGCCGGCATCTTGGCCGGCCGCACCTGCTAAAACGAGCAGGCTCAAAGTAGCCAACATCAAGGTGACCAAGCCCATCGTCCAGAGGCTGCGTACTGGCCCCGTCAGAGCCTTGAGCTTGAATTCCGTAATGCGCAGCGCCATGGCAAACACACTGGCTGCGCCAAAACCAAAAGCCACCCCTGCCCAGAATGCGGCGCTGCCTGCTCCGGGCTTGGCAAGCTGGGCAGGCAAATCTAGGGCGAGTGCGAGGCCTATGATGATCAGCGCGATCAATCCTGCCGTGCGCGCACTCGGGCGCGGGCCACCAAGCAGCCAATTGAGCAAGGTAAACAGCGCAGGAAACAGGTTAAACACGAGCAGCGCCAGAGCCACCGGAATGCGTGCTACGGCTGAATAGAGCAGCAGGCTTTGCAGTGCGATCAAAGCTGCCAATACCCAGACCCAGCGCTTCGGAACTTGATAGGCTGCTAGCTTTAAAGGTGCTTTGAGCCAAAGCACCACACCCAACAAAATCAAAGCGGTTACCCCCGAGCGCACGAGCACTGCTGTGACTAAACCCGTACCATGATCGAAAGCGAAGCGGGCGGCAATATGGTTGGAGGCGAACACCACGCCGAGCAGAAGCAAAATACCAATCGCCACAACGCGTGTGAAAGGGGGTGAAAAAGTTTGTGGTGCATTCATACCTGTAGCGCCTTCACGGATTGCACAAGCTTGACGGAAAGTTCTGCAGGCCGGCGGCTGTCTCGCCCGACATACACATGCACAAAATGCCCTTTTCCTGCACACAGTTCATCATCATCGGCAAATAAGCCTACTTCATAGCGCACACTGCTTTTGCCCACATGTCCGACACGAATACCTGCTGTCACGCGCTGCGGAAATGCAATGGGTGAAAAATAATGGCATTGCGTCTCAACCACCAAGCCAATGGCGGCACCTGCGTGAATATCCAGAGCACCTTGTGCGATCAAATGTCCGTTGACTGCCGTATCAAACCACGCGTAGTAAACAACATTATTCACGTGCCCATAGATATCGTTGTCCGCCCAGCGCGTGGTCATCGGCACAAAAGCACGGTAAGCGCTGCGCAGCTCGGGTTGTGGGCGTAGGGTGCTGGTCATGGCGTTTCAACAAAAAAGCCCGGGGGAGCTTTTTCAAACTTGGAGCGAAAACATGGAGCGGGTGAAGGGGATCGAACCCTCGTATCGAGCTTGGGAAGCTGGCGTTCTACCATTGAACTACACCCGCAATTGAGTAAGTTTAGCGCGTAAATTCACCGTTTAAAAATCATTCGATGAACCATAGCCAGGTGCCAAATTCTCAAACTTCGTGATCGGCTTCAAGAAGGCCAGCTTGCAGGTGCCCGTGGGGCCGTTACGTTGCTTAGCAATGATGATCTCGGCGACGCCGGGCTCTTTACTGTCTTTGTTGTAGTAATCATCGCGGTAGATAAACATGATGACGTCTGCGTCCTGCTCGATTGCGCCGGATTCGCGCAAATCGCTCATCATCGGGCGCTTATCTGTACGCTGCTCAACACCGCGATTAAGCTGCGAGAGAGCGATCACGGGGCATTGCAGTTCTTTAGCCAGCATCTTCAGGCCACGAGAAATTTCGCCCAGCTCAGTGGCACGGTTGTCGCCATCGCTGCCTCGGCTGCCGCTCATGAGCTGCAAATAATCCACAACAATCAAACCGAGTTTGCCGCCCATTTGCCGCGCCAAGCGCCGCGCGTTAGCTCGCAATTCCGAAGAGGTCAAACCCGGCGTTTCATCGATATGAAGAGAGACACTGCGCAGTTTTTCAATGGCCTCGACCAAACGCGGCCATTCATCGTCGTTCAATTTTCCAGTGCGCAAATGCCCCTGATCGATCCGCCCAATCGAGCCCACGATACGTACGGCCAACTGACTCGCACCCATCTCCATCGAGAAGACCGCCACCGGCAAGCCTTCATTGAGCGCGACATGCTCGGCAATGTTGATAGCCATTGCAGTTTTGCCCATCGACGGTCTCGCCGCGAGCACGATTAAATCGCCGGCTTGCATGCCCGAAGTCATACGGTCAAAATCATAGAAGCCGGTGGGCACGCCAGTGATATCGTTGGGATTTTTTGACATCTCCTCTACTCGCTCGAGCAATTGAACGACCAAAGCTTCCATGGAGTGGAAGCCTTGCTTCAAGCGCGAGCCTTCTTCGCCGATGGCAAAAATCTTGCGCTCAGCTTCATCCAAAATCTCAGCCACCGGGCGGCCTTTGGTGGTGAAGGCGCTGCTAGAGATTTCATCGCTCGCACCGACCAGCTTGCGCAAAATCGAGCGCTCGCGCACGATCTCGGCATAGCGGCGGATATTGCCGGCGCTGGGCACATATTGCGCCAGTTGATTGAGGTAAATCAAACCCCCAATCTCTTCGGCTTTGCCCTCAGATTGCAAGCGTTCATACACCGTGATCACGTCAGCCGGCTTGCTGCCATTGATCAGATAAGCAATCGCGCCATAGATCAGGCGATGCTCGTAGCGATAAAAATCGGTATCAATCAGCAAATCGCCCACGCGATCCCAAGCGCCGTTATCCAGAAGCAAACCGCCGAGCACACTAGATTCTGCCTCCACGCTGTGTGGTGGCACGCGAAGCTGGGCGATCAGATCGTCTTGGGAGAAATTAGGCGCTGGCGCAGAAACTGTGGCTGGGATGCTGTATTCAGATGAATCGCGCAGATCATCGTCGGTGAGTTCGAGTTCGGAAGACATGCGTCGATTGTCGTGCAGCTTTCGACGGAGCCTGTGGATAAACCTGTGCGCAAGCCGTGGGTATGTCTGTACAACTCAAAAATCGAAATTGCCTTGCTGCTGATCTTCCACAGCAGACACCATCGCTGCGATTGCAGACGGTTTGCGCCTCGCACCCGAACGCCCTCGCACGCCCTCCCTCGCCGGGTTGCGCGAGCCGTGTTTGTCATACACCTTCGCCGCCGTCTCGCGGATGCCAGGGCGATCTTTCCAGCCGTAAATTTTCTCTTTGGCCTCGCGCGTGGCGCTTGCTAACTCAACTATTGAAGCAGGATAGCCATCCGGCAAAACAGCACTTTTCCAAGGCTCATGCAAAAATGCTGCCGGCATGTTGCGCAATTCAGGCACCCATCGGCGAATGAAATGCCCAGCCGGATCCTGATCTTGGCTTTGCTTGACGGGGTTGTATATGCGCACGGTGTTGATGCCTGTAACACCGCTTTGCATCTGACATTGGCTCCAATGAATGCCGGGCTCGTAGTCGGTAAACAACCGCGCTAAATGCATGCCGCTCTTCTGCCACGGCAGCCAAAGCTGGTAGCTGGCAAAGCTCATCATCATCGCGCGCATGCGAAAGTTGAGCCAACCCGTCGCAATCAAACTGCGCATACAAGCATCAATAAACGGATAGCCCGTGTGCCCGGTTTCCCATGCGGTGAGCTTGCGCTGCTCCGCATCGGATAGCGCGCCTTCATTGCGCATACCTGCAAACCCGCGATGCACATTGCGCCATTCAATCTCGGGCTCGCTTTCCAGCTTTTGAATAAAGTGGCAATGCCAATGCAACCTGCCCTCAAAGCTTTTGAGCGATTGCAAATAGCCGATCGGCCGCGCGGGCGCGGGCATAGCGAGCAATTGTTGCCTTCGAGCCGATGTCGCGAAAACAGCTTCTTTGATCGAGAGATGCCCCCAAGCGAGATAGGGCGAGATGCGCGAGCATGCCAGTGCGCCCCCCTCGGGGTTGGCCATCTCAGAGCGATAGTATTGGCCGCGTGTGTGCAGGAAGGAAAACAATTCTTCTTCAGCTTGCGCCCTACCGCCGCGCTGAATCTGCTCCGAGACTTCGCCAGCCACATTTAAATCTGCTTCACTGAGCTGCCCGCTATCTTGCAAAGCCGTCGGCATCAGCTGCATCCAAGGCACATCTTGCGGGCAAGGCAGCGGCGCTTCATTCATCCGCGCAGCCCAATGTGCGCTCCACTTGTTGCGCCCACCTCCATGCGAGAGCAGCCGCCGCACCACGGCGTTACTCGGCGCCTGATGCCAAGCCACACCACTCTCTTTACACCAGCGCGCCACAGCCTGATCCCGGCTGTAGCTCCAGCCATTGCCCGTTTCTTCGTGGCTGTGCAATTCAAACGCACTGAATGAATTTTTCAGTTGCTCCAACACATCCAGCATCTGGCCATGCAGCCGCAGCAACTGCCCACCCTGCTCCTGAATTTGCACAGCGATTTCTTGCAGCCCGTCATTGGCAAACTGCAAATGCCGCGCACTCATATCGCTCTGCGCCCACATCTGCGGCTCATACACCCACAGCGCCAAAATTTTGCTGCCATGCGCACGAGCGCGATCCACAGCAGCACATAGCGCTGCGTGATCCGACAAACGCACATCTTTTTTAAACCAAACGATCTGGAGCAAAGCGGGGATCCTTCTGTGGCTGTCAGTATATCCAGCGCTCTTAACGCATGCAGGACAGGGGTTGTTACATGGGGTCTGTGACCCGTGTAACATCTAAAATACTATGAAAATAATAGCGATCCACGCAACAAATACGCCGGCTAATCGCTTAAAACACTTTAAAAAACACATAAAAACTGAGATCAACCCTGCCCCAGCCACAGCCACAAAAATAGCCCACAGATTGGCGTAAATATTCAATACTGCATAGCCTAAGCACTCTACATTCCCTCTATCGATAACTCTTGTGGAGTGCGTGATGAGTGTGCAATTACAGATCAACGGCCAAGCGGTGAATGTGCCGCAGGCTAGCGGCGATGAACCTTTGCTTTGGGTGTTGCGGGAAGATTTAGGGCTCGTGGGCAGTAAGTTTGGTTGTGGGCAAGCGGCTTGTGGCGCATGCACGGTGCATATTGATGGCCTAGCGCAGCGCGCTTGCGTCACGCCTTGCTCTGCCGCGCAAGGTAAAACGGTGACGACGATTGAGGGCTTATCCACCGCACCGCAGTGGCATCCTGTGCAACAGGCATGGCAAGAATTGCAGGTGGCGCAATGCGGCTATTGCCAGGCGGGGCAGATGATGAGCGCAGCCGCTTTGCTGCACAACACACCCAAGCCTACCGATGCGCAGATTGATGAGGCGATGAACAGCAACCTTTGCCGCTGCGGCACGTATCCGCGCATTCGCGCTGCGGTGCATCGTGCAGCGCAAATCGCTCGGGGAGAAAAAGCATGAGAGTACAAAGCGATTCAACACTGTCTCGCCGCAGCTTCCTCGCTGCATCGGGCTTGAGTGTCACATTTTTGAGTGCATGCTCCATACTCCCCGCAATTCCTAAGCGCCCGCAGCCGAGCGCGGATGCAGCTGCAGGCTGGATCAGGCTGACTGCCGCTGGCCAATGGCTTCTGTATTGTCCTCGCATGGAGATGGGGCAAAATATTCTGAGTAGTTTGCGCGAGGTGGCCGCGCTGGAACTGGGAATTGCCGCGACTGATGTGCAAGTGAAGCTGCCGAGCACGCGGGATATTGCCTTGGTTAAAGCTACCGTGGGCAGCGATAGCCTGCGTGAGCTTTGCCTGCCGCTGGCTCGCGCATGCCACAGCTTACGCAGCGAATTGATCAAACGCGCGGCGCGGCGCTTACCGAATGCGCACTTAGAAAGCTTGCAGATCGTAGGCAACGCCATCGTGGATCGCAGCGGAGCCAGCATCGCTCTGAGTGAACTGGCCATACCTGCGCTGGAGATTAAGGCGCAAGATATGCCTCTAGAGCAATTGCGTTTCTTCAAAACGCCTCTCACATCTGCAAGAGCGCACAAACCCTTTGCGCAGATGGAAGCTATTTTGCGCGGTCAAGCTTTGTATGCGGCTGATATTCGGCTGCCGGGCATGCTTTATGCCATCGTGCTGCGCTCGCCTTGGGCGGATCGCGCTGTTGCTCCGAGCAGCTTGGTGAGCTGGAACGAGCCAGCGGTACGTGCTGTTCCGGGTTTCTCGGACATAGTGCAGCATCCTTTGCTCGCTGGCCCGGCGCTGGTAGCTACGCGCATGAGCGCGGTGGAGCGCATGCGAAGCGCGGCAGCGGCAAAGTGGAGCGAGCCTGTGCTGAATGTGGCTGATCCGATGCAGATCGTGGATATCGACAAAGCGCTGGCCGCTGGAAGCTTCACCAAAAGCAAAGGCAGCGTCAATTCCCACGCCAGCGGTGGCGCATGGAGCGTGGATATGCGCCTTGATGTGCCGCTGGCCAGCCACGCTTTCATTGAGCCGCGCTGCGCGGTAGCGCAGCCGCAAAGTGGCGGCGGCATGAAACTTTGGGCCGGCACGCAAGATGTGTTTTATGTGCGCGATGTGCTGCAGCGCGATTTGGATGTGTCTGAGGACAAAATTGAAGTGCAAGCCATGCGCATTGGCGGCGCGTTTGGCGGCAAGACGATTGCCAGCGTAGAACGCGAAGCCGCCCTCATTGCCAAAGCCACAGGGCAAGCTGTGAAAGTGCAATGGTCTCGCGCCGATGAATTTCAGGCGGGCTTTCATCGCCAACCTGCCTCCCAGCGCGTTCGCGCGCGAGTCGATGCGCAAGGCATGATCAGCGATTGGCAGCACAGCCTCTCGACTTCGCATGTGATGCTGACCAATGCCGTGGCGCCACCCTGGCTGCAACATATCACCCAGTTGATTGGCGACGATGGCGCGGCGCGTGGCCAAGCGCCGGTGTATGGCTTTACGCGGCAAAAGCTTGATCTGCAGCTCACGCGCCTACCCGTGCTCACCGGCCCTTGGCGCGGCTTAGGTGCAGGGCCGAATGTGTTGGCGATAGAGATGGCCATGGATGCAGCGGCGATGATCGCCAAGACTGATCCAGTGGCGTTTCGTTTGGCACATCTAAAACGCGCCTCACTTAGCCAAGCCTCAGGTAACCCAAACCGCATTGCCCATTGCTTAGAGAAAGCCGTGGTTTTAGCGAAAAACAAGCCGTTTGCCGGCATATTACCTGCGCAAAACGCTACTGAAAAGATAGCATTTGGCCAGCGCTTCATTGCCCAAGGCGTGGCTAGCGGGGCATATAAAGCAATGTCTTATGCAGCGGCTGTGGCGCAGGTAGAAGTGATCGTCGGCGTGGGCAAGAAGCTGCAAAGCGTTCGCGTGCAAAAAATTTGGTGTACGCATGATTGCGGCCGCATGGTTGATGCCCATGGCGTGCTCGCGCAGGTGCAAGGCAATTTGGTGTGGACCTTGGGCATGGCGCTGACTGAGCAGCTAGATGCGCCGCGCGGTACAGCCAGCGCTTTGAGTTTTGCCGAATACAGCATTCCGCGCTTCAGCGATACCCCGCCCATGGAGATTGAATTGATCGAATCCGATGAGCCGCCCAGCGGCGCGGGTGAGACGGCGATGGTCGCTGGCGCGGGCGCAATTGCCAATGCGGTGGTGCGCGCTTTCGCGCAAGCGGGCTTGCCAGCGCCGCAGCGTATGCCGATTCGGGCGCACGCTTGAAGTTATAGTTCTCGCATGAGTGATTTCGCCAGCGCAGCCATGCTTCGAGTGCTTCATGCAGGCATGCGCCGCATCGGGCTGCAAAGCCCTGCGCAGCAATGGCTAAGCCAAGCCACTGTGCCACTCAATGCTAAGCAGCAATTGGTGGGCCTTGTGCTGCAAGCGCGCGGTGTGAGTGCCCTGCTGCAATTAGGGCAAGGTTTGCATGAGCTGAAGCGCGATAGCCTTATGCCCATGCTGATCCGCCCCGGCCAGCCTCTAGCTGCTTTGCAGGCTTGGCTGAGGCTTGAGCGTTATCTGCATTCCAAGCATCGTATTGAGCAAACGCTGCTCTCGCCGCAGGCAGTGCAGCATCGTCATATCTCGATCAAAGCAGATTCCTCGCCCAGCGCCGCAGAAGATTTAGTGGTGCTCGGCGTGTTAATTGCGTTGCTGCAAAGCGCAGGTTGCCAGAGCGTGCAAGCAGAGCTAGAAAACGGTTTGCAAATCTGGCCTTTGATCGAGAGTTCTGCACAGCAATCCGCGTTGAAAGCAACCTTTTCTTCAGCGCAGACGCATATTTGGCGCATCAGCTGGTCTGCGCTAGATGCGCAACCTGCTCACAGCCCACCTGCACCTATGCAGATTGAACAGGAAGCCTCGCTAGTTCTAAGCGAGCGCATCGCCAGATTAACCGCGCAAACTGTGGGCGAAGCCTTGCCACTCGATCAAGTCGCCCAAGTGCTCGGCCACAGTACACGCTCCTTGCAGCGCAAGCTAAAGCTAGAAGGCACCCGCTATGTAGACATCATTGCCAGCAGCCGCGCCGAGCGTGCCTCGAAAATGCTCTCAGAAAGTCACCCCAGCCTCGCAGAAATCGGCTTCGCCTGCGGCTACACCGATCAAGCCCATTTCTGCCGAGATTTCAAACGCCGCGTTGGCATGGGCCCGCTGACATTTAGAGCGCATGCTACAACGATAGTGCATTCGTCGACGCTACGAAAGTTATAGCGGTTAACGCAATGAATACGCCGGCTAACTGCCTAGAACGCTTGAAAATATCATGCAAAAGCCATATGGATCATGGTCGGTGGACTGGAAATGTCTCAGCTAACTTCGCCGATTGGCGCGGCAGTATGAAGCTTCACTCAATTCACGACCATCTTCTTTTTTGCTGAGCTTCAAATTTCTGAAGCCCTTTGGTTAAAAATTTTGATCATGCAACTCTGATTGCACCCACAGCCAAGCCATCTGGTGCTGAACTCACACCCGTCAGGCAAATGGGTTGACCACTCTGATGCCTTCAATCGCCTGCCCGGCATTCAAATCCTCCGTCACCAATTCCTGTGCACCGCTGCGAATTGCTGCTGCGACGATTGCGGCGTCCCAGTAAGAGATTTGGTGGCTTTCGCGCAAGGAGATGGCCTGCTGAACTAAAGCGGCATCCAAGGCGACGATGGTGTAATGCGCGAGCCCAAGGACGGTCGTTTGGGCATGAGCATGGCTCATCAGTGGTGTATGGCCGCGCTTGGGCTTGGTGGCGTTGCTGTAAAACTCTTGCAACACCTGTGCTGAGATACACCAGTCAGCCCGAGTCAGAATGCTGCGAGCAATATCGCGCTTGGCGAATTCAGTTGGATCGGTGCTGTAGGCATAGAGAATAACATTGGTGTCTAAAAAATACCGCATAGCGCGCGCCGTCTATTTTTGGCTGTGACGTTCGTTGGCCTCTTCTCTGCTCAGGCGATTGCTGGCACTGTAGCCTGGCAGCGCGAAGTCGAACGTGGCCACCAGCGCCTTAATGCGTTCGTCCGACTGCGCAGGCCGTAAGCTTTGCAGATAGTCGCGTACCAAGGCGCTCACACTCATGCCGCGCTCGGCCGCTACGATTCGGGCGGTGCGATAGGTCGTGTCGTCAATGTTTAGAGTGATGTTGCTCACGGCTGTTAAATTTACCACATTTACACGGAAACTGTGTAAATGTGCGTTGCAAACGGCCAGCCCACAGATGTGCCCACATGATCGCCTACCTCAGCTAAGATCAAGTCGTGTGGATCACCGGTCAGGTGCTTAGCTTGAATGACGGGATTCGCATTTGATACTCGCATCAATGCGTTCACTACTAAAATAATAGCAACCCACGCAGGTTCTATGCCGGCGAAGTGCACAAAATGCCAAAAAACTGTGTTGTAGGCGCACTAAGTCTGTGATCGCTTAGCTTTGCAATGAATTTCACCTTGTCATCTCACATCATCTCCCTCAAATAATTTGCTAACCTAGCGCACCACACTTCATCAGCTCGCCCCATGGAAACCATCGCCTTCGACTTACAGCAAACCAAGCGCATCCCTCTTGCAGCTGAGCATATTGATGCGCTGCGGCGCGTGGGCAAGCCAAAGCATTACTCGCAGGGCGCTTCTGTGATGCGGGCTGGCGAGGTGATGGATCGGTTTATTTTGGTGGAATCTGGTGAGATAGAAGTGGTGAGCCCGCGCACGGGGGAGCGGCAGTTTGCCGATACGCTGGGGTCGGGACAATACGTGGGCGACATTGCGTTTTTGAATGGCGGGACGACGTCGATTTCCATGCGCGCGGCGCAGCCAACTGATGTGATTGAGGTGCCGCGCCTCGCGATGCTCTCTCTCATGAGCAGCGTGCCGGAGATGTCAGACATCATTATTTCTGTGTTTGCTGCCCGGCGGCGGCGCCAGCTTGAGCACAATGATTTCAACACCCTGCAACTGCTGGGCTTAGAGCTGAGCAAAGACATCCGGCAGATTGCTGAGTTTGCCAGCCGCAATCGCATACCGTACACGGTGATTGATCTTGCCTCGCCTGAAGCTGCGCAAATTGCAAGCCTGTGCGGCATTGAAGCTGGCGCGAGCGCTGTGGTGTTTGGGCACGACACAGTGGTGCCAGAGCCCACGCCAGAGAAAATCGCCGCGCTGCTGGGCATGAATTTGGATATTGGATTTAACCAGACCGTCGACGTGCTCATCATCGGCGCGGGGCCTGCGGGCGTGGCCGCAGGTGTGTATGCGGGCGCTGAAGGGCTCAACGCGTTGGTGATTGAAGACATTGCCATTGGCGGCCAAGCGGGCACATCCAGCCGTATTGAAAACTACATGGGCTTTCCTACAGGCATCTCGGGCGCAGATCTGGTGTGGCGCGGCGAGATTCAAGCGATGAAATTTGGCACGCGCTTTGCCATGCCGCATCGCGTATCAAGCCTCATGAAAACGGAAGACGGCCTGTTTTGTGCCGTCCTGTCTGATGAGCGCAAGATTCTGGCCAAGGCCGTGGTGGTGGCCACGGGTGTGCAATATCAGCGCCTAGCCCTGCCCCGCTTGGAAGAATTTGAAGGCGCGGGCGTGTATTACGCGGCCACCGACATGGAGGCGCGCTATTGCCGGGGCGCGGAGGTGATCGTGGCAGGCGGCGGCAATTCTGCGGGGCAAGCTGCTATGTTTTTAAGCCGCTTCGCTTCGCATGTGCATCTGTTGGTTCGCGGCCCATCGCTGGCGGCATCCATGTCGGACTATTTGCTCAGCCGATTGCAGACTGAGCCAAAGGTCACGATCCGTCTGAACAGCAGCGCGATAGCACTGCATGGTGATGAGCAGTTGAAAGCCGTCACGGTAAAAAATGCTGTGAGCGGCGAGACCACGCAAATCAAAACCGGCGGACTCTTCCTCATGGTCGGCGCACGGCCGAACACAGATTGGCTCAGTGGCTTGGTGGCATTGGATGAGAAGGGCTTCATCAAAACCGGAGAAGCAGCCAACGCGGAATCCGCATACGCTACATCCGTGCCCGGCATCTTTGCAGTAGGCGATGTTCGCGCAGGCTCGGTTAAGCGTGTAGCCTCTTCAGTGGGCGAAGGATCGGTAGTAATCTCGGCGGTTTGGAGGCATGTGCAGGAGCATCATGCGAACTGAATCGCTATGAATGAAATATCGCACTGCGCAGCGAAAACGTGACTCACAAGCTCAACAACCTTTATCTAGGTACTAAAAATCGCTTTTGGACCTGACTGCAAGCGCCACAACCGTAGCGCCCAAGGCGACGACCAACGCGTCTTCGATCAAACCGCTTCGTGTCTGGCCCATGCTAGCCATGCCGTTCTTTCGCGCTGCCAATGTGAGGTAAGCGAGAGGTACTGCCACTGCAATTGCGGCCAGGGAGCCAGCCTGCTCGCGGCCACGCGGCGCCAAGGCAGCGCCTGCAATGCCAGCGCTCATCACACGGGAGAGCAGCCCTAAAAAAACCGTGCGATCCGGCGCGATTTTCATCTTATCGCCAAACAATTCGCCTACCCCCATCACCAGCGCGCCCGCCGTGAACAGGGGACGGTTAAGCACGACCAGTCGCCCTGGTGTACTTCGGCCTAACAGCCGAGCTGCCGCGATGCTTGCCATTGGCGTCATGGAGCGCGCACTAGCAACCGCGCCTATGAGCATAGAAAAAAGTAACCCGCGCGATCTCATGATTTGTCCCTAGAGAGGTTAAAAGAAAAGAGTAATCAAGCCAGCGCAATTTAGATACCGGCAAACCTCCCGAGCTGCTGTAGGAAGTGACCGAGAGGAGAAATCGGGTCGGGACGGATGACTTAAATTCGGACTTGGACTTGAACTTCCCGTCTATCGCAAAAAAACGAATGATGGGAGTGCACTAAACAACACCGCTGCAGTAGCAATAACAATCGCGCCCCGCGCAAAACGATAGCTCCAGCCTGCAAGGCCGCCACTGACATCATCTGCTTTCAAGCGAAGGTAGTGCACGCCAATCGCTAGCAACGCGACTGCGGTGGCAACCCAAGCAAACGCGTTGGCCATCCACTGGTGTGGCCAGATTTCGCCAGCAACCCAAATTGACAGAAAGTGTACGAACCAAATAAGAAATGCCGTAACGAAGAGCCACCCGCTTGGCTGGCGTCTCAGCTTCAGCGCTTTCACACGCCGCCCCATGGGAGCATGCGCGGCAATAGAAGGCCGGCAGTACCCTCCACTGCGGCATATATGAACAAGATGCGCAGCGCCTCCAAGGTCTTGTTAGCCGGGCTTGGCGCCAGACCACGTATCCAGCGCGCCAGATAGTACAAGGACGAGAATATGACCGCCGCCACGATCGTGCCGTGCCACGCCAACATGGCGTAGATTGATGCGCCTTGCCCGCTGGCGTCTCCGCGCAGCCCCGCGTTCCACCAGTCAAGTCCGTCTACCGCGAACGCTGCAACTAAGCACACCATGCTTAGCGTCATCGCCAAGGCGCTCAGCCCACTGCCGCGCTTGAGCCTAGCCATCAAGGGGCGAGCCGCGTAGGCCAAGCCTGCCGATGCACCGAGCAGCAGCAGGCCCGGAACGACCGCGCCGTGCGGCGCGGCAATTCGCCACCAGTCGGGATGAGCGCCGAACAAATAAAGGTAGGAAAACAGCGCCATAAAATAGATCATGCCCAACACGATGACTAACAGCACTGCGGCCCACCAGCCGTGCGATTGGGGGCCAGCCACGTAAGTCGGGAGCATGATGCCAGCGCCCGCGTCGACATGCTTCATCGGCAGGTGGCGATCATTGCTCCACACCCAGCACATGATGCAGATCACCGTCAGCGCGCCGCATATTGCACTCAGCACGAGCGCCTTCACAGTCAACAACAGAAAAAAACCTGCGGTAAAAAGCGCCGCTAACATTGGCAACCAAGAGGGCCCCGGCATGATCTGCACATACTGGGGCTCCGCCCGCGAACTGCTCGTGATCAGCGTCTCGCTTGCGCCAGTGGCGGTGCCAGGCAGGAAGTACCTTCCAGCTTCGACGTCTTCACGCAGCCGCGCATCAACCCACAGAGGTTCTAAGTCGTTGATCACCGGGATTGAACGCACAGCGTAGTTGCCCGTTGCCAGCCACTCCAGCGTGCCGCCGTTGTACACGTTGCGGGCATTCCCCTCGTCATCTCCTTTGCGGGTGTAGCAGCGGATGGCGTCGATCAAAAAAAGCAGCACGCCGGCAGCCATGATGAAGGCACCGACAGTCGAAATCATGTTCGGCAATTCCCAAGACCGGCCTGGCAGGTAGGTGTCGACGCGCCTTGGCATACCCATCAGCCCGCTCAGGTGCATCGGCAGAAAACAGACATGCACGCCGACGAAGTTGAGCCAGAAAACCCAGCGACCCACACGTTCCGAAAGCTGTCGGCCGTTCAGCATGGGTGTCCAATAGTAAAAGCTGGCAAGCAGCGGGAACACCATGCTGCCGATCAGCACATAGTGAAAGTGCGCCACGACGAAGTACGTGTCATGTGCTTGGCCATCAAACGCAACCATTCCTAGCATCACGCCTGTCAGGCCGCCCATGACGAAGATCAAAATACCGCCGACAAGAAACAGCGACGGAACATTGCGCTGGACCTTACCAGAGGCAATCGTGGCAATCCAGGCAAACACCTGAGCGCCAGCTGGAATTGCCACCGCCATCGAAGCGGCCGAGAAGTAGCCGGCAGACAGTCCGGGCATTCCTACCGTGAACATGTGGTGAGCCCAGACGCCGAAGCTGATGAAGCCGGTTGCGATCATCGCCAGCACGACGATTTCGTGGCCAACGAGCGGTTTTTGTGCAACCGTCACGATCATCGTTGATAGCATCGCCGAGGCTGGGATGAAGATGATGTAAACGTCGGGGTGGCCGAAGAACCAAAACAGGTGCTGGTACAGCAGCGGGTCGCCGCCGCGCGTAGCGTCAAACAGCGGCCAGTTGAAGGCGCGCTCCAACTCAAGCAAGAAGGTCACCATGATCATCGCCGGGAATGCCAAGATGATCATCACGCCGAAGATCAGCACCGCCCACGCATAAACCGGCATTTTCGCCAGCGACATACCCGGAGCGCGCGTGCGTAGCACGCCGACAATGAGTTCGATGGCGCCAGCGATCGCGCTGATCTCAATGAAGCCAATGCCCAGCAGCCAGAAGTCAGCATTGATACCTTTGGAATAGACACCATCACTCAACGGCGGGTACATAAACCATCCACCGGACGGGGCAAGGCTGAAAAAGATTGAGCAGAAGAAGACGACTCCACCGATGAGATATGCCCAATATGAGTAGGCAGATAACCGAGGGAATGGCAGGTCACGCGCCGCAATCATTTGCGGTAGTAGCAGCACAGCTATTGCCTCAACTGCCGGCACTGCGAACAAGAACATCATCACCGAGCCGTGCATCGTGAACAATTGGTTATACGTCTCCTGCGGCACGATACCGGCCAGCGGCGCGGCCAATTGCACGCGCATCACTAAAGATAAGATGCCAGCGGCCACGAAGAAACCGAAGGCCGTGACGATGAATAAAAAGCCAATGAAGTTGTTATTGACGGCGCTGAAAGCTCGCCAGCCTGTTGGCGTTTCCCACACCTTTTTGAGCGCCTCCAATTCGCCTACGGGTCTGTCGCCCTGTGCGGGAAAGCGCTCGTAGAGACGCGCATCGAAGCCGGTCTCCGAGGGAGCTGCTGCTGCGTCTCGGACAGCGCCGGCCACGCCTGGTGGAGTGCTGAGGTTCACTTCAACGACTCCATGTACGCCGCCAGCGCGTTGAGCTCTTCAGCCTGCAGCGAACGGTAGGCAGGCATGCGATTGTTAGGTTTGATGGACTGACTGTCGCCAATCCAGCCGATAAGAGTGCCACGGTTGTTGGGTAGGATGCCAGCACCCAGCGAATGCCGCGAACCGACGTGCGTGAGATCGGGGCCCGACAGCCCTTGAGCGGACGTGCCAGCGACGCGGTGGCAAGCGGCGCAGCCTACTTCCCCGAAAAGCTTGCTGCCACGCAGCACTTCAGCGCTCACTGGTACAGCGGGCGCATTAGCTTGTGGACGCTGTGTATGCTGCGACCGCGCAAGCCTCGCATCCAACCAGCGTTGCCAATCGGCGTGCTCATGCGCCACCACCACGAAGCCCATCAGCGCATGTGCGCCGCCGCAGAATTCAGCACATTGCCCGCCGTAGAAGCCTGCTTTGTCAGCTTGCAGTTTGAGCCGATTGGTACGGCCCGGGATCATATCCATCTTGCCGCCCAGCTTGGGCACCCAAAAGCTATGGATGACATCTTCAGTAACCATGTCGACAACCACCGGGCGGCCGATTGGAATATGCAGTTCATTGGCATCAGCATGAATCTCTTGGCCTGCCGCATCAAGGTAAGACACCCGCCACCAGTAGATGTTGCCAGACACACGCATCCGCAGTTCGTCTCCTTGGATCGTTGTCATGCCGGCGACCATGATCGTGCCCCATGTTAAGAGTACGAAAAGCACTCCGCCAGGGACGATGAGGCCAAACCATTTGACAACGCGCTCGCCGCCTAGCTTGGCTCGCAGTTCATCGTTGCCGTAAATGGCAACCCACAAAGCCGCACAGACCAAAATGAAGATCAGCGTAACGAGTGCGATCAACACCCATGCCAGCGTGGTCACCGTGTTGGAGAACGGGCCGTGAGGGTCAAGCACCGGCGGTGGCCATCCGCTTAAGGCGTCAGCGAGACTTGAGTGTGAGGAGGTATGCTGTGACATCGCGGGTTTCCTGATCGGTCATCAAAATGGCCGGCATGGCCGTGCCAGGCACCAGTGCTGGGGCGTTCCTGACAAACTGGATCAACACGCCGGGTTGGTTGGGTAATCGCCCTGCAATCAAGCCTTGGCGACCAAAGTTTTCTAATGATGGCCCGAGCCTGCCGCGCGGCCACTGCACATCGGGAAAAGCATGGCAAGCCACGCAACCCTTGCTAACAACGAGCTGGCGGCCCGCTGCGGCATTGGCATCGCTTAAGGTCGGCGTACGATCCGGTGGGCCGTCGCAGGCCACGAGCACGACACATAGAAGCACTAAAGTCCTTCTGGCGCAGGCCCGCACGAAAGGCTGACTCGCTTGGAATACCACCATGTATCGGCTGTGTATAAGCGTACATGAATAGCCAGATTTTTTCTTGTGCGATGATGATTTGGTCATGCGTCTTCACCTTTCACGTTCTGATCTCTCGCCGGTTACCCGTCGCGCCGTGTGGTTGGTGTTGTGTGCCGCTGTGCTGGCGTCGGCTTGCACCGATCGCATCAACACCAGCGATGACCGTTGGGGCCTCAACGGCGAGCTCATCGCTATGAGTGGTGGCGAAGGCGGCGCGCGTTATGCGTGCGTCACCTGCCATGGTGCGCGCGGCGAGGGAAATGGGTTTGATGCTCCGCGCCTTGCTGGCCTGCCGGCGGGGTATCTGCAAAAGCAGATGGAAGATTACGCTGCAGGTTTGCGCGCGCACGAGGTGATGCGTGATGTGGCGCGTTTTCTCGATAGCCATGAACGCGTGCGGGTGGCGAATTTCTACGCCGGCTTGCCGACACTGGCCATACCGGCCGCTACGCAAGAAGCCATTGCATCTACGACCCCGGGGCTTTATGAGCGTTCTTGTCAGCAGTGCCACGGTGTCGAAGGGGTTGGAGCTGAGATTGCGCCGCCGCTGAACGCACAGCCCGCTTTCTACCTGATGCAACAGTTGCAGGACTGGCAGGTTTCCAAAAGGCGCAATGATGGTAATCATATGATGTTGAAAGTGGCGCAACAGCTCAATGCAGGTGAGGTCAGGCAGGTGAGTTTGTATCTTGCCCAGATCCCACCACGCCCGGCACCTGCGGCCCGTTAAGGTCGAACATGGACGGGAGAACCTTATCCCGCTTGACTAAATAGTGAAGCACTGCAGCGCCCGCATGGCCGGGAATGATTAGCGTTGTGATCCAGACCATCCAGACATGCGCAGTGGCAGCCAATTGCATCAGGCGATGCTGCAAGCCCTCTGACAACTGATCGAAAGGCAAGTTGGGAAACGGGATCACACCGGCGATGGACAGCGGTAAATCACTGGGCAACGTAGACCACATGACCCACCCACTGATCGGCAATGCGAAGAAACTGATATAAAACCACGCTTGCAGCACGCGGCTGGCCCGCCCTGCTAACGACGCCTCGTCGACGGTCTTAGGGCCGCTGAGCTGGCTATGCCACAAAAAACGTAGCGCGCCGAGCGCCATGATCGTCAGGCCAACTTCTGTATGGGTCTGATATCCAAGGTATTTGTCCCCGCCAACAGGTTGCCAGCCAAGATACCAGCCATAAGCCAGCTGGAAAATCATCATGGCAGCCATCACCCAGTGAAAGGCAACGCCGATGGGAGAGTACAGGCCGCGGCGGTGATAGCCCTCAGCCCATTCAATCGCAGCAACCAGAGTCATACTGTCTCGCCGCGCAGGCTATGCCTGCGTTCAGCATTCATCCAGCGCCAGCCGATCCACATTGCTGCGGCAAGGTAGGCTATGCTGCCTGGGGCCCACATCGTGATACCTGCTAGCTGCTGATCGTCCAGTGGCGAGACACCCCAGCTCAGTGTTGACGCGAAGTGCGGCTCATACAGCGGCCGCCCAGCGAAGGTAATCAGCGCGCCAAGCAGCCCCATCGACACTGTCGTGGCAAGGATGGCGCCAATCGCTGCGGTAGCGTCAGATCGGCGTATCGCGATCCAGAAAACCAAGGCGCTGGCAAGCAGTGTGAACTGCATCAACGCATAGAGCGGAACTGACGATAACGCTGCTGCATAGGGTGCCGGTGCATGCCACGTCCAGAAGATTGCTGATGCGATAGCTGTTGCACTCCAAAGCGGAGCCGGCAGGCGACGTAAATATGGCTCTAATCCAAACGCCATCAAAGGCGCGATCACCAACACGAGCGCGATGTGATGAACCACACGAACCGTAAAAAACGTGGAGCTCAGAGCACACAGCGGTGACACATAGAGCGCAACCGTTAAGCCCCAAGCGCAACGCAGGCTCAGAACGCGACTGGATGCGATGTCGTCTCGTGTGGGCATGCGCCACAGCGCGAGCGCGAGCAGCAGCAGTGCAATGCCTAAAACCGGATCGAGATTCCAGCGACTCAGCCATGCATCAGGGCCAGGCCCTTCGCCGCAGTACGGTTCCCACTTCCTTAGTTCGTCCACATGTTGCTCCTTCACTTCAGGCGCAAGCCTTGTATTGATGGCCATTCGAAACGCAATCACAACATGGAAAAACATTTCCTTCTGTGCGGTAAACAACAGACATCCCTCATGCTTGAGGCGACTATTGCAGCCCTATGGTCAACATTCCAATGCACGTCGTCTTGGCTTTTTCCTCTCTGCCACTGTTCTTGGGCGCGCTGCTCAGCGACTGGGCTTACTTCACCAGTCGCCAAATTCAGTGGGTTAACTTTGCAGCATGGTTGATCGCGGGTGGTTTGCTGATAGTTGGTTTGGCGCTGCTTTGGAGCGTGGTGGATGCTTTGCGCTCACCCACGAGGCGCCATCGCCCCGTCTTGATTTATATGGGCTTACTGCTTATCACTTTTGTGATTGGATTCATCAATGCATTGATCCATGCCAAAGACGGCTGGGCAGCGATGCCAATTGGGTTGATTTTGTCGTTTGTGATTGTAGTACTCGCCGCAATAACTGGCGTTTTTGGTCTCTCTGGTTCATTGAGGAGGTCAGCATGAGCGATCGGGCGCCATTTGCCGCTGTCGTAGTCATTGCAGTCGTGTTGCTGAGTGCGCCGCTGCCCGTGGCGATGGCAGCGGGCGAGCCTGCCACTGAACAACAGGGCGCCAACCCCAACCTACCACCGCCCCAGCGCGGTCTGCTGCCCAGCATGCGGATCGCAGAGCCCGCTGGCTGGGGTGATCGCTTGCCCACCGTCCCGCTCGGCTGGACGATCAAAGCGATTGCTACCGATCTGAAAATCCCACGCCAGACACTGGTGCTGCCCAATGGCGACATTTTGGTGGCTGAGGGCAAAGGCGGTGGAGCTCCTGCCCTGAAACCCAAGGATTACATTGCCGGGTTTTTTAAGTCGAAGGGCACCTCCAACGTCAAAGGCGGCAACCAACTGACCTTGCTTCGAGATGCAGACGGGGACGGCGTCTATGAGGGCCGTTGGGTCTATGCAGACAACCTCAATGCGCCCTATGGTTTGGCAATGGTGGGAAACCGCCTGTACGTCGCCAACCAAGATGCGCTGGTGCGGTTTGACTACGTGGTCGGGCAGACACGAGCCACTGCAGCACCTGTCACGGTAGCCAAGCTGCCATCTGCAATCAACCATCATTGGACGAAATCGCTCGCTGCTGACGCTGATGGCCGCTACCTCTATGTCGGCATCGGCTCCAATAGCAACATCGGTGAACGCGGCCTAGCGGTGGAAGAAAACCGCGCTATGGTGTGGCAGATTGACGCCAGCACCGGTGCGACACGGCCGTTCGCCACCGGCCTGCGCAATCCTACGGCGCTGGCCTTCGAACCTAAGAGCAAACAACTCTGGGCTGTGGTGAACGAGCGTGACGAACTGGGCCCCGACCTCGTGCCTGATTACCTCACCTCCGTACGTGAAGGAGCGTTCTACGGCTGGCCTTATGCCTATTGGGGCGCCAATGTAGATCGCCGCGTGCAGCCGCAAAATGAGGCTCTTGTCCGGGCCACGGTGCGCCCGGATTTCGCTTTGCAATCACATTCCGCACCCCTAGGACTGTCTTTTGTGCAGGCCGTGGTTGCCGCGCCTTTCGCTGAAGGCGCTTTCATCGGTATGCACGGCAGTTGGAATCGTGATGTACCTGTCGGCTACAAGGTGATCTTCGTGCCGTTTACCAACGGCCGCCCCAGCGGCCCACCCGTCGATTTTGTGACCGGTTTCCAAGCCGCCGGGAAAACTATGGGTCGCCCGGTCGGTGTGACATTGGATCCCAAGGGTGCGTTGATTGTGGCTGATGATCTGTCGAACACAGTGTGGCGGGTCACGCCAGCTCGTTAGAGCTTCTGAACGCCATAATCAAGCCTTATTGCAAAGGCCACAGCCGTGCGATTCAAATCGCAGTTTTTTGTTTTGCGGCAAATCCGCGCGCGCCCACGGTTGACTGTGGCTGTGCTGATCGGCATTGCAGTGGCCATGTGTATCCCACAATCTTGGATGATTCATAAAGCAACGCAGCTGATCTTGAGTTGGAATGCAACGACTTGTCTTTATCTCATGCTCGGCGGCGTCATGATGATTCGATCCAACGAAGAGCAGATCCAAAAACGGGCGCTTCTGGAAGACGATGGCAAATTTCTTATCTTGGCTTTTGTTGTGTTGGCGGCAATCGCTGGGCTGAGCGCTGTGGTCGTTGAGTTGGCTGCAATCAAAGATATGAAGGGCAGCCTGAAACATGTACATATCGCATTGGCCGCCCTCACCATTGTGTCTTCGTGGGCCTTCACACACATGATGTTTGCACTTCACTATGCGCATGATTTTTATGTTGCGTTGGCCAAAAGCTTGCCTGGAGGGCTCGATTTCCCCGGTGAAGCCACGCCTGACTACGGCGATTTTTTGTATTTTGCTTTCGTGATCGGCACATCCGGGCAGACGGCCGATGTGTCCATCACATCGAAAAGCTTGCGCCGCATCGTACTAGCGCACTGTATTTTCGCATTTGCGTTTAACACCACCGTACTCGCACTGACGATCAATATCGCCGCCAGCTTGATCTAGCATTTCAGAGCAAGACGCCCATTGCGTAGCGCCTCTACAGAGTACTCGCCGTCTTAGATGATTATCTTTTTAGTAGTACGCAACGCAATGAATACGCCGGCTAACTGCTCAAAATGCTTGCAGAATAAAGCGGAAAAGCCCGCAGATCGGTCTGCGGGCTTTTTGCATTTTGAAGCTTTCAATATTGTGAACTTAGCGATTCAATTCAAAGCTCAATGAACCACGCTTTTTCAGTGATGCGTGCCTTCCATAAACTGCTCATCTTCCGTCGAGCATTTGAGGGCATCGGTAGAAGCGTTGGCTTCGATGGTAGTGGTCACGGCATCGAAATAACCAGTGCCCACTTCGCGCTGGTGTTTCACAGCGGTAAAACCGCGCTCTGCTGCTTTGAACTCTTTTTCTTGCACTTCAACGAATACTGTCATGTTATTACGGGCGTAGCGGTAGGCCAGATCGAACATGCCGTAGTTCAATGAATGGAAGCCAAATGAGGTGGTGAACTGGTATTTATAGACATCGCGACTAGCTACAGCTGGGATCTGGCGTGAACCAGCCGGTAGCCTACTGCTGTCTCAGTCAGCAGATGCTGCGGCTGTGCTGGATCGACCTCTAGCTTATGTCGCAGGTGGCCCATGTAGATCCGCAGGTAGTGGGTTTGATTGACGTGCGATGGCCCCCACACTTCGCGGAGTAGCTGGCGCTGGGTAAGCACGCGGCCCACGTTAGCCATCAATACGCTGAGCAAGCGGTATTCGATCGGTGTGAGGTGTACTTCTTTCGCCGCGCGCCGCACGATGCGTGCAGTTCGGTCTACCTCTACTTCACCAAATTTAAATACCGGATCATCTTCAGACGCTGCGCCGTCTGAGGCCGCATTACGCGGGCGGCGCAAGTTGGCGCGCACGCGTGCAAGCAGTTCGCCTGTGCCGAAAGGCTTGGTCAAATAGTCGTCTGCGCCGGCATCCAGCGCCGCGATTTTATCTGTCTCATGGCTGCGCGCTGACAACACGATAATTGGCACGCCCGACCAGCCCCGCACATCACGAATGAGGTCTAGCCCGTCACCATCGGGCAGCCCTAGGTCTAAAACTAACAAGTCAGGTTTTCGCGTGCCGGCTTCAACTAATCCTTTTTTAGCTGTATCTGCCTCATGTACTTGCCAGCCCTCAGCCTCCAGTGCGCTGCGCACAAAGCGGCGGATTTGGGGTTCGTCTTCAATGACAACGACAGTGGGAGTAGGCATAGGCTTAAGTTTAGGGCTATTCAGTCAAAGCCAAAGCCGGCGGCTGTTGCCTTGGCAGCACCACACTGAACTGCGCCCCGCCGCCCTGCGCATTGCTTGCGCTAATTTGCCCACGGTGCGCTTCAACTACTGCTTTGCAAATGGCCAGCCCCAACCCCACACCGGGCGTTACAGATTCAGTATTACCGCGCGTGAACTTATCAAACAATTCACTCTCTCGCCCGTTGAGTACCGCTGGAAGGCCTGGCCCGTGGTCGCGCACGTTAAACACCAGCGCATCGGGCGTGACGCTTGCTTTGATCAAAATCGGCGCTGCGCCGTACTTGACGGCGTTTTCCAGCAGATTGACGAGCACGCGCTCCATGAGTACCGAATCAAACGCGACCAACGGTAAATCATCGGGCACATCGGTGTGCACCGCGCTTCCCTGCAATGCGTGCTGCGCTGCGCGAATACTGCTGCCCACTACTTCTTGCGGCGACTGCCAGTCTTTGCGCAAATTAATGCCACCGTCTTGCAGCCTAGCCATATCCAGAAGGTTAGTGACCAATGCGCTGAGCTGACGCGCTTGGCCTGCCATGGCACTGGCCATTTCGGCTTGCTGGGCATTCAACAGCGGTGAGCTGTGCTGCAGTGATTCAGCCAGCCCGATCAAGGCAGTGAGCGGCGTGCGCACGTCGTGTGAAATGGCGGAGTGGAGTTGACCCCATTTCACGGACACCTTATCGTTACGAAACAAGGAGTCCAGAATGTCCAGTCCGAAGAATCACAAGCCGCCGTATCCACCAGAATTT
>JAYWHR010000051.1:0-108553 GCA_043777675.1 Comamonadaceae bacterium | reverse complement strand
AGGCTATTGGACAACAAAAGGCAGTTATTGGGTGCTCGATTCGCCTTTCCTCAAAGCGCCAGATTGCACGCCGATTGCAAGCAAAGTACCGACCAACGTTGCAAACGGCTTGTCATGCGCAGGACCCTACTACGGCGTTCATGATTTCAGGCTCGGTAGAGATAATCCGCTGACATTTACAGACCAGTACTCATTCAACGAAACTCTCGAGGCCACCCGCTTAGACGCAAATGGCGTGGCTCTGGGCACTTGGCGTGTCGAGAATGGATTCGATAGCAACATGCTGGGCAACATGCGCCACTTTGCCGCTATGAATGGCGGTATCTATACCGTGCGCTTTCCAGAGTATCCCCATGGAAGCACAACCAAGGTTTCTCCAAAATGGGTCAACCTTGCGATAGAAAACATGATTGCAGCGGGCGGTAGTTTTATCCTAGGCGTTCAATACGACGGCTTAGTCACACCAAAAACGGTGCATCTCTCGCCGGGAGGCAATGGCGGGTTTGATGCAAGCCATACGCGAGTGATGACATCGGTTACCAGCCGCGCCCTTGTTGCTTCTGGCGATGGCACCAAATTTTGGCAAGACAAAACCAACAACATCATTTGGGTCAAAATCACGCCTTACACCGGAAACTTCTGGACTGGCGTCGTACCGAATTCCGACGACGATCTCTACCGCGTGATGGCGCTTAGAATTCAAGAATGATTTTTAAGCTCAGGCGCTGGCAGGTCGTTGCTGCCAGCGGATTGTTGACGGTTTTAGCGGTAGTTGCAGGGCAGCTCTGGAAGCCTAAGCCACAGGTCGCGCAAGCCGAGTTGATTGCTGAACTGAGTCTGCGTTGCCAAACCGCCATGCTGCGCGATGTCTGCACCGTGATGAAAGGTAGCGCACCCAACGTCAGCGTAGGCCGCTTGTTTATTGCAGGCATTGGCGAGGTGGATGCGCAGGCCTACGCGCAGTTGCGCGCAGCAGGCCAAAGCATGTGTACGGAGCTTGCCCAAGCTTGCACAAAAGACTGGTCTGGGCAAGCTTGCCGCATCGGTAAGGCGCTATACGCGCAGTTGCCAGCCAGCTCGGCAAAAGCGCCCTGAAATCAGCTTATATTGGAGGCATGAGCTCATTGAATGCCGATTACTTAAACCTTCAGTTCAACAACCGCCTTCGGGTGCCCGAATTTGCGGAGCACATTGCGCGATGGCAGCGCGATTCGAAAAAGGCGCGCGAGACGCAACCTTGCCATTTGGATATCGCCTACGGCAAGAGCGCAGCAGAAAAGCTCGACGTCTTTCCTTGCCAAACCATAATCGGCGTCGCGTCAAACGCCAAGCCCACAGCCCCAGTCATGGTCTTCATCCACGGCGGCTACTGGCGCAGCTTAGATAAAGCGGATCACAGCTTTGTCGCACCCGCGTTCACTGAAACTTCATCCCCACTAAAAAGCGCTTGCGTCGTCATCCCCAACTACGCGCTTTGCCCCACCGTGACGATGGAGCAGCTCGTGTTGCAACAGGTGCAAGCGCTCATTTGGGTCTATCGCAACATCGCAAAATTTGGCGGCGATCCAGAACGCATCAGCGTGGTAGGCCATTCGGCAGGCGGCCATTTGGCGGCCATGATGCTGGCCTGCGAATGGCAAACAGTGGCTAAGGATTTACCCGCCAATTTAGTGAAAAATGCGCTCAGCCTTTCCGGCTTGCATGATCTGGAACCACTGCGCCACAGCCCCTACATCTCTGGCGATCTGCGACTCACACCGTCGCAAGTCAAGCGCTGCAGCCCCGCTTACTTTCCCGCACCGAAAGGCCAACTCACCGCGCTATGTGGCAGCATTGAGAGCGAAGAATTCATCCGCCAAAATCGCCTGATCCAACAAGCTTGGGGCAAACGCTGCGTGCCCATCTGCGAAGAAGTGCCGGGCGCGAACCATTTCAGTGTGTTGGAAGCCCTGTGCACCCCTAGGCAGCGTGCGCATGATTTAACACTTAATTTATTGACCAAATAAGAGCCTAGCCGGCATAGAATATGCGTAAGGCGCTATCTATTTGATAGTAAATGGATTGAATCACTGATGTATGATCAACCATCAACGATCAAATGGAAATAGGGGTGATCTCAATAGATTGACGGATAGATTTTCAGTACCACAGGCTACAAAAAATCCATAAAAATCCAACGACATCAACAAAAAAAGCACCTGTAAAGGTGCTTTTAAGCGCTTGACGTGAGTAGATCTGTGATGCGGTCACATCAGCAAATGCTCACCCGCATTGTCCCCGCCCAAGATCACGTAATTCACCTTGCGAATATCCATGAGCTTTTTGCCACCGGAGTAACTGATTGAGCTTTGCACATCTTGCTCCATCTCCACCAGAGTATTGAGCAGCTTGCCTTTGATCGGCTCCAAAATGCGCTTGCCTTCGACGTGTTTGTATTCGCCTTTGTTGAAATCGCTCGCTGAGCCGTAATATTCCTTGAACAGCTTGCCACCTTCTTCCACCGTCCTGCCCGGTGATTCTTCGTGACCTGCCAGCATTGAGCCGATCATGATCATCGTTGCGCCAAAGCGGATCGATTTGGCAATGTCGCCATGCTCACGAATACCGCCGTCAGCAATGATCGGCTTGGTCGCCACGCGGGCACACCACTTGAGCGCCGAGAGCTGCCAGCCACCGGTGCCAAAGCCCGTTTTCATTTTCGTGATGCAAACCTTGCCCGGGCCAATGCCCACTTTGGTCGCATCCGCGCCCCAGTTTTCCAAATCAATGATGGCCTCTGGCGTACCCACATTGCCTGCAATGACAAACGACTTCGGTAACTTTTGCTTGAGGTATTCGATCATGCTCTTCACGCTATCGGCATGGCCATGCGCGATGTCGATCGTGATGTAGTCAGGCGAGAGGCCTTGCGCCACAAAAGAATCCACCGTGTCGTAATCCGGCTTCTTCACGCCTAGCGAGATCGAGGAATACACGCCCTGCGCCGCCATGCTTTTCACAAAGGCCACGTTATCAATATCAAAGCGATGCATCACGTAAAAATAGCCCGCCTTGGCCATCCAAACGCAAATCTCTTTGTTCACCACCGTCTTCATATTCGCCGGCACGACCGGCAGTTTGAAACTGCGCCCACCCAGCTCCACGCTGGCATCACATTCGCTACGGCTCTCTACACGGCATTTGCGCGGCAGGAGCAATACATTGTCGTAATCAAAAATTTCCATGATTCCAAGTCTTTCAAAAAAACCATTCCAGATTGATTTGAGCGCTTGGAACTGACCCGGTTTTTGCTGCGGCCTTTAGGAAAACAAGGCACAAAAAAACCGGGCACAAATTGCTTGGGCCCGGTGCTTGATTCTATA
This sequence comes from Comamonadaceae bacterium, assembly GCA_043777675.1. Classification (GTDB taxonomy): domain Bacteria; phylum Pseudomonadota; class Gammaproteobacteria; order Burkholderiales; family Burkholderiaceae_C; genus JANMDU01. The sequence goes on along the minus strand of JAYWHR010000051.1, from coordinate 105,191 downwards.
CGATCAGATGCCATGCAATGCTGCAAATTGCGCGGCAGTGATGACAGGATACCGGTCACTTAATGCCAGCAGAGCTTTATCGCCCGTCACGAGGTAGTCTGCTTGAGCGGCCAGCAGCGTGCCCAAAATAGCTTGATCAAATGGGTCGGTGAGTTGCGCATCCCAATGTGCAGCGGGCTCTACCAAATCTGCTTGAAAGGCAAGGCAATCCACCAAATCGGCAATGCCGTCATCTGACAAGCCATGCCGGGAGCGCAGCTTGGGGAGTACGCGGCGCAGCTCATCCAAAATGTAATGGCTCAGGCTCACTTGCAGCGAGCCACTTCGCCAAGCTGCGACGATGGAGCCCGGTACGCTGGCCGGATAAGCGAGGCCACTGAGCAGGATATTGGTGTCCAGCACGACATGCACTGCCATACGCCAACGCTCAATTGGGTTTGCTTGCGCGAGAACGTGGGCGCTCGGCCTGAACAGCCGCTTCTATTTCCGCCAAGCCCTCCTCTAGCGGCGTGGCCGCAAAGCCCTGCGCCAAGCGCTGCGACAAGGCATCAAATCGCCCCTGCATGCGTCGAATGCGCTCAAAAAGCCGCGCATCCACCAGCGCAGCAATTGATTTACCGTCTTTGTTGATGACGATGCTATCGCTGCGGTAATGCACTTGGTTGAGCATATCGCCCAAGTTTTGGCGAAAAGTAACGGCTGAGGTTTCGGTGATCATGAGGCACTCCTTTTGATCATTATGACCGATATGATCAAATTGATCGTATGAGAACGGAATTTACCTGTTTTTATCATCGACTTATTCGAGCATCCAATTCTAGTGGCTGGCGAAGATTGGCCTTTGTGTGCTTCTTTTACTATGAGAGTTAGCTTGGCTTAATTCATAGCGACTTCTTACGTGTTACGTATTACATATTACGTGATGAACGCATAGCGGCACTTTTTGAAAATGCCTTTCACTGCGCAATCCAAAGTGCTAAGACTTAACGCTCACGATCTTCACGTTGCCATGCCACAAGTTGATCTGTCTCAGATTGGTGGGACTTAGCAGGCTCACTTCCTATCTCACTTAGTAGCTTTTCTGACAGCATTTGCTCGTGCATAGAATAAGTTGTGATGCCATCAGCCAACATCCAAGCAGATCGACCGTTAATTGAATATCCAACAACGATTCCCGCAGCTTGCGAGGGACTGTTGAATAAATAATCTTTAGCAAACTTCAATTTTGAGCCGTTTGCTTCGAGTACTCCTTGCAACATCAGTCTTTTCCGCAGCTCTCTCTGTGACTCCGGCAGACTCTGCATAACTTCTAATGCTGCATCAGATCCTTGCAACACAACCAAACCCTCATCAGTCAGCGTCGCAGTGCCTGATAAATCTTTCGTCGCAATATAAAACTTTTGCTCACTCGCCGCTGCACTAACAACTTCATTTTCGGTTGATGGTGAAGCGCTTGCAGGATTCCTCTCATGCAAAGCTATGCGACTTATTTGTTTTCGACTTTCAATGAGTGGTTCGAGTAGCCTGTGCCCCAACACGCCCAGCAAAGCCTTGACTGATTCAATGTACTCCTCCATTGCATCACGGTCACCTCTCGGCAAAGTTGGAATTTGCGGCTGAGCGGAGTTCTTTACGAGATACCGTCCAGATTTTGTCGCCTCCGTGATCAATCTAGATTCCAGATATCGTATGTGCCCCTTAGTTAGATTTTCATCTTTGCTGGTGAATGCAATTAACTCACTCCAAAAATCTTTTCCACTGATATGACTTGCGAGTCTATCGATCACGACCTCCGCTTCGCCAATATAAACCGCGTTCTCTCCAGTTTGATCATCCTGCCCAACAAGAAAATAAACCCCGGGGCATTTAACCTCTTTCCATTCGCGGAGCTCTTGAAAGCGTGAACGAGGACAGGCTAGAGCTTGTCCAGACCAATTCGTAATCTCAGCGTGTCGGATGCCGATAGAGCCCCCATCGGCGAGATAAATGCGAATCTGCTTTCCCATGATTACTCGATAGATCAATCAGTCGTTTGGCAAAATTGCGCCTATTGTCCAAGTTGAGGAGGCGAACCATCCTTGCTTGCAGACAGCAAACCCGTCTGGGTATAAATCGCTAGCTTGTCTCGCGTGTCCACAATATCCAGATTACGCATCGTGAGTTGACCAATGCGATCAGCTGGCGAAAACGGCGCATCTTCCACCTTTTCCATCGACAGGCGCTCAGGTTTGTAGGTGAGGTTGGGGGATTCAGTGTTGAGCAATGAATAGTCATTCCCACGGCGCAGCTCTAGCGTGACTTCGCCTGTGATGGCGCGCGCCACCCAACGCTGGGCGGTTTCGCGCAGCATGATGGCTTGGGGGTCGAACCAGCGGCCTTGGTAGAGCAGGCGGCCGAGCTTTCTGCCGTTGTCGCGGTATTGCTCGATGGTGTCTTCGTTATGGATGCCGGTGATCAAGCGCTCATAGGCGATGAAGAGTAGCGCCAAGCCAGGGGCTTCGTAGATGCCTCGGCTCTTGGCTTCGATGATGCGGTTTTCAATTTGATCGCTCATGCCCAGGCCATGGCGACCGCCGATGCGGTTGGCTTCCAAGATCAGCTCGACCAGGTTGTCAAAACGCGTGCCATTGAGCGCCACGGGCTGGCCTTCTTCAAAGCGTACACTGACCGTCTCATGCTTCACGACGCAATCTTCTCGCCAGAAGGGCACGCCCATGATAGGGTTGACGATTTTCATACCGCTGCTGAGTAACTCAAGATCTTTCGCCTCGTGCGTCGCGCCGAGCATATTGCTGTCGGTGGAATACGCTTTCTCGGCGCTCATCTTGTAGCCAAAGCCCTCTTTGGTCATGAAGGCGCTCATCTCGGCGCGGCCACCGAGCTCGTCGATGAACAGCTGGTCGAGCCACGGTTTGTAGATTTTCAGCGCGGGGTTGGTGAGCAAGCCGTAGCGGTAAAAGCGCTCGATGTCGTTGCCCTTAAACGTGGAGCCATCGCCCCAAATGTTGACATCGTCTTCCCTCATGGCCGAGACGAGCATCGTGCCGGTGACGGCGCGGCCCAGCGGCGTCGTGTTGAAGTAGGTGATGCCGGCTGTGGAGATGTGGAATGCGCCGGCTTGCAGTGCGGCTATGCCTTCTTGCGCGAGCTGCAAACGGCAATCAATCAAACGCGCTTTCTCTGCGCCGTATTCCATCGCCTTGCGCGGGATTTCGTCGTAATCGGGCTCATCGGGCTGGCCGAGATTGGCGGTGTAGGCATACGGCTTGGCGCCTTTGTTTTTCATCCAACGCAGCGCAGCTGATGTGTCGAGACCGCCAGAAAATGCGATGCCTACTTTGTCGCCGATGGGGAGAGACTGAAGGATAGTATTGGACATGTTTTATAAGAGATATACGTAATTAGCCGGCATGAATACTGCGCGGAGTGCTATCAAAAAAGGAGTGTTTTAGGAATCAAGCAAAGTGACAAATATAGTGATAGGGCTCTGAGCAACGAATATCAAACTTGCTGTTAGCAGGCACGCTGAACGATTCTCCTGCAGAAGATTTCACCCAAGCCTCTGAGCCCGCGAGCTTGTATTCGCAAGCGCCCGCCACGCATTCCATGATCTCAGCCGCGCCGGTGTTGAACACCAAGCTGCTGGGAAAAATCACGCCGGCTGATTTTTTCGTACCATCGGCCAAAGTGAAGCCGTGGCTGATGCATTTGCCATCGAAATAGACGTTGGCTTGTGTGTTCAGGGTGACGCTGGGGAAAGATGTGGTGGTCATTTTGGCGGTGGCGCTTGAGATGCGTGTGTTTAGATTCAGAATGAGGCATATTTTAAGGGATGCCCCATGAACAAAACGCTCAAGCCACAGCTCCTGCGCACGATGTATGTCGAGCCTGCGCAGCATCCGCGAGGGCAATCTCACCTGAGCGCTACCAGTGGCTTGGTGATGGTGCATGCCAAGGGGCATTGGCAGGGCTATTCAGTAGCAGACGATGAGCATCACTTGGGGCATTTCGTCTTGGGGGAAGTTGCGCCCGTGGAGCTGCTGCGCATCATGCCTGGCGATTTGCCTGACGATATGAAGAAACGCAAACGCGCCAAGCCAGATCTGGAATGCTTGGCTCATCTACCCCCGATGTCGGGCTACCCACAGGGTGCTTTGCTGGCTTTGGGTTCAGGCTCAAAAGATGCGCGACATACAGGTGTGCTGATGTCTTTCAATGCACAAGGTTTGCTTTCTCAAGATTTGGAGGAAAGTAGCACGCGATTCGATTTGACAGCGCTCTATAAGCCTCTGCATGAGCAGTTTGATGATCTGAATGTCGAAGGCTGCTTCCTGCAAGGCCAGCATCTGTATTTACTCCAACGCGGCAACAAAGGGGCAAACCGTAGCGCATGCATTCGCTTCGATGCAGCGCATTTTCAAAACTGGCTTTTGGATGGCGCCTCAAACGTGCCGATTGCACAGGAAATTTTCCCCATTGATCTCGGCGAGGTGAGTGGCATCCCCCTGACGCCTACAGATGGCCTCGCCCTACCTGATGGCCGCTGGCTGTTGAGCGCAGTAGCGGAGAACACGGATGACAGTTTTCTAGACGGCCCCTGTGCAGGCAGCGCTTTGGCTTTGCTCGATGCAACAGGCGAGCTGCTTGCGCTGCATCTGCTGGAAGGCGCGCCAAAAGTTGAAGGCATTGCGCTGTTTGGAGCAAGCAATATACAGACCGTATTGATGGTCACTGATGCAGACGATCCGGAACTGGCCTCGCAATTGCTCAGTTTAGATGCGTTTTGGCTTTGAGCCAAAGGCGTATTTCTAGGGCAATTTTTTTAAGAACTGATCAATCGCTTGCGCTGCAGCGAGCTGCTTTCCACGCCATTGTTCATCCGCGCCTGCAATCATCACTTGCTGGGAGCCATCAGCGGCCAATTTAAGCAGCCCGGCTCTGCGCCACGCAGATGAGACGGTAACTTTGATGTCATTCTCGCCATAGAGATCGAGCACGGGGAAAGGATAGTTGCGCGTTGCAAAACTGTAGCCGCCCGTCAGGCTGATACAGACCCAGGCACGAAAGGGCGTGCTCGCATGCGATTGATCGAAATGCACATTGGCCATCCATGAGCCCATGGTGTGGCTGACCAGCACGGTGCGCGTGTAACCGCGCGAGATGAGCCACTGGGCAGACGCACTCAAGCGCGCGCCAGCTTCGGGAAATAGCTTGGGAAAGTAGTCATCAACGGTCGCTTCCTTGGAGCCAATGGGCATTTGAATGGCCAGCGTGGCGTAGCCCAAATCGTGTAAAGCTTTACGCAGCTCGCCGGTGAGGCCATCATCGGGATGCGTGCCTACGCCGTGCGCGAGCACGATGGCGGGGCGCTGCGAATTCGCCTTAGTTTGCGGGGCCTCAGTCAGAATTCCAAAGAAAGGACGATACGTGGACTGCGCTGCATGCGAGATCTGCACTGCATCGCCCACCACCAGTTGCGCTTGCAATTCTTGCGCAAAGCGGAATTCTCGCGCGTAATCGCTTGCCCAAGCGGAGCACGCGGCCAATGCACATGCAAGTAAGGCAGTGAAAGTTCGCACGGCGCGTTACTTTAGCAAAATCTTCAAATCTTCAGCCAGCGCCTGCGGGCCCATGCCATAGCGCGTGTACAGGCGCAGCTTGCCTCGCGGGTCATAGACGAAGCTGGCGGCGGTGTGATCGATGGTGTAGCTGGTGGCGCTTTTTCCCTCTACCTTTTTGTAGTAAATCTTGAAGTACTTAGCGACAGCGGCGGTTTGCTCAGGCGTGCCTCGCAAGGCGGTGAAGCTTGGATCGAAGCTTTCCATGTAGGCTTTGAGCACCTGCGGGGTGTCGCGCTCAGGGTCAACCGTGACGAACACGGCGGTGACTTTTTCACCGTCTTTACCGAGAGATTTTTTCACGGCCGCAATCTCAGCCATGGTGGTGGGGCACACGTCTGGGCACTGCGCAAAACCGAAGAAAAGTACCACGGCTTTGCCTTTGAAATCCGCCAGCGTTTTCGTTTGGCTATTCACGTCAGGTAGGGCAAAATCTAGCGCGTAATCCACGCCAGTGATGTCTACGCTTCTGAATTCAGGTTTTTTCTCTGCGCAGCCCGTTAGAAGCACAAACATTATACAAAATACGATGGTAGCCGGCATATATATTGCGCGGAGTGCTATAGATTTCATAGTAATCAGAGGATGTAGTGATCGACGAGCAGCGCTGCAAACAGCACGCTCAGATGAATCAAGGAGAAGCGAAACGTCTTGCGAGCCAGCTCATCACTGTAGTTTTGATACAGCTTAAAACCATACCAACAAAAACCAATGCTCAAGACAACCGCAACGGCCAAATAAATCCAGCTGCTCATGCCATAAGCGAAGGGCATCAAGCAAGCTGCAAACAGCACAAAGGTGTAGAGCAAGATTTGCAGCCGCGTGTACTCATTGCCATGCGTGACCGGCAGCATGGGTAAGCCGCTCTTGCGATAGTCTTCCACGCGATAAAGCGCGAGCGCCCAAAAATGCGGAGGTGTCCAGAGAAAAATAATGAGGAAAAGGATGAAAGCTTCAGGGCCTACATCCCCCGTCATCGCTGCCCAGCCCAGCACTGGCGGCATCGCGCCCGAAGCGCCGCCAATCACGATGTTTTGCGGAGTGAGTGGCTTCAGTATCACGGTATAGATCACAGCATAGCCGACGAAGGTGGCGAGGGTGAGCCACATCGTTAGCGGGTTCACATATGCATACAGCACCCAGCAGCCCGATACACAGAGCACGGCGGAGAACAACCCGGTTTGCCAGTCTTGCAGTTCGCCTTGCGCGGTAGGCCGCCACGCGGTACGGCGCATTTTTGCGTCAATGCCTTTTTCCACAATGCAATTAAAAGCTGCTGCCGCACCTGAGACGAGCCAGATGCCCAAGCAGGCAATCAGCATCAACTTGATGTCTTCCGAATTGGGCAGGCTAGGCACAGAAAGCACCATGCCGATCAGAGCGCAAAATACAATCAACTGGATGACGCGCGGCTTCATCAGCGCGTAAAACTGTTTAACTTTGTTGGCGTGTGGCGTGGCTATGGCGTTCATGGTGCAGCCCCTGATTTAACCAGCTTTAAGTGGACGGGCGTTTTAAGAGTCACTTCGCTCAAACGCAGCCGCATCAGCGTGCCCATGCAAACAAGTACCAAGCCAGCTGCGCCGCCAGTATGCGACACAGCAGCCATCAGTGGCCAGCCGAGCACCACGTTGGACAGCCCTGTGACGAGCTGCCATAGCAGCAAGCCGGCTAGCCAAGCAGCGCTGTGCTTTTGACCTTGCTTGAAGAGCAGCCAAGCCGCGTAGCCTAGCACGCCAAAAACGATGAAGGCAAACATGCGGTGCACCACATGAATGGCTGTAAGCGCAGGCAGCGCAATGGTGGTGCCCTGCCCCGTTTGCCCAAGCTCGCGCCAAATTTCAAAGCCCTGCTTCATATCCATCGGCGGTATCCATACGCCTTGACACATCGGAAATTCGGCACAGGCAAGCACCGCGTAATTCGTGCTGACCCAACCGCCAAGCGCGATTTGCAGCGCTAGCAAGGCAAAGCCCGCCATCAGGACGATGTAAGTTTGCTTAGAAGCTGAAAACGCTTTCTCGCTCTGCTCATATTTCACAGCCTGCGCTTGCAATAAAGCAAGCAACACCATCGCGCCCATCAGATGCATTGTCACGATCGCGGGAAACAATTTCATCGTGACGGTAAGCGCCCCAAACGCGCCTTGAATACACACCCACACCAGCGTTGCAATTGGCCACCACGGATTGATAGCGATTTTTCTGCGCTCCATCCAAGAGCTGATCGCCAAGACAAGAATGAGCACACCCACGCCGCTGGCTAAGTAGCGATGAATCATCTCAATCCAAGCCTTCTTATGTGTCACGGGCCCGGTGGGCATGGCGGCCTGCTCCGCGCTAATCTGCGCCTTCGCTCCCACGGGGGTGGCTTGCCCATAGCAGCCTGGCCAATCGGGGCAACCTAGGCCAGAATCTGTCAGCCGTGTGAACGCACCGAAAAGCGTGAGATCAAAGGTGAGGAAAACGGTGAGCAAGGTGAGTGTGCGCAGGCGCTTGGCCATACTGGCATTTTTATGGCGCATCCAGACCCAAGCCAAGGGGCCGAGCGCGATCAATATGCCTAACAGCATGAGCTGGGCCACTGGCGCAAAATCGAAGGGAGCGACTTCGCCGTTCATGGCTTCATATCCGGTACGGGGTTGCCCTGCTGCGCCGCAGATCGATTGCCTAGCTGCGCTGCGGGTGGCAACACGCCGCCGAGCGAGCCGCCCACGCGCCCGGCTTGATCCCAACTGCCCGACGCACGCAGCAAATTGTGAATATCACGCTTGGCTTTGGCCGCATCAATGTCCACAGGCCAGCGCAGCATGAGATTGCCATACGGATCAATCACGTAAAGATGATCTTGTATTTTGTGGCCGGGCGCAGCAGCAGGCAACCATGCAGTCAACGTAGCGGCATCCACGCGAAGCGCCTGCGTATCATTGAGCGGCGCATGCACTTGCGGGATGAGCTTGGCATCCACGGCTGCCTCATCCATCACCAGCCACACGCGCTCAATGCGATCTTTATCACGCCCCATCACCTCACGCAATTGGCGCGTCCAATAAATATTCTTTTGACATGCCTCATCGCATGCGCCTCCAGCCACGCTCACGAGCAGCCATTGGCCTTGTAATGATGGCATGGCATAGGGTGTCCCATCGAGCAAGCGCGCTTGTACCGCGGGCAACGCGCGGGCAGGTTGAATCAATTCACCATAATTTTTGCGCCCCTCTGGGCGCACCACATAAAACATGACATAAGACACGATGACAGGCGCTGCGCATACCACCATGAGCGCCAACATTTTCCAGCGGCCCGACAGTCGGCGGCGCACAGCTGGCTCACCCGCTACGGGCAAGGAATGCACCGTGAGCGTGAGCGGCTCATCGGCGTCAAGGGGCTTTACGCCGGGGGGAGATGATTTGAAACCAGACATAAAAAATACTTAAGAGCGCAGAGAGCGCAAACCATTGAAATGCGTAACCATAGTGCTTGGCCACGCCCGTATCAGGCGCAGACCAATTTCGTAGCAAACCATCTTTTTCTGCTTCGGGTGAAGTTTGCAGCAATGCCATTGGCAGTAGCTCTTTGCTGCCGAATGAGACTGAGGGTAGATTTTGCCAAATACGTGAAGGCCTTGATTCTGAAGTGGGTGCGATTGCTGTTGACTCTGCGCCTCGTATATCGTACGCACGCGAGACTTGCGCGATTAAACGGCCTTGCACAATGATCAAAAAATCCGTTTTCTCTAGCTCAGGCAATTTGCCGCGATCCTGGAAATCGCGTTGGACCCAGCCGCGCTGAACCCAGATCACTCGGTTGCTCCCCTCAATCGCAAGCGGTGTCGCCACATAAAAACCCACGCGCTGGCTACCAGCGACTTGCAATGGGCGGTTGTCTAAAAAAACGGTGTGCTCATGCAACCAACGGCCTTGCAGGCTCGCCCGGCGCTGAAGCCAAGTCTTCTCATCTTGCGTAGCCGCTATGAAATTAGAAGCATTTAGCGCATTATTTTCAAGGGCTGGAAGCTGGTTTTGCGTTGATATCTGTACCGCAAGCTGCTCTTTAAAAGCCGCACGACGCAATTGCCAAGCGCCCAAAGATGATGTGATTGCTACACCCATCACAGCAGCTATCAAGATCACCCATTGCTGAGTGCGGAACGTGGGAACGATATTCACGAGATAATGCTCTCCATGAGCTTACTCGTTGCACTCACTTTCCTCGTCATCCTCGCTGCGCTGGCCGCTGCAGGCTTTTTTATGCTTCGATCCTCGGGATCACAAGAAGGCACGGAGCAAGAGGCAGCCACACGCAATAGCCGCATGGCCAAAGCCTTGGCTGTGCGCATCGGAGTGTCGGTGGTGTTGTTCATCTGTGTGCTACTGGCTTGGAAACTGGGATATATCAAACCTTCTGGCTTGCCTTTAGGTAAATAAACCTTCATTAAATTCCGCAAGCTGACGTTGCCCCAGCGATAAAAATAAAAAAGCCGCATGCGCGGCTTTTTTATGGGATGAATGCCGGATCACATCCAATAGACAAGGATGTACAGGCCTAGCCACACGACATCAACGAAGTGCCAGTACCATGCAGCGCCTTCAAAGCCGAAGTGCTTGCTCGGCGTGAAATGGCCTTTTTGCAGACGCAGTGTGATGAAGAGCAGCATCAACATGCCCACGAACACGTGAAAACCGTGGAAGCCAGTAAGCATAAAGAAGGTCGAGCCGAAGATGCCAGAGCTGAGTTTGAGATTCAAATCAGTGTAGGCATGGTAGTACTCATAGCCTTGTACGCACAAGAAGATCGCGCCAAGCAGCACCGTCGCCCACATGAATAAGACTGTCTTGCTGCGGTTGCCGGCAATGAGCGCGTGGTGGGCAATCGTCATTGTCACGCCGGAGGTGAGCAACAACGCAGTGTTGATTGTGGGTAGCCAGAAAGGGCCCATTGTCTGGAAGGGCTCGACGATTCCGGCGGGAGAGGTGGTCGCACCGGGCACTTGACTGGGCCAAGCTGCAGTAAAGCCAGGCCAGAGCAATTGATTTTCCAAGCTGCCCAACGCTGGGATGGAATGCGAGCGCGCCCACCACAGAGCTGAGAAAAATGCGCCGAAGAACATCACTTCAGAAAAGATGAACCAGCTCATGCTCCAACGGAAGGAGAGATCAATCTTGCGGCCATATTGCCCGGTCTGACTCTCCTGAATCGCTTCGCTGAACCATTGGAACAAGACAATGCCCCACCAAGCCAAGCCGAAAATCAAGGAATACATGCCCCAATGTGCGCCATTGATCCATTGGCCTGCGCCAAAGATGACAAAGAACAAGCCAATCGCTGCCATCACAGGATGACGCGAAGGCCCTGGGATGAAGTAATAAGGCGTACCGCCAGAAGATGCTGCGCTCATGTTGTCTATTCTCCTAAACCCAAAATCTCAAAAAATATCAATGACTGTTACCTGATCAAGAGGACTTCACCGCCCAATTCACCAGCAACAACAAAATCCCAATAAAAATCGCCACACCCGCAAAGCCTGCAATCACGACATGAATCGGATTGAGTTGCTCTGTGTCTTTTTCAAATTCAGCGCTGCTACGCAAGCCTACAAAGCTCCAAGCCACGGCTTTGGCAGTGCGCAGCATGCTCACACGCCCACCTTAGTGAGCGATGTAGGCACCAGCACCGGTGCAGCGGCAGTATTCGTTTTTGGAGCAGGTGGTGTTTTACCGCCTACTTCAAAGAAAGTGTAGCTCAGCGTAATCGTGGTCACATCTTTGGGCAGCTTGGGATCGATGACAAAAGCGACTGGCCAATTTTTCTTCTCACCGGGCTCTAAGATGTATTGTTGGAAGCAAAAGCATTCGAGCTTGTTGAAATGCGGAGAGGCTTGCTTGGGAGCGTAGCTGGGAATAGCTTGCGCCGCCATCTTGCGATTTTGAATGTTTTGAAATTCATACATCACCGTGGTGAGCTCACCGGGATGTACTTGCAAACTGCGTTTCTCGGGTTTGAAGTCCCATGGGCCGCGCACATTGGCATCAAATTCCACTGTAATCGTGCGAGTTCGATCCACCTGTGTATTGGCCGGAAGCGTTTTTTTCGCGCCGGGAATTTCTTTTTCGCCCAGCGCCAAGATATTGATGCCTGTAGCTTCGCAAATGGCTTTATAGATTGGCACCAACGCATAACCGAAGGCGAACATGCCCAATACGACCACCGCTAACTTGCCGGTCATCTTGAGGTTTTCCATTTTCAGTGCCATGGTGAATTGCTCTGCTCTGCGTAAGCGCCTATTTGCCAAAGAAAATCATGCGCACCATGAAACCAACTAGAAACATCGCCACAACGGAGGCCAGAATCAGCCCCGTGCGCAAATTTTTCTTTTTTTGGTCTTCAGAAGTGCTCATGAATATCTAGCGCAATTACATCGCGACCACTTTGGTGGCGGCAGCGTTAAGTTTAGGGGGTGTCTCGTAGGTGTGGAAAGGCGCAGGAGACGGTACTTCCCACTCCAAGCCTTCAGCGCCTTTGCCGTCGGGATCTTGCCATGGGTTTTGTGACGCCACAGCGCCCTTGCCGCGCATCACGGGAATCACAATGAACAAGAAGAAATAAACTTGAGCAAAGCCGAAGGCAAACGCACCAACGGACGCCAGAGCGTTGAAATCGGCAAATTGCATCGGGTAATCAGCATAGCGACGTGGCATGCCAGCCAGACCCAAAAAGTGCATCGGGAAGAATGTCAAATTAAATGCTATCAAGCTCCACCAGAAATGGATTTTGCCGCGTGATTCGTTGTACATCACGCCTGTCCACTTCGGGCTCCAGTAGTAAAAACCTGCAAACAGTGCATAGAGCGAGCCAGCCACTAGCACGTAATGGAAGTGCGCGACCACGTAATAGGTGTCTTGCATTTGCGTGTCAACAGGAGCCATCGACAAGATGAGACCAGTGAAGCCGCCGAAAGTGAACACGAAGATGAAGCCGACTGCAAAAAGCATCGGGGTTTCAAAGGTCATTTCGCCCTTCCACATGGTGGCAACCCAGTTGAAAATTTTGACGCCAGTCGGCACAGCAATCAACATCGTGGCATACATGAAAAAGAGTTGACCAGTGACTGGCATGCCGGTGGTAAACATGTGATGCGCCCACACGATGAAAGACAGAATAGCAATTGACGATGTCGCATATACCATGGAGGCATACCCAAACAGCTTTTTGCGCGCAAACGCAGGAATGATCTGGCTCACGATGCCGAAGGCCGGCAAAATCATAATGTAGACCTCGGGGTGACCGAAGAACCAGAAGATGTGTTGATACAGCACTGGATCGCCGCCGCCAGCGGGGTTGAAGAAGCTCGTGCCGAAATGACGATCTGTGAGCGTCATGGTGATGGCACCAGCAAGCACGGGCATCACAGCGATCAGCAAATAAGCGGTGATCAACCAAGTCCACACAAACATCGGCATTTTCATCAATGTCATGCCGGGAGCGCGCATATTGAGAATCGTCACGATGATGTTGATCGAACCCATGATAGAGCTAGCGCCCAAGATGTGCATGGCGAAAATGGCAGCATCCATGCTGGGGCCCATTTGCAACGTTAAAGGTGCGTAAAGCGTCCAACCAGCTGCAGGTGCTCCGCCTGGCATGAAGAACGAGCCTGTGAGCATTAAGGCTGCTGGAATCATCAGCCAAAAAGAGAAATTGTTCATCCGGGCGAACGCCATATCGCCCGCGCCGATTTGCAACGGGATCATCCAATTGGCAAAGCCCACGAAGGCGGGCATGATCGCGCCGAACACCATGATGATGCCGTGCATGGTGGTGAATTGGTTGAACAACTCGGGGTTGACCAGTTGAAGGCCGGGTTGAAACAGCTCTGCGCGGATGGCCAGCGCCAACACGCCGCCGATCATCAGCATGGCGAATGCAAACAACAAATACAAAGTACCGATATCTTTGTGATTCGTCGCATAGACCCAGCGCTTCCAACCCGTCGGGGCGTGGTGGTGATCATCGTGATGATCGAGGCCGTCAGCGTGGCCGTGGTTATCAATAACTGCGCTCATATTTAACCTCTGTATTGTCTGGTCTGATGATTACTTGCGTGCAGCGGTAATGTCCGCGGGCTGCACAATTTGACCAGTCTTGTTAGACCAGTTGTTCTTGGTGAACGTAATCACCGCGGCAATTTCTGTGTCGCTCAACTGTTTCCAAGCTGGCATCGCGCCATTACCTTGGCCGTTGAGCAAAATGGCAATTTGTTTGGCTTTGTCGGCATCGAGGACGACGGCTGCACCATCAAGTGCTTTGATCGGGCCTGCGCCTTTACCCGAAGCTTGATGGCAAGCGACGCAATTAGCGTTGTAAACCTTTTCGCCGCGAGCTGCCATGTCGGTCAGCGTCCAGACCTTGCTTGGATCATCGGCTTTGGCCGCAGCCATTTTCTTTTGACCATCAACCCAAGCCGTGTACTCAACAGGCGTGACGACTTTCACGTGAATTGGCATGTAAGCATGCTCTTTGCCGCACAACTCGGCACATTGGCCGTAAAAATCGCCTGTCTTTTCGGCACGGAACCAGGTGTCGCGCACGAAGCCCGGAATGGCATCCTGCTTCACACCAAAAGCTGGCACCATCCAAGCGTGAATCACGTCGTTGGCTGTGGTGATAACGCGGATTTTTTTGCCGACAGGTACAACCAGCGGATTATCAACTTTAAGCAAATAGTTATCTGGGACGACTGTACCTTTGGGCAAGCCGGAGTCCGAGAGATTGCGGTGCGCCACATCAAGTGTGGAAACAAAACCCAAGCCTTCGCCTTCGCCTTTGATGTAGTCGTAGCCCCATTTCCACTGGTAGCCGGTGGCCTTGATCGTCAAATCGGCATTGGTGGTGTCTTTTTGCGCAACTAACACTTTCGTGGCTGGCAAAGCCATAAAAATGACAATGATGAAGGGCACGACTGTCCAGCCGATCTCCACCCACAATGGCTCAGCAAGCTCTTGCGCTTTGTGGCCAACGCTCTTGCGGTGTTTCCACACCGAGTAAAACATGATGCCAAACACGAGCAAGAAAATCACGATACAGATGACCATGATGTACCAGTGCAACCAGTGCTGCTCCTCGGCAATTTTTGTGACGGGGGGATGCAAATTGAGCTGACGCACTGCAGGGCCGCCGGGCAAATCATTCACAGCCCATGCCGCTTGCGTGGCCAACATGCCAGCACCCAACATCAAAGCCTGCAACTTATCGGAGATTTTTTTGATCATCATTGCTACTCTTAAATCTTCAAAAACCAAAAACTAAACCTGTCTGCATCGCTGTGCGCCCGCCAGAACTTCTTCAAGCAGCACGCAAAGCCATACGCAATTCCCGCGCCAAATGCGATCTCAGCTCAGGCCGCACTTGCCGCCCAATTTGAACTCGCCGACCCTGACCACTCAGCTCAATGAGCGAACGATCATCAATATGTGGCTCCACACGCACACTATCTTTGTTGAATTCAGCACGCGAGATTTTTCCTGCGTGACTGCGTTCGACCAAGAGTTGATCACCCTGCAAAATCAGTCGTTCGCCATCGGTGGCGTGCCTGGCATACACCAGAAGCGCCGCGCCCACCATGGCGAGCTCCAACAAGGCAAACGGGGTGATCATTTTGGCACCGAGCATCCAAAACATCGTTGAAATCCCGAGGGAGACGATGCAAAGTGACACATAAAACCAACCCAACTGCTTTGGCGTAACAGAGCAATTTTTCAGCAATTTCCAATGGATTTGCTGTGGGGTGACCGTGGCAAAACGAAACACGCAATCCTGAAACGCAAAATGTGACATGGTCAACACTAGGCAAAAAGGCGCGGGGAGATACCCGTTGTCGAAGAAAAAAACCGCCTTCCTCGACATGTCTAGATTGTAGCGCGGGTTTCTTCTCAGCTCGACGCCAACGCTGGGTAAAACCACAGAATTTATGTGCGTGGCTTTGCGCTTGCCAGCATCGCACGCATATCGCGCATGGAGATAGCCGATTCAGCGCTCATTTTTAGCCGTGGCGCGGGCTTAAAGGCATGGCCGTAGATCACTTCAAAAGTTAATTCGATCTGACCTTGAGCATTTTTCAAACCATCCAGCGCCTTCAGTAAATCGGCCTTCCAAGCCCGCCCACGCAGCCCCGCAAAGCGTGCAGGATGCAAATTGCGCCCGATGCCGCGTAACTCTTGCAAGGCGTGCTCCGCACTTGAAAACCCCAGCACGATGCGCTCCATATCCATCACCGGCTCGGCAAAACCGGTACCGACCAGCAGATCGCCCCAATCATGCATATCTGTAAGTGGATGCGCGGCAGGGCTCCAGCCTGATTTGTCAAACACTTGGCGCAATTCGATAGCGGTATCAGGCCCGAGGCAGGAAAACATGAGAAAGCCATCGACCATCAGCATGCGATGCCACTCTTTCACAGTGGCTGCAGGATCGGGCTCGGTGTGCAAAGCCATGTTCGCCCACAACATATGCGCTGAGCCCTCTTCCACCGGGCGCAACATGCGCTTCGTTTGCCCCTGCAGCTTAGCCATCAAGCTCTGCATCATTCCCTGATTTGCTATCAATAGAGGAGCAGCTTGGATAGATTCTATGCCGGCGGGTGCAAGAAAAGCCTCAGAATTTGGATATTGCTTGCTGACTGCGGTATGCACGGCAGCTCCCGAAGCGATGGCTCGCCAATTGACCCATTTCGCAGGCTGCTTCTTGATCCAAGCCAAGCGCTGCGCCATACGAGAGCCGACTTCTTCATGCAGCCAAGGCGCATCACCCTTGAGCGCATTGCTGGCAAGCAGACTTTGCCATCGCGCAGCTGCGTGGGCATCAAGTGGCGGGGGAGAGGTGTCGGTATTGGCCATATCTGAACTGCACGAGTATATTCAGCATTGTGTTCACCTCATTGCTCTCGTCTTTCAATTCGGCAAGCCTGCCGAGCACTTGCAGTGTTTGTCATGGCTTTGGAAGCGAAGGCGTGTGCACAAGCTGTTTAGATCAATTCGCGCAACCAAGGCACCGCTGCAGCACTTGCGCGTTGCCTTTGATCGATAAGAAGCAATTGCGTTGTGGTGCATGCCTGACGCTTGGCACGGTGCTCGATAGCTGTCACACGGCCGTGGACTACGCCTACCCATGGGACGCATTGCTCCAGCGCTTCAAATATTCAGACAGCGGCGATTTGAGCGCACAACCGGCATTAGCAAAAAGACTGACTCTCATCATGCAACACACGGCTACTCTAGATACAGCACTAGCGATAGCACTGCAGGAAGCCCAGCGATCAGACTGGATCATCCCGATCGCGCTGCACCCTGAGCGCCAACAAAAACGCGGCTTCAATCAAGCCAGCATCTTCGCTCGAGCTTTGTTTCCAGATCATTCACGCATCCGCAGCAATCTTCTCTTACGCATTAAAAACACCGCTGTGCAAGCCACGCTGCCACGCGACGCGCGAATTCACAATTTACGTGGCGCTTTTATAGCTGCGCCTTTAACTGCCTCGTTATTCAAGGGTACATGCGTGACTTTGGTGGACGATGTGACGACAACGACCGCTACGCTCAGCGCAGCCGCTCATGCTTTGCGGCAAGCGGGTGCGCAGCACGTTCATGCGATTGTGTTTGCAAGAGCACCACTTGCATAAAGCGTGCTCATTCATTTTTATCCAAATAGCCCTTCCCGATCCGCCCAATTATTGCCCCGTCGCCAAGACGCCACATGTGACAACGAAGCTGAGCGAACTGTTTGCGGGAAGCAAGGGAATGACCAAGCCCGCGCTTAGCGTGGTGAACGCAGCTGGGCCAGGGTTATAAGGCGCTGGGCAGGTTGCCGCTGTGCCGTTGTTGGTGCAAGTCGCAGTCGTACAGCTCAAACCTGCAGTCGGCGCATCGGTGACAACGCTATTGATCAAAGCAATGCTGGGTGATACGTTCGACACTGTGACGGTGTAGCTGGTTGTTTGACCTGCAACAAGAGTCGTTGTTCCATTCGTTTTTGTGATGGCTAAATTAACCGAGCCCACCAAACGTACGTCTTCGCCAGTCGATGTTCCCGAGGCGTAGTTACTCCCACCTACCAAACTGCCGCTGGTGTAAGTCGCACCTGGAGTAACGCTTGGATTGCCTCCAGCAGCAGCTGTGCCACCGGTATTTCGAGTTGGATCCGTGAAAGTGACGCTGGCAGAATTTTGGAAGGTTTGCGGCACGGCAGTTGTGTTCACATTCACCACAAAACTCAAAGTGAGCACACCACCGGAGCCCAAGGTATACGAGTTTGCGTTTGTCCCGCCTGATACACCAAACACAGCAGTGCTGGTGTTGCCGGATTGATTAGCAGTTGTTGGCGCTGGCCCGCCGGTCGTTGTGCCTGAGTAGGTGGCATTGGCTGTGCTGGCAATCGCTTGAAGCCCAAAAGGGGCGGGCAGAATATCTTGCAGAGAAACGCCATACGCAGCGCCTGCCGTTGCAGCATTGCTGATACGCAAAATATATTGCGCCGTGGTTTGCAAAGGTACAGTGACTGTAGGTGTGCTAGTGGTTTTGACCACTCCTAGCTGTGGCAGACATTGTGCACCCGAGGCATTACCCTCCGCCGGTGAAGTTGGTGTAGTCACTACTGCGCCAATGCCCGGCCCAGCGCCATAGGTTTTTGGGCTGCCATTGCCTTGGGCACCTCCGCAGCAACCATCGTAGCCCACAGTACCGCCGCCTACATTGGTAGCAGCTGCCGTCAAAGATGTTTGAATGTAGCCGCCGCCGCCGCCGCCGCCAGGGCCGTGATCGTAGTAATTTGTATATCCACCGCCTCCGCCTTGCGCAGAAAGCTGCAACCCAGCGCCGGCTCCACTGAGCGCAGCGATGTATATGCTGCCAGCAGCTCCACCGCCTCCACCGCCATCAGAGCCGCCTGAAGTGTTGTAAGCGGTATAACCGTCTGCAACAACGCTGCCCGAACTGGCAGCGAGTACACCCGCCCGAATCAATACCAGCCCACCGCCAGATGCACCGCTCTGACTGATAACCCCATCTGCGCCGTTCACAGTCCCTGTTGCCGTTGGCAAGGGCCGCGTCGTTGCATTGACAATTGGCGGCCATGCAGTGATTGCGTTGGTATTGCCATTGTTATTCGAACTACCAGCACCGCCGCCGCCGCCCATCACCAAGCGCGTTGACGAATTGGCGATAACTAGGCCGCCTCTACCACCAGCATCGTTTGTAAAAGACCATGACTGTCCGCCCACACCACCTGCACCGGCATTACCACCGCCGCCGCCGCCGCTGTTGTATTGATTGCCTCCGGTAGTTGGCGCGCCATCGTTGCCGCCGCCTGCTGCATTGCCCTGCGCCCCTTGCCCAGCAGCGCCCGCCAAATAGCCTTGGCCAGAAAGCGCGAAATAGTTCACGGGCGTTGCCGTACCGTCAAATACAAGCCTTGGCGTACCTGCAATGCCTTCGCCTTTGAGTGCGCCATGGGCTGCCGCAGGATCGAACGCATAATTTGCATCATTGAAAGCGCCACCAGCCCGATTCGCTGTGCCGTTAACACTCGCGCCACCTCGAAAGCCCGAGCCAGCGACTGTAATCGTGCCATTGATGGCTAGGCTGCCCGCAACATCTAGGGCAACGATGCCACCAGTGCCTTGTCCGTTGGCTGGATTGATCGTCCAGCGATCAGCAGAAACAACGTTCCCTGCCGGTATAGTGGCAGATGAACACTGAGGCGTGTAAACAACTTGATACGTGCGCACGCGAATTGGTGCCGCGCCTACATCTTGCACATAGGCATTCGTGAGTGGGCGATTGAGCGTAATGTTATTGCCAGCAATCGAGATGATTGAAGCGTATTCATGCCGCCCTGCGTTGGCAGCGTTAGCTGAGTCTTGCATTTGCATGATCAAGACTTGGTCGCCAGCTTGCAATGTTCGATTGCTAGTTCTCTGCCCACTAACCGAGATCAAAGGTATCACAGTAGCACCGGCCGTGATTGTGCCTACAGCACCAGAATGATAACTATTGACTACGCCACTCAAAGTGCAAGGCCCATCCTTGCCAGGAGCAGCGCAGGTTTGCGCCTGCGACAGGGTGCTGACACTCAAAAGCAGAATAAAAACCAAGTCATGTAAAAATCGAGTCATTGAACGCACCAGCTTGTTGTTTGCGAAGATGATATGCGCAATTTTTATGCGCCGTCACATTTTTGATGATCTACGACTTTGGTATCAAAGTATCAAGCAGATACGTGAACAAACTCACGCGGCTGCGCAAGTCAAGCTATGGTTCGCAAGAGCATGAAAAGCCTCGTTTTTTATCTATTGCCCAGTCGCTAGAACGCCACAGCTGTAAACCACAGTGATGGTGCTGTTAGCTGGGAATGTGGGCACGGTATATCCCGCCTGCAACGTGGCCGCGGCAATTGTGGCAGCACAGCTGGCTCCGCCACTGCCGGTGCAAGTGGCTGCCGATGTGCAACTCAGCCCAGGCACTACAGGATCGGTCAGAACCGCGTTGTTTGCGGCATCTGGCCCAAAATTACTCACAGTTATTGTGTAAGCCGTCGTCGCGCCCGCGACCAAAGTCAGTGTGCCATTGGTTTTAGTGATCTGTAAATTAGCAGCTGGCCATATGGAACCGACTGCAGTGGTTGTTAAGTCGCCTGGGGTTGAGTCAGCGACTGTGTTGGTTAATTGAAGAGCTACAGTGTTGGTGTAAGTTGCCACGACAGCTGTCGCTGTTGCCACCATTCGAATGGTGACGGTCGAATTCACAGGTAAGGTTAGGCTGCCACTGAATGTGCTGCCCAATAGGGTGAAGTTGCTGGTCGTCGCTGCGCCCGTAACAGATGAGGTAACGTTAGCCAAATTGGTTGTGATTTGGGCTGGCAACGTATCCACAAAACCTGACAAGGGCACAGGATTAGGGCCTTTATTAAAAAAGGTAATTGTGAAAGCGAGTGTTTGACCGTTCGCAGCAGCGGTTGGAGTGATTGATTTCGTCACGCCTACATCCACTGGCGTGACCACATTCAAGCAAGCCGCTACCGAAATAGGTGAGAGAGTGGCCGTTGTGGTGCCACCGATAGATGCCGTGTTAGTTCCGGTGATGCTGGTGTTTAAGAAGTTCGCTGGGCCAGTGGTGGGTGTCGTGCATGCGGTGTTCAATGCGCTACCGACTCGATTAGTCATCTGCACGGTGATCTGGCAAGTTGTGGTGCCAGGTGAAGGCGAATTGCTCACACCTACACCTGTGACGGAGAAGCTGGAAGTCAAGCTGGTGTTGAATGTGCCGCCCACGCATCCGGTACTTGTTGTCACGGGCGAGCCAGCAACAAACTGCAGACCGTTGGCACCCGTGCCGGGTGCGTTATCGGTGAAATTGATCGAAGTTGCGGTGACGCGGTTGGTTCCGGAAGGATCTTGCGGGCTGCTGATTGTGAATATCAAGGTCACGGTACCGCCTAGTGCGATCGAATTCTGTGCAAACGCTTTCGAAAGCGTAGGCTTGTCGTTATCGATGATTTGCAAGGTAACCGCTTTGTTGGCCACAGAACACAAGGTACTTTGGTTGCCCTTACTGACCGCCAACCCGGTATCAAAGCGCGCATCACCCCCTCCCGTCACATCGGTTACATCGGTGCCAGAGACAGCTGCCGTATTGCCCAATGTGTAGCGAAGATTTTCAGCATTTTCGATCACGGCGTCATTGATGAGATCGAATGGAATCGTTATAAATCCGCCAATCGTCTGTGTGCCATTTCTATTGGGATCGTAATCGCCAGTGGGCAAATCGAGTTTGATGTCACCCGGAAACACATTGATCGTCCCCGTTCCGAAAGCAACGGTCTGCGTCGTGGTGTAGAGCGTGGCCGAGCCACGGTTTGCAGCACCGATTGTGTAATCGATGCCTGGAATAGCGCGATTGGCAATAGTGGCATCGTATCGAAGAATAGCGGAGGCGGCTGTGCGCAATCGGCCGTTCACGCGGACACCCAAGGTTGTTGTGTTTCCCTCAACGACCGTCGCAGCTGTCACAGTGGTTGCAGGCGTCGATGTAAAACCGGCTAAATCAATCAGCGGCGAAATGTCCCAGAAAAAACTGTCTCCAAAACCACCCTCTAACGGATTGCCAGCAAAGTTGCCCGCTCCGCCACCCGAGCCGTTAGACGACTGCATGCCCACGCCGTAAATACCACCCGTCCACGTGTTAGGTATTTGTGAGTTTGCCCCGACCAAGCCGGGAAATGGATTGGTCGCTTTAGTTGCGTTTGTCCACGCCGTTCTACTCGTTATCGCCAGATCTACTGCGAACTGGTTGCCTCCAACAGCATTGCCTGCAACACTGGCGGCGGTAGAGTTGGCAAATACGCCAGAGTTTGCTTGCGTCCAAATACCTAAAGCGATGCGTTCGTTAATATCGTTACGCCCTCTCACTGATATGCCGTAATAGGGCGTATCGTTTGGCAAGATGCAAAGCTGCTGGTAGGTGCGTGCTTCTGCACCGGGATTGTTGTGGTTGTAATAGAGGCCAGCTTGCGCTACGCCACCCGTTCCCGTGGTATCCCCTTGAAAAATCTCGGCCCATCCACTGGAATTATTGATCGTATTGCAATTATTGAATCCACCGGGAACACCAGCAGTGCTGATGCCCAATGCCGCGTTAACGGCATTGCCGTCAGTAGAGCGCCATCCAGCCACTTGGACAATCGGGTTACTGTTGTTGTTAATGGTGGCGACAAACCCGTTATAGCCGTTTGCCGGCGCAGCGGGTCGATTGTTTGGAGCGCAATTCGTGCTCAAAAGCCCTGGACCAACCCCACCTGCCGTATAAATTCCATTAATAATAAAGTCTTCAAAGCCACCATTGATAGCCCAGCGTGTAGGTACTTGGGCATGTATCGCACCCCAAGTCACTATAAGTAATGCAATCAAAACTCGCTGAATGAATTTGCGCATGAGACCGTGAAAAATGTTATGTGTTGACGTGTTTCTAAATGTGACATGATATCTCGGTTACGCATGCTGAAACGTTATAACTGCATCAATGCGTTTTACATTCTTAAAATTACAGTTTTCATGTGATAACGCAATTTTTGTGACCGCAAGGGCAGCAAACTGTTCAATCAATTCACCATCACCACTTTGCCCTTCACCCCCCGCGTTGCCATATGCGCATACGCCGCCTTGAGCTCTGCCATCGGCATCGTGCGGTCAATCACGGGTTTGATTTGGCCGCCTGCATACCAATTGGCGAGTTGTTTGTAGTCTTTCATAAAGGCTTTAGGCTCGCGTTTGGTGAAATCGCCCCAGAAGACGCCGACGATACTTGCGCCTTTTAGCAGGGCGAGATTGAATGGGAGAGCTGGGATCGGGCCGCTGGCGAAGCCGATCACTAGGTAGCGGCCGCGCCAAGCGATAGAGCGGAAAACGGGCTCTGCAAATTGTCCTCCGATGGGGTCGTAGACCACATCGGGCGCTTTGCTTGCGACGCTTTCGCAGGCTGCTTTGATCGCTTCGCGCAGTTGGGCAGAGAACTGCTCAGGGTCAGTGAACGCGCCGTAGTTGATAGCCACATCTGCGCCGATGGCTTTCACGGCTGCGCATTTATCCTCGCTCGAAGCAGCGGCAATGACTTTTGCACCTGCCGCCTTAGCAATCTGAATCGCCGCCGTGCCCACACCACCTGCTGCGCCAAGGATCAGCACGGTTTCGCCTGCTTTGAGTTGCCCACGATCAAGCAGCGCATGGATTGTGGTGGCATAAGTCATCAAAAGCGATGCGGCATCTTCATAAGTAAAGCCTTCGGGCATGGGGAGCGCCAGCATCGCGGGCAGCACGGCGTGCGTGGCGAAGCCGCCGGTGCCATGCAGGCAAATCACCGATTGGCCGATTTTCAAATGCGCTACACCCTCACCTATTGCCTCCACCACGCCGGCAAACTCAGAGCCGGGCACAAAAGGCAGCGGGGGCTTGAATTGGTATTTGTTTTGCACAATGAGCGTATCCGGGAAATTCAAGCTCGCCGCCTTAATGGCAACGCGTACCTCACCAGCTTTTGGCGCCGGCGTGGGCAGCTCTTTCCAAGTCAGGGCATCCACGCCGGTGGGGGTTTCACAGAGCCAAGCTTGCATGATGAATCTCCTTTGAATGTAGTAGCGCCATCTTAGGCGCAGAAAAGATGTCACTGTAGCTAACTTGTCACCTTAGAATCAAACCATGAAAATTTTGATTTGCAACGACGACGGTTACCAAGCTGCAGGAATTGTGGCTTTGTATGAGGCTTTGAAAACAGTGGCTGAGGTCGAGGTGATTGCGCCGGAGTACAACAATAGCGCCAAATCAAATGCGCTCACGCTGCACAGCCCGCTTTACGTCTACCGCGCGGCCAATGGCTTTCGCTATGTGAACGGCACGCCGGCCGATTGCGTGCACATCGCACTCACGGGGCTCTTGGATTACAAGCCGGACCTCGTCGTCTCGGGCATCAACAATGGTGCGAACATGGGCGACGATACGATTTATAGCGGCACGGTGGGCGCGGCGATGGAGGGCTATTTGTTTGGCATTCGTGCTTTGGCCTTTTCACAGACTGAGAAAGGCTGGGCGCATTTGCAGGATGCGGCGCATGTGGCACGTGACTTGGTATGCAAATTTGCGCAGCAGCCAGTCAGCTTGCCCGGCGCATCTGGCACGAATGGCGCTTGGCTCCTCAATGTGAATATTCCTAATTTGCCGCGCAGCATGATCAAAGAACCCAAAGTATGCCGCTTAGGCCGCCGACATGCTGCCGAGCCGGTGGAGCAGCAAACGAGCCCACGCGGCGAGACGATGTATTGGATCGGCGCTGCGGGCGCGGTGGCTGACAGTGGGCCAGGTACGGATTTTGAAGCTGCGGCTGCTGGGCACGTCACGATTACACCGCTGCAAGTGGATTTAACCGACCATGCTCGGCTGGATGCTTGGGTCAAGCGTTCAGCGCTGGCCGCAAGCTAAAACGACAAAAAGGCCATGTCGATTCAGAGACCGAGTTTCCCGGCCCGCCTGCCCAGCGGCATGCCTCAAACAGGCGCTAAGCCATCTTTAGCCGCATACACCAGCATATCTTTCGCTCCTAAAATGAGAGCATCTTACGCAGATTCTACGCCGGCTAGCCCCTCAAAAAGTCTTAAAAACGCGCAGAAAAATCCATTTTCGATAGCCGCACAAGGTTTCGGCATGGATAGCGCCGCCATGCGCATGCGCATGGTCAAACTGCTTGCAGAAGGCGGCATTCAAGATCAAGCCGTACTGCACGCCATGAATGCGATTGAGCGCCACCGTTTTGTCGACACCGCGCTGGCTGGACAAGCTTATGAAGACACGAGCCTGCCGATCGGCCTCGGGCAAACGATCTCTAAGCCCAATGTGGTCGCAAGGATGATTGCGCTGCTGCGCGAAGGCGCGGCGCTGGATAGCCAAGGCAAAATGGGCCGCGTGCTGGAGATCGGCTCAGGCTGCGGCTATCAAGCGGCCATCCTCGCACTGCTGTGCAAAGAGGTCTATAGCATCGAGCGTTTGCGCGGCTTGTATGACAAAGCTTTGGTGAATGTGCGCCATTTGGCTGCACCGAATTTGCATTTGTTGCTCGGCGATGGCATGCTGGGTGCGCCCAGCGGTGCGCCCTATGCGGGCATCATTGCAGCTGCGGGCGGCGAGGCTATTCCGCAATCTTGGGTAGATCAGCTCGCCGTGGGTGGGCGCATCATTGCGCCTACGGTGACTTATAGCGGCAAGAGCGCTGCCCAATCGCTGGTTGTCGTCGAGAAAACCGCACGTGGCTTGAAGCAAACTGTTTTGGAAAGTGTTTTGTTTGTGCCTCTAAAATCAGGGGTAGCGTAAAGATACGCGCAGTACAAGGGAATATGACGATGACACCCAAAAAAACAGCTCTAAAAATCAGCCGCACCTTTAGCAGATGCCATGTGCTGGCTGCCATGGCAGCTCTCGCCCTGATCACTGGCTGCGCCTCACGCGCTCCGGGTGGCGCAGCCCCCGTTGAAGACCGTGGAAGCATGTCGGGCCGCAATCAGGGCGCATCACCCACACCAGCTCCCGTGGGCAGCATCGGCAGCATCCCCACCGGCACCTCGGGCACCGCCGCGAAATTGCCCCCGGGCATCGAGAATTCAGGCAAACCTGGCTACTACGCTGTTCGCCCCGGCGACACAATGATCCGCATCGGTCTGGAAACCGGCCAAAGCTGGCGTGATATTGCGCGCTGGAACAACATCGATAACCCCAATATCCTCGAAGTCGGGCAAGTCATCCGCATTGTTCCACCAGGCACAGCCGCGGTGGCCGCAGCGCCTCTGCCTCCTGCTGCAGCGCCAGCTTCTGCGCCTGCCAGCGAAGGCGTGATCACCCGCCCCGTGAGCTCGCCATCCGCCATCACAGGCACCAGCCTACCTGCACCAAGTGCTGGCGCAAGCACACGTACTGCATCTGCACCTTCTGTCACGCCGTTGCCCGTTCCTGCTGCCAGCACTCCCCTACCGCCCGCATCGTCGCCCAGCGATGAAGATGTTGCTTGGATTTGGCCCGTAACGGGTGGCGCAAGCAATATCGTGGCGCGCTTTGACGAAGTGAGCAACAAAGGCGTCGGTATCAGCGGCAAGCTGGGCGACCCCATCCTTGCTGCAGGCGATGGCCGCGTGGTTTATGCCGGCGCTGGCCTGCGCGGTTATGGCAATCTGGTGATCCTTAAACACAACAACACCTACCTCACCGCCTACGCCCACAACCAGACCCTCTTGGTTAAAGAAGACCAAACTGTGCGCAAAGGTCAAAAAATCGCCGAAATGGGCAATTCAGATAGCGACCGCACCAAGCTGCATTTTGAAATCCGCCGTCAAGGCAAGCCCGTGGATCCTTTGCGCTTCCTTCCTCGTTGATTTTTAAGCGGTTTTCAAAGCTTTTTGAGCACTTTGCCGGCATAGAATATGCGTAGAGTGCTATCGAATATATAGCACAGAGGGTATGAGCATGGCATGGCCGGTAATGGTGTTTGACATCGAAAGCATCCCCGATGTGAAGGGCCTGCGCGCCTTGGGCGAATACGACACATCGCTCACCGACCCTCAAGTGCATGCCATGTGGGCGCAGGAGCGCAAAGCCGCCAACAAATCAGATTTCATGCCCCTGCACCTGCAGCGCATCCTGTGCATCAGCGTCGTCTTCCGCAACGCCGAAGGCCTGCGCATTCATAGCTTTGTTGACCGAGACGATGCCAGTGAAGCCAAAATCATTCAACAGTTTTTCGGCCGCTTGGAGAAGCATGTGCCCCAGCTGGTCAGCTGGAACGGCGGCGGCTTCGATCTACCGGTATTGCATTACCGAGGCATGATCCACGGTGCAACCGCCCCCAAATACTGGGACATGGGCGATGGCGGCGATCATGACTCGCGCGAATTCAAGTGGAACAACTACATCTCACGCTACCATTTGCGCCACTTAGACATGATGGATTTACTCGCCATGTATCAGCCCAAAGCTAACGCGCCGCTAGACGCCATGGCCAAGCTCTGCGGCTTCCCCGGCAAGCTCGGCATGGATGGTAGCAAAGTGTATGAAGCGTATCTCGCCGGCGGCACGGATGACATCCGACGCTACTGCGAAACCGATGTGATGAACACCTATTTGCTCTACTGTCGCTTCCAAAAAATGCGCGGCGGCCTGACAGAAAAAGAATACGACGACGAGATCACCTTCGTCAAATCCACCCTAGCCGATCTAGCGCCCAAAGAGTCGCATTGGGATGAGTATCTCAAGGCTTGGATTTGACAAAAACTGGCCGTTTTCTTGAAGATATAATTCCACTCATGATCAGCCTGCAAGCCCTTGTTAAAACCACCAGCCCCGCTGGCGTGTTGGCCTGCGCGATCACCACCAAGACAATTAAAGGCTAACTTAGCCCGGTTCGTCTTGCGCCCTCCCCGGACACAGACGAGCCGGGCAAAGTAGCTTTGAACATTATTGATTCAGGCATTCGTAAACTTTGAAAGGGCAACGCAAATGAAAACAGGAAACACCGTTGGATTAGTGGGCTGGCGCGGCATGGTCGGCTCTGTGCTGATTGATCGCATGATCGCCGAGAAAGATTTCGACCACATCGAGCCGATTTTCTTTTCCACATCGAATGCCGGCGGCGCAGCCCCCGCGCAGGCAAAAAACGAAAAAACGCTCAAAGATGCGTTTGACATCGCCGCCCTCAAAAAATGCGACATCATCATCACCGCGCAAGGCGGCGATTACACGAGCGATGTGTACCCGAAGCTGCGCGCAAGTGGCTGGAGCGGCCATTGGATTGATGCCGCCTCCACACTGCGCATGAACGCTGAGGCTGTGATCATTCTCGATCCGGTCAACATGCCCGTGATCAAAAACAGCTTGGCCAAAGGCGGCAAGGATTGGATTGGCGGCAACTGCACCGTCTCTTGTATGCTGATGGGCGTGGGCGCTTTGTACAAGGCTGGTCTGGTGGAATGGATGAGCACGCAAACCTACCAAGCAGCCTCAGGCGGCGGCGCGCAGCATATGCGCGAGTTGCTCACGCAATACGGCACGCTCAACGCCGAAGTCAAAAGCCTGCTCGATGACCCAAAAAGCGCGATTTTGGAGATTGACCGCAAAGTCGCCGCTCGCCAGCGCGCTCTCGCGGGTGACGAAGTGGCCAATTTCGGTGTGCCTCTTGGCGGCAGCATCATTCCTTGGATCGACAAAGATCTGGGTAATGGAATGTCCAAAGAAGAGTGGAAAGGCATGGCTGAGACCAACAAGATCATGGGCTTGGGCGAAGGCTTTAACGCGCCAGCCATCCCAGTAGACGGCTTTTGCGTGCGCGTAGGCGCGATGCGCTGCCACAGCCAGGCGCTGACCTTCAAGCTCAAAAAAGACGTACCCTTGGCCGACATTGAAGCGATGATCGCTCAAGACAATGCTTGGGTGAAAGTGATCCCTAACACTCGCGAAGCAACTCTCGCTGGCTTAACCCCAGTGGCCGTGACGGGCACGATGACCATACCTGTCGGCCGCATCCGCAAAATGGCTATGGGGCCGGAATATTTGGGGGCATTCACCATTGGCGACCAGTTGCTTTGGGGCGCTGCCGAGCCACTGCGCCGCATGCTGCGGATCTTGCTAGATGCTTGATTTTTAGAGCTTTTGACCAGATAGCCGCTGAGTTTGTTGCGCGAACTGCTATTCAATGAGTAGCAAATTGCGCATCGTTGTACGACGTCAATAGGTTAATGCATTACTCAAAATCCTTCAAAATTGTAACAAATAGGCCGCAAATAAACCCGTTGGTTTCGTGCTCGGCAGAAGTAACCAAACCCCCTAAAAATCCGTTACCGTTGGTTTGCGTTGTCACCAGACAACAAAAAAAAGCGAGGAAAGCGAGGAAAATCAAGGGGTTTAAAACCTTAGACCAATTCTCAGCTTGTCAAGCTAACTAGTTGATGTTAAGGTTCTTTTTCCGAAAATGAGTAGAGGCCAAGTGTGCTCAAAATGATTACAAATCCCGTTACACCATCGCGAGCCAAATTGGGGCAGGTTGAGACTTGCGTCACAGCGCCTGCCGCATGGCGTAGCCCAATCGCCGCCGCTGCGCTCGCCCTCGTCTTGGGTTTTGCATCGTCAGATGCAGCGGCCCTCGCACTAGGTCGCGTCAGCGTCATATCGGCATTGGGCGAGCCCTTGCGAGCTGAAATTGATGTCCCTCAGATCACTGCGGAGGAGGCTGCCACGCTCAGCACAGCGGTGGCCAGGCCAGATGCGTTCAGAGCTGCTGGTTTGGAATTCAACATAGCGCTGGCCAATGCGCAAATCACTTTGCAGCGCCGCGCCAATGGTTCGGCCTTTCTGCGCTTGACCAGCGATCGCGTCATCAACGAACCCTTTGTGGACTTGATTTTGGAAGCAAGTTGGTCGTCCGGGCGCATGGTACGAGATTACACGATGCTCTTTGATCCGGCCAACATGCGAGCCCAAGCTGCAGCCCCTAGCGCGACTGCAGGGGCTACCTCGCCAGCACCCAGCGCATCACCAGCCACGAGCGCGCAAGCTCAGCAACAGCAGAGCACCGCGCGCCCGAGTGCACCAGCAGCGCCTGTAGCAGCCGCACCCCGCCCCGCTCGTACTGAATCTGCTGCGAAGCCGGCTGCCAAGCCAGCAGAAATAGCCGAAAAAACTGCTCCGAAAGATGGCGTCAAAGTCAAGGCTGGCGACACGGCAGCCGCTCTTGCTGCACGCTACAAACCCTCGGGTGTCTCGCTTGATCAAATGCTCGTTGCCATGGTCAATACAAGCCCCGACGCTTTTATCGGCGGCAACGTGAATCGTCTCAAATCCGGCGCTGTGATTGACGTGCAAGCTGCCAGTATTGCAGCACCTACCACTGCACTGGGCGATGCCAAGCAAACCATCGTGGCTCAGGCTAAAGATTTCAATGAATTTCGCCGTCGCCTCGCCTCTGGCGCACCGATGGCCACTGCAGCAGCGCCCAGCCGAGCTGCAGGCGGCAAAGTGCAAGCCAGTGTGAGTGAGCCCAAAGCGCAAGCCACTGCTCCAGACAAACTCACACTGAGCAAAGGCTCCGTGGCCGCTAAGGCCAATGAAGACCAAATTGCCAAAGATAAGCAAACCAAGGCCAATGAAGCACGCGTCGCTGAGCTCTCCAAAAATATTCAAGATCTGAATAAACTCGGCACACCCACCGTGGCCAAGCCAACGGCGGCCTCCCCTTCTACGGCAGCGGCAAGCGCGCCTGGGGTAAAAGTTGCCGTCCCAGCACCTGCTGTGGCTGCCGTACCTGCCGTGCCCGCCACCGCAACGCCTGCTGCCACGCCTGCTGCCACTCCCACTGCATCAGCATCAGCAAACAAGCTGACCGCAACTGCGTCAGTCAACGCACCCAGCGCAGCCGTTACGACCCCCACAATAGCAGCCAGCAGCACCCCAACCGCAACTCCCGCGAGCGCGAGTGCAAGTGCAGCAGTCGCCAGCACAAGCACCACAGCGCCAGCTGCGACCACTACCGTTGCAGTAGCGCCCAAACCACAAGTAAGTCCACCTCCTGCAGCGCCCGAGCCCAGCTTTATGGATAGCTTGCTCGACAACCCCGCGCTTTTTCCGGCAGCAGGCGGTTTACTTGCTGGATTAGGCGGCTTGGCTTTTTGGCGCATGCGTCAGAAAAAGAAAGCCGCGCAAGTTGACAGTTCTTTCTTGGA
Source organism: Comamonadaceae bacterium (assembly GCA_043777675.1). Classification (GTDB taxonomy): domain Bacteria; phylum Pseudomonadota; class Gammaproteobacteria; order Burkholderiales; family Burkholderiaceae_C; genus JANMDU01. The sequence continues at coordinate 74,287 of JAYWHR010000051.1, read as the reverse complement.
AAGCCGCTTGCAGCCCGATTCTTTCTTCGGCGCATCGGGCGGTCAGCGCGTGGATACGGCAGATTCCGGCAACGTCGCTGGTGCAGGTTCATCCATGGTTTACTCGCCCAGCCAGCTCGATGCAGCAGGTGATGTAGATCCTGTCGCTGAAGCAGATGTTTATTTGGCTTACGGGCGGGATTTGCAAGCGGAGGAAATTCTTAAAGAAGCCTTGCGCAGCACGCCATCGCGCGTGGCCATTCATGCCAAGCTCATGGAAATTTACGCCAAACGCCGTGATCCTAAAGCTTTCGAGACAGTCGCCAAAGAGGCTTTCCAGTTGACACAAGGCCAAGGCTCTGAATGGGAAGCTTCCAGTGCACTTGGCCGAGAGATGGATCCCTCTAACCCACTTTACACCGAGGGCAATGCGCCGAGCGGCGTCGGTTTGGCTGGCAGTGTGATGCTTGGCGGTGCAGCCATGGCAGCCGGCGCTGCCTATGACTCATCCAACACAGTGCCACTCAATTTGCGCAAAGATCCGACAGATAGCGATATCGACTTCGATTTGGATTTCAGCGCCAGTGATATGTCGGCCGAGGGCAACGGAATGGAGCAAGCCGCGTATGCAGCCGAGCCAACAGTAGCCATTCGTGCCATGCCAGAGCCAGATCCGATGGTGGATTTTGATATGAGTGAGCCGGCAGCTTTGCAAAGTATCACGCTTTCTGCACCTGATTTGGCCTCTCTGAACAATTCCTTGGCATTCTCTAACAGCAGCGCCTTCGCAGCTTCTGCACCGACCGCGCCGATGGCGCTCAAAACGGCACCCAGTGAACCGAGCTTGTTGGAATTCGATCTTGGCAACTTATCGCTTGATCTTCCAGGCGCAACTGCAGCGTCTAACGCTGTAGATGCTGGCGTGAGCGGCGATCCACTGGAGACCAAGCTGGCTCTTGCTGCAGAATTCCGCGATATTGGCGATGCCGATGGCGCACGCGCTTTGGTGCAAGAAGTGGCTGATGAAGCCACTGGCGCTCTCAAAGCCCGCGCCGTGAAGATGCTTGCCGATCTGGGCTGATGCCGCACTGATGTCACGCATCGCACTAGGCTTGAGCTATAGCGGCTCTGCCTACCTTGGCTGGCAGAGCCAACTTGGCGGCAACACGGTTCAAGACAAGCTCGAAGAGGCTTTGCGCCTTTTTAGTGGCTTCCCACGAGATCAACGCGTCATCACCAACTGCACAGGCCGCACTGATTCTGGCGTGCATGCGTTGATGCAAGTCGTTCACTTTGATACGCCGCTTGATCGCGAGCCATTTTCTTGGATGCGCGGCGTCAATCGTTTTTTGCCGCCTGATATCGCTGTGCAATGGGCGCAAGAGATGCCACAAGAGTTTCATTGCCGCGCGCAGGCTCTGACTCGGCGCTATGCATACATCGTGCTGCAATCGAGCATGCGAGCCAGCATAGAACAAAGCCGAGTCGGTTGGCAGCACCTGCCTCTTTCTCTGCCTGCGATGCAAGAAGCTGCAAAATTGTTGCTCGGCGAGCAAGATTTTTCATCATTCCGTGCCTCGCAATGTCAAGCACTCTCGCCCATCAAAACCCTACACCGTGTCGACATCAGTCAACGCGGTGCGTATTTTCGCTTTGATTTTGAAGCCAATGCTTTTTTGCATCACATGATCCGCAACATCATGGGCTGCCTGCTCACCATTGGCCGAGGAGACAAGCCTATGCAATGGGCGAGCGAGGTATTGGCAGCGCGCAAACGAGAATTTTCAGCGCCCACATTTTCACCCGATGGTTTATATTTTCTTGGCCCCACTTATGCGCCTTCTTGGGGCTTACCGGAACGCACTGCAGCGTTTGACTGGTTGCCGTTGTGATTTTTCATTGCTACTAATTTCATAGCTATCTGTGCATATTCTATGCCGGCTACCCAGTTATTTTGCTTGGAATTTTAATGTGCTTGAGCCTGTGGGAGCCGTATTCGGGCGGGCTCATGTACCCTGCTCGGGATTTGCGGCACTTGCCGCGAGACATTGATGAAAACGCAGCGTTTTCTGATCCTGCGCTGCGAGAAATCGCCCGCCCGAATACGGCTCCCACAGGCCGGGGTTAGCGAGGCAAGTTCCAATCACGGCGCACCGATGATCATCAAAGTAGCGAGCGTTACGCGCGAAGATTTTCACAGTAGCCAACAGGCCGCGACTTTGAGGCACTGCGACCGACTGATGTGGCGTACTCGCGTCTGAAGGCGGGCGCAGTGTCTCAAATTCGTAGCCGATCGCGTCGGAGAAAACTCTTCAGCGCACCAACAAAGTAAAAAACTGAAAACACAAGAACGCTACGAATTTAATAGCACTCTACATAACAAAAACGCCGGCTGATTGCCAATATTGCTTACAAATCTACCGAAAAAATTAAGTTTTAAGCTTAGTCGCCTGCCAAGACCCTGCCCCCACCATCGCTGCGATGGCCCAAAACAAAACCGCTGTTCCCGTAGCCGCACCAACTGCACCCAAGATGAGGGGCATGGCCACGCTGGATGCATTGATCGTCATCATGCGCAACCCCAACGCCTCGCCGTGGCGCTCTTCGGGCGTGATTTGATGCAAGGTGCTCATGATCATGGGTTGCACACAGCCCAATGTGAAGCCAAGAAACACCGACACCACACCCATCGAGAGCGCCGTAGGCATCAGCGGATACACCACAAAGAGCAGAGCCGTCATCACCATCGCCACAGTGATTACCGCCCATTCGCGCAGGCTGTGCGCCAGCACCGGCAGCAGCACACGCACCGCTGCAGCAGCGACGGCAAACGCGCCGAAGATCGTGCCAATCACGGAAGCTGAATAGCCGCGCTCATGGCCGATCACAGGCACCAGAAATGCGTGCGCATCCCAACACGTGCTAATGAACCAATTAACCAGCAGCAGACGGCGAAAATCTTTATCGCGCAGCAAATCCCAAGCGCGACGCGGCACTGCAATTTCGCCTTCTACAGACACCGTGATTCGCATCGGCTCTTCATGCGCTTTACGCACCAAAACCCAAGCCAACACCGGCAGCAAGGCGCAAAAAGCAAAAGCGGCGCGATAGCCTGCAAAGTCAATCAACACGCCAGCCAGAAACGGCCCCACAAAATTCGCCGCTGCCGGACCGATCGAGAGCCAGGAAAAAGCTTGCTTGAGCTCTACCGAGCCATGCGCCGAGCGCCCCACATGCCGCTGCAACGCGATCACGGCTGAACTGGTTGCGCCGCCCATGAGCAGTGCCGCCACACCGAGCGATACAAAATGCGGGAAGGCCACCGGTACGAGTGCGCCAGCCACAGCAATTGCTACACACAGACTAAATGGTTTGCGCAAGCCATGTCGATCTGCATAACGCCCTGCAGGCAAAGCCACGAAGAGCGACGACAGCGCAAATAGCCCCACCAGCAAGCCTGCCACTGCCGGGCTCTGCCCATTGCTCAAAACCCACAGCGGCCCAGCCAATCGAAGCCCCGCCATGGCGGCATGCAAGCAGATTTGCCCGGCGATCAGGCGCATCAGTGCTGGCGAGAGTGAATCAAAAAGTGTCATGGATCGCAGAATGATCAGCCTTCGTCGCCTGGCTTATCCAGCGGCAACAAATTCTGCGCCTGTGATTCAGTGAGCGCCTCCACATCTTTGAGTTTGCGATTCACAGCGCGGGTGCGTGTGTCAGCTTGCTCCAGAGTTTTCACCACCGTCTCAGCCTGCGATTTCACCTTGCTCACAAACTCACCAAAGCGATTGAATTCTGTTTTCACTGCACCGAGCACTTGCCATACCTCCGAGCTGCGTTGCTCCAGCGCCAATGTGCGAAAGCCCATTTGCAGCGAATTGAGCATCGCCAGCAGCGTCGTGGGCCCAGCCAGCGTGACGCGGTGATCGCGCTGCAAAGTGTCCATCAAACCGGGTCGGCGCAGCACTTCGGCATACAAGCCTTCAGACGGTAAAAACAAAATTGCAAAATCCGTGGTGTACGGCGGCGAGACATACTTTTCCGCCATGCTTTTGGCTTCTAGCCTGATGCGAGCCTCTAACGCCTTGGCCGCCATCTCGGCAGCCACTTGGTCAGCTCGCTCCTGCGCATCGAGCAATCTCTCGTAATCCTCGGTGGGGAATTTGGAGTCAATCGGCAGCCAACATTGTTTGTTCTCTGGCGAGCCATCATCGCTACGACCCGGCAGACGAATCGCGTAATCCACCACATTTTTGCTGCCCGGCACCGTGGCAATCTGCGCTGCAAATTGCTCGGCTACGAACACCTGTTCCAAAAGCGCCCCAAGTTGCGCCTCACCAAAGGTACCGCGTGTTTTTACATTGGTCAGCAAGTGCTTCAAATCGCCTACGCCTTGCGCCAGCGTTTGCATCTCGCCCAAGCCTTTGTGCACCTGCTCTAGCCTGTCGGCCACCTGCTTGAAGCTCTCTCCCAGCCGCGTTTCCAGCGTGATTTGCAGCTTCTCATCGACCGTACGGCGCATTTCATCAAGCTTGGCTTCGTTCTTCACGCTCAGTTGCTCAAGCTGTTGATTGAGCGCCTCGCGCACCCGCGCCAGCTGAGCATCTAGCGTCTCGCGCACCTCGGTGAGTCGCCGCGCATTTCCCTCAGAAATACTGCCTAACTGCGTCGTCAAATTGCCTTGAAAGCCGGTGAGCGACTGCTGCAGATGACCTTGCAAGCCAGACAGCGTTTGCCCCATCTCCAGCCGCGCAGCCTGGGCGCTCGTTGCTAGCTCCTGTCTCAGCTCCCGCTCAAGCCGCTCGTTGCCCTGCGCCAGTTGCGCCACCAAGGCAGCCTGCTGCAATGCTAGATGCGCTATTTGCTCCTCTTTTGATAGCATTCCACGCAATATTCTTGCCGGCGATCCGATCAAAAGCCATATAAAAAGCATGATCAGAAGCAACAGGTTGAGCAAAGCCAATATCAACACAACATCAAAATTCATAGAGAGAGTCTAGCTGTCGTTATGCGCGCTACAGACACGTCTTTTGCATTTTGCTACCAATTAAGCAAAATAACGCAAGCTGCGCAGCGCGATGCAGTCAGCCAAACACCGCGCATGGGCGTTATATGGCTACCCAGTACTCTTAAGAATGCCAAATATGCAAACAAGCAAAGCTGTATGTGCCACACTTTTCGCCCTGCTCGTAAGCACGGCAGCGACGGCAGCAGACGTCAACGTGATTGTGGGCGGGGAGATCAAGCCCGGTGTATATGGCCGTGTAGAAATCGGCAACCGCCCTCCTCCTATCGTGATCTATCCTCAACCTGTGATCATCACGCGAGCGCCTGTGGTCGTCTCGCAGCAACCGATGTATCTACACGTGCCACCGGGCCATGCCAAGAAGTGGGGCAAGCATTGCCACAAGTACAACGCTTGTGCGCAGCCCGTGTATTTTGTGAAGGGCCCTGAATATGAGCGCAAGGGTAAAGGCCACGGAAATGGCCACGGCAAGGGTCATGACAAACACGACAACTAAGCTTTGAAAGCCTGCCAAAGCGTCCAAGCACCGATCAATATAAAGCCTACGCCTGCCACGATTTGAAGCGTGCGCGGAGAGACAAATTTGCCCACCGCTGCGCCAGCCATCACACCAATACCCGCTGACACCACCAATGCAGCGCTGGCAGCAAAAAACACCGTCCATTTGCTGGGCCCCTGATCCTGCGATGCGAAGAGCATCGTGGCAAGTTGCGTTTTGTCGCCCAGCTCAGCAAGGAAGACGCTGATAAAAATGGTGAAGAAGGCTTGGAGTTGGGTGGTGGTGCTCATGAATAGATTGTCGCTCACAAGGTGTGATTTGCACGTCCAATGGCCGCTTTAGCCAACTCACACCTAGCGACAACATCATTGTAAAAATTCGCCGCTGTCACCCCATCGTCATCGCTGATGCTTAAGGTTAGGTCAAGTCATTTTCTTGTCCATCTAACCCGTCTACATCACCATGCTTAACTCAACACGCCGCGAATTTTTTATCAAAATCAGCTCCGTTTCTGCCGTTTTGGCGACGGGCTCTGTTCTCTCCGCTTGCGGAGGCTCCGACAATGTCGAGGAGATACCCGTAGCTTTCAATTTCGGCGTGGCTAGCGGTGATCCGCTGGCTGATAGCGTGATTTTGTGGACGCACGCCAAGCCAGCAACAGGCGCGCTGTCTGTCGAGCTGACCTATGAAGTATCTGCCGCTGCGGATTTTGCTGCTTTAGTCACGTCGGGCAAAGTCAGTGCGAGTGAGGCCAGTGGATTTACTGCCAAGATCGATGCAAAAGGCTTAAGCGCTGGCAAAGAATATTTCTACCGCTTTAAAACAGGCAATAGCGTATCGGCAGTTGGCCGCACGCGCACTCTGCCCGCTGCGAATGCGGCGGAAGTCAAGTTGGCAGTCATGTCATGCGCCAACTACCCCGCAGGCTTTTTCAACACGTATGCTGAAGCCAGCAAATCAGACGCGCAGTTTGCCGTGCATTTAGGCGACTACATTTACGAGTATTCCGCAACAGGATACGCCTCCGAAAGTGCAGCGAGCTTGGGGCGCGTCTCCAACCCTGCTAACGAAATTTTGACGCTGGATGACTATCGCAAACGCCATGCGCAATACAAATCTGATGCCGACTTGAAAGTTTTCCACGCACGCATGCCGATGATCGCCGTGTGGGATGACCATGAAATCACCAACGACACCTATAAAAATGGTGCTGAAAATCATCAGGAAGCCACCGAGGGCAGCTTTGAAGCACGTAAAGCAGCGGCACTGCAGGCTTATCACGAGTGGATGCCGATTCGTACAGCTACAGACCGCGCAAAGATCTATCGGAGCTTTGATTTCGGCGGCCTGCTCTCCTTGCACATGTTGGATACCCGGCTGATCGGGCGTGACAAACAAATCGAGTTCACCGAGTTACTCAACCCAGCTACGCAAGCGGTCGCGACTAGCACGCTCAGCTCATCGACACGTCAGTTGCTCGGCACAGAGCAACTGACGTGGTTACAAGGCCAACTGACGGCGTCCAAATCGACTTGGCAGGTGTTGGGTCAGCAAGTGTTGATGGCTCGTATGGAATTTCCGCTTTCAGTGCTATCGGCGTTGAACCCAACGAATACCTCGGCCACAGCCGTTGCTGCCGCTCAGACCGCCATCACGGACTACCTGACAGCAAAGGGCAAACAAAAAGCGGGTTTGCCCTTGACTGCTGCCGAGGCTGCCTTGCTCAACACGACAACCAACCCCAAATTGGGCTACAACTTAGACGCTTGGGACGGCTACCCTGCTGCGCGAGAAATCGTGTTGGCTACTGTTGCTAGCCTCGGGAAAAAATTGGTCGTGCTTTCTGGCGATACACACAATGCTTGGCACACCGATTTGAAGCGCCTCAATGGCACTAAGGTGGGCGAGGAGTTTGCAACTCAAAGCGTGAGCTCACCCGGCTTGGAGACCTATCTGAGCACTTTACCTCCCGCGCAGATCAAAGCGATTTTTGAGGGCGTGATCGATGATTTGAAGTGGATGGATGCTTCGCGCCGTGGTTTCTTGAAAATGACGTTCACGCCCTCCCAAGCAAAAGCCGAATGGGTGTTTATCAACACGATCAGCTCACGTACTTATTCCGTGAACACACCGGCATCTAGCGAGACACGGACCTATACAGCTTGAGATGATTGGATCTTGTTGAGCGGTGTTTTAGCTTGGCCTTGGGTGAGATAGCCAATCAAGTTATCGGCCGCTAAATGAGCCATGGCCTTGCGCGTGGGTACGCTGGCGCTGCCAATGTGGGGCGTGAGCACGACGTTTTTGAGCGCCGTGAGTGCGGGGTTGACCGCTGGTTCGCCTTCAAACACATCCAAGCCTGCACCAAGTATTTTGTTGGCTGATAAAGCGGCAGCTAAGGCGTTTTCATCAATCAAACCACCCCGGCCAATGTTGATCAGCGTGGCTGTGGGTTTCATGAGCGCTATCTCAGCAGCGCCTACCGTGTGATGGTTGTCTAAGGAGTAAGGCAACACAAGCACGATATGGTCGGCTTGTTTGAACAACTCTTGTTTGCTGACATATTTCGCGTTGACCTCTTGCTCCAGCTCGGGTGCGAGGCGCGAGCGGTTGTGATAGATGACGTTCATGCCAAAGCCATGCGCACCGCGCTTGGCGACTGCCCGGCCAATGCGCCCCATGCCGAGAATGCCTAGCGTGCTGCCGTGAATGTCGGTGCCACAAAACATGTCGTAGCTCCATTTGCTCCACTGGCCGGCGCGCAAATAAGCCTCGCTCTCGCTGACGCGGCGAGCCGTCGCCATGAGCAAGGTGAAGCCCAAGTCGGCGGTGGTCTCGGTGAGTACATCGGGGGCGTTGGTGGCCATCACGCCAGCGGCTGTCATGGCGGGTACGTCGAAATTGTTGTAGCCCACAGCCATGTTGGCGCAGATTTTGAGCTTGGGGCAGGCAGCGAGCAGCGCTGCATCAATGCGCTCGCCACCCGTGGTGAACACACCCGCCTTGCCTTGCAACCTGCGGATGAACTCTTCACGAGGCCAGATCACATCAGCTTGATTGGATTCCACCTCGAAATGCTCCGCCAAACGCTCCAGCACTTCAGGAAACACAGCGCGGGATATCAGAATCGATTTTTTAGTCACTTTTATAAGCCTTTTATACAGGTAGCCGGCATAGAATATGCGTATACTGCTATCAAATTAATAGTATATCAACGAAACCAAATCCAGCTCATGAGTACGAAGAGCGGGATCAAAATGCACACCGCCCACGCGATGTAGCCAAAGAAGCTAGGCATTTTTACGCCGCGATCTTCCACCACGGCTTTGACCATCAGATTGGGCGCATTACCAATGTACGAATTCGCACCCATGAAAACCGCACCCGCGGAAATCGCGGCCAGCGTATTGGCGTGCGTCGTCATGAGTGTTTGTGCATCGCCTCCTGCGAGATTGAAGAAAACCAGATAAGTGGGCGCGTTGTCTAAAAACGAACTTAAAGCACCCGTTGCCCAAAAGTAAGCCAGTGGGCTGGGCGAGCCGTCCGCGCGCGTGACGCTGGCCACAATCGCGCTGAATGGGCCATCCATGCCCGCTTTGAGCATGGCAATGACGGGAATAATGGTGAGGAAGATACCCGCAAACAATTTAGCGACCTCGGCCATTGGCGCCCAAGAAAATTGATTGGCGTCATACACAGAAGAAGCGGTGATTTTGAGCGAGATCAAGGTGACTGCGATCAGCCCAACATCGCGCACGATGCCTTGCAAACCGACCTCCGTGCCAAACACATCGAAGTTTACGCCCGGCTTCCACATGCCGCTCATCAGCACCAAACCCATGACGCAAAACAGCAAGATAAAGTTGACCTTGCCATCAAACCCAATGCCTCTGGAATCAGGCGTGGGATCGAATTTCTGCACCTCTTCGCGCTTGTGATAGTAGTAAGAATCCATGGCATAAAAGATGGCCAGCAAAGAACCCACCATGAACAGCGTTTCGGGGAAAATGTATTTCGCCGTCCAGAAAAAATCCACGCCTTTCAAGAAGCCAAGGAACAATGGCGGATCGCCTAGCGGAGTGAGTGAACCACCCGCATTGCTCACAATGAAGATGAAGAAGACAAACACATGCATTTTGTGCTGCCGGTTGTCGTTGGCGCGCATCAGTGGGCGAATCAGCAGCATGGATGCGCCTGTGGTACCCATAAAGCTTGCGGCCACTGCGCCAATCGCCAAAATTGCTGTGTTAAGCATCGGGCTGCCATGCAGGTTGCCTTTGATGTAGATGCCGCCAGAGACGGTGAACAGGACAGTCAGCAAGATCACAAAAGGAATATATTCAGCCAAAAGCGCATGAACGAATGCACCACCTGCCGCGCTCGCTCCAAATTTCAAAGCAAAAGGCACGAGAAAAAGCAGCGCCCAAAAGGCCGACACCTTGCCAAAATGATGATGCCAAAACTGTGGTGTGAGCAGCGGGCACAGCGCAATGCAAAGCAAAATCCCCGCGAATGGGATGGCCCACATCGCAGTGAGCAACTTGCCATCGACCTCAGCGGCGAATGCGCAGGGCGCAAGCAGCATCAATCCAAAGAGCTTGAATACGCTTGATTTAAAAGCAACCATGATTGTTGTCTCCTGAATTTCTACCGATGATTATGCCAAGCACCGTTGTCCATGACGCAATGTGGCTTGCGGTTTCCCGGCATGAAGCGCTCAAGCACTTGGGATATCAAACACCTGCCGCAAGTAAGCCAAGTATTTTTCATCGTCACACATACCTTTGCCGGGTGAATCAGAAAGCTTGGCCACAGGCTGACCATTGCAACGGATCATTTTCATCACGATTTGCAGGGGCACATGCTCAGGTGGATCGCCTAAATCGTTGGTGAGGTTTGTGCCGATGCCGAAGGCCAGCAAACAGCGGCCTTTGAAGCGCTGATACAGCTCAATCGTGCGCGGCACAGTCAGGCCATCGGAGAAGATCAGCGTCTTGGTGCGTGGGTCGACACGATTAACGCGGTAATGCTCAATCATCCGCTCACCCCAAAGAAAAGGATCGCCACTGTCATGCCGCGCGCCGTCAAACAGCTTGCAGAAATACATATCGAAGTCGCGCAAAAATGCGCTCATGCCATACACATCGCTCAGGGCAATACCTAAATCGCCACGGTATTCCTTGGCCCAGCTTTCAAAAGCATAGGTCTGGCTGTCTCGCAAACGCGGCCCGAGCGCTTGCGCGGCTTGCAGGTATTCATGCGCCATCGTGCCCAGCGGCGTGAGGCCAAGGGTGCGTGCGAAATGCACATTGCTCGTGCCGGCGAATTGGCCTGTTGAGCTTGTACCTAAGCCCGTGACTAAAGTGCGTAAGACTTGCTCTTGCCAGACTTTAGAAAAGCGCCTACGCGTGCCGTAATCAGCGATCTTCAACTCTTGCAGTTCAACCGTCTTGAGAAGGGAAATTTTATGCAAAAGTCGCTCTTCGCCGTCATGAATACTGCGTGAAGCGCTATGATTTTTGAAGTAAACCTCGTTCACGATAGCCAGTACCGGAATCTCAAAAAGGATCGTGTGAAGCCACGGGCCTTGCACAGAAATTTCTAGCTCTCCGTTGGGTTGCGGCAGCACAGAGATCCATTTCTCGTTGAGCCGAAACAGCCCCAGAAAATCGACAAAATCACTTTTAATAAAGCGCATGCCACGCAAGAAATTTAGCTCGTCTTCAGTAAACGTTAAGCTGCACAGCGATTTGATCTCCGCACGAATCTCATCGGCATATTGCGCCAGATTCACGCCCGGATTGCGGCATTTGAATTTGTACTCGACCTGCGCACCCGGAAATTGATGCAGCACCACTTGCATCATGGTGAATTTATACAAATCGGTGTCGAGCAGGCTGGTAATAATCATTTGAATCTGCGCTATTGAATGCCAGCATCGTACCAAAGCCCCGGGCTATGCAAACAAGCGGTGCCGGCTGCGTGAGATCAAAATCAAATGCGGCAACGTGACCGCAGCCAGCGCAACCACCAGCCAGCGTAGCCACAAGCCCGCGTCAAGCGGGGCGAAAGAGCGGTCAGACATCCACCAAAACAGCGCGGCCAAAGCAAGCCAAGTTAGAGCCACCGTGGCGGCAAGCAACCCGTCGCGCCAAGGCTTGCCTTCACGTTTGTGCAACTGCCTCATGCGCCAAATATGCGCGCCAGAGTGATAGAGGCCAAAAAACAAGGCAAAGGCCAGCAAGGGAGACAGCAGCAGATTGAGCGCGACCAACACCACCAGCTCTAACCACAGTGTTTTCCCAGCGGCAGCTGTCCACGGCTTAACGATGGTAAAAGCCGCCACCAGCAAAGCACACCACAACCCCGCCATGCCCACCCACAATGGCCACACCCACGACACCTGCGCCCCAGCAATGGATTGCACCCAAGGCAAGAGCGCCTGCGGCGAGAGCAACACGGGCAGCATGACACTGCTGCCGCCTTGCACGCCACGTAGCAGCCAAGCTACGGGTTGATTGACATGCTCAAAATGCGCCTGCTCCCCAAAATGCCAGAGCGAGAGCAAGATCAAGGCCATCAATGAGATGCCCGGCCAGGGCGTGAGCACTGCAGCGAGCAGTGCAGCCGCTAGAAAATAAACCCCGCTTACTTTGAAATCAAGCCGATCTTGCGCATCACGCAGCAAAAATATATCCATCGCGCCATGCGCGAAGCCCAACGTAAAGGTGAGCAACACAAAAAATGCCAAAGCCAGCATCGGCCATTGCCGCTCCAGCCAAGAGAGAACGAGCACACTCGGCACAAGCCAGAGCAAATGAAGAGGAGATGCGATGCGCATAGGCGCTAGCTTAAAGCAGCTTGCATAAACGGCCAAGGCGGCAGCGCGCTCATCACTGCGAGGCGATCTTGCCAAGTCGCTTGGCCTTGTAAAAAGCGGATGAGCTGCGGCTCGGGCACATTCTGAAAGAGCGATAGAAAATGGCCAGGCGCGGCATGCCAATCGCGCTCCAACACGCGAAAGAGCACGCCATCCATCCATTGATCCATCGCGTGAGTTTTAAAAACAGGCGCTTGCCAATCGATCAACGCATTGCCAAAACTAAAGTGCTCGGCCAGCGATGCAGCCAGCGATGAGGTCTGCTGCAAACTCGCGCAAAAAGCATAGCCCGTCGCAGCGCGCAGCATGCTGCCTGCTCTGCCAATGCGAATTACATGTGCTTGATCCATAGGCGCTTGCGGTAGCAGCGGCAAAGCGCCTTGCTCTCGGAAGGTGATGGCGTAATCTGTGCAGCCCCAGCGCTGCTGCAAGGCATTTTTTAATTCCACTTCGGCTTGCGCCTGCACGCTTGCGCGAGAAATCCAAGTGCTTTCCACCAAGGCTTCGCTGCGGCTGTAGGGCAAGCAGTAGATAAAGTGCAAACCATTCGGACGTGGCTCAAAGGCCATCAAATCCACGCACGCCGGCTCAAAGCAAGGCTTGCTCGCCTTCACTTCCCAGCCTGTAAAGTGCTGCACCCAATCGCTGGGCGCTTGTGGCACGGGTGGCCGGGAATCAAAGAGCAACTTGCTGCGCAGCCGCTCGCCTGAATCTGTCGTCAGCGCTACGCCCTCTGCGGTGGATTGCACTCGCGTGAGCGATGCTTGCCTGCACCATTCAATCTGTGGCGCTTTTGCAATCATGCCGAGCGCAGCGTCGTAAAAGGCATCCGCTCGCACGCTGGCATAAGGCACCGTGCCTTGAGAAATTACACACCGCTCGCCAACACTCACACGCCAGCGGGGCCACTGCGTTGCGTCTAAATTTTCCCAGCGCTTAGGTAGCATCTGCGGCGTAGCCCAATAGCTCCAAGTGCGATCACGCACATACTCTTTTCTAGGCTCTACCAAAAGCACGCGCAGATGTGAAAACTGCGGCGCGGCCAGCTCAGCAGCTAAAGAAAGCCCTGCAAGCCCTGCGCCGGCAATCACCACATCCCAATCGGCTGTGGGCGAGCTCATTGTCAAGCCCAAACACGCGGAAAGCCGGGGATCAGCCGTAAGGCGCTTTCATGCTCTTGTAGTGCATTCGAGGATGGCTCAGTGGGCTTTACATGCACACCCATCAGCACTTGCAACACACCCAGCGCCTTGGCGTGAGAGCGCAGATGCACACGCTGACTCCAGTACAGCGGCTCAGGCGTGGCCAATATCTTGCGTCCGATCCCCCGGTACAGCACACAGGCGATGCGTACCGCACGGCGATTAGCACGAGGAATCGCATCAAAGCCCTGCTCAGCCAACGCATAAAGCGGCTCGGCTTCACCCAGCAGACGCCGAATGGCACGGAAGGCTTGGTGGCGTGTGGCGGCACAGCCTTGCAGCAGCTTGTGCAGCTGAAAATCAGCAGATAACCATTGAGCCGGCAAATAGCAGCGCCCGCGCTGCGCATCTTCCAATACATCGCGCGCGATATTGGTCAGTTGCATCGCCATGCCCAGCGCCACCGCATAGCGCTCAGCCTCCGGGCTCGCGCGAAGGATTGGGCGCATCATCTGCCCTACCGTGCCTGCAACGCCGTAGGCGAAGCCGAGCACGTCTGGCAGACTTTGCAAATGGCGAGGCCGCGCATCTGCTTGTAGCGCATTCATGAAAGAGCGCAGCACATCCGCATCGACCCCCAGCGCTTGCAGCATCTTGCCGACCTCATGGCTTCGCCCGATGGTGTGAGCAACGCCAAGTACTTGCTCGCGGTTCGCATCAAACTGCGCGAGGCGCTCATCGATACTCCCTAGCGCGGGCTCATCCACCAAATCATCCATCAGCCGTGCAAAAGCATAAAGCTGCGCCGCCTGCACACGCGCATCGCTTGAGAGAAAGCGTGCTGCCCATGAAAACGATTTGGCATGCGCGTCCATGATGGCTTGTGGATCAGCGTGGTGATCTCTCATGCATCCACCTTGCTAGAAGCGACTGAGCCAAACATCAGCCGCTCCACCACTTTTGCCGAGGTAACCACCCCCGGTACACCCGCACCAGGGTGCGTGCCCGCGCCCACAAAGTACAAATTGCTCAATTGTGGCGAGCGATTGGGAAAGCGAAAGCCTGCAGATTGCATCAAATTCGGTGTGATTGAAAAACCGCTGCCGTGAGGGGAGAGCAATTCATCGCGAAAGTACTGTGGCGTGAGGAAAAAATCATGGACGATGGCCTCGCTCAAGCCGGGCAAGATGCGATCCTGCAAAGCTTGCATCAGCGCTTGCTTGAAGCGCTCTTGAACGGATGGCCAATCAATCGTGGCAGATAAATTAGGCACGGGAACGAGAGCATAAAAACTATCGTGGCCAGCGGGCGCGTAGCTTGCATCCGTAGCGCTAGGACGATGCAGATAAATGCTCAGATCTTCTGGCAACTCAAGCGTATCGAAAATCTTTGCCAATACCTCCCGGTACGTGTGCCCAAAGAGAATGGTGTGATGCGGCACATCGCTGAATACTTTGTTCGTGCTGAAATACCAAACGAACAAACCCATCGAATATTTTTTCTTCAACACCGCCTTGGCTTGCCGCATAGGCTCTGGCAAAAGCTTTGACAGCACATAACCCGGATCTGCGTTGCACACCAATGCATCGCATGCCAAACGCCTGCCGCCTTCTAGGCCTACGGCTTGCACGAGGCCATCACCGGCCTCAATGCTTTGCGCCTGGGCAGCCCATTCAAAAGCCACGCCATGGCGCTCACCCAAAGCTACCAAAGCCTTCACCAAGGCTGCCATGCCGCCGCGCGGAAACCAGATACCCCATTTGCGCTCGAGGTAGTGAATGAGGCTGTAAATGCTGGTGGTGTCAAACGGATTGCCGCCCACCAGCAAGGGCTGAATGCTGAATGCACGGCGCACCCTCTCATCTGCAAAGTAATGCGCTGTGAGCTGATACACCGAGCGATCCGCCCGCAAGCGCATCATGGCAGGCATCACTGGCAGCATGGAGCGCCAATTGAGGAAAGGCTGCGTGCCCAGTTCCTCATAACCCTTTTCAAACAGCTTGCGCGAATGCTCTAAAAAAGCTGGGTAGTTTTTTGCATCTCGTACGCTAAATTTCCCGATCTCTGCTTGAATTTCTTCTGTGCTGCCGCCGTAATCCATCTGCGTACCATCAGCAAAGCGCATCTGATACCAAGGCTTGACGGGCAGCAACGCCACATGATCGCTCAGCTTCTCGCCAAACAGCGCAAACAACTCTTCAAACAACACAGGCGCTGTGAGCACCGTGGGACCTGCATCGTACTTAAATGGATGGCCATCAATATCTGAGACGAACTCGCGCCCTCGCCCGCCAGGCCCTGGCAAGCGATCCACCACCGTGACTTGATAGCCCCGGGCTGCCATGCGCAGTGCGGCAGCCAACCCACCAAAACCTGCGCCTATAACCACTGCCTTCATTCATCTTTCCTTTGTGCTTTGCATAGCTTGAGCGCGTTAAGAGCCTTAAGTTTGTTTAAAAAACGGCCACAAAAAAGCACTCAGGACGCGAATCACCGAGTGCTTATTATTAACGAGAAGGATTACTTCTTGGCGTTTGCCTCTGTCTCGCTAACGGCGACACTCCAGATGATCAGGCCGAATGCAATTTTATTGAGTACGTCTGCCAAGTTGTAGATCAGGTTCAGTGCATTGGCGCTGGCTTCTGGGCCGCTTCCCGTGAGGTAGCCAAAGAAATAACCAACCGGATAGATCGCCCAGCCAATGGTCACGATCCAGCGCATGAGGCTGAATGCCGATTGCACTGCAGGCGGAGCGCTTTGTGCATTGATCTTGCCGGCTTCGCCATAGAAGATTTCCCACAAAATAGCAGCCCAACCTACCATGCCGATGATGAATGCTGGCCAAACTGGCATGTAGCCGGCTTCGCCGAGATATCCGCCAATCAACATCACAAACGTGCCGACCATCAGACGCCAAAACACGCCTGCTGGAACTTTGGTGATCGCTGACAAGATGAGATAAAACTCAATCATCAACAAGGGCACGGTAATCAGCCAGTCAATGTAGCGAAACACCGTTGGCGATGTGCCGGTATTGACCCACACTTCGCGCATGTACATGTAGTGAACAGCCGCAACAAGAGTAACGAGGCCAGAAACTGTGAGTGACGTTTTCCATTTGGCAGAAACCCGGTCTCGCTCCAAAAAGAAGAACACGGTAGAGGCCATCAAAGCCATGGTAATCAGCCAAAAAGAAATGCCGACGAAGTCGTTGGCTTTGAGCAATGCTCCCGTTGCAGCCGTGGCCTGGGTGGATGTGACTGCGAGTGTGACTGCTGTTGCACCCGCTGCCAATACGCTGGCGATTTTGGGTTTTAAATTTTTGAACATCATGCGTGTGTCTCCTAAAAAGCATGACTGGTGAATAAAAAATCTTGCGATTTTTCGCCTGTCATGATTTCAGTGATCCCGCGGGTCCAGACTAATCATGAAATTTTATTATAGCTACTTAAATAGCGTGTCATCCACAAGCGGTAGTAGATGCGCCGCATCAGGGTAAACACCAAAAAACTTGAGCACACGCGAATCACGCGCGCAAAAAAACCTGCACAACTGACGCTGTGCAGGCTCTATGTCTGCCAGTTGCCGGCTTAGAGTTGCTCCATGGCTTCCCGAATCTTATTCTCACGCACCATCTGGCGAATCGCATAAATTGCCACCATGCCGAAGCCCACTTTGTTAAACAGATCAGCAATGTTGTAAATCAGCTCACGCCCCACACGCATGTCTGGAGAGTTGGAGATTAAAGTGATTAAGAAACCAAGTGGGTAGATCAACCAGCCGAACACGATAAAGAGCTTTAAACGCGTCAGACCTTGTTTGATGGGCCCGAGTTTGTTGGCAGACGCATTCGTGACTGCCGTGTAGAGAACGAAAATAATAAACAACCAAGCCAAACAGCCCACACCAAACATTGCCCAGCCAATCACCGTGGGACCTTTGGCCGCGTTGATCGAACTCTCTCCCGCCCAGCCAAACAAAATCATCATGATGTCGGCCACAATCACCAAAATAGCAACTGCAGCTGCGTCTTCGCCACCCAGCATTTCAGGGAATTTGTTCACGATGAGTGGTGTGGTGACCAGCCAATCAATGTAGCGCAAAACTGTGGGGTAATCACCCTTGGCGAGTGCATCTGTGCCGATGCCGTATTTGTAATTGATGAAGGCATACATGATGGCAGCCATAAAACAATACACCGCAGATGTGACGGCATTGGACTGATGATCAACAGGAAGCGTCGATTTGATCATGGCGAAATACATGCCACCGCCAAACATACCGAGAAAAGCGATGGCAAAAGAAAATTGCGTCGCCATGATGAGATCAAATTGCATGGGTTCTCCTTGAGTTGAAATGAAATAATGGGGAGGTGTTTAGATGAGTGATTGGTAGCGCACTGCAAACTTCTCTGCAAGAGCCGCATTCGCATAGATCGTGATGATTTTTTTGATACCCATCATGGCTGCAAACAAATCGTCTTTGGTACGGCAGCCCTGAATTTTTTGAATTACTGTGGCTGCATCGGTGCCAAGAATACCGCTGACGTCTTTGATCATGTTGGACTTGATCAAATCGAGCTCAGGCGAATGACTTGAATTCATGTTCTGCTGAACATTTTGCTGCATCGGTGCTTGCATTTGCTGCTGTGCAGGCTTGTAGCTTGGGGCTGGGGCTTGCATGCCAATTGGCGCACCATTGCCTACTCGCAGGTTATTCATCTGCACGACGTTGGCATCGCTTCCTGCCACCTCCAAAAAGCCCTGCTGCACCAAACCACCGAGCACGGCTTCGATGGAAGGCAATTGTGGATTACGAGCCAGCAATTGCTCCACATTGCTCTCACCATCGACGGCCATCAAGTAGCTCATCAAACGCATCGGCAAGCCGTTGGTTTTGAAAGCCAATTCATCAATGCCTTTGAGGGATTTACGATAAATGATTCCCATGGGGTCCTCCTACAGTTTTATAAATTTACTAATTTCAGAGACGTAAAGACTCGTGCTGCTCCATCAACTACACCAATTGTTCCCAAACTTTTACAAATATGTACGATTTTTGATACGTTGTCGATCAACGGAGGGGATAGCGACTTATACGGTACGTCGAAGATATCCAAGCTTCTCCAGTTTCTTCATTTTTTCAATCACTGGCTGAAATGCACTTAAATAGGGCAAGTAACTAGATACCGGACAAACACCGTCGATCAGCGTAAGTACCGTCCGCTCTTGCAAGCTCAGCAGGCTTTTTGTGTTTCTCAGCTCAGCAAATCCAGCTATAGATGTAGCAAAAATGAGCTTCGAATAGGCTAAATCGTCTTCGTTCATAACCACCTACTGAGGACTGAGCGAATGTCATTAAGATGAATGACTGCCTGTTCGCCCGCTGCACTTACCATCAATTGATATCCGCCCATCAAAACAGCAAGTTGTTCCATCGTTGTGGTTTGCTCAAGCTCGGTAAGTACAGTCACTGCTTGATCAGGAACGTAAGTTAATACGAAACTGGACATGTCTTCCAGCACCGCTTGCAGATCGTTTTCGCGCTGCGCAGCGCGTTCAGGGCTTATCTGCCAGATTTCCAGCGCCCTTTGCGGCTGGGTATGCAATCCTTGCGTGAGCGCGAAGCCGTCCGAATTGGCAGGATCGCGGTTGGCATGGAAGCCAAATTTGATGGCGATACTTGCTGCTAAGCCGTTGGCAGAAGGCTGCAACAGAGTGTTTGATGCAAGAGCTTGCGATGGCTGTTGCGCCGCTTGCTCACGCAATTCGATCAAGCCCGCGCTTTGTAACGAAGCTAGCAGGCCTTGCACATCTCCAAATGCTTTCAAACTGTTCGCGAAGACCGCTTGGCTCGTCTTTCCGTCGATGACTTTCAACAACGACTTGAGCTTGCGCGGCAAGATTGACGAAGCATCGTAAGCAGCTGCTTGGCCCTGATCGGTGCGCTCGTAAAAAACATTCGGCATAAGCACGATAGTCGCTCTCAGCAGTATTAACTAAATATAAGTTACCATCTTTTTGAAAAAAATGGAACTGTTGCAGATTCTACTGATTCGTGCACTAAACGTCACTTAAGTAGCCATAATGTATTACTTTTTTACATTTATATTTCACCAGCAATCCATATTTGAAGATTTTTTCAGTATTCGAAGCAATCTCGAAAAAAATGAGCTGCTGAAACAGTCAAATTAGATTGTACTATTCGATATTTACATTTTTAGATATTGTTTGTAGACAGATCAACCCCAATAAAGAAGGGTGTCGCGACCCTCTGTCATCAAAGTAACTTGTTGCCCAAACGGCAGGCAAACCTTGGTGGGCACATGGCCGAAAGGCAGGCCAGTGAGCACGGGGATTTTGAGTTGGCTGCGCAGGCGCTCAATCACGGTTTGTAACTTGAAGCCTCTGTCGTGCGGTGTGAGTTTGTAGTTGGAAAATTGGCCGAAAACAATGGCTTTTTGCTGCGCAAGAATACCTGCATGCTGCCATTGCAAGAGCATGCGCTCTACTTTGTAGGGATGCTCAGCCACATCTTCAAACCACAAAATGCCTTTTTTGATTTGCGGCAGATAGGGCGTGCCGAGCAAGCTGGTAAGCATGGCGAGATTGCCACCCCACAATGGACCTTGAAGTTTGCCATTTTTAAGGCCAAATGGCTTAGTAGCCGGCGCACTATTTGCATTGAGTGCTACCAAATTAGTAGCATTCTTCATATCTGCTGCAGGTATCATCCAACCCGCACCTTCGCAAACGCCTTGCACGAAATCGTCAAAGCAGGCTTCCATGATGTCGTCGGTGGCCGCTTGCGGCTTTAAGCTATGCCCATCTGCATCAGGCGCGCGGCCAAAGTCTTCACACAGTGCGGGCCCTGCCCAAGTGACTGCACCCGTCTTCGCATATAAAGCTGCTTGCAAAGCCGTGAAATCGCTACAACCCACCCACTGCATCCCTTGCTTGATGGATTTTGCTATTGGCTTGTAGTTGATCAGTGGCAAGTTGCGCGAGAGGCCATAGCCCCCGCGTGTGGTCATCGCAACATCTGCACCGCTGGCAGCAGCGCGCTCAATCGACTTTACACGCTCAGCATCATCACCCGCAAATCGCTGCACGGCTTTGAGCGCAGCAGGATCAATTTCCACCTCATGGCCTAGCGTTTTCAGCCGCTGCACCCCGCGTTTAAATGCCGCTTTGTCGCGCACTGCGCCGCTGGGGGAGTAAATGTAAATATGAGACATACGCCGATGATATCTCTGCTTACTCAGTGCTAGGAAGAGCGCGCAAGAACAGGTGCGAGTGCAATGCCAGTATGCGTCTTCTTTCGCACCAACTCTTCCGGCGTACAAGCGGCCACGATCTTTCCGCCTTCTTTGCCGCCCTCAGGCCCCAGATCAATGACCCAGTCGGCCTCAGCAATGACGTCGAGATCATGCTCAATCACGACAACGCTGTGGCCGGCGTTGACCAAGCGGTGCAAGACGTTGATGAGTTTTTCGACGTCTTGCATGTGCAGGCCGACAGTTGGCTCATCTAAAACGTAGAGCGTATGCGGCGCTTTGTTGCCGCGCTTACCCACTTCATCACGCACTTTGGACAGTTCGGTAACAAGTTTAATGCGCTGGGCTTCACCGCCGGAAAGCGTGGGCGATGGCTGACCAAGCGTGAGATAGCCCAGCCCCACGTCTTTGAGCAGCCGCAAAGGATGCCCAATGCTCGGCATCGTGGCGAAGAATTCCACCGCTTCATCCACTTCCATCGTCAGCACATCGCCAATGCTCTTGCCGCGCCAACTCACAGCCAGCGTCTCAGAATTAAAGCGTGCACCGTGACACACCTCGCAAGGCACTTTCACATCAGGCAAGAAGCTCATCTCAATCGTACGCATGCCTTGGCCTTCGCAGCCGGGGCAGCGGCCTTCGCCAGTGTTGAAGCTAAAGCGCCCGGGCGCGTAGCCGCGTGCTTTGGCCTCAAGCGTTTCGGCAAACAGCTTGCGGATGGCATCCCAAAAGCCGATGTATGTGGCGGGGCAAGAGCGCGGAGTTTTGCCAATGGGAGTTTGATCGACTTCGAGCACGCGATCCAGTTGCTGCCAGCCTTGTACGCCATCGCAATTCTTCCAAGCTTTGAAATCTGGCGCCTCGCGCTTCATGCCGCGCGCAGTTACGGCCAAATACACATTGGCGAGCAACACATCTCGAGCGAAGGTAGATTTGCCTGATCCGGATACGCCAGTGATGGCTACCAAGCGTTTGAGCGGCACATCAGAAGTGACGTTAACTAAGTTGTGTAGCGATGCAGTTTTCACGGTGAGTTTGCACTCGCCGATACTTATCTCATCCATCGCTCTCCGTGCATGGAGCGGATGCCGAATCGCATCGCGCAAATACCGGCCTGTGGCTGATTCCTCCACGGCCATGATGTCGGCCACTGAGCCTTGCGCCACCACTTGTCCACCACGCTTGCCCGCTGAAGGCCCAATGTCGATGATGTGCTCGGCGCGGCGAATGGTGTCCACATCGTGCTCAACGACAACGAGTGTGTTGCCCTTCTCGCTGAGCTTGTGCAGCGCATTGAGCAAAATTTGATTGTCTCGCGCGTGCAGGCCAATCGTGGGCTCATCGAGCACGTAGCAGACACCTTGCAAATTACTGCCTAGCTGCGCGGCCAGGCGAATGCGCTGCGCCTCGCCACCCGAGAGCGTGGGCGCGCCGCGATCCAGCGTCAAATAGCCCAAGCCGACTTCTTCTAAAAATTCCAAGCGGCCTTTGATCTCAGGAATCAAATCGCGGCCAATATCAGCTTCGCGGCCTGAGAGCTTCAAGCTCTCCACCCAAAGCCGCACATCGCGCACAGATAGCTGCGCCACATCCGTGATACTGGATTGCCCACGCTTGGGGTCGGTGCTTGATCCAAATTTCACGAAACGCGCTTGCTTATTCAATCGTGTTCCGCCACAGCCTGAGCAATCTTGATCGCTCACGTCATCTACTTCCGCTTCCGCAAAGCTTTGCTCGCGACCTCGGTTGTCATCATCGCGCACTGAATCATCGAGCGCTTTGCGCTGCTCGCGCGAGAGCTGCTTGCCCGTGCCGACGCAATCAGGGCACCAGCCATGTTTGCTGTTGTAGGAAAACAAGCGCGGATCGAGCTCGGGATAGCTCGTGGCACAAACGGGGCAAGCGCGTTTGGTGGAAAACACCTCTACTTTGCCGATATGTGCAGTGGTCGTTTTAGCTTGCATCGCGGCATGCAAACCATCCAGTGATGTCATCACATGCACGACGCCTTTACCGTGCTCCAGCGCAATAGCAAGCGCTGTGCGTAGCGCCGCCTCTTTCTCAGGCTTGACAACGATATCTGCCACCGGCAGCTCCACTGTGTGCTCCTTGAAGCGATCAATGCGCGGAAAGCCTGTGGTTGGCAAAAATTCTCCATCCACCCGTAGATGGCTGTAGCCACGCGGGCGCGCCCAATCGGCCAGCTCGGTATACACACCCTTACGCGAAATCACAAGTGGCGCAAGAATGCCGATGTGGCGGCCTTTATAAACGGTCATCAATTGAGCAGCGATGCGCTCAGCCGTCTGCGGTTGCACAGCCGCATCGTCGTGCACGCAATGCTGCGTGCCGAGCTTCACATACAGTAGGCGCAAGAAGTGCCACACTTCCGTCGTCGTGCCCACCGTTGATTTGCGGCCACCACGCGAGAGGCGCTGCTCAATCGCCACCGTAGGCGGGATGCCAAACACGGCATCCACTTCCGGACGACCTGCGGGCTGCACAATACTTCGCGCATAAGCGTTCAAACTTTCCAGATAGCGTCGCTGGCCTTCGTTGAACAAAATATCGAAAGCTAGCGTGGATTTTCCAGAGCCTGAAACACCTGTGACGACGGTGAATTTGCCGCGCGGAATGTTGACTGACAATCCTTTGAGGTTGTGCTCACGCGCGTTGACGATTTGAATGCAGTTGTCGCTCTCTTTTGAAGTCTTTTTGGCCTCCTGCCGGCGTATATATTGCGCAGAGTGCTCATATTTTGATAGTAAGTCAGATTTCTCATGCACTGCCATGCCATTCAAACCCAACGCCGCATCGTATTCACGCAATGCTTGCGCCGTAAACGATGTTGCATGGTGCTTCACATCTTCTGGCATGCCAAATGCCACCACACACCCGCCCGCATCGCCGCCCTCGGGGCCCAAATCAATCAGCCAATCGCTGGAGCGGATCACATCCAGATTGTGCTCAATCACGAGCACTGAGTGCCCAGCATCGAGCAGCTTGCGCAGCGCGCGCATGAGTTTGCTGATGTCTTCAAAATGCAGGCCGGTGGTGGGTTCATCGAATAAAAACAGTGTGCCTTTGGTGGCGAGGCGTTGCTTAGATTTCGCTGCATCTCGCGCCGCCTCAGCCAAGAAGCCTGCCAGCTTTAAGCGCTGCGATTCGCCGCCGGATAGCGTCGGCACGGGCTGGCCGAGCTTCACATATTCCAAGCCCACATCGAGAATGGGTTGCAAGGCACGGATCACATCGCGATCATTCGCAAACAGCTTTGAAGCTTCGCTCACCGTGAGTTCGAGCACTTCAAAGGTGTTTAGGCTGAGGCCTGCGCGCACAATCTTGATTTCCAAAATCTCTGGCCGATAGCGCTTGCCATCGCAATCCGGGCAACGCAGATACACGTCGGATAAAAATTGCATCTCCACATGCTCAAAGCCTGAGCCGCCGCAAGCGGGGCAGCGGCCATCTCCACTGTTGAAGCTAAATTTACTGGCAGTGTAATTACGTTGCTTGGAGACGGGTAGTGTGGCGAAAATTTCGCGCACGGCATCCCATGCCCCGACGTAGCTTGCGGGGTTTGATCGCGTTGTTTTGCCAATCGGGGATTGATCAACGAAGACGACATCACTGAGCAGCTCTGCGCCCAGCAAGCGATCATGCGCGCCCGGCGTCTCAGTGGCTTTGCCGAAATAGCGCATGAGTGCTGGCGCGAGCACATCTTGAATCAGCGTAGATTTACCAGAGCCGCTCACGCCCGTAATGCAAATCAAGCGCTGCAATGGCAACTCAATGCTTACATTCTTTAAGTTGTGTTGCGTCGCGCCTTCCAGAATCAGGCGCGGCGTGTTGTCGCTCACGAGGCGCTTCAAGCCCATGCCGATTTGTTTGCGGCCCCCGAGGTAACTGCCCGTGAGCGTGTCGGCTTCTCGTAGCTGGGCGGGCGTCCCGTCAAACACCATTTGCCCACCGCGCTCACCAGGCCCTGGGCCCATATCAATCACGCGATCTGCAGCAAGCATCACGGCTGGATCGTGTTCTACGACAACAAGTGTGTTGCCCGCATCGCGCAAGCGCAGCATGGCTTGCGTGATGCGATCCATATCGCGAGGATGCAGGCCGATGCTGGGCTCATCGAGCACGAAGAGCGTGTTGACCAACGATGTTCCCAATGCAGTCGTCAAATTGATGCGCTGCACTTCGCCACCTGAGAGCGTGCGGCTTTGGCGATCCAGCGTGAGATAGCCGATGCCAACATCGCACAGATATTTCAAACGCGTGCAGATTTCTTCGAGCAGCATTTCTAGTGCGCGTGCATCCGCACTTGAAGGGTCTAAGCCAGAATCTGCGCGTAATGCGTCAAAGAAAGCGCGCAGTTTATCCAACGGCATCAGCATCAAATCATGGAGGGATAGACCGGGCAGCGCTTCCAATTGATCGCGTGACCACTTCACACCAGCCGGTAGAAAGCGCTTGGCCGGCAGCATCGCTCTATCCGCTTGCGCTTTCGTGCCCACTCGCCAGAGCAATGCATCGCCTTGCAACCGGGCACCATCGCAAGTGCCGCATTTCGTATAGCTACGGTATTTACTAAGCAACACACGAATGTGCATCTTGTAGGATTTCGTCTCTAGATACGCAAAGAAGCGCCGCACGCCATACCAGACTTTGCCCCACTGGCCTTCTTTGTAGCTTGGGTTGCCTTGTATCACCCATTGCTGCTGCTCAGCTGTGAGCTTGCTCCAAGCTGTATCGCGCGGTATACCAGCGGCTTCCGCATGGCGCATCAAATCATCTTGGCATTCAGCCCAAGCCGGCGTTTGAAAAACTTTGACTGCACCTGCACGCAGCGTAAGCCGGCCATCAGGCATCACGAGGCCATAATCCACACCGATCACGCGGCCAAAACCTTTGCAGGTAGGGCACGCGCCGTGCGGAGAGTTGAAGGAAAAGAGGCTGGGCGTGGGTTGCGTGTAGCGCAAATCACTCTCTGGGCAATGTAGGCCGGTGGAGAATTTCCAGATCTCTTGGGCGGCTTCTTCACCCGCATACACATTCATGCGGCCACTGCCGCGCTTAAGCGCGAGCTCTATAGCCTCCATCACGCGCACTTTTTCTGCACTCTCGATCTTGAAGCGGTCTGCTACAACATCCAATACTTTTCGTGTCCCGTTTGGTGTACTAATCTCGCGCTCCGCTTGCACGCGCGTGAAACCGCTGGCAGACAACCACTGAGCCACTTCTTCCCCCGTGGTGTTGCTAGGCAGCTCCACCGGAAAGGTCACGACGAGGCGAGGATTGGCAGCTTTGGTTTTTTCCACGATCTGCGAATAAATCGTATCCCCGTTGTCATGTACAACGGGCAGCGCGGTTTCCCGGTCAGACAAATTGGCCAGCCGCGCGAAAAGCAATTTCAGATGATCGTTCAGCTCAGTCATCGTGCCCACAGTCGAGCGAGATGAGCGCACAGGATTGGTTTGGTCAATCGCAATGGCGGCAGGTACGCCTTCGACCTTATCCACCTGCGGCTTATCCATGCGATCCATGAACTGCCGGGCATAGGCTGAAAACGTCTCAACATAGCGACGCTGCCCTTCAGCAAACAGCGTATCAAACACCAAACTGGATTTGCCTGAGCCACTCTGCCCGGTAACGACGGTCAATTCACCCGTTTTGAAATCGACATTGAGGTTTTTGAGATTATGTTGCCTCGCACCAGTGATGCGAATACTGCCCTGAGTCATGAACTGTCTTTCTGACGTGTCGCGTTACTAGCGGGAGATGCCGCAGCAAGCCCAAATATTGTAGGGATTTCGCCGCAGTGAATCCATCGCAAGGTCTTTGACGTATCTACAAGCACAAGCTACCATTACCATCAATGAACTACCTCAATTCCCGCCTCTACGACGGCATCCGAAAAGTAGGTTTTCGCAAATGGTATGAGCGGGAGTTGCTCTCCAGCCATGCGCACATGGTGCTGGCTTTTTTGTGCATCATCGGCATGATGGCTGCCTTTGAGGCGTTTCGTGGCGGCACGCTCGGCGATAAGCTATTTGACGCCGCAGCTATCGTCGCTTGCGGCGGCATCGGCATTTGGGCGCTGCGGCGCTATTTGTATTTATTAATGAATGCGGAAGTGATTGCCAATCAAGCCAATTGCCCAGAATGCAAAGCCTATGGCTTATTCACTGCTTTATCGGAAGACAAGACCCATGGCCACACGCACGTGCGATGCAAGAAATGTACGCATGAATGGCAGATTGAAGTGAACTAAAAAAAACCCAGTGCGACTTTTCGTCACACTGGGTTAGCAGATATTGCATCTCCAACTTTAATGCTGGAGATGAAAAGCTACTTCATCAAGCTGCCTTGATACTTGGGTAACGCACATGCTCAATCAACGCTTGCACTTTTGCATTCGGCGCTGGTGTGAACAAACTGACGATAATGATCAGCGCAAAGCCGAGCGGCACGCCGAACAGGCCAGCCGAGATCGGCTGAATAGCCCACCAAAGCGATACTGGGCTGTCAACACCGAACACTTGGCGCATCCATGGATGATTCATGATCATGTAGTAAGCAGTGATGCCCAAGCCACCGATCATGCCCACAATCGCGCCAGCGCTCGATGCACGCTTCCAGAAAATCCCGAGCACAAGTGCAGGGAAAAAGGAGGCAGCAGCAAATGAAAATGCTGCAGACACAAGGAACAAGATATCCGCTTGCTTACTGACATACACATGGTAGGCTACGTAAGCAGCCGCCAAGGACACGACAAGCAGGAGCATCTTTGAGAGCGTTACACGGCGAGCCGTGCTGGCGTTCGGGTCAATCACTTTGTAGTACACGTCGTGCGACAGCGCATTGGCGATCGTGAGCAGTAGGCCATCAGCCGTGGAAAGCGCAGCAGCTAAGCCACCTGCAGCGACCATGCCAGAGATCACATAAGGCAAGCCACCAATTTCTGGTGTGGCCAACACAATGATGTCGCCGCCAATCCGCATTTCACCCAACTGCAAAATACCATCTTTGTTGATGTCAATCACAGAGAGCAAATTCGCATCTACTTTAGACCAAGCCGCGACCCACGCTGGTAACTTCGCAAATTCCGTACCGACCAGTACGTTGAAGATTTCATATTTCACGAGAACTGCCAAGGCAGGCGCTGTGAAGTAGAGCAAGAAGATGAAGAAGATAGACCAAGTCACCGACTCACGCGCCTCTTTCACGCTGGGCGTGGTGTAGTAGCGCATCAGGATGTGTGGCAGTGCTGCTGTACCGACCATCAAGCAGAAGATGAGGGCCAAGAAATTGCGACGCGAAACGTCGTAAGCCTCTTGTGCCTTGGCATCGCCATTCGGATCGCCAGCAAACTGCTGCCCATGGGCTGGCATGCCAGCCAACGGGCGAGCTCGCGCGTTGTTAGACGCTTGTGCAGCCGTCCAAGCCTTCTTCGCAGCTTCTGCGTCTTTGGGCACGGCCGCCATGGCTTTCTCAGCAGCTGTGATTTCTGCAGTCGGCGCGTTTGCCGCTTTCAAGTCTGCCACTTTCTTTTCAGCAGCAGCTTTGTCAGCAGCCAGCGCAGCAGGCACGTCTTTGAGCTTGGCACCGAAATCGTCTGCATTCTTCTTGAAGATTGCAATGACTTCTTTTTCCTTCGGATCAGCCAACAACTGCTTCTCACGCTCAGTGACTTTCGCCAATTGCATGCCATAGACAAGCTGAGGAATGGGGATGCCAGTTTGCTTGACTGACAGCCAGATCACAGGCACGAGGTAAGCAATGATCAAGATGATGTACTGAGCCACTTGAGTCCATGTGACAGCACGCATACCGCCCAAGAATGAGCACACCAAAATGCCACCCAATCCCAGGAAAATGCCCACTTCAAAAGCCACACCAGTCAAGCGGGTGGTGATCAGACCAACGCCGTAGATCTGCGCCACTACATACACGAAGGATACGAGAATGGCGGCAAATACACCCACCAATCGCGCAGCGTTGCCGCCATAGCGCTCGCCCAGAAAGTCTGGGATGGTGAACTGGCCGAACTTACGCATATATGGCGCGAGGAACAGAGCCACCAAACAGTAGCCGCCCGTCCACCCCATGATGAAGGCCAGGCCGCTGTAACCGGTGAGGTAAAGCGTACCGGCCATCCCGATGAACGATGCGGCAGACATCCAGTCTGCACCTGTGGCCATACCGTTGTAAATCGCGGGCACGCGGCGACCAGCGACGTAATACTCATCGGGATCACTAGTGCGGCTCATCACGCCGATACCGGCATACAAGCCAATGGTGGCAAGCAAGAAGATGAAGCCGATCCAGTTACGGGGCAAACCCATTTGCTCCAGCACAGCCAGCACGATCACGAAGGCAACGAAGCCACCTGTGTACCAGCTATAAACTTTATTGAGCTGCTGTTTGAAAGCAGTGTTGGCAGACGAGCTCGCGCTCACGCCTTTTGAAGGAGACATTCCAGCCATTTTTTACTCCTCTTCGGCAACGCCGTATTCATGGTCGAGGTTGTTCATGTATCTGGCATAAAACCAAATAATTGCAACATAAATCACGAGCGAACCTTGGGCACCCATCCAGAAACTGAATGGCCATCCGAAGAAAGTAAAGTTCAGATCGCGGGCGAAAAAACTGACCACGTAGGTCGCGACGAACCAGATCGCCAGCAATATTGCCGTAATGCGAAGGTTCTTCGACCAATAGGCCTGATGCTTTGCTGATACTTGCATTGCATACTCTCCTTGTAGTTAACCAAATGTAGGGTGCTGCGACATCTTCATGCCGATTGCATCAACAGCTTGTGCCACCTTGCAGCAGCGCGCGAAGCCCCTCAACTGGCGGGCGAGACGGACAAACCCGTTTCGCGTTCCAGCTGAGCGGCCACCTTGGGCTCAAACCCTTTGAGGTGGCGGATGATTTTCCGCGCCTCATCGGGCTCTTGCCGATCCATGTGTACGCGAGCTAGCTGATACCAGCCGTACGGACTCATGGGTTGCAATTTTGTATTTTGTTTGAGCGCTTTGATAGCTTCATCAAATCGCTTTAAGCGAATAAGAACGAGACCGAGCCCATACCAAGCACGATCAATATCGGGGCGCAACTCAACTGCCTTGCTAAAGGATACGCAAGCCTCGTCAAATAAGCCTTTTTCCTCTTGCAAGAAACCAAGATTGAACCAATGCATACCTACGCTCGCGTGTGTTTGCGTCAAACGCTCAAGTATCGCGAATGCCTGCGGTTTGCGATCAGTGATGGTTAGTAAATAGGCAATAGAGGCTCTTGAATAGTCATCCTCGGGTTTCATTGCAGACATTCGCTCAAAAACTGCCTTCGCTGCATCAAATTGTTCCAAGCGCAGCAATACCCGAGCCCAAACGCGCATCCCTTCGTACTGTATCTTTGCGATCATTTGCACAACTCCAAGCCGATCTCTGTACAGATCCGCACTTTCTCGATCACGCTGATCACCCAGATGAAGCCTAAAAGTAAAAAAGTGACCAAAGGTACGTGCCGGTCAATGACGACTTTTGGGGTGAAGAAGCGGGTAGCACTGACGAAAGGTTTGGTAACCGCTTCAAGTGCTTTGTAAAAGAAATTGCTCTCTTTTTGCTGCCCGGCGAGCAAACCAAGTAGCCACCGACCTGCTAGGCCAAGTAGAGCGATTTCGCACACCAATTTGATGATGCTGACGAGCAAGAGCAAGTTGTCACCTGTATGTAAGTATTCAACGCAGAGTGTTGGCAAAATCACTGACGCATTTCTTACACTGCGTGAGCAAATTCACGTTTACAAGGTGATTTCACGGGTAATCCCTATACGGAACTTCCCGAATTCTTACAAACGTACGTCTTATGGCATCTTCTTGCGCACCACACCGGTAGGTAGATCACCGGCGGCCAGCCACTGGGAACTGACGAACCATTCGTCGCCCTCCAAATAAGCACGCAGCATGGGCAAAGCATCAAGCCCCCAGAAAGCTTCGCCATCAACTTCCATGGTGGGCACGCCGAAGATGCCTTTTGCAATTGCCGCGTCAGTATTGGCTTTAAGCTCGGCTTTAACATTTGGATCGTCATGTGATCGAGCTGGTTTGAGCTGCCCGGCCAGAGCTTGCAGTCGCTGCGCATCACCCGCATCTAGACCGCCCTGCCAAACATGGCGAAATAGAGTCTCAGCCACGTAGCGGTTACATAAGCCATCTTTGCCGCAGGCCACGGCTAAGCGTAACAACCCAAGCGGGTTAAAAGGATGGTTGGCGGGCATGTGTAAGCTTGAGCCTTGCTGCTTGGCCAGCCAGTTGATTTGGCGATATGTCCAAGTGCGCTTGGGGGCAATCTCTGCGGGCCCAAGCTGACCGAAATGTTGCAACATTGCGCCGAAGAGCACGGGCTTGTATGTGACGCTGTGGCTGATGCCTTCCAGCGTTTTGGGCAGCTGCTCAAAGGCCAAGTAGGCGTAGGGCGAGATCACATCAAAATAAAAAGTGATGTGCTTCATGATTGGCAAACTTTCATCAAGGCTTGATTGAGCTGTGCCTCGGAGAAAGCGGCTTCGCGGTGGCGTGCAGGCAGAGCTTGCCATACAGCTTGTTGATAAGCTTCGCTGCCCTGCCCCCAAGCGATGATCTCGTCAATCGTGCGGTAGCAGCCTTTGCACCAGCCGGTGGCGCTGTCCATCTGGCACACCGAAATACATGGAGAAGGTATTGACATAACTTTTGAGATCAAAAAGAGCCGATAGCCGGCATAGGATATACGAAGAGTGCTATTAAATTGATAGTTCTTTAAGCTGCACGTTTATTAAGCAAAGCGGTGGCTGCGCGTGAATTCGGCTTGCGGCTCAAGGCGCTGCTGATGAACTCGCCCGCATCAATCAGCAAATCTAAATCAATCCCCGTCTCAATGCCCATGCCGTGCAGCATGTAGACCACATCTTCCGTGGCCACATTGCCCGTTGCACCTTTGGCATACGGGCAGCCTCCCAGACCCGCCACCGACGATTGAAAATTCCATACACCCATTTGCAGCGCGGCCAAAGTATTGGCCAGCGCTTGGCCATAGGTATCGTGAAAATGCCCGCAAACATGATCAATAGAAAAATGCTTGAGCGCCGCTTCAAAAGCACGCTGCACTTGGAGGGACGTACCTACGCCAATTGTGTCTGCCACATCCACCCGCTCCACGCCAATCCCGCGCATCAGCCCAGCGAGATATTCCACCCGCGAAGGCGCAATTTCTCCCTCATACGGGCAGCCCATCGTGCAGCTCATCGCGCCGCGCACAGCAATGCCCCGCACTTTGGCCGCTTGCACCACGGGTGCGAAGCGCTCGATGCTCTGGGCAATCGAGCAATTGATGTTTTTCTGGCTGAAAGCTTCGCTGGCCGCGCCGAAGACGACGATCTCGTCGGGCACTATGGCTGCGTCAGCCACCGCCGCCTCAAAGCCTTTGAGATTTGGTGTGAGCACCGAGTAGCGCACACCTGCTAGTCGGTGAATTCCCGCCATCACCTGTGCGTTATCCCCCATCTGTGGCACCCACTTAGGGCTCACATAGCTTGTCACTTCAATTTCTTTCAAGCCAGCCACTTGCAAGAGATGCACCAGCTCAATCTTGACCGCTGCATCAATGAGCTGCTTTTCATTTTGCAGGCCATCACGCGGGCCGACATCGATGAGATTCACTTTGCTTGGCAATTTCATGGCCTTAGCGCCTTAAGCAGCGAGCTTGATGAGCTCAGCGCCATCACTGACCTGATCGCCCGCCGAATAGAGAATTTCTGCAACGACACCATCTTTGGGCGCCGCAATCGTGTGCTCCATCTTCATCGCCTCCATCACCGCCAGCATTTGCCCAGCCGTCACTTTGTCGCCCACCTTCACAGCAATCGACACCACCTTGCCCGGCATCGGCGCAGTCAGCCGACCGCCTTTGGCAGCATCTTCTGCGATTTGCAGATACGGATCAATCGCTACTATTTTCGTAGCGCCTTGCGCAGTAAATATGCCGGCTATCTGCCCTTTTTCATGTGAAGAATGGTGCACGGAGGCGGTGAATCGCTCGCCTGCGAACTTCACCAATACATCAGCTTCTGCGTTCTGCTCAACGCTATGGCATTCCAAAATGCCTTCGTGCTTTTCTTCACCGCGCGTGATGCTCAAATGCAAAGTACCATCGTGCAAATAGCTCAATAGTGCTTGCACAGGCGCATCGTGCCATTCAAATGCAAAGCTGCGTGTAGCAATGCCAAAGGGCCGCCAGCCATCGCGTTTGCTAAACGGATCAGCGGTTTGCTGCTCACTCTCTGCTATCAATACATGAGCTACCCACGCAGATACTACGCCGGCTAAAGGCAATTTTTCTTGATGAAACAGGGCTTTTTCTTCTCTTTGGATCAATGCTGTATCCAGCTTGGCCTGAGCGAACGCATTGCTGGTGACCACATGCCGCAGAAACTGTACATTGGTGGCTAGCCCCACGATCTGCGTTTGGCTGAGTGCCTGATCCATCTTGGCCAGCGCCTCTTCGCGCGTGACGCCATGGACGATGAGCTTGGCGATCATCGAGTCGTAATACGGCGAGATTGCATCGCCTTCGCGCACACCGTCGTCGATGCGCAAATCACTGCGCTCGAAGGCTGTATGCACCGGCTTGCGATAAACATTCAATGCGCCGGTAGCTGGCAGGAAATTGTTATCAGGGTTCTCCGCGCAAATCCGCGCTTCGATCGCGTGGCCATTGATCTTGAGCTGATCTTGCGCTAGCGGCAGTTTCTCGCCAGAGGCCACGCGCAACTGCCATTCCACCAAATCCAGCCCCGTGATCGCTTCTGTGACGGGATGCTCCACTTGCAGCCGCGTGTTCATCTCCATGAAGTAGAACTTCATCTTCTCAGGCTGGTCGTAGCCCCCAGTCTGCTCCACGATGAATTCCACCGTGCCAGCGCCGGTGTAATTCACCGCCCGCGCCGCATCCACTGCCGCTTTACCCATGGCATCACGCATTGCGAGTGGCAGTCCAGGCGCAGGCGCTTCTTCCAGCACCTTTTGATGCCTCCGCTGCACCGAGCAATCGCGCTCAAAAAGATACACGACATTTCCATGCGCATCGCCAAACACCTGAATCTCAATATGGCGCGGGCGCTGCACATATTTTTCAATCAACATCGCATCGTCTCCAAAGCTATTGATCGCCTCGCGTTTGCAAGAAGCCAGCGCCGCTGCAAAATCCTCCGAGCGCTCCACAATTCGCATGCCCTTGCCGCCACCGCCCGCGCTCGCTTTGATCAACGCCGGATAACCAATGCGGTCAGCCTCTTTTTGCAGCAGCGCCTCATCTTGATTCGCACCGTGATAGCCCGGCACCAGCGGCACGCCTGCCTTCTCCATGAGTTGCTTCGATTCAGCTTTCAATCCCATCGCCTTGATGGCGGATGGTGACGGACCGATGAAAACCAAACCAGCTTCGGCACAAGCCTTTGCAAACTCTTCGTTCTCGCTCAAGAAGCCATAGCCAGGGTGAATGGCCTGTGCGCCAGTTGCCTTGGCCGCAGCAAGGATCGCCTGCCATCGCAAATAGCTTTCTTTGGGCGAATTGCCCTCGCCTTCGCCAATGTAAACCGCCTCATTACACGCCGCCACATGCTTGGCGTGTGCATCCGCTTTGGAATACACAGCAACAGTTTTGATCGCCATTTTCTTGGCGGTGGCGGCGACTCGACAAGCTATTTCGCCACGGTTGGCAATGAGGATTTTTGTAAACATACGAGCTCAGGCAGATGAGGGTTGAGGCGAACCAGAAAAGAAACTCGAAATTTTACGAATCACCAGTCGCAGAAATTTCCACAAAGCAATGATCAGCAAAACAGACAGCACCAAAATGATAAGCAGCGTGATGCCAAAAATCACCGGATGATTCGTGGCCAGCCAAAGCATAAACATCACCAAGCCTTCTTCAGCAAAGCTCACGATGATGTTTGAAAACGGCTCCGGCGACGTGTTGACCGCCGCGCGCGTGGTGGCCTTAGTGGCATGCGCTGTGGCAGCAAGCGTGCCGCCAATGAGTGCGGCCACAGTGCCCATGGTGGCGCTATCTGCGCCAAACACGCCCCCCGCAAGCGCCGCGCCCGCAGGCACGCGAATCACGGTATGAACGATATCCCAGAGCGAATCAAGCCCAGGAATCTTGTCGGCAAAAAATTCCACAAACACCATGCCGCCGCTGCTGATCAGCATGGCAGGATGCTGCAACACGGAGAGACCCGATGGCAGCGGAATAAAACCCATAAAACCTGCCAAGCCCGTGAGAAACACCACGAGATACAGCCGAATGCCCGCCGCCCAGCCCAATGCTGCCGACAATGCGATCAAAGCCGTGGTGTCCATCTTGCCGACCACTTTGCCCACGCTGCCCGCCACATCACCGCCCGACGAAAAAACACCTTGCATGATTTGCTGGAGGTATTCAAGAATCATGTCCATGGGGATTCCTTGATGAATGACGCGACAGCTTACGCCAACCAAGACGGTTTGCGTTTTGCTAGAAAAGCAGACACGCCCTCGCGCCCTTCGGCGCTCGCGCGAATGTCGGCAATCCCCTCAACCGTTTCACTGATCAGCGGTTGACTGATTTCTTGATTTGCCACACCCTGCACCAGCTTTTTGCAAACTTTCACCGCATTCGGGCTGTTTTTTACTATGGCCTGCGTCATTTCACCCACCTTAGCGTCGAGCTGATCAGCCGAGACGACTTCATGTACAAACCCCAGCCGCAGCGCCTCTTGCGCAGAAAAGCGCTCCGCCGTCAAAAAATACCGATGCGCCGCACGCGCCCCCATTGCGCGAATCACATACGGGCTAATCGTGGCCGGAATCAAACCCAGCTTGACTTCGCTCAAACAATAGCCCGCCGTATCCACACTGACCGCCACATCGCAAGCCGCCACCAACCCCATGCCGCCCGCATAAACATCGCCCTGCACCCGAACCACAGTCGGCTTCGGGCATTCATAAATCACCCGCAACATCTCCGCCAGCTTGGCCGCATCCGCCAAATTCTCAGTGCGCGAATAATCGGCCATCGCCCGCATCCAATTCAAATCAGCCCCTGCGCAAAAGGTAGTGCCCTCGGCAGCTAACACGATGCACCGCACATCATCGCGCTGCCCCAGCTCAGTAAACGCCTGCGTGAGCTCAGCGATCACTTCGTCGTTGAAAGCGTTGCGCACGTCGGGAAGATTGAGCGTTACCCTAGCAACTGCTTCAACATCAATTCGAACCGTTTTCATTATGGCGTCCACACAATGTCTTCATCGACCGCGTAAAGCTTGCATGAATTGTCTTTGGTATTGCGATTACAGCTATCCAAAGCGCGCTTGAGCGGATCATCGCCATCAAAAGCCCAAGCCCATGGGCCGTTTCCGTTCGTGGCAAACGCACGCGGGATTCTTTTGGTCAGAAAAGTTTGATATCCATCGCGACAAGCATCGCTTTTACAGGGAACGACGGCTGCGTTACCTATAACGGCAAAAGCCGTGGTCGCCGGTTTAGGCATGCGATCAATGACTCCGAAGCGCGCCTGTGTGATTGCTGTAGGCAATCCATTCGCTTCAAATAGCGCCGTTACTTTGTCAAACCAAATTGGGAAACCCCTTGGATTGCCAAACATGCCGTGAGCGTCCTCTTCAAATTCCGGATAAGCAACAAGCTCGGCTTTACCGCCAGAAGCAACATAAGCATCAAACGCGGGGCGAATCACATTCGGGGGAAAGAGGCTATCGTTCGCACCATAAAACCAAATACTGGGCACTTTGGTTTTTGACCCATAGCTGGCGAAAGCTCTCTTAAGATTTTCCTGCCACTGGCAACCTCCGGAGGTCCACATCAAGCCTCCAGCAAAGTTAACAAAAGCCTTGTAGCCTGCATCTGGTTGCTGAGCGTATGCCAAAGTCGTTACACCGCCATGAGATTGCCCCATCATCGCCATGCGTTGCAGGTCGACCCATGCTTGACTCTTGAGCCAATTAGTGACAGCAATCAAATCATCCGCTTGCGCCTCGCCATTGCCAGCGATATTGCAACCCTCGCCGACAACGGCGCCCCCAGAATGTGAGAAGCCCTGACGCATGGGCAACACGACAGCATATCCGCGCATTAAAAACTCGCGCGTAACCGCGGTGTAGCGACTCCGCGCCTGCAAGCGATTATTCATCGCAGCCTTGCCATGATTGATCACGATCACCGGAAATGGACCAACACCATCAGGTTTAAAGATCGTGACTTCTAAACTCACCGCAAACAGCCTGTTATTTTTCACAAACTCGATTGACTCATTGAGCTTTGGATCTGTGGGTAGGACAGGCGTGGCACTAGCTTCACTCAAAAAGGTGAGCGCCACAAAGAGCCCGAAGCAAAGTTTAAAAAGTATTCTGTTCATTCTGTTAGCGACTCCTATCGAATCCACAAACTAAATCCACCTGCACTCAGAACGCATAACCG
This sequence comes from Comamonadaceae bacterium, assembly GCA_043777675.1. Lineage (GTDB taxonomy): Bacteria > Pseudomonadota > Gammaproteobacteria > Burkholderiales > Burkholderiaceae_C > JANMDU01. The sequence goes on along the minus strand of JAYWHR010000051.1, from coordinate 36,969 downwards.
ACAAGTGCGCAGCGACCACGAAAACATTGAAGCAATGTGTGACAAAGCGAGATGCATCAGCTTATTTTGGCGTAGGCTTTATTTCAGCGGGAGCTGTGCTTACCGCCCCAGCTGGATGCGTATCTTTGACATAAACCACCGCACCATTAACAGCATAGAGTTTGCACGGCGCGTTGTTTGCTTTGGCGCACCGCTGTAGCGCTCTCTGTGCTGGATCTTTCGGTTCTTCGGGGTTTTGCGGATAAATACCCCAAGTGCTTGACAGTCGGCCGGTGTCAGAAATGACAAACGCTCTCGGTGTTGGCTTGGTCAACCATTCCCGATAGGCCTCTCGACCTCTGTCGTTGATATACGGAATGGCATCAACATCAGCGATGTTTGCAAAGCCCGATGCAAGCATTGCTGGCGGGGCAGCGGGCGGGCTGACGGGCTGAGCAGCTGCCATGTTGTTTGATGCCGCAACAACTTGCAGTTGTATTGGCTGTACAGATGTTGTCAAAAAGCTTGGCTTGGTATAGACAACTTGTTCGTCAACAGCATACAAAACGCAGGGTGTCGTCGCTCGACGTCTGCAATTAGCCAGCGCACGCTCTCCGGGATCTCTTGCTTGCTGATCTTTGTTGTCGGCAGCCATCATGCCCAATGCCCAGCCCGTCGCTTTATCTTGCGACACTGCAAATGCTTTCGGGCCCTTGTAGTTCAGAAAATCGTTGTATCCCTTGATCACTACTGCATCTTGGATCGGAAGTCGATCCACATCTTTCACCGATGCAAAACCAGTAGCGGGAGGCAAGATGCGTGTGATCGGTGTTTTGTCAGCGCCTTGCCTCTGATCAGATTGAATCTTGTAGCCCGTAGACATACCGAGCATGACTTTGATTGATTCAGGGTATTCATACCCTGCGCCCGAAGAGTGATCTATCGCTGCACCTATTAAGCCGCCTGCAATGATGTTGCCAAATAATGCACCACGAACTGAAGATTCTACGGTCGCAGTGCCTGGTTCGGACGGGGCTTTTTCGCACCGGACAATCATCGCCTTATCAGACTTAGTAATAGTGACTTGATCTGGTGAGCTGAGTTTCCAGTTTCCTTTATCGTTGCTGAGATTGCATGCTGCTCCCTGCACTGCCAAGCCGTATTCGTTGACCGTGTTGACAGAAATCGTTTGTGAGTTTCCTCCACCCGTCACTGTGGCGCAGCCAACCATGATGAGTGAACCGATCAGAGTCATGTATTTCTTGAAGCTTTCCAAAGCTAAGTCTCCTAGTGATGTGTGGTGATTTATTGTGAACTATCTTGTTGTAAAAAATATACCAAATCCAACTCAGGGCAAGGCTGCGCAAGCTTCGTGAGCGCCGCAGTGATTTGCCCGCGATGGTGCGTACCGTGATTGAACACGTGAGTGAGCGTCATCGCGAAAGGTAAGGACGCGGCTACGCCCTTAGTCGTGGTGTAGTTCAGCATGCCTTCAAACCGCTCATCGCTAAAGCTCTCAATCAACGGCTTCCAATTGCCAGAGCCACCGCGCAGCGCCTGCGCCAAACGCTCGCGCACAGGCTCCACCTCATCGGCCAAATCCATCTTCGGCGAGATGCCTTTTGCAAAACGCGGATACCACAGCATGTGCTCGCCCACCAGCAAATGATTGAGCGTGCCATGAATCGATTTGAAGAACAAACCCACATCGCGGCGATATTCTTCATCGCTGAGTTTTTCTACCGCTTCGAGCAAGCGATGCGTGACCCAGATGTTGTAGCGGGCGAGGGTTTGAAAATGTTGTTGGGCATTCATGTCAACAGTTCCTTCAAGCAAAATTCCAAACTTTTAAACCACGTAAATTGTGCATGGCTTCAAAATCACGGTCGCTATGCAGCAGGGTGTAATCTCGCTCGATGCAAAACGCGCCAATCATTACATCCAAGGCACTGCGAATCGTAAAACCCTGCCCAACCATGGCACGGTAATGTTGCGCGGCCTGTTGAGCCAAATCCGGGCTGAATCCAGCTTCCCACTCAAACCCGCGCATCAGTTGCAATGCGTTGCGGTAATCTCGCTCATGGCGAAAACCTCGCAACACTTCGTAAAGCACGAGATCGGGCACAATTATTTTCGTTGTAGCTTCCCGCAAGAGATCGTCTAATGCGTCGCAAGCCATTGTCGGCGCATTGCGAAAGTAGTCAATCCAAACGCTGCTATCGACCACCAGCATCTATGCCACCTCAGAGGCTTTACGGCTCTTACGAACTGTTCTCGCTGGCGCTTTGGTTGACGCCATTTCCTTCGAAACAGCTTTTGTGCCGTAGGGCATCATGTTTTCCATCACCATGTTTGCAGACGTTGCTAGCGGGTCAGGTTGATCATCCCAATGGAGCTTGCCACGCCACTTGAGCACCTCACGGTAATGCGCTTGGCGTGCGAGCAATTTCAAACCCGCCTCTACAGCGTCTTTTTTAGTTTTGAACTCGCTGCCGCGCATAGCGGCTTCCATGATGCCGTCGTCAATATCAATATTGGTGCGCATGATGTGTATATCCTTCGTTTAATGTACACATTATGTCACTACATGCGGAAAATGCCAAACTTTGGCTCAGGAATCGGCGCATTTTTTGCCGCCGCTAAGCCCAGCGCGAGCACGCGGCGGGTGTCTGCGGGATCAATGATGCCGTCGTCCCAGAGCCTTGCAGTGGCGTAGTAAGGATGGCCTTGGGTTTCGTATTGCTGCTTGAGAGGTGCTTTGAATTGCTCTTCTTCCTCGGCGCTCCATTGGCCGCCTTTGCCTTCGATGCCATCGCGCTTCACAGTGGCCAATACGCTAGCCGCTTGCTCACCGCCCATCACGGAGATGCGGGCGTTGGGCCACATCCACAAAAACCGTGGGCTGAAAGCACGGCCACACATGCCGTAATTGCCTGCACCGAAGCTGCCGCCGATGATGACGGTAAATTTGGGCACGTTCGCTGTGGCCACAGCCGTGACCATCTTTGCGCCATGGCGGGCGATGCCCTCGTTTTCCACTTTGCGGCCAACCATGAAGCCGGTGATGTTTTGCAAGAAAATGAGCGGGATTTTTCGTTGGCAGCACAGCTCAATAAAGTGCGCGCCTTTTTGTGCGCTCTCGGAAAACAAGATGCCATTGTTGGCGATGATGCCGACCGGCATGCCTTCAATCTTGGCAAATCCTGTGACCAAAGTCGTGCCAAACCGCGCTTTGAATTCATCAAATTCTGAGCCATCCACAATACGCGCGATGATCTCGCACACATCGAAAGGTTTGCGCGTATCGGTAGGAATCACGCCGTAAAGCTCTTCGGCAGGAAACAGAGGCGCTACTATTTCAGTAGCACTCTGCGCAGCGTTTATGCCGGCTATCTGCTGATTTAATGCTAAATTCTTCACAATATCGCGAGCTATTGCCAACGCGTGCATATCGTTATTGGCCAGATGATCGGCCACGCCAGACAAGCGCGTATGCACATCCCCACCGCCTAAATCCTCACTGGTGACCACTTCGCCCGTGGCCGCCTTTACCAGCGGCGGGCCGCCGAGAAAAATCGTGCCTTGGTTCTTCACGATGATCGTCTCATCGCTCATCGCAGGAACATAGGCGCCGCCCGCCGTACACGAGCCCATCACTACGGCAATCTGCGCAATGCCATCTGCGCTCATCTGCGCTTGGTTGAAAAAGATACGGCCAAAATGATCCCGGTCTGGGAACACTTCATCTTGATTGGGCAAATTCGCACCGCCAGAATCCACCAAATAAATGCAAGGCAGACGGTTTTGCTGCGCAATTTCCTGCGCCCGCAAATGCTTCTTCAGGGTCAGCGGGTAATACGTGCCGCCCTTAACAGTCGCATCGTTGCAAACGATCATGCAATCAATGCCTTTGACGCGGCCAATGCCAGCGATCACGCCTGCTGCCGGCGCTGAATCTGAGCCATCCTTATCGGGATACATGCCCAAAGCGGCGAGGGGCGCAATCTCCAAAAACGGTGTGCCAGGATCGAGCAGATTGAGCACGCGATCACGTGGCAGCAGCTTGCCTCGCGCTGTGTGCTTAGCGCGAGCAGCCTCACCGCCACCGAGCTGTGCCCTCGCAATCTTGCCGCTCAAATCTAGCGTGACAGCCTTCATCGCCTCAGCATTGGCCTGAAACTGCGCAGAGCGGCTGCTCAATCGGGTGCTTAAAACGGGCATGTTGTCTTTACCAATGCATCAGAAAGTTTGATTGACGTTTACGTAAACGTCAACTGTAACTGAAAAATAGCGTGAGTCTCTACGTTGCTTGAGCCAATGCTACATCCACAAGCCTTTGGAGCCCATGGGCAATCTGCCAAAATCAGGCCGTAAGCTTATGCAAAAAACCAAACCCGCAGCCGACTCAGGCTCAGAACTCGCTCCACAGCCAGACAGCCGGCATAGCGCCGAATTGCTCGAACAAGTCGCTGCCCTGCCTCTGCTGCCGGGCGTGTATCGCTATTTCGATGCGCAGGGTGGGCTGTTGTATGTGGGCAAGGCCAAGAGCTTGAAGAAGCGGGTGTCAAGCTATTTTCAGAGAAGCCAAGATGGCACCCGCATCGGCCACATGATCACTCGCATCGTGCGGATGGAAACCACGGTGGTGCGCTCAGAAGCTGAAGCGCTGCTGCTAGAAAATAACCTGATCAAGACGCAGAATCCCCGTTTTAACATTCTCTTTCGGGATGACAAGAGCTACCCTTACTTAAAGCTCACCGGGCAGGCAGTGTTAAAGCAAAACATCCCGATAGCCGGCTTAAATATTGCGCAGAGTACTCCTAAAAACGTATTGCCAGCTGATTTTTCCCGATTGGTGTACTACCGTGGTGCGGTGGACAAGCGGCATCGTTTCTTCGGCCCCTATCCCAGCGCATGGGCGGTCAAAGAGACGATTCAATTGCTACAAAAAGTTTTTAAGCTACGCACCTGTGAAGACACTGTCTTTGCTAACCGCACACGGCCTTGCTTGCTGTATCAAATCAAACGCTGCTCTGCGCCATGCGTAGGCCACATTAGCGAGCAGAGCTACGCGCAAGACGTGAAAAACGCTGAGCGTTTCTTGCGCGGCGAGACGCAAGCCGTTCTTGATGAGCTGCAAACTGCGATGATGAGGCATGCGGAAAAACTTCAATTCGAGCAGGCTGCTGAAATCCGCAATCAAATCTCTGCGCTTTCACGTGTGTTGCACACCCAAGCGATGGATACGGCTGAGGACAAAGATGTGGATATCCTCGCCGTGAAAGTCCATGGTGGCAAAGCTTGCGTGAATCTGGCCATGGTGCGCGGTGGGCGGCATTTGGGTGATAGGCCCTACTTTCCAGCGAATGTGCATGAAGCGCCTGCAGTAGAGATTTTGGAAGCCTTCATTGCGCAGCATTACATTGATGTGCCCGCTCCGCCGATATTGATTTTGAGCGAGAAGGTCGATGGTGAGCTGATTGAGCTACTCACCGAGCAAACAGGTATCAAAATTACGGCCCTGCATCAGCCACGCGAGCAGCGTAAAGCTTGGCTGGACATGGCGCAAAAGAATGCCGACATTCAGCTTGCTCGCCTACTCGCAGAAGAAGGCTCGCAGCAGGCGCGCACGCGGGCGTTGGTCGATGCGCTTGATCTGGCCATTGAAGACTTATCGCTCTTGCGCATTGAGTGCTTTGACATTTCTCACACTTCAGGCGAGGCCACACAAGCCAGCTGCGTGGTGTTTGAAGGCCACAAAATGAAGAGTGCGGATTACCGCCGATACAACATCGAAGGTATTACAGGCGGCGATGATTACGCAGCGATGCGCCAAGTGCTCACGCGGCGCTACAGCAAGCTGATTGAAGCCGCGAGAAACAATGAGGCGAAGTTGCCCGATCTTGTGCTCATCGATGGCGGCAAAGGCCAAATTTCATCAGCCAAAGAAGTGTTTGAAACGTTGGGGCTCGACCTCGGTTTACTCGTTGGCGTAGAAAAAGGCGAAGGTCGAAAAGTCGGCTTAGAGGAGCTTGTATTTGCAGATGGCCGCGAGAAAGTCTATCTCGGCAAAGACTCAGCAGCCCTCATGCTGATTGCCCAAATCCGTGATGAGGCGCACCGCTTTGCCATCACTGGAATGCGCGCGCAGCGTGCAAAAGTGCGCACTGGTGGTAGCAAATTGGAAGACATCGCGGGAGTTGGTGCCAAAAGGCGTGCGAAACTACTTCAGCGCTTCGGAGGCATTCGTGGCGTGGCTGCCGCCAGCGTGGAAGACCTCACCAATGTGGATGGCATATCCAAAGAACTAGCCCAGGAGATTTATCGTGCCTTGCATTAAAACCATCTCGATTTTTGAGCAAAATCCGCCAATAGCCGGCATAAAATATGGGCGAAGCGCTACGAAATCGATAGTAATGGCAAGCAGCCTTATAGCCTTGACGCTACTGTTCGCTGGTTGCAAAAGCCGCCCTTTGCCACCGCCACCTTCTGCTTCTGCACCCGCCCCGGTGGTCGCCGCGCCAGTGCCACCCGTGGCAGTTACACCCGCCGCGTCGCGCCTTCCACTCATGGCCAATTGGGCAGACTATCGCCGCCGCGCCGCGCAAAGCATTCTCGCCGCCAATCCAGGCGCAAGCTTCGTGGGCCCACAGCCCCAACAATGGCAAGGTATTGCCACGGTCACAGTGATGCTCAACGCCGATGGCTCGGTGCGCGCGCTGGATCTGATGCGCAGCTCCAAGGTCGCGCCCCATGTCAACGCGATGGCTTTAACTGCCGCTCGCCGCGCCGCTAACTACGGCCCGGTGAGCAACCTGCCCCAGCCTTGGCAATTCAACGAGACGTTTTTGTACAACGATGACGACAAATTCCAGCTTGTCACCATGGTCGAGGGCCGTTGATCGAGCCAGCGAACAACCAAAGGGCAACCGGGCATGACACAATCGCGCCATGTTCTTCACTATTCCCACGATCCTGACTTGGACGCGCATCGTCGCCATTCCGCTGATCGTCGGCGTGTATTACAGCGAAGGCATGTCAATGCCTATGAAGAATCTGGTGGCCACCGTGATGTTCGTCGTCTTCGCGCTCACCGATTGGCTTGACGGCTATTTGGCGCGTAAGCTCAACCAAACGTCAAGCTTCGGCGCATTCCTTGATCCTGTAGCGGATAAATTTTTAGTCTGCGCTGCGTTGCTGGTGCTCGTTCATATGCAGCGCGCTGACGTGTTCGTCGCTCTCATCATCATTGGCCGTGAAATTGCTATCTCTGCCCTGCGCGAATGGATGGCGCAAATCGGCGCATCGCGCTCAGTGGCCGTCCACATGATTGGAAAGCTCAAGACAACGGCGCAGATGGTGGCTATCCCCTTTTTGCTGTTTGACGGCAAAGTTTTCGGTGTGATTGACACGCACTTGTGGGGCACATGGCTGATCTGGATCGCAGCGATCCTCACTGTATGGAGCATGGTGTATTACCTACAAAAAGCCTTGCCTGAGATTCGCGCTCGCGTGAAATGAGTAGGCAGCATGACAATGTGTGGCTCAAAGCCATGCCCTTTGTATTCGTTTTTATTTGGGCCACTGGCTTTGTGAGTGCCAAGCTGGCGATGCCGCATGCCGAGCCGTTTCGTTTTCTCTGCGCGCGCTACGCGACCTCGATCGCATGCTTTGGCTTATGGATTGCCTGGGCATCCCTCAGAAACGATCAACCCGCGTGGTCGTTGTGGCCTCAGGGCAGAGCGCAGTGGGCGCATTTGGCCGTTGTTGGCATCTTGATACAGGCAGGCTATTTGGGCGGCGTATGGGCGGCTGTGAAGCTGGGCATGAGTGCGGGCTTATCGGCTTTGATCGTGAGCTTGCAGCCAATCGTCACCGCGCTGTGGCTCTCGTCGCGTGGCTCGGCTGTGTCGCGTAGGCAATGGCTGGGACTGCTGCTGGGGCTCGTAGGCTTGGCCTTCGTACTTTCAGAAAAATTGGGTACGCTAGAAGTTTCACTGATTCCGATGCTGTGGATCATGTTGGCATTGGCATCCATCACAGTGGGCACGCTGTATCAAAAAGCTTGGGTGCAGGCCTGTGATGTGCGCACTGCCGTTTTTGTGCAGCTGATCGCTGCTTTGGCTGTGAGCGCACCGCTCGCTTGGCTTGAGCCAGCGCAACTTCAATGGCATCGCGACACTTGGATCGCCTTGGCTTGGTCTGTGCTCGGCTTAACGATGGGCGCAAGCTCGCTGATGTACATCATGATCCAGCGCGGCGCGGTCAGCCGCGTTACGGCGCTGCTCTATCTTGTGCCGCCGACCACGGCCATGATTGCTTGGCTGATGTTTGGCGAGCGCATCACGGCTTCTATGGCAGTGGGCATGCTGATCGCAGCCTATGCGGTGTGGCTGGTGCTCAAGCCTGCTTCCGTACCGAGTTTTCAAGCAAAATAAGCCAATAGCCGGCATCTAATATGCGCAGCATGCTATAAAATAAATAGCATTACTCCCAAGGCCGCGTCTTGAATTGCATTATCAAATGCTCGCGAAGCAGACGAACGCGCTTTGGCGTTTGCACACGAAACGGCGCGAGCCACTGGATATTGGCGTTGCGCATCGCGTAGCTGGGCAGCAAGCGCATGAGTTGGCCAGATGCAATCAGGGGCGCGACATCCCACAAGCTGCGCAGCATGATGCCGCGCCCACTCAAGCACCAATCGCGCACCAGCTCGCCGGAGTTGCACACCAAAGCGCCTCTCACTTTGATCGCTTGCGCTGGTTTACGCTCGCCTTCCTGGCTAAGCAGCCACGTGCCACTGGGCGCATCACTCTCGCGCACCAGCAGGCAATCATGCGCCGCCAAATCCTCCAAGCAGCGCGGCTTACCCCGCGCTTTCACGTAGTCGGGCGCTGCGACCAACACACGCTCGTTTTTAGCCAACAAGGTGGCAGACCATTGATTGGTGCGGTTCGCTTGCGGTGCCCAAAGCCACACCGCCGCATCAAAACCCTCAGCCGCTAAATCTGGCAGCTTCTCCGTGAGCTGCAAATCAATGCTCACTTGAGGATGCAAGCATTGAAAATCAGCGAGTGCCGCGCCCAGCCAAATTCGGCCAAAGCCAAAAGTGGCGACCAGCCGAATCTGCCCCGATGGCTCACGCGCCTGATCACGCAAGCTTTCCTCCACCTGCGCAAAGCCAGCCAGCAAGCCGGTTGCCTTCTCGCACAGAAGCTCGCCCTCAGCCGTGGCTGCCACGCGCCGTGTGGTGCGGTAAAACAGCTTGACGCCCAGCTTGGCTTCCAGCGCCGCGAGCCGCTTGGTGATTGATGGCGAGGCCACGCTCAGCTGCGCAGCTGCAGCCGTCAGCGAGCCCGCATCCCGAATGCTTTGCACGAGTTCTAAATCAGCGCGTTCCATGATGGATTTTTATTACTTCCAAATATGCAGCAATCAATTGCCATATTATTGCTTTATTTGAAGCGTTTTGTCACGCACAATACGGCCATGTTCGGCGGATTTACCCCCTTCTCCATCCAGCGCAATGGCGTCACATTGCATGGGCGCACCGCCTTGGCTGCGCCCTGGGAGGGCCCGCCGCTGCTGCTACTGCACGGTCATCCGCAAACGCATGCCATGTGGCACAAAGTCGCGCCCGAGTTGGCCAAGCGCTTCAAGCTGGTGCTCCTCGATCTGCGTGGCTACGGCGATTCAGGCCGACCAGACTATGACACGCAGCATGCTGCCTACAGCAAGCGCGAAATGGCCAGCGATGCCGTGGCAGTGATGCAGCATTTTGGCTTTTCAACATTTAGCATCCTCGCGCATGATCGCGGTGCGCGCGTTGCGCATCGTTTAGCGGCTGACCACCCGGGCATGGTGCAGCGCATGATGCTGCTCGACATTGCGCCCACGCTGGCCATGTACGAAAACACCAGCACGGCATTTGCCACGGCCTATTGGCATTGGTTCTTCCTGATTCAGCCTCAGCCTTTGCCTGAAGCGCTGATTGAAAGCGATCCCGTGCGCTACATCCGCTCCGTGATGGGCAAGCGCCATGCTGGTCTTGCAGCATTTGCGCCCGAAGCGATGGAAGAATACGAACGCTGCATCCAACTACCCGGCAGCGCACGCGGCATTTGCGAAGATTACCGCGCCAGCGCCACGACTGATCTAGAGCAAGACCGCGCAGACATTGCGGCTGGCAAAAAGCTCACTATGCCGCTTTGCGTGCTGTGGGGCGAGCATGGCGCAGTGGGTGCGAATTTTGATGTCCTCAAGCTTTGGCAAGAGCGAGCCCGCCAAGTTTCGGGTCGCGCGCTGCTTTGCGGGCACTACATCGCGGAAGAAGCACCCGGTGAATTGCTTACCGAGGCGCATCATTTTTTTACTTCTTAGTTTTCTTCTTAAATTTACTTGAAAGACCCACATGACACAACATCGCATAGCAGTGATCGCCGGCGACGGCATTGGCACTGAAGTGATGCCCGAAGGCATCCGCGTGCTTGATGCAGCCGCGCGTAAATTTGGTATAGATTTGAAATTCGATCATTTCGATTTCTCTAGCTGGAATTACTACGAGAAGCACGGCAAGATGCTGCCAGACAATTGGAAAGATCAAATCGGCGGCCATGATGCCATTTTCTTCGGCGCAGTGGGCTGGCCCGAGAAAATAGCAGATCATGTCTCGCTGTGGGGCTCGCTGCTCATGTTCCGACGCGAGTTTGATCAGTACATCAATCTGCGCCCCGCCAAGCTCATGCCCGGCGTCATCGCACCCGTTGTCAAACGCGATCGTTCGCCTTACAAAGCTGGTGAAATTGATTTTTACATCGTGCGCGAAAACACCGAAGGCGAATACTCCAGCGTAGGCGGCAAGATGTTCCCCGGTACAGAACGCGAATTCGTTTTGCAAGAATCTGTGTTTACGCGCATCGGCGTCGATCGCGTATTGAAGTTCGCTTTCGAACTCGCACAATCGCGCCCAAAGAAACATCTAACGAGCGCCACCAAATCCAACGGCATTTCGATTTCTATGCCCTATTGGGATGAACGTGTGGTGGAAATGGCTAAGGGCTATCCGGGCGTCAACGTTGATAAATTTCACATTGATATCCTCACCGCCCATTTCGTTCAGCGCCCCGATTTCTTCGATGTCGTCGTAGCCTCCAATTTATTTGGCGACATCCTCTCCGATTTGGGCCCTGCTTGCACGGGGACGATTGGCATTGCGCCCAGCGCGAATTTGAATACGACCAACAAATACCCATCCTTGTTTGAGCCCGTTCACGGCTCTGCCCCCGATATCGCTGGCAAAAACATCGCCAACCCGATTGGTCAAATCTGGACGGGTGCGATGATGCTTGAGCATCTTGGATATAAAGCAGCGCACGATGCCATCCTTGCAACAATAGAAAAAGTGATGCAACCCGGCAGCCAGGCACCTCTCACACGCGATATGGGCGGTACGGCCAGCACACAAGATTTAGGCAAGGCCATTGCTGCCGCTTTGTGATCGGCACGTCAAGGGGCACGTAGGTGGCGCTTAGTGGTTGTTCTTAGTCCTTGTTTCTTGCGCGCGTCAAGTGCATTGTTCAATCCATTGCATTTGTGCCAGATTAGCGTGGCTTGCAAGCCGCAAAGCCGCGCCAAGTCTGGATTCCCACGGTATTTACCGGCCGCTAAAAAATAAAAATGCTTCCTGACAGCGCACTTTCGGCTTGGAATTCCGCATAGAATAATCGGTCGTGCAGTGTTGATCATTTATGGTTTCACGCCCGTACCATATTTACCTTCAACGTATCGAATCTCTCCCGAGGAGTCACAATGAACAAGACAGATCTGATTGAACACATCGCCAAACAGGCTGACATCTCCAAAGCTGCAGCCACGCGCGCACTCGAAGCCACTCTAGGTGCCGTTAAGACCACTTTGAAGAAAGGCGGCAGTGTTTCCGTCGTCGGCTTCGGCACTTTCGCAGTAGGTAAACGCGCTGCACGCGCAGGTCGCAATCCCCGCACCGGCGAAGCGATTAAAATCAAAGCCGCCCGCGTGCCAAAGTTCCGTCCAGGCAAAGCGCTCAAAGACGCGCTGAACTGATTCTGAAGCACTAGTTTTTAAGATGGGGTGATTAGCTCAGTTGGTAGAGCGGCGCCCTTACAAGGCGTAGGTCGGCGGTTCGAGCCCGTCATCACCCACCACCCATCACAGCAAAACAGGGCGAACGCAAGTTCGCCCTGTTTTGTTTTATTTCTTGCTCATTACTTCGGTTGCACTTTATGTTTGAGTTTTTTCGCAAATCCAAATTTACCCAAATCGCATTGTTTCTAACGCTCATTTTGGCGTTTGCCGTGGTGGGATTAGAAGGGTACAACCGCTTTCGCGAGCAAGGTGAGATCGTCGCTGTTGTAGACGGTCAAAGCATTCGTCAACCTGAGTGGGATGATGCGCACAAGAAAGAAGTTGAGCGGCTACGCCAAAGCATGCCCAATCTTGATGCGAAGCTGCTTGATTCGCCTGAAGCAAAATTCGCTACGCTAGAGCGCTTGGTCAGAGATCGCGTCATGACGGCCGCCGCATCCAAGCAACTCTTAAACACCAGCGACCAGCGCTTGATGCGCGAATTAAGCGAAAACCCAAGCATTGCTGCGCTGCGCAAACCGGATGGCACGCTTGATGTGGAGCGCTACAAACAATTGGTAGGTGCCCAAGGCCTCTCTCCAGAAGGCTTTGAAAATCGCGTTCGCCAAGATCTATCTACGCGTCAGGTGCTGGCCGGTGTTAACGCAACAGGTTTAAGCTCGAGCGCTATGGTGGATCAAACCCTCGCTGCCTATTTTGAGCGCCGGGAAGTTCAAATCAAGGGCTTTACCACTGCGGAATTCGCAACTAAAGTCACCCCCACTGATGAGCAACTTGATCAGTTCTACAAATCCAATCCTCAGCTCTTCCAAGCACCAGAATCAGCCAGCATTGAATACATCGTGCTCGATCTGGAAGCCGCCAAAAAAGGCATCACGCTCAAAGCTGAAGATGTCAAGGCCTATTACGATCAAAACGCTGCTCGCCTGTCTGGCCAAGAAGAGCGCCGCGCCAGCCATATCTTGATCACTGCGCCGAAAAATGCCCCTACTGCTGAGCGCGGCGCCGCCAAAGCTCGCGCTGATGCTTTGCTCGCTGAAGTCAAGAATTCTCCGGATAGCTTCGCCGATCTGGCCAAGAAAAATTCGCAAGATCCGGGATCGGCTGCCAATGGCGGAGATCTCGATTTTTTCGCCCGTGGCGCGATGGTCAAGCCCTTTGAAGACGCCGCTTTTTCAATGGCGAAAGGCGCGATCAGTGCCGTGGTGGAAAGCGACTTCGGCTTTCACATTATTCGCTTGACTGACATCAAAGCAGCGAAGCAAAAAACCTTTGAAGAAATGAAGCCCGAGATTGAGGCTGATTTGATCAAGCAACAGGCACAGAAAAAATTCGCTGAATTCGCTGAAGGTTTCACCAATGCTGTCTATGAGCAGGCTGAAAGCTTAAAGCCTGCCGCAGACCGCTTGGGTCTGCAAGTTAAAACCGTAGCCAATATCTTGCGCACACCTGGCCCAAGTGTCACAGGCCCGTTAGCTAACACCCGCTTTTTAAATGCACTCTTCTCCGCTGATTCGGTGGAGAAAAAGCGCAACACGGAAGCTGTTGAGACGGGTGCAAACACCATGATTTCTGGTCGCATCGTGCAATACACCGCCGCTCGCACCTTGCCCTTGGCAGAAGTGAAAGATCGTGTGCGTGAGCGCGTTGTAGCAGCCCAAGGCGCAGAACTCGCCAAGAAAGAAGGCCAGGCAAAGCTCAGCGCTTGGCAAGCCAATCCAGCCAGCGCCACCTTGCCGGATACCCTGACCGTCTCACGCGAGCAGACTCAGCGCCTGCCCGCCCCAATCATTGAGGCCGCCCTGCGCGCTGATCCCACCAAGCTGCCCGTGATCAAAGGTGTGGATTTAGGCACACAAGGCTATGTTGTGCTGCGCGTCAACAAGGTGATGCCGCGTGACAATAAAGAAGCCAATATCGCCCAAGATCGCCAACAAGTGACGACTTGGTGGACGAATGCCGAAAGCTTGGCTTATTACGACATTTTGAAGCAGCGCTTCAAGGCAGAATTCAAAGTAGCCAAGCCAGTGGCGAAGAAAGACGATCTGACCGCAGCAGCGCAGTGAAGTCACTGAGGTTATAATCCTGCCTCTACGGTGGCTGTAGCTCAGTTGGTAGAGTCCAGGATTGTGATTCCTGTTGTCGTGGGTTCGAGCCCCATCAGCCACCCCAAAAAATGCAAAAGCCCTTGAGTTCGCTCAAGGGCTTTTTCTTTGGTGATTTTGAAGTGTTTTGGGGCGGTAGCCGGCATGGAATGTGCGCGGGTTGCTATTGAAATCATAGTATCTTTTACTCGCTGGGTGACTGGTACTCTTAGCCTGTGCTCGGCGCAGTCGTCGTGGCCTCATGCGCCCGGGCAGCGAGTTACGCGGCACCTGCCGCGTTATGGTTGTGCGCTGCGCGGCCAAAATCGGCCACGCCAACTGCGCCGATCACAGGCCGTAAATGGCGAGGGGAGTTCCAATCCCGGTGTGCTGTGCGGCTTCGAAGTAGTGACCGTGGCGCTCGCCGATCTTCAAGGTAGTTGACAGGCCTCGGCTGTGATTGGGTTGTCTCACGTAGCGAAATAAAGGGGGAGGCGGCAAAGCCGACGGAGGACATTCGCAGAGTGGGACAGCCCAAGCGCAGCCAAGGCCGCTCATCCCAAAGCAAGACCTTCAAAGTACCCAAACACTAAGATTTGGAAAAAAAACCGCCTCTACGCGGCATAGATACTGCGCAAAGCACTATCAAATCAATAGTTAGCGAATCATGCTGTCATCCGCATCGGAATTGTTACCGGGCCGTCGTTGATCAGCGAAACCTTCATATCCGCCGCGAACTGCCCCGTTTGCACAATAGGATGCACAGCCCTCGCTTGGCTCACAAAATACTCATACAAGCGCCGCCCTTCATCTGGCGGCGCAGCGTTCGTGAAACTCGGCCTGTTTCCCCCACTCACATCCGCCGCCAAAGTGAACTGGCTCACCACCAACAGCCCACCACCCACATCCTGCACCGAACGATTCATCTTCCCCGCTTCATCGCTGAAAATACGCAGCTTCAAAATTTTGGCCAGCATCTTGTCTACCAACGCATCCGTATCGCCTTGCTCGGCGCAGAGCAGAATCAGCAAGCCGTGGTAGATTGCACCAATGGTTTGGCCGTCAACAGAAACGCTGGCCTGTGAGACGCGCTGCAAAAGAGCTTGCATGGTTAGACCAAAAGAACTTTCGCAAACTTCCGCTTGCCCACCTGCATCACGTATGTCCCCGCGCTGAGCTTCAAGGCTTTGTCGCTGATGACTGTTCCGTCAACCCGCACTGCGCCGCCGTCGATGTGGCGGTTGGCCTCGCCAGTGGATTCTGTCAGCCCGGCGGCTTTGAGGATGGCGCCTATGCCCATTTCAGGTACGCCAGCTAGGGAGACGGTAACTTCAGAGATGTCATCAGGCACACCGCCTTTGCTGCGGTTGATGAAGTCTTGTTCGGCTGCGTCTGCCGCCGCAGCCGAATGAAAGCGCGCAGTGATTTCTTTGGCGAGCATGACCTTGGCTTCTTTGGGGTTACGGCCCGCTTCTGTCTCTCGCTTCAGTGCGGCGATGTCTTCCAACGATTTAAAGCTGAGCAGTTCATACCAATTCCACATGAGCGTGTCAGAGATCTTGAGCACTTTGGCAAACATCGTGTTGGCATCTTCTGTGATGCCGATATAGTTGTTCTTGCTCTTGCTCATTTTGTCCACGCCATCGAGGCCGACGAGCAAGGGCATAGTGAGAATGCATTGCGGTTCTTGGCCGTATTCTTGCTGCAAATGGCGGCCCATGAGCAGGTTGAATTTCTGGTCGGTGCCGCCGAGCTCCAAATCACTTTTTAGAGCTACAGAATCGTAGCCCTGCATCAGCGGGTAGAGGAATTCATGCACGCTGATACTTTGGCTACTTGTAAAGCGTTTGTGAAAATCATCGCGCTCCATCATGCGAGCTACGGTGTATTTTGCAGACAGTTCGATCATGCCGCGCGCGCCTAGGGGATCGCTCCATTCGCTGTTGTAGCGGATTTCGGTCTTCGTTGGGTCGAGCACGAGGCTGGCTTGTTTGTAATAGGTCTTGGCGTTGTCTTCGATCTGCTCGCGCGTGAGCGGCGGGCGGGTCGAGTTGCGGCCTGATGGGTCGCCGATCATGCTGGTGAAATCGCCGATCAAGAAAATCACGGTGTGCCCGAGGTCTTGAAGCTGGCGCATTTTGTTCAAGACCACTGTGTGGCCGATGTGCAGATCGGGCGCTGTCGGATCGAGGCCGAGCTTGATTCGCAGCGGCACCCCCGTTTTTTCGCTCTTTTGCAGCTTTTTAAGCCACTCTTCATGTGGAATGAGCTCTTCTACGCCGCGCAGGCTCACGTCCATGGCGTGTTTAACCGCATCCGATACTGGCGCACCACTGGATGCATGATTAGTTGTAAGTGCTTGATTCATAAGTGTTTTCCCGCTCCGGGCCTAGGCTGCTTGCGCTATACTCGTCGCTGATTTTGAGGCAAATTTTACGTTGCTGGCCGTTTTGATCATTTCAAGCGGCGCGGCTTTTGCAATTTTTGGGTGATCTTGTCGATTTTGCCCAGCTTAATGGATTGTAGTTTTGAGTTTTTCGAGTCTGATTTCTTTTGCTGTTTCACAGTCTATGGCGACGAGCCATGCGGTGATGCAATCCCTGCAGCGCCATCCTCGCCACGTGCTGGGTAGCTTGGCCGTCTTGCTGCTAGGCACAGGTGCTACAGCCTTTGCTGTGTCTACGCTGGTGCCCGATCCAAGCACCGTGCCGGTGCGCCAAGTGATTGAAGACGTCGAGCCCCTACCGCGGGGAGCGGCCGTGCAACCGCTGCTCAACTCGTCCGAACCGAAAGAGATTGCGCCCTTCGTGCTCTACCGAAGCGACACAACTCGCAGCAACGACACCGCAGACAGCATGTTGCGCCGATTGGGCATTTTGGATATTGCTGCCGTTCAGTTCATCAAGAGCGACGCATTGGCTCGCCAAACTCTGCTCGGGCGCGCTGGCCGGAGTGTGACGGCGGAGGTGGACAGCAACAACGCCTTAAGCAAGCTGGCCGCCCGCTGGACACAGGATGACAGCGCAAATTATCAAAGACTGGTGATTGAGCGCAAGCAAGGCGTTCTGACGAGCCGCGTCGAAACGGCAGCCTTGCAAGCGAGCACACGCTTGGCCTCGGGCACGATCAAATCTTCCCTCTTTGCCGCCACAGACGAATCCCGCATTCCCGATGCTGTAGCTGTGCAACTGGCTGAAATTTTCTCTGGTGATATTGATTTCATTCGCGCGCTGCGAAAAGGCGATCGCTTTAGCGTGGTGTATGAAAGCTTAGAAGCCGATGGCGAGCCGCTGCGCTCAGGGCGTGTGCTCTCGGCTGATTTTGCGAATGCCGGCAGGATGTATTCCGCTGTGTGGTTTCATGAGCAAGGCGCTAGCAAGGGGCAGTATTACACGCTGGAGGGCAACAGCTTGCGCAAAGCTTTCTTGGCTTCTCCTCTTGAATTCTCACGCATGACGAGTGGCTTCGGCGGCCGCTTGCACCCGATTGCCAAACAATTTCGTATGCACAACGGCGTAGACTACGCCGCCCCCACTGGCACGCCGATTCGCAGCGTAGGCGATGGCGTCGTGGAATTTGCAGGCATGCAGCGCGGCTATGGCAATGTGGTGGAGATCATGCACCGCGATGGCAAGAGCACGCTGTATGCGCACATGAGCCGCATTGCCGTGAGTAAAGGCCAGCGCGTGGGGCAAGGCGACAACATTGGCGCTGTGGGCTCAACAGGCTGGAGCACCGGGCCGCATTTGCATTTTGAATTCCGCGTCAAAGGTGTACACCACGACCCGATGACGCTTGCGCACGAGAACAACACGGTGCCTCTCAGCGCGGCTTCGCGCCCAGCATTTGATCGTATGGCAAACCTTGTACGCCGCGATTTGGCGGCTGCCACTTCGCTGACTTTGGCTAGTGCGCAATAACAGTTCACATTTTTATATTGGGCTGATGTCCGGCACGTCAATGGACGGCGTGGATGCGGTTTTGGTTGATTTTTCTCATCAAAAACCGCTTGTAGCCGGCGTAGAATATGCGCTAATTGCTATCGATTTAAGAGCAAGCTTGATGTCGCTCAATACCGCTGGCGACAACGAATTACATACCGCAGCGCTTGCTGCAAACGCGCTCATGCGTTTGTATGCGCAAGCTGTAAGTGCACTCTTAGCCAAAACTGGATTCATGCCGCAAGACATTCGTGCCATCGGCGCACATGGCCAAACGGTGCGGCATCGACCTCAAATGTTTGATGTGATCGACGGCTCTGGTGGCTACACCATTCAACTGTGCAACCCATCGCTGCTGGCCGAGCTCACAGGCATTGATGTGGTGGCAGATTTTCGCAGCCGTGATGTGGCGGCGGGTGGGCAAGGCGCGCCGCTGGCGCCATTTTTCCATCGTGCTTGGTTTGCGCAAGATTCAAGTGAAGTGGACGCGCTTAAAGGCGTTTTGAACATTGGCGGCATCAGCAATCTCACGATTTTGCAAGAAGATGGCGGCACGCTGGGCTTTGATTGCGGCCCTGGCAATGCACTCATGGATTTTTGGATTTACAAGCACACCGGGCAAAGCTTCGATGCCGGCGGCACATGGGGCGCGGGCGGGCAAATTATTCCCGCACTTTTAGAGCAGATGCTCGCCGAACCTTACTTTGCATTGCCCTACCCCAAGAGCACGGGGCGAGATTTGTTTAACCCTGAATGGCTCACTAACCATTTGGCCAAATTTGCAGATGCGAAGCCGCAAGACGTGCAAAGAACACTGCTTGAATTGACCGCTAGCACTTGCGCCACCTCCGCAAGTAGCTATTCAATGAAGAGTCATCAACCTCTCAAAGAGCTGATTGTTTGCGGCGGCGGTGCGTTTAACACCGTATTGATGCAGCGCTTGCAAGCCTTGCTGCCAGCGGCAAAGGTGATCAGCAGTGCAGAGCGCGGCTTGCCGCCGCAAGATGTGGAAGCCACGGCATTTGCGTGGCTGGCGCGGCAATGTGTGGAGCGGATGGCTCTGCCGCTGTCCAGCGTAACGGGCGCTCGCGGTGCTCGCATTCTTGGCGGTATTTATCCGGCTTAAGTGCCCACAAGCTCCAAGCGCGGCTCGCGCTTTGCCTCCGGCGCACCGTTGATATTCTTCGCCGCCTGTTTGGCAGATGGATCAGCGGCACCGCGAAACAACTCCGCTTGCTGAATCATCAGCTCGCGCAAATCACCGCATTGCGCTTGCATCGCGCGCATCCAGCTTGCGCCGTTTTGTTGCGATGCGGCGAGCTCCTGCAGCATCATGAGAGGCCGCACTGTGCCCAGCTGCGCGGCTACCGGCATCAGGCGAGCGAGAAGATTCAGCAAGCTCTCGCCTAAATGCACGCTTTGCCTTGCGCCATGCGGCATGCCAGGATTTTCAATCGGGCGAGCGTGTGGGTTAGCCAGCTGCGCATCAAAGCCAAAGCGACAGGCTTGGAAGCGGTTGTAGCCATACACGCGCGTGGTGGCTAAGTCGCCCACAGGGGTCGTTTTTTCTGCATCTGAATTGAGCAAGTGCACAGCCAGCGTTTGCACCAATGCACCCAAGGCAGCTGCCATCTCTACAGTGAGCGGCGTGTCAAAGATCCGCACTTCCACCGTACCAAATTCAGGCTTGGGTCGAATATCCCAATAAAAATCTTTCATGCTCTCGACGATGCCGTAGCTCACCATCTCGCTAAAGTAAGCGTTGAAATCATCCCAATCTTTCAAGCGCGGCATATGGCCTGAGAGCGGGAACATCGCCACCGCATGCAAGCGCGACGTTTCAAACGAAGTGTCTTCGCCTTGCGCATACGGGCTTGCCGCAGAAAGCGCGATGAAGTGCGGAATGTAGGGCAGCAAGCGTTGCGTCAGCTCAATCGCCAAATCGCCCGAGCCCACGCCGACATGCACATGCTGGCCAAACACAGTGAATTGCTTGGCTAAATAGCCATAAAGCCGTGAGACATGCAAGAAGCGCTCGCTCGGATAAATACGCCGCTCGCGCCACAGCGCAGAAGGATGCGCGCCGCCGCCGCTAATAGCGATATTGAGCTGATCAGCCGCCTGCACCGTGCGGCTGCGCAGCTCGCGAAGCTCTTGCAGCAGTGTGGCATGCTGGTGATGCACGCTGCTATTGAGCTCGATCATGCTCTCGGTAATCTCAGGCTTGAAGCGATCAAAGCCATCGCGCGTGCGATGAAGCAGCGCAATCAAATCCGGTGCATCGCGGGCGAGCGTGCCTTCCCGCGCATGGAGGAGCTGGAGCTCAAGCTCCACGCCAACAGTGAAAGGCTGAGAGGGTGTGAAGTGGAGCATGGTGTTTACGTTGGCGTCATGAGAGCATGTCGCGCAGCGAGTTGCTCGGGGATTTGTGAAGTCGCTTGCGTTGGCATGAGCGATGTGTCTACGCGCGTAGGCTGTGTGCTCGTCCGGCTGCTCATGCCAGCAATATCTGGCTCAGTCACGATCTCACCGCAACGCAGCAAGACCGTGCGCAACAGCCAAGGTGCGAGCCAATCAGACAACAGGAGCGCTACCGCCAATGAGCAAGCCATCAAAGCATCGGCTTGCATCAGCGCTGGCCAAGCGAGCAAGAGCAGCGCCAAGCCAGTCATGGAAAGCGGCTGCATCGCTAGCCCAAGCGCAAAGCCTTGGCTAGAGCGCAACCCGGCCCATCGCGCCGTCAGCGTACACACCAAAAGCTTGGCACCCAATCGCAGCAGCACGATCATCGCTACCAGCGCAATCATCATGCCCAGCGACACATCCAGCGCAGTAAAGCGCATCATGCCCTGCATCCACAATGCCACCAATATCAACGCAGACAAAGCAAACAACAGCAGTTGCGAAAGCGCAGTCAGCGCGGTTTGCAAGCCCTGCCCTTCGCGCCAAGCGGCCCCTGTTGGGCTGCGCAGGCTGAGGCCGAGCGCAAGGCAAGCCGCCCAAGCTGGAGCGCCCCACCACTGCGCTAAACCTGCGCATACGCAGGCAGCGGCCACCAAGCCCATGCTTTCGCTGCCAGCATGCATGGCGGCAGGCGTGCGCCCAGTGTGCGTGATATCCCGTGCTGTGAATTGCCGCGCCAAAACGCGCCCCAGCCCTGCGCCGACGGCCAAGCTCAAAATAAGCAACAAAAGAGGCCGTGCCAAATCCCAACCGCTGCGCTGCAATATCGGCAGGCTTGGCCACAGTGCAGGCGATGAAGGCAAACTGCTCGCCGCAGCTTGTTGCCAAGCCTGCGCAATCACCAGAAGCAGCGGCAAGCACAGCGCAGAGAGCAGCGTGTTGATTCCCCCCAAATGCAGCGCGCGCGCACTGATCTGCCCATCGGCCTGCCAATCAGGCATGAAGCTACTCAAAACCACTGGGGAGCTATGCGCCGCCAAAACACCAGCAATACTAGCCGCTGGCCAAGCCAAGCCAAGCATCATCAGCAAGCCAGTCGTGGCCACCGCCGTCAAGACAAACTCCAATACCGCCGTAGCCGCCAAAGCCTTGTTGCGCAGCAGCCAGCGCATATCCATTCGCTGCCCGACGGTAAACAAGATCCAACCCAGCGCCATATCAAACAGCCACTGCGTTTGCTCTGCCATAGCCTGCAAGCTAGCAGCATCCAGCACCAGCAAAACTATTGCGGCCACAACCAAACCACCGCCTCCATAAGCCGTGCTACGCAGCCCACCCCAGCGCTGTACACGATTCGCTAAAAGCATCGCCAACCACAGCCCCGCGCCGATCCACACCACTGCTGGCATTTGCGCAAGCCAAGCGCTCAAAGCAAGAGAAGCATCGTCTGCCCAAGGCAGCCAAGGCTCTAGCTGAGCTTGCACGCTTTCAAGAAAGTGAGTCCACCATGTATTCATGCTTTCCACCTTAAGCCGCCTTCACGCTTTTTACGTGACAACAGATGTAAGAGTGGTGAACAGATACAGTTTTTAGAAAATTAAAGCGCTATCTATTTAATAGCTAACAAGCCAATATTTATGCCGGCAGCAGAGTAATTTTTCTTCAAAATCAAACCAAAAATCAAGTTTTACCAAAGAACACTCTGTCCGCGATAGTCGATGAATCGGCCGTTGTCGTGCGCTTTCAGCTGTTCAATTACTTGCAATATTTGCTGAGCGGCCAGAGTGGGCTCGCGCACATTCAGCCCAGTTTTATTGAAAGGAACTGAAAGCTGGGTGGCTACAGTGCCAGGATGCAGGGCGATACAGCAAGTTTGCTTATTGCGCCGCGCAAGTTCAATGGAGGCGGTTTTGACGATTTGATTGAGCGCGGCTTTGGAGGCGCGGTAGCCATACCAGCCGCCCAGTGCGTTGTCGCCGATGCTGCCTACTTTGGCAGAGATGAATATGACTTTTACTTCGCCTTCTCGCGGCAGTAAAGGGGAAAGATGCTTAAGCAGCAAGGCGGGGCCAATGCTGTTGACTGCGAAGACTTGCGATAAATACTTGGCATCGAGTTGAGACAAACTGCGCTCGGGGCCGCTGCCAGCTTGATGCAAATAACCCGTGGCGACGATAACAAGGCGAAGAGGCCGGGTGGCGGATTGCTCTTTCAACCAGTCCATGCTTGTTGCGATGCTCGCTTCATTCGTGATGTCTAACAAAGGCGCTCCAGCTTCACTGATGCTGCGACACAAGCCCAACGCTTGCGAAAAATCACTGTCACTATCGCCTCGCAGTTGCGCAAGCATGGCAGCACCCAGCCCCCCAGAAGCACCTATCACCAGCGCTGTATTTTCATCATCTGCCATCTTTTATCGTCCATCTTCAAAATCTGCGTATCATTCTGCATGGAAACTACAAATACACACAACACAACATTGAATGCCCCCGTTAATGGAACGTTAACACCTGCTTTCATCGCGCCGGGCAGATTCACAGACGCAGCCGCCGCCGTCAAACAAATTCAAGCGATCTACAACAACAGCTTGGCGCATCTGCGCAGCAGCTTAGATGCCTTCGTTGCTGGTACGCTGAAAGCTGGTCGTGTGCGGGCCTGCTATCCCTTCGTGCGCCTACGCACCATAAGCCTCGCACGCCCAAGCACCCCCTCCAAAATGAGCTTCGGCTTTGTACAGGGCGTAGGCACCTATGAAACCACCATCACCAAGCCTGATTTATTTGAGAGCTATTTGCTCAAGCAGTTTGACTTGTTGCTGAAAAATCATGGATGCGAGATCGAAGTGGGCACGAGTAATGAGCCCATTCCGATTCATTTTTCTTTCGCCGATCATGATCATGTAGAAGGCAACATCCCCGCAGAGCGCCGCGCACTGATGCGCGATGTATTTGATTTGCCTGATCTGGGCGCGATGAACGACGATATCGCCAACGGCACCTTTGAAGCGGCAGGCCGAGCCCAACCGCTCTCGCTATTTACCGCGCCGCGCATTGATTATTCCCTCCACCGCCTGCGCCACTACACCGGCACTTCCACTGAGCATTTTCAGAACTATGTGCTACTCACGAATTATCAGTTTTATATCGACGAATTCGTGAACCTCTGCCGCCAAGAGATGGCCAACCTCAACAGCGAATATATCGCCTTTGTCGCGCCGGGCAATGTGGTGATGCGCCGTGTGGGCTTATCTGCTGAAGCATTTGATGCCTACGGCAAAGAGCCGCCACGCTTGCCGCAAATGCCGGCTTATCACTTGGTGCGAAAAGACCACAGCGGCGTGACCATGGTCAACATCGGCGTCGGCCCGGCGAATGCAAAAAATATCACCGATCACATCGCCGTGTTGCGCCCGCATGCGTGGCTCATGCTTGGCCATTGCGCAGGCCTGCGTCACAGCCAAGCCCTGGGCGATTACGTGCTCGCGCATGCGTATGTGCGCGATGATCATGTGCTTGACGAAGATTTGCCGCTCTGGGTGCCCATTCCCGCGCTCGCGGAAGTGCAAGTCGCGCTGCAGCAAGCTGTGACTGACGTTGCGCAACTTCCCAAAAATGAACTGAAGCAGCTCTTGCGCACAGGCACAGTCGCCTCCACAGACAACCGCAACTGGGAGCTGCTGGATATGCGCAAACTCAGCCAACGCTTCAACCAAAGCCGCGCCATCGCCCTCGACATGGAAAGCGCCACCATCGCCGCCAACGGCTTTCGCTTCCGCGTCCCCTACGGCACGCTGCTCTGCGTGAGCGACAAACCTTTGCACGGCGAAATCAAACTCCCCGGCATGGCCAATCAGTTCTACCGAGATCGCGTGGATCAGCATTTGCGCATTGGTATGCGAGCAGTAGAAATCTTGCGTGAGTTGGGAGCAGAGCAATTGCATAGCCGCAAACTGCGGAGCTTTGCTGAGGTAGCGTTTCAGTAACCCTTGACATAAGATGAAGATGCTATTACTTTCATAGCATTCCGCGCATATTTTATGGCGGGTAAGTGCTCAAAATGCCTAAAACTCCACCCGCTCGCCTGCCACGTGACGTGCCCGAAAAAGCCGAGGCCTTTCTTTTAAGGCGCTCTGTGCGGGATACGCCGAGCTGCTGGTCTTTTGTAGCGATCTGCGCCTGGTTTGCCGCGCCCGACCGAGAAAGGCTTCGTTTTTTCAGACCCATCACGTAGCGGATGGAGGTGGTTGGCGCGTCGTTGCAATACCAAGCAAGCCAATACAATCTGATTGCAAAATTCATGCTTCAACTCAGTCCCGAACAAATTCAGATCACGAAAAATATCTTGGCTCAATACGCGCCAGGCAAACAGGCCTGCGCGTTCGGCTCACGTGTGCAAGGCACAGCTCGCGCCACTTCTGATTTAGACATACTGATTCTCGGCAGCGAAGCACTTGCGCCAGATCACCGCGCCGATCTCAAACTGGCTTTCAGTGAATCCAATTTGCCTTTCTTCGTGGATATCGTTGAGCAATCTCGAATAAGTGCCAAATTTTTTGAGCAAATCACAAAACAAGCAGAACCGTTGACCTACGATTTAGCCAAATTTGCTGGCAAGTGGAGCGACGAGGATTTACATGAGTTCGATATCGCCACACAAAGCTTCCGAGCCATCGAACCCGCGCTTTGGAAGTGAGCTGGCGTTGTCATTGCCCGCATCCGGGAAAGAAGCCAAGCGCTATCAACTAGAAGAGGCGCGGCAATTATTGAAACTTGTAGGAGTATTGCCCTGAACACCATGATTTACAAAGGCTACACCGCTCGCGTGGAATACGACGAGCGCGACAACATTTTCGTGGGCGGCTTACTCGGCATCCACAGCATCATTAGCTTTCACGGCGAAACCGTGAAGCAGTTGAAATCCGAGTTTGAATTGGCCGTAAAAGACTATCTCGCAGATTGCAAAGAGCGCGGCATCTCCCCAGAAAAATCCGCCTCCGGCAAACTCTTGCTGCGCGTCCCTCCCGAAGTACATGGCCGCGCCATAATCGCTGCACAGCCTGCTGGGCAAGCTTGAACCAATGGGCAACTCTTGCGTTGCAACAAGCCGCTCAGCCGAATGCCTGAAAAGTTTCAAGCCACCCGCTCGCCTGCCACGTGAGGTGCCCGAAAAAGCCGATGTCTTACTTCGTGAGGCGCTCGGTGCCGCGACAACCAGATGCACTCTTTTGGATTGAAATCTATGAATGAACCAACCACGCACGAGCTTGTGAACTTTAAAGGCACTCATTTGAGCAGTCTGCGTATTGGAATAGCAAGTACACATGTTGCATTTTCCAGATCAAATCAAGATGGTGAATCTGAATTACTTCATATTTCCATTTTTTCTCCATTTAAATTGGTGTTAGGAACGCGCAAGCTGTCAGGCGTTGGCACAGATCCATATTCAGTCTCGCATCTAATACCTTGCTTAAATTTGGAGGTTAAAGAAGTTAACTTTATAGAGCGTGTTTTAACTTTTGTTTTTATTGATGGAAGTGAGCTTGTAATTAAACCTAGGAATGATTGTTATGAGAGCTACATCATTCACTTACCAGATATTCCGGGCGGAATAATTATCTAAAAAAAAGTATCTCACTTGGTATTAAATTGCAGCTGCCGTCTACCTCAACCCACTACGTTATGGGTCTGAAAAAACGAAGCTTTTTGCTGGTCGGGCGCGGCCAACCATCTCATCATTGCTACAAATGGTGGGAGCTCGCAGCTTGCGGGTAAGAGCGCCTCACGAAGAAAGGCCTCGGCTTTTTCGGGCACGTCACGTGGCAGGTGAGCGGGTGGTGTGTGACGCGAAGCGATGGCTAGATCATCGAAGCTACTACAAAAAAGTGAGCACTCCGCGCATATTCTATGCAGGCTAGTGACCTAAAAGGCTTCAAGAATTAGCCTAAAACAGCCATCGATTCACCCATACGAATACCGCCAGCGGGTTGCCATGCGGCGTTGAACTTCATCGCCCTATTCGGCCATAGCATCACCACAGTCGAGCCGAGCAAGAAGCGCCCCATCTCGTCGCCTTGTTTGTACGTGTGCTCGCCGGGTTTGTAATTCCAAGTCGTCACATCAGGCAAGCGCGGTGGGTTGACTTGGCCGTGCCAGACGGTGGCCATGCTGCCGACGATGGTGGCGCCTACCAGGACGTTAACGAAAGGGCCGTGGGCTGTGTCGAACACGCAGACGACGCGTTCATTGCGGGCAAACAAGCCGGGCACGCCGCGCGCGGTGGTAGGGTTGACGCTGAAGAGATCACCGGGCACATAGATCATTTGGCGCAGCGTGCCGGCCACGGGCATATGGATGCGGTGATAGTCTTTCGGAGAGAGGTAAAGGCAGGCGAAATGGCCGCCTTCAAATTCTGCGGCTAATTTTGCATCGCCGCCTACTAGCGCCGTAGTGGAATAGCTGTGGCCTTTGGCTTGGAAGATCTGATCTTTTTGGATGCGGCCGAATTGGCTGATTGCGCCATCGACCGGGCAGATGTAGTCCGCAGCGGCCATAGGGCGAGCGCCGGGCTTCAAAGGGCGCGTGAAAAATTCATTGAAACTTTTATAGCTTGATGGATCGGGGTTCACAGCCTCTGCCATATTCACACCATAGCGCTTGATGAACCAATGGATCACAGCCGTCGTCGTGCTCCCGCCCTCGGTAGCAGCGAGCTTGCCCATGAGTTGAGTGATGAGCTTTTTTGGTAACAAATATTGGGCAAAGACAGAGAGGCGATCGGACATCTTGAGGGCTTTCGTTGTGTAGCAATTTTAGAAGCAAAAGCACAAGCAAATTAGGCGCAAAATAAGCGCATGACTCAACCCATCTTTAGAATAAAGAACCTCAATAAACACTTTGGCGATAACCATGTCGTGAAAGACCTCTCTTTTGATATCGCCGCTGGCGAATGCCTAGGCGTGATCGGGCCCAACGGTGCTGGCAAGACGACGACGATTCGCATGAGCTTGGGTCAGACCACGCCCGATAGCGGCGAGATTGAAATTCTTGGTATGAATATGCCGCAGGATGCCAGTGCGATCAAAGCGCGGTTAGGCGTGGTGAGCCAGTTTGACACGCTCGATCCAGATTTTAATTTGGAGGAAAACATCCTCGTGTATGGCCGTTATTTCGGCATGAAAAAGGCACAAATCGAGCCGCGCATTCCAAAGCTGCTGGATTTTGCCTCGCTCACCAGCAAGGCAAAATCTAAGCCCGGCGAGCTGTCTGGCGGCATGAAGCGCAGACTCTCGCTTGCTAGATCGCTTGTGAACGATCCAGATTTGCTCTTGCTTGATGAGCCCACCACCGGCCTTGACCCGCAAGCGCGGCATCTGATGTGGGAGCGGCTGCAAACACTGACCGCGCAAGGCAAATCTATTCTGCTCACCACGCACTTTATGGACGAGGCCGAGCGCCTGTGCCATCGCCTGCTCGTGATCGACCACGGCAAAAAAATTGCTGAAGGCAGGCCGCGTGAGCTGATTGCGCAGCATCTGGAGCCTGATGTCTTGGAGGTGTATGGCGTGGGTGCGTTGGCTTTGCAACATGAATCAACAGTGACGCAGCACGCAGCACGCGTTGAAGTCAGCGGCGAGACTTTGTTTCTCTATACCCGCGATGCTAAGCCCATGCTCGCAGCGCTGCAAGCCTTTCCTATGCTGAGAACATTGCATCGGCCTGCCAACTTGGAGGACTTATTTCTCAAGCTCACCGGGCGGCAGATTCGGGAAGATGGTTAAACATGATAGCTACCAAAATAATAGCACTCTGCGCAGTATTTATGCCGGGAAAATACCCTACAGGCCTTTAAATCGATCTAATCATGTCCTCTATCACATCCCCCTCATCCATCTGGCGCATGCCCAGCATTTCGCGGCGTTGGTGGCCTGTCTTTTTACGCAATCTACTGGTATGGCGCAAGCTCTTTTGGCCGAGCCTTTTGGGCAACACCGCCGATCCGCTGATCTCGCTCGTGGCTTTCGGCTACGGCTTGGGTACGCTGGTGGGCGCCGTACAGTGGGGCGGCCAAGCCATGCCTTATCTCGTTTTTGTGGCGAGCGGCTATATGTGTACCAGCGCGATGAATGCCGCCAGCTTTGAAATTCTTTACTCTGGCTATTCGCGCATGGCCGTGCAAAAGACGTGGGATGGCATCATGAATGCGCCGATCACATTGGATGATGTGGTGATCTCCGAGCTGCTCTGGGCAACATTTAAAGCAGTCTTTACTACGCTGGCCATTCTCTGCGTGATGGCGGGCTTAGGCATCGTCAAGCATCCAGAAGTGTTGCTCGCCTTGCCCATTGTTGCCATCGTGGCATTTAGCTTCGCTTGCATGGGACTGATCTTTACGGCATTGGCAAAAGGCTACGATTTTTTCACCTACTATTTCACGCTCTTTCTCGTGCCGATGACGTTTACTAGCGGCGTATATTTCCCGCGCAGTCAACTCCCACCGTGGTTGCAAACCATCACAGACTTCCTTCCGCTCACAGCCGCCGTTGAGCTCGTGCGCCCACTCTTCATTGGCCAAACGCCCGTTACGCCTTTCAAACACTTGATGATCTTGCTTATCTTCGGCGCATTGGCGCTCTGGATCGGATTGGCGCTCATTCGCAAGCGATTCAAAGCGTGAGCGCAAAGTGAGGTGGAGACGCGCTGAAAAATGAGATAAATGACTTAAGTCACTTGCTAAAAACCAGATTTTGATGAAAATATGTTTTTTAGCGGTTTTTGTGACATGAGTATCGCGATACAACCCTGCTACCGTATACAGCTTGTGGATGATCACCACATGCTGCGCATGGGTCTGATTGCGCTAGCGCAGGCTACAAATCGATTCAGAATCCATTGGCTGGAATCAAGCAACTTGTGCACCGCCATCGAACACTACCAATCACACATGAGTATCGATTTGGTGTTGCTTGATTTAAATCTTCCTGACAGCCAAGGTTTGCAGGGATTGCAGCGATTTTTGAAACAGTGCCCGAACTCACGCGTTGCTATTTTTTCAGCGACAGAGGATGAGTTTGTTGTTAGGCAAGCCTTGGCCTTGGGCGCACTTGGCTTTGTGCCTAAATCCGCGTCCGCCGAGAAAACCATCAAATTGGTTGAAGCACTACTGGAACCTCTCAGCGTTTTGACCGCTGAACCATTCAGAAACGCAAGTAAAAGAAAAAATCTCTGCACGGATGTTCTGAATCCAACCCAATTGAAAGTGTTGGAGCTCGTATTGGCAGGTATGAGCAACCAAGAAATTGCTGTTTCTTGCCAATTGGCAATAGGTACTGTAAAAAATACGGTGTCTTCAACAATGCTTGCCATGGATGTCCGCTCACGCTCTCATCTCATCAGCATGTTTAGATGATGTCCCTGCCAAAATTTGTCGCTTTGAGTGCGCCATTTGATGCAATAGATCAACCCGAATTTCTGGAGAAACGCATACTGACGGAGCAAGTCGAATCCTTGCTGGTCACCAGTGAGTCGGTCTTCTATGCAGGTTTCCTACTTGCCGTTGCATTCGCAGCACTTTTTTACTGGAAAACGGGTCAGTATGGCATTTTGATTTGGCTCGCTCTGTTAAATGTTTGGCAGATCGTCCGCATGCAGGCGAGCAGAAAATATACAAAAACTCCTCTCGATCAACGCAAGCCAGAAAGAGCTGCCGTTGGATATTGCTATGGCAACGCTGTCACCAGTATTTTTTGGGGATTGGTGCCCTGGTTATTTTTTCCGTATGGCGACATCACGTTAACCTCGATCATGGTTTTGGTCTTGATGGGTATTGCTTCAGGGGGATTGGGTTCAGTTTCATCCTACCGTACGGCCGTATTTTGCTTGGTCGTTCCCGTGCTGACAGGATTATCAACAGCGTTGCTGTGGCAGGGCGACGTGGTGCATGTATTTCTTGGCTTATGCGCTTTGGCCTACATGGCTTTGAATCTACAGTTGGGCTTAGAGCAGAATCGACTGATGAATGAGGCGCTTCGAGCGCGTTATCAAATTGAGGCTTTGGCCCATCGATTGGCTGAACAAGTCAAGATCGTAGAGCGTGCAAGTTTAGAAAAAACCCGCTTCTTCGCTTCGGCCAGCCATGATCTGCGGCAGCCTTTGCATTCTTTAGGGCTGTTCGGCTCGACGCTTCTTCACAAACTCAAAAATACACCCGACGAGGTGATCGCCAGCAACTTAATGCAATGTGTCGATGCCCTAGAAGAGTCGTTTAGCTACATGCTTGATGTCTCCAAGCTTGACGCAGGCGTGGTGCATGTTAATACTCAAAAAACCTCCTTAGGTGATTTATTTCGTAAACTGCAAACCAGCTTTGGCCGCCAAGCAGAGAGTCAAGGGCTTAGTTTGCGCTTTAAACCCGGCAACAAATGGGTGCTGGCCGATATAGCGTTGTTAGAGCGCCTGTTAGGCAATCTCATCCATAACTCTCTGAAATTTACGGCCAATGGTGGCGTCGTCGTTGTGGCCAGAACGGTTGGCAACCATGTGAGCCTCGAAGTATGGGACACGGGCAGCGGTATTGCTCAACATGAGCTTCCGCATATATTCGACGAGTTTTATCAAGCCGGCAACCGCGAACGAGATCGCTCTATGGGCTTAGGCATGGGGTTAGCGATTGTTCAGCGACTATCTAATTTGATGCAGATTCCGTTAGATGTTAAATCTCGCCCTCAAAGTGGCACTGTATTTAAACTGTTGCTGCCTCGTGCTGTGCAGCCGGTCAAGTTTGTGGCCTTACCGATTCGTTACCCCACTCATGCCACTTTAAGCGTTTTGACCGGGTTGCATGTCTTGGTCGTCGATGATGAAGAAAACGTTCGTGTCAGTACCGCAGCATCACTGAGCTTATATGGCATGCATGTTGCTGTTGCGGATGGTATTGACAGCGCCTGCGACATAGTCAAGACGATGGACGAGGCAGGACAACCACTCAATATCGTTATTTCAGATTTTCGCTTAAGAGACCATGAGGATGGTATTGCTTTAGTCAACCAACTTCGTATTCAACTCAACAGACACATCCCAGCACTTCTTGTCACTGGCGATACCGCACCAGAGCGCGTGCGCCAAGCACTAGAGAGCGGTATTCGTGTTCTTTACAAGCCGGTGAAAATACATGATTTAGTTGAAGAAATTTATATACAAGTAACAACACAGTTACAGTGACTTTGGTAACTGGTTAACAAAGTGAGTGCCCGATACGCTATGAAACGGTCAAACTTTGACGCGTAGCAAAATCGAGGAGCCTCTCAATGAAAACTAGCAGTGGTGAAAGTCAAATCAACCTTAATTTCTACAAAAGAAAACCTCATGAATTTATTGAGGCTTGGCTTTTAAATAGTGGCGCAAGAATTGTCATGCGTCCTGTGCAGCCACAAGATGGCCCGATGCTCAACGCGATGGTTGAGCGCCTTTCTTCAAGGGCGAAATACTATCGCTTTCATGCTGGCGTTCATCATCTACCGGCAAATCAATCGCACTACATGAGCTGCGTTGATCAGAAGCACCATGTTGCATTTGTATTGACAACGAAAATTGATGAGCGTGAACATATCATCGCCGATGCGAGGTATGTTGTTGATAAAAATTCTGCGGACGATAGTGCTGAATTTTCCATTGTGGTTGAAGATCACTGGCAGAGATTTGGGCTAGCCGAGCATGCCATGCGCACCCTCATCGCGGCGGCTGGCTATCGAGGGTTATGCTGGCTTCATGGTGATATCTTGGCCGAGAACTGCCCGATGCTGGCTTTGATGAAGCGCCTTCAATTTTGCTGCACGCCCGATATTCTTGATGAAAGCATGGTGCACGCAGAGTTGATGGTGCGCTCACCAAGGAAAACTTGGGGTATCTCCGCACAATTGCCTTCGGCCTACCTGCGGCATCACATTGAGTTATGCAGGGGTCTGGTCAAGCAGTTGCTGGTTGGTCGCCATGCTTAAATCATCTCAACCAGAGTTAGCCTTGGTTCTTGGCAGCGGAGGCGTGAGGAGCATCGCAGCGTTAGGTGTGACTGAGGTTCTTTGGCGCGAAGGCATTGCGCCAGATTTAATCGTCGGGTGCAGTGCAGGGGCGTTGTTCGGGGCATTGATTTCAACAGGTCACTCAGCGAGCAAAGCAGTTGAGATTGCGACTACTTTGTGGACGGCTGAAGTGACGAAAAGTCATCGTTGGTGCGCTATTGCGCAAATGGTGTGGCCACGGTTGGGAAAATTCAATGCAGACTTTTCATTGCGCAATGATCATTTGATACTCAATCGACTAAAGTGTGCTTTTGGTGATGTCAATATCGAGGATTTGAAAATTCCGCTGCGTGTCACAGCGACCGATGCAAGCACAGGGCATGCTGTGATCATTGGACAGGGAAGATTAGTTGACGCATTACGCGCTAGTATTGCTATGCCATTTATGTTTGCGCCGCACTATATCAATGGACAACGCATTTGCGACGGGTTCGTCTCAGATCCTTTGCCAGTCAGTGCAGCTCAAGATGCGAACGTGGTGCTCGCGCTTGGTTTTGATGCCCCCATGCCCCAGCGCGTCAACAACGCCTCTCGCTTATTGGCGCAAGTTACTTCTTCAATGACGAATAATTTGATGAATGCGCGCCTTGCTGCTGCAAGATCTAATGGCATGCGGCTGTTACGGATTGAGCCAACACTGGAGCGGCGCATTGGGCTATTTGACACTGAAGCTATGCCATATTTGGTAGAGCAAGGCCGTCAAGCCGCCATAAAAATGCTCCCTGCTATTTACGCATTGCTTGATCACAAACCGCACCTCAAAGTGGCGTAGCGAAGGGCTTGGCGTGTTTTATTGCAGAATTTGCGAGGAAGTCTTCGTTGGTCTGGCTTCACTCAGTGCAGGTTGAACGCACACTTTAGGCGCGTTCAGCAGTGTTGGTTGCCCTTGTAAGCCTTCTACAATACGCCAACTCTGTTTTTTCCGCCATGACCACCACCCCCGACATCACTTATATTGCCCCACGCGACAAAGCGGAAATTCTTGCGCAGGCGCTGCCTTACATTCGCAAGTTTCATGGCAAAACCATCGTCATCAAATACGGCGGCAACGCGATGACCGACCCCGCGCTGCAACAAGACTTCGCCGAAGACGTGGTGCTCTTGAAGCTCGTCGGCATGAACCCAGTCGTCGTGCACGGCGGCGGGCCGCAGATCGAAGAGGCGCTGGCCAAGCTCGGCAAGAAGGGCACCTTCATTCAAGGCATGCGCGTGACGGACGACGAAACGATGGAAGTCGTCGAGTGGGTGCTGGCGGGCCAGGTTCAGCAAGACATCGTTGGCCTCATCAACGTGGCTGGCGGCAAGGCGGTGGGGCTGACCGGCCGCGATGGTGGCTTGATCCGCGCGCGCAAGCTGAAGATGGTTGACCTCAAAGACCCGAACGTCGTGCATGACGTGGGCAACGTCGGCGAGATTGAATCGATCGACCCGAGCGTCGTGCGTGCGCTGCAAGACGATCAGTTCATCCCGGTCATCTCGCCGCTCGGCTTCGGCAGCAACAACGAGAACTACAACATCAATGCCGACGTCGTCGCGGGCAAGCTCGCCGAGGTGCTCAAAGCCGAAAAGCTGATGATGCTGACCAACACGCCCGGCGTTCTCGACAAACAAGGCAATCTGCTGACCGACCTCTCCGCCCGCGAGATCGACGAGCTCTTCGCCGACGGAACGATCAGCGGCGGCATGCTGCCGAAGATCGGCTCGGCGCTCGATGCCGCGAAGAACGGCGTCAACACCGTTCACATCATCGATGGCCGCGTGCCGCATGCGATGCTGCTCGAAGTTTTAACGGATCAAGCCTACGGGACGATGATTCGCTCGAGGTGAATGGGGCCCCCCGTCCGACGGGTACGTCGGCCGACCCCCCGAGGGGGTGCGGGCCGGCTTGGGGCGGCCCGGCGCTCGGCCCGCTTGTTGGGGCCCCCCGTCCGACGGGTACGTCGGCCCGCTGGTTCTCAGCGTGAAGGGTGATCACTCCACCGCAGCGCTGCTGGCGGCTTGTGGCGCCGGAGCCTTGTGGGGCACAGGGGCACTCGTCGTCAATCTGCTGATTCGGCGCCACGGCTTCACGCCGGAGACGATCTCGTTTTGGCGGTTTGTCGTTGGCGCGGTGGTGTTGCTGGCGGTGTTTGGCAGGCCAGCGCTGTGGCGGGCGGTGAGGCCGCAGCTCGCACTCGTGCTCGCGTCCGGCATCTGCATGGCGCTCTATGTGTTGTGCTGGTTTTTAGGCATCGAGCGCATAGGCGCATCGATCCCAACCTTGATTGCGTTGTGCTTGCCGCCGGTGCTGGTGACGGTGGTGGCGATCGCGCGTGGCCAGGAGCGTGCCGATGCCGCACTGCTGATCTTGCTCACCGCGGCCTTGGCGGGCACCGCGCTGATCGTCGGCCTGCATGGTGGCTCGACTGCTGAGCTATCCACCGCCACGATGCTCGCCGGCGTGGGTTTTTCGGTGGCGTCAGCGATGCTTTATGCGGCCTTCACGCTGGTCAGCGGCCGGCTTTCGCAGCGGCTTGGCGCCGGGCCGATGACGACGTGTTTGACGGTTGTTGCTGCGGCCGTGATGGGGCTCTCGGCGTTCTATCGCCCCATCGCCTGGCCGGCCGGGGTGCCGCCCGAAGCCTGGTTTCTCTACCTCGGCGTCGTGACCGCGGCGCTTGCCTTGCTTGCGTTCAGCTGGGGTGCCGCGCGGCTCACGCCAACGGCGTTGACGGTGGCTACGCTGGTCGAGCCGTTGACTGCCGTGGCCTTGTCGGCCCTCTTGCTTGGCGAGCAATTGAGTGCTTGGCAATGGCTGGGTGGTGCGCTGTTGATGGGGAGCATCGCGGGCTTAAGTCAGCGCCAGTCGCCACCGGAGATGCGCTCGTCATGACCACTGTGAAAACCGCTCACTCGCGCCGTGTTTGGCTGTTCGACCTCGACAACACCTTGCACGACGCCAGCCACGCCGCCTTCGGCGAGACAAACCAGGCGATGACCGACTACATGGTCGCCCAGCTCGGGCTCTCGGCCGACGGCGCCTCCAAGCTTCGCCAGCACTACTGGAATCACTATGGCGCCACCTTGCTCGGCTTGGTACGCCATCACCGCGTCGACGCGCGGCACTTCTTGCATCAGACGCACCGGCTGCCCGGCCTCGAGCAGCGCCTGCGCACCAGCGCGCATGACCGCGCGGCGCTGGCCCAGCTGCCCGGGCGCAAGTTCATCTTGACCAACGCGCCGCGAGCCTATGCCCTGCGCGTGCTCGCTGCGCTCGACCTTGGCCGCCGCTTTGATGGCGTCATCAGCATCGAAGACATGACCATGTTCGGCCACCTGCGGCCCAAGCCCGATGCACGCATGTTTCGCAACATTGCGGCGCGGCTGAAGGTGCGGCCATCGGACTGCGTGCTGGTCGAAGACACGCTTGAGCATCAGAAGGGCGCAAGGCGATGCGGCATGAAGACGGCGTGGATGCAGCGCTACCTGGACGGGCGCTATCGCGGGCCGATGCAGGCGGGCATCAACCACGGCAAAAAGCCGCGCGCACCGGGCGTTCACCGCTGCCCGAAGCCCGCATATGTGTGTGCCAGAATCAAAACGCTCCAAGCACTGCGCGCCTTCCGATGACCTTTCCCACCGAACCGCTGAGCGTTGTCGAGCCGGTTGCGACGGATAGCGTTCTCACACCGCTCGCGCCGCTCGTGTCTGTCTTGGGCGTGCCAGGCGCCACACCTGCTGCAGTGCCAGCCGCTGTGATGGCGCCCGCGCGCAAGCGCCCGAAGCCCGGCGAGCGCCGAGTGCAAATCCTCCACACGCTGGCCGGCATGCTTGAGCAACCTGGCGCCGAGCGCATCACCACTGCGGCGTTGGCTGCGCAACTTGGCGTTTCGGAGGCGGCGCTCTATCGCCACTTTGCGAGCAAGGCGCAAATGTTCGAAGGGCTGATCGAGTTCGTCGAGCAAAGCGTGTACACCCTGATCAACCAGATCGCCGAGCGCGAGGCTGAAGCGCAGGCGCAGGTGAGCCTGATGCTCACGGCGCTGCTGCAGTTTGGCGAGAAGAACCCGGGCATGACCCGCGTGATGGTGGGCGATGCCTTGGTGTTCGAAAACGACCGCCTGCTCGCCCGCATGAATCAATTCTTCGACCGCATCGAAGCGCAGATGCGGCAATGCTTGCGCCTCGCGGCCGAGGCCCAGGGCGCGCTTGCGCCAACCGCGGATGCCCAAGCTCAGGCGTCGGTATTGACTTCGTTTGCGGTAGGCCGCTTGCAGCGTTATGCACGCTCTGGCTTCAAGCGCAGCCCGACCGAGCACCTCGATGCCGCGCTGCGTTTCTTGTGCGTTTGACGCGCGCTTGACGTGCGCTTGATCGCGAGTGCGGC
>JAYWHR010000050.1:0-36279 GCA_043777675.1 Comamonadaceae bacterium | reverse complement strand
GGCTGGAGAACGCCTCACGAGGTCTTCTTTGACCTACCGATGATTAAACTTACACTATGAACTTGGCTCTCACGCAGTTCGTACTTGAACTCACCATTTAATAGTGAATGCTGTGAGATGAAATCCAGCAAAATTTTCGCTGTCTCTTGCGGGCGCATGTCTGGAAAGAAATGCCCGCCGGGAAGCGAGGCACTTTGCATGTTGGGCAGACGCTTGCTCCACTGCGCGGGAATATCGTAGAGCTTGTTCATCACGCCATGCTCGCCGTAGAACACGAGGCTCGGGCAATTCACTGTCGCATCGATATCCGCTTGATCATTCGCCAAATCTACACTCGCCGCAGCGCGGTAATCGCCACACGAGCCTTGGATCATGCTGGGTTTGTTCCAACAGCGGCGGTAATCTGCGAGTTGATCGGCATCGAAATCGACAAGTTTCGCGCCACCCCAGCCCAGCAGGCAAGTCTCATAAAAGAAATCAGGATCAGCGCCGATCATGCGCTCGGGGAAGGGTGCAGGTTGCGAGAGGAAAAACCAATGCCAATAAGCGCCGGCTACTTGCCGTGTGACGTTTAAAAACAGCTCGGTGGCGGGTACGATATCCATCACGGTGAGCGATTTCACGGCGCTTGGATGATCGAGCGCTAAGCGATGCGCAGTGCGGGCGCCGCGATCGTGGCCGATCAGGTGAAAGGTTTCAAAGCCTAGAGCGCGCATCAGACCCACTTGATCTGCAGCCATTGCGCGAAAGCTGTAATTGCTTGCATCGGGCAAGCAAGGCGGATGCGCAGAATCGCCATAACCGCGCAGATCGGCGCAGACGACTGTGAAGCGCTCAGCGAGCAGCGGCGCGATGCGTGACCACATGGCTTTCGTTTGCGGAAAGCCATGCAGCATGAGCACAGCGGGGCCTTGGCCTTTGATCACGCAGGCGATCTCGATGCCATTCACATTCACAGTACGCGATTCAAATCCGGAGAACATGGTTGGTTGCTTTCAATCGCTGCTGAGCAGTTTTTTTTGGAAGAAAAATGGCTGATAGCCGGCGTATTTAATACGCGAGCAGCTATCAAATTAATAGTGCCCAGACTTGCCCGCTGCGAGGGCTGAGCTGCCCTTTGAGCAGGCTCGCATACGCTGCATTGGCGCTGGCAGACGTGTGAGTTTCTACATCCATCCAAGTCGCGCCGGGCTGCGTTACTCGCTGCGCAAAGGCTTGCCAACTTTGAACCAAGCGCTGATTGAGCAGCGCGCCGCCCCAATCGTCGCGCCGCTTGGCAATTTGCGCAGGTGCGAAAAACAGCGTGGCTTTGGGGCCGGGTAAGCCTTTTGCGCCGCCCAACTCTTGCACATGCGTGCCGCCCACGGAGCAGCTGTATTTAAGCTCTTTGAAATGCGTATGAATGCGAAGGCGCAGCGCAGTATTGCCTGCCATATCCACATAGGTGCAGGGTAGGGTGGCACTTAAAGTTTCTAGCTGGTCGTAGGTGATGATCTGGTCATAGCAGCCCAGCGATTCGCTGAAAGCTACGTTGCCAGGCGATGTAAGCCCAATGATCTTGGGGCGCTGGGCTGCTGGCCTCTGCGCCAAGCAAAACGCCGTGCCATAGGCCGTCTTGCTCGATGCGCTGGAGAGCAAGACTGCCTCGGAGTTGAAGAAGCTGTTGTCGCAGAGAAAATCATCAATCAACCAGCTTGTGATGAAGAGCGGGCGCAGCAAGCATTGCACGGCTTCGCTGCCATGCGCATAGAAGGGATCGGCCGCGCAGTTGGTGTAGCTGTTGTACACGGCAGCGAGCTTGCCGCGCGGCCCATCGCTAACTGAGAAGCCTGCTGGCGAGACGCGAGCAGGCGTGAGCGTCACATCGCCGGCCATGGGGTAATACCCATAAAAGCGCTGCCCTACAGCAATGCCTTCGCACAGCGATTGCGTCACATCAGCAAAGCCCCACACCGGGATCACGCCCCAATCATCGCCCCTTGGATAAAAATCCCAATACTTCATGGCCGCGCCGAAGCTGGCGTAGGTGATGTTGTTAGCCGTTAGGGAAAACACATCGATGCGCAGGCGCACTTGGCCAGTTTGTAATACTACGGATTCGCTGGAGAGGAGTTGCGTTTGCGAAATATCGGATTTTTTGACCAGGAAGGTTTGGGTGTTCATTCAGACATTCTAGGCGGCTCTCGCAAGCCCGGCTGTCACCTTCGCAAGCCGCAAGGCGGGCGCTTATGATGGGTTTTCATGCACCCCGACTCCAACCCCGGATCTGACATCGCCCCCTCCCGCTTGATCGCGTTGGCTTTGGCTATTTCTCTGGGCGCGGCGCTCTCCTTGGGGCTGGCGCGCTTTGCTTATGGCCTGCTGCTGCCTGCCATGCGGCAAGATTTGCAATGGAGCTATGCGCTCGCTGGCGCGCTCAACACCGCCAATGCCGCGGGCTATCTGATCGGCGCGCTCACCGCACCATGGCTGCTGCGGCGCGTGGATGCCACGCGGGTTTTCTTGGCTGGCGCTGTGCTCTCGTGCATCTGGATGGCACTTTCTGGATTTTTCCGCGACACCAGCGTTTGGATGCTGCTGCGTGCGCTTGCGGGAGTCAGCAGTGCTTGGGTGTTTATGACGGGTGGGATTTTGGCGGCGCAGTTGGGCGCACGCTCGCCTGAGCGAAGCGGCTTGTTGATTGGGATGTATTACGCTGGCGCGGGCTTGGGAATCACGGTGTCTGCACTGAGTGTGCCTGCGGTCATGGATTGGGTGGCAAAAAGTGAAAGCTCGCAATTTGCGCCTTGGGCTTGGGGCTGGTGGGCGCTCGCTGTGGGTTGCGTCCTGGCCACAGCAGCGCTGCTGTGGCCAGCGCGGGTGATGCAGCCTTGGCTGCAAGCCGGGCGAGCTGGCGCAGCGCAAGCGGCTCTGAATACAAGCCAAGCAGAGCCACTCTGGCGGCATCTGCTGCCCGCGCTTGCGGCCTACAGCTGCTTTGGCATGGGCTACATCGGCTACATGACCTTCGTGATCGCGTTGCTGCAAAGCCAAGGCAGCTCCGCCGCACAGATCACGCTGTTTTACACCCTGCTGGGCATCGCCTGCATGCTCTCTGCGCCGCTATGGGCGCGCTTGCTGAGGCACACTGGCGGCAGGCCGCTGGCTGTGCTCAATGGCTTGCTGGGCGTGGCTACGATGATGGCCGCGCTCTTGCATTCATACGCTTGGATGCTGGCCTCTGGCCTGCTGTTTGGCGCATGCTTCCTACAAGTGGTGGGCGCCACCACAGCCCTCGTGCGACATCAATGGCCAGCTCATCAATGGGCGCAAGGCATTGCACTGTTCACCATCGTCTTCGCAGCCGGGCAAATGGTGGGCCCAGCGCTGGTGGGATGGATTGCAGATGGCGCGGGCGGCTTGCAGGCAGGCCTAGGGCTGTCGGCTTTGATTTTATGGCTCGGCTCAGCATTGGCGTGCTGGCAGAAGCCGCCAAAGCATTGATGGCTTGTGGGCGTATGCTCTCTCTATGCCTCAAAAAATTCACTCTTTGAACAACGAACTCAGCACCGTGCGCGGCACCAGCGCTTTGGCTATTTCTGCCGTGCAGGGCATCACGGATTTGGTGGAGGAGATGCATGGCGCGATATCTCATCTTGCGCTGCCTCTGAAAAGTAAAGAAGCCAAGCCAACGAGGACGCGCGGCATCACCGGTCTCGTTTACAAAAGCGTGCGCGGCGTGACAGGCTTGGTGGGCTGGGGCATTGATCGAGGCTTGGATGTGGCGCAACTGCCAGTCGTCTCCAAAGCGCTCGCCCCCGCATCTCGGCAACTTGCCTCCAAGCTCAAGCTGAAATCTGCTGAGCCTTACCGCGAAACGGTGCGAGCGGCTGTCAATGGCGTGTTGGGCGATACGCTTGCTGCAACGACAAATCCGCTGGCCATCGAGATGCAATTTCGCCAGCAAGGCATGCCTTTGCAGCCTTCAAAACAAACAAACGGCAAGCTGCTCATCCTCGTGCATGGCCTGTGCATGAATGATTTGCAGTGGCTTCGCGATGGGCATGATCATGGCGCGATGCTCGCTGAGCAGCGGGGCTACGATCCGATTTATCTGCACTACAACACGGGGCGCCCTATTGCTGAAAACGGCGCGGATTTCGACGAGCTTCTGGAGCGCACCTTGGCAAGCTGGCCTGTGCCCATCTCAGAGCTCGTGATCATCGGCCACAGCATGGGCGGGCTACTCGCGCGTAGCGCTTGCCATCACGCCATGCAATCGAAAAAGTCTTGGCTTAAAAAACTAAGCAAGCTGATGACACTTGGCACGCCTCACGCCGGCGCACCGCTGGAGCGCGCTGGGCGGGGCGTAGATTATGTGCTCGGCATCAGCCCGTACACCGCACCTTTCGCGCGGCTTGGCTTGGTGCGCAGCGCAGGTATTCAGGGCTTGCGCAATGGCTGTGTCACGCCCTCGGGCGAGCTGCCGCTCTGGCCTAAGCATGTGAAGCTCTACACGCTGGCTTGCACAAAGCAAAAGGCGCCCGCTTCCAAAGACAAACCCGACCTGACATCTCCTTTGAAACGCCTGCTCGGCGACGGCCTCGTTCCCGTCACAAGCGCGTTAGCCCAAGACGATAAGCCTGCGCTAGGGCTTCCCCTTGTCATCCCCGCCACGCGCCAAGCTGTGGTCTATCAAACCGATCATTTTGAGTTGTTAGGAAGCAAGGAAGTGGCCAAGCATTTGCTGCGTTGGCTCAAAAATTGAATTACTGATGCTCCGCTTCGACATAGCGCAGTAAATCGCTGAGCGTCTTGCCAGCATCGTCTGCGAAATGCTCGGTTTTAACTTCTAGCGCCTCGATCCGATCCACACGAAAACTCCGAAAATTTTGTCGCGCTTCGCACCAAGCTCCCAGTGTCCACACCTTGCCCCAGTAAAACACCCCAAGCGGGCGCACTCGGCGCTCGCTGCGAAGCTCTGCCGCATCCCGGTAACTGATCTGGCAGTATTGCTTGTGCTGCGCGGCCTCACGCAACTGCTGCAATACATTCTGCACACCTGGCTCCAAGCCCACAGGCGGCACCATCACCACCAAACTCTCCGCCGCCGCGCGAGCTGACGCTGGCAACACACTGATGACGCGAGACAGAGCGTCTTGGCTGCTCGCTGCCAACTTTGGATCAAGCCAAGTCTGCGCAATCCGCACAGCCGCCACCAAGGCTTGCGCCTCATCATTGGAAAACATCAA
The DNA here is from genome assembly GCA_043777675.1 of Comamonadaceae bacterium. Taxonomy (GTDB): domain Bacteria; phylum Pseudomonadota; class Gammaproteobacteria; order Burkholderiales; family Burkholderiaceae_C; genus JANMDU01. Next base: position 31,048 of record JAYWHR010000050.1, on the reverse strand, counting down.
TGGCGGCAAATCAAAGCCCTTGCCCATTTGATAACCCACGCCCGCCTCGCCCTCCAGCGGCACACCTTGCCGCTGCAAATCTGCCACATCGCGGTACACCGTGCGCTCAGAAATTTCCAATCGCTCAGCCAACCAAGCCGCCGTCGTTAAACGGCGGCCACGGATCAGCTGAACGATTTGGAAGAGGCGATCTGCGCGGCGCATCACAACTTAGGCAAGCGCATGTAAGCCCACGCGATTGCCTTCGCTGTCCAAGATGTGCGCAAAAAAGCCCATGCCGGGCGGAAGCGCTGTTTTAGGAGTGATGATTTTTGCACCGGCTTTTTGTGCGCGATCAATCCATGCATCAATGCTTGGCTCGGCGTTGAGATAGACCGTTGAGCCCGCTTGTGCGGGCTTGGCATCGGGGCTGGAGAGCAAGCAGCCGCTGATACCGCTTTCTTCTGAATCCACCTGAAAAATGGCCATTTCCTCGCCTGGCGCACCAAAAGCTTCTCTGCGCAGTTTCGTGTCTGTCATGGCCTCATAAAACACAATCGCACGACTCAAATCAGCCACGGGAATTTCAAACCAATTAACTGCATGTTGCATCATATTCTCCTGTTCAATCACTCCAATCGAGTGCCATGATAGTTTGCCGCCACGCTCCTGACAACGTGGTGTCAGCAGGATCATGCCAGCATCGGTTGCCACGCTGATAAAATCTTAGGAATGAATACTACTAACGCACAAGTCAAGGGAAAGGCGCAGCAGGTTATGACACCGCGAACTACCCCTCGTTTTTCATGCCTTTTTGGGCAGAAGCCGGCGTAAAATATGCGCTGAGTGCTACTAAATTTATAGTAAGCGGCTTCTCCCAAGCCGCTTTTTTATTGCCTTTTTTACTTCCTTGTAGGTTCTCTCTCATGATCAATATCACGCTCCCCGACGGCTCTGCGCGCAGTTTTGAGCAAAGCGCGGTCACTGTGTTTGATGTCGCTTCAAGCATTGGCGCTGGCTTGGCGAAAGCTGCACTCGGTGGCAAAGTTAATGATGTGTTGGTTGATGCGAGCCATTCGATCACGCAAGATGCCAAGCTCTCCATCATCACCGCCAAAGATGCCGACGGCCTAGAGATGATTCGCCACTCCACTGCGCATTTGCTGGCTTATGCCGTGAAAGAGCTGTTCCCCGATGCGCAAGTGACGATTGGCCCGGTGATTGAACACGGCTTTTTCTACGATTTTTCCTACAAGCGCCCATTCACGCCTGATGACTTGGCCGCGATGGAAAAAAAGATGATGGAGCTCGCCGCCAAGGATGAAAAAGTCACGCGCCGCACTCTCCCGCGCGATGAGGCGATTGCACATTTCAAAGCACAGGGTGAGCATTACAAAGCCGAGATCATCGGCAGCATTCCTGCAGGTGAAGAAGTCAGCCTTTACAAAGAAGGCAATTTTGAAGACCTTTGCCGTGGCCCTCACGTCCCATCCACTGGCAAGCTGAAATTCTTCAAGCTCATGAAGCTCGCCGGCGCATATTGGCGCGGTGATCATCGCAATGAAATGCTGCAGCGCGTGTATGGCGTGGCTTTCGCGAGCAAAGAAGATCTCGCGCAGCATCTCACCATGCTGGAAGAAGCCGAAAAGCGCGATCACCGCAAGCTCGGCAAAGAGCTGGATCTTTTTCACATCGATGAGCACAGCCCCGGCACTATTTTCTGGCATCCCAAGGGCTGGACGCTCTGGCAGCAAGTCGAGCAATACATGCGCCGTGTGTATGTAGACAATGGGTATCAAGAAGTCAAAGGCCCGCAGATTTTGGATCAAAGCCTGTGGGAGAAAACCGGCCATTGGGATAAATACCGCGAAAACATGTTTGTCACCGAGAGCGAAAAGCGTGATTACGCTTTGAAGCCGATGAATTGCCCTGGCCATATCTTGATCTTTAAGCAAGGCATCAAGAGCTACCGCGATTTGCCGTTGCGCTTTGGCGAATTTGGCCAATGTCATCGCAACGAGCCCACCGGCGGCCTGCACGGCATCATGCGCGTGCGCGCGTTCACGCAGGATGACGGCCACATCTTCTGCACGGAAGATCAAATCCAAGCTGAGGTGATCGCGTTTACCACGCTGCTGCAAAAAGTCTATGCTGATTTCGGCTTTGAAAATATCATCTACAAGCTCTCCACACGCCCAGAAAAGCGCATTGGCTCCGAGGAGAGCTGGGACAAAGCCGAAGCCGCGCTTGCTGCCGGCTTGAAAGCCAGCGGCTGCGATTTTGAATACCTACCGGGCGAGGGCGCTTTCTACGGCCCGAAGATCGAATACACGCTTAAAGACGCGCTGGGCCGCCCCTGGCAATGCGGCACGATTCAAGTCGACCCGAACATGCCCGAGCGCTTAGGCGCAGAATTTGTCGATAGCGATGGCGTGCGCAAACACCCCCTCATGTTGCACCGCGCCATCGTCGGCAGTTTAGAGCGCTTCATTGGCATCTTGATCGAGCAACACGCAGGCGCTTTGCCCGTTTGGCTCGCGCCTGTGCAAGCGGTGGTTTGCAACATTACCGATGCGCAGGCTGATTATGTTGGTACGGTTGCCGCGCAATTACGCGCCGCCGGATTGCGTGTTGCCACCGACACACGCGGCGAAAAGATCACTCGCAAAATCGCAGAAAACGCCGCACAAAAAGTGCCCTACATCTTAGTCATGGGCCACCGCGAAGTAGAAGCCGGCACGATTGCTGTTCGCGCGCGTGGGGCGACGCAGGGGACGGTCATGCCGATGGCAGAGGCGATTGCGTTGATCAGACAAGCGATTGCAGAGAAGGCTTGAACCTCAATTGCTAGCCCGGTAAACTACGCTCATGAATGCTCAACTGCTTCAACAAACCCGCCAACTCAGCCCCCAAGACCGTTTGCAGCTGATGGAGGTGCTGTGGGATCAGTTCTCTGAAGATGAAGCTGACATCCAGCTAACTGCCGCACAAAAGCATGAGCTTGACAGACGTGCTGCGGATGCTGATTTGCACCCAGAAAAATTGCTTCCTTGGGATGAAGTGAAGTCGCAGGCACTCGCTCGCATTGGTCAATGAGCCAGAGCCTGAAGTTTCAGGCTGCAGCCAGCCTTGAAATCAGCGATGCGACAGCTTGGTATCACGCCCGAAAGCCCGGACTAGAATAAGAATTTCTTGCAGAGATTGATCGCTGTTTGAGCTTAATCGCCAACCATCCTTTGCGTTACCCGGTAGTTCACAAAGACATCAGGCGATTGTTGGCCAAACGCTTCCCATATGGCATCCTTTACAGGGTCTCAAAAAACCATATTGAGGTTTTGGCAGTCTTTCATGGCCAGCGTGATCCAATAGATTGGCAATCTCGCTAAATGCGATTGCGCAGGCGGCGCTCTCTCTCGCGCTGAGCTCGTTGAGGGTTTTGTAGCGCTAGAGACGTCATTGCACCCGCTCACTTGCGAAGAAGCTAATAACGGGGCCTTCTACAAGTTCACTGCAGGCTAAGCGAAGGTTGAGCGGTTGTATGCTACTCATTTCATAGCACTTCGCGCAATAAATACGCCGGCTACTTGATGAATTAGTGTCAAAGCAGCGCTGATTTTCAACGCGCGCCTGTTGGGCGCAGCAGGCTTTCAATACAGGCTGTTATCTGACATACATCAACGACCCTTTAGCTTTCAATGAGCCTGACCGAAGTTGCTGCACCGCATTCGCGCTGGCAGCTTGAGCTTTATATTGAGGAACAGAAATGACCGAACACGCCACCATCAACGACCACTTGACCTACACAGCAGGCGACGGCCCGGCTTTGGTCGTGCCCTTAGGGCCCGTAGAAGTTGAACTCTCGCCGGACAGCGCCATGCTCAGTTGGACGGATGAAAACGGTGCGGCCGGCTTGGCTGCCATACCATTGGCGCAATACAACGACTATTTGAAAGACAAAAGAATTACGTTGTAAAGCTTAAAGGCGTACGCCACGCTGCATCGTGGCGTATGCCTGCGCTTAATTAGGCTTGGAGCCGCATGATGTAGTCTGTCAAGCCGCAATGGTTTGATCGACAAACGCAGTGAGCTGGGCTTTGCTCATGGCGCCGACTTTGGTGGCGGCGAGCTGGCCTTTGTTGAAGATCATGAGGGTGGGAATGCCGCGGATGCCGAATTTGCCGGGGATATCGCGGTTGTCATCCACATTCATTTTGGTGATTTGGAGCTTACCGTTGTAGGCAGCGGCCATTTCATCCAAGGCGGGAGCGATCATTTTGCAAGGGCCGCACCATTCGGCCCAAAAATCGACGAGAACGGGTTTGTCGGCCTGCAGCACGTCGGCTTCGAAGCTGGCATCGGTGATGTGTTTAATGAGGTCGCTGGCCATGATGTTTCTCTCTAAGTAATGTTTTTCGTATGTCGGTTTGCGCCGATGCATATTACAGTGTGGGCATTGTGACAGAAACCAAGTTTTATCTTGCAACCAACCTAGCCGGGCATTTGCTATGACGGCAATAGCCAAAACGCATGGCTGGGCTGGGCTGTGGCTGAATATTGCGCAAGAAATGGAGCGCGCCGGCGCACACCCTTCTCGCTGCGTGGTGTTGCTGCCGTACTTTCAATTGCAGGCGCTGCTGCGGCAGGCCGCGCAAACTTCTAGCGCGGGATTTTTGCCACGTATTGAAACGACTAAGAGTTGGCAGCAGCGGATTGCGCCTTTCGAGCCGGATGTATGGGATGTGAGCTTGGATGCGGGGCTGGATAGCTTGCGAGCGCGCAATTGGCTTGCTCGTTCTGCCCTCTCCGAGCATCAGGCGGTACTCACCCCCTTGCTGGTGGAGACGGCGCAACAACTTGCTGGCGTTGCCGCTGCCGTTTTGCCAAAGCAGCGCGCGGCATGGGCAGAGGGCTTGCGCGGTGTGGTGGCGCAAAATAACGATGCTGGGTTTGCCGCTTATGAGGCAGCTGTGGCGCGGATTGCGCTGGAATGGGCGGCGGTATCAACATACGCCAGCGATGCGCTGCTGCTGCCACCAGCCTTGGCTGAAGTGGATCAGCTCATCGTTGTGCGTGGTGTGCAGGTGAACGCTTTGACGCAGACGCTGGCGACATGCTGGTCTGCGCTGAGTGGCAAAGAGCCTGTCTGGCTGGATTTGCCTGACGCGAAGGTTGGCGTGCTGCATGTGCAAAGTGCTGATGATGCAGAAGACGTTGCGCAGCGCGCTGCCGCTTGCGTGCTCGCGCATATTGAAGCGGGGCGCACACCGGTGGCGCTGCCGGCGATTGACAGACTGGCCACGAGGCGTATCAGCGCGATGCTGAATGTGCGCGGTGTGCAAATTGCCGATGAGACGGGCTGGCGCATATCGACCACGCGATCTGCCGCCTCTTTGATGAGCTTGCTGCGCGCTGCTCAGCCCTCTGGCCATCGCAACGGTGGTGGCGATGCGCTGCTTGATTGGCTGAAACACACCAGCGCAGCAGAGCAAGCCGTACAGCGTTGGGAAGGCGCCCTTCGAGGACAAAACAGCGATATCGCCGGCACAGAATATGCGCTTTCTGCTATCAAATTCATAGTTAATGATACAGCGCATGATCCAAGAGTCGTGTTGCAAACTTTGCACAGCGCACGCCCGATCATCGCTTGGCTTGGTGCACTCAAGCTTGCCTTGGAATGCAGCGGGCAATGGCAAACCTTGCAGCGTGATAGCGCTGGCTTGCAGATGCTGCAAGCGCTCCATTTGAATGTTGAGGTGAGCGCGATTGTGCAAAGCGATGCTTCGCGCATGAGTTTGAGTGAATTCAGCACGTGGGTGAAAACGGCTCTGGAGGGCGCGAGCTTTAAGCCACCTGCGCCAGATGGTCAGGTGCAAGTTGTTATCTTGCCGCTCGCACAAATGGCCGCTCGCCCGTTTGCCGCTGCTGTGCTTGCCGGCTGTGATGCGCAGCGCCTGCCTCTTGCACCTGAGCCTGGCGGCTTGTGGACGCGCTCGCAGCGCGAAGCTCTGGGCTTGCCATCGCGTGAGAAATTGGCGCAGGAGCAAACCGACGTGTGGGCTTGGGCCATGCAAGTGCCTGCTGTCGATGTGCTGTCTATGCAGGCGCAGGGCGATGAAACCCTGCTGCCCAGCCCATTGCTGCAGGCCTGGCAAGCCACGCATGTGTGGCAGGAGGGCAGCGATTCGCGGATCGAGAAAAGCGTGGCGGCGCAGCCTATGCAGATGCCCGCGCCGAGCATCGGCGATGCCGGCGATCTCATGCCGCGCAGCTTCTCAGCGAGTAGTTATGCCGATGCGCGCGCCTGCCCTTATCGCTTTTTCGCGTTGCGTTTGCTGAAATTGAGTGAATCCAAAGAGCTCGATGAAGACATCTCAAAACGTGATTTCGGCGCTTGGCTGCATGCGGTGCTTAGCAGCTTTCATCTTCGCAGGCCCCAAAGAGACGATGTGAAGACAGACGCCGGGCAAGATGCTGAGTTACTTGACGCTTGCGCAGCCGAAGAATCCAAAGTGCTTGCGCAAGACCCTGGCTTTGTGCCCTTCGCCGCTTCTTGGCCACGCTTGCGCAAAAGCTATTTGCTATGGTTAGCGGAGCATGAATCGCAAGGTTGGCGGTTTGAAAGTAGTGAAACGTCTTTACAGCTAGACACTGAAAATGGCCTCAAGTTGCAAGGCCGCTTAGATCGTGTGGATCATCGCGTCGATGTGCTCTCAGGCTCAGCAGCGCAGAATTATTTCGTGATGGATTACAAAACAGAAAGTAGCCAATCGCTTAAAAAACGCGTGTCCGAACCTCTGGAAGACACGCAGCTGACCTTCTATGCAGCCCTGCTGGGCAAACAGGAGGTTAACGCGGCTTATTTGGCTGTGGGCGAGAAGGCGACGGATTTGATTGCTCAGCCTGAAGTTAATGTTGCCGTGCCCATGTTGCTGATCGGTTTGCAAGATGATGCGCAAAGAATGCGCGAAGGCCATGCGCTGCCTGCGCTTGGAGCGGGTATGGCTTGCGAGTATTGCGCGGCGCGGGGGCTTTGCCGGAAAGATTTTTGGGCAACGGGAGTAACGGAAGTAACGGGAGTCAGCGTATGAGCGAGCCAATCGCTGCTTACGCCATGAACGGCCAGCCTTGCTCGAGCGAGGCGTTCTATGCCGCTGCTTGCGACCCGCAGCGCCCCATCGTCGTGCAAGCCTGCGCGGGCGCTGGCAAAACATGGATGCTCGTCTCACGCATCGTGCGCGCATTACTCGCCGGTAGCCAGCCACAAGAAATCTTGGCAATCACCTTCACGAAGAAAGCTGCTGGCGAGATGCGGGAGAGGTTGCAAGAGTGGCTGCTTGAATTTTCCACTGCGGATGATGCGAAGCTGGCTCGGGAGTTGGTGATACGAGGAATTTCAAGCGAAATAGCTCTTCAAAACAGCACTTTGCCGGCGAGTAATCTGCGTGAGCTGCTATCAAATTTATACCAGCAAACTTTACGAAACCCGCGCAGTGTGCAGATCCGCACTTTCCACAGTTGGTTTGCGCAACTCCTGCGTAGTGCGCCTTTGGCTATTGTGCAAAGCCTTGGGCTGCCTTCGCCTTATGATCTGCTCGAAGACGACGAACAAGCTGTCGATGAGCTCTGGCCACGCTTTCATGCACTGCTGCTCAAGGATGCCGCGCTGCATCAGGTGTATCGCCAAGCTGTGCAAGACGTCGGGCGCTGGGGTGTGCAGACTGCGCTAGACAATGCACTGGCAAAGCGCGTGGAGTTTGAGTTGGCCGATAAGGCGGGTGTGGTCAATCGCAGCATTAGGCCGTTTGCTGACGTTTTCCCCGCATTCGCTGGCCTTGATGAGCCTTTGCAAAAGTTTGAGCAAGAGAAAGCATTTTTGCTGCGAGCGGCATACTTACTCAAAGCGGCTGACTCAAAAACGTGTAAAGACAAAGGCGCACAGTTGCAGGAAGTTTTAAGCAAAGATGCTTGGGGCTCAGTGGCTATTTGCTTGCTCACACTCAAAGATGAACCGCGAAAATTCTCCGATAAAGCAGCCGGTATCGCGGGTATTCGCGCTGCCCAAGATCTGTGTGTGAGTGTTAGCCGAGCGCAGCAGCAGCATGCCGCTTGGCAGCATCAGCAGCGTATGGCCGCACTGTGCCGCGCACTCAATTCCTGCTTTGCTGATGTCAAGCGTGAGCGCGGCTGGGTAGATATGGGCGATCTGGAGCGCGCTGCGCTGCATTTGCTGAGCGATGATGCGCTCTCCGGCTGGGTGCAGCAGAGGCTGGATGCGCAGATCAAGCATTTGCTGATCGATGAGTTTCAAGACACGAATCCGCTGCAATGGCAGGCGCTAGAGACTTGGCTTTCGGGCTATGTGGGTGCGGGCAGCCAGCCACCCAGTGTATTCATCGTGGGCGATGCCAAGCAAAGCATTTATCGTTTTCGTCGAGCCGAGCCGCAAGTGTTTGAAGCGGCCACGCGCTTTGTGTGTGAAGGGCTGGGCGGCACGCTACTGAGCTGCGATCACACGCGGCGCAATGCCCAGGGCGTGATGCATGTGGTGAATGCCCTGATGACGCAAGCCAGCACAGAATTGCCCTACGACTTCCGCATTCACACCACGCAGAGCGTCCAAGCAGGCCGCGTGCTGCGCCTGCCCCTCGTGCCGCGTTCAAACAAGCCAGACGTCAGCACCGAGCTGATTTGGCGAGACACTTTAAATGAGCCACGCGACGATCCTGAAGAGCATGCAGTGGATACCGAATGTGAGATGGCAGCGCGCTGGCTCGCCGCACAAATCCATAGCGGCGTGAAAAGCAAAGACATCATGGTGCTCGCCCGCCAACGCGACCGCCTCTCACGCATGCGCGATGCCCTGCGCGCCCTCGGCATCGCCAGCCAAATCGCCGAGAAAACACCGCTGATTGAGCAGCCTGAAGTGCAGGATGTGGTGGCGCTGCTGGATGCACTCGTCTCACCCTCTAACAATCTGGCGCTGGCTCGCGCACTTAAATCGCCGCTGTTTGCTTGGAACGACGATGATCTGATGGGGCTCGCGCAGGCGGCAAGAAGCGAAGAGGCTGCTGGCTTGAGCTGGTTTGATGTGCTATTAAAAAATGAGCAATTTGCGCAATATCTATGCCGGCTAGATGCCGATTTGGCTTTAAAAACTGCTGAAAAATTAAAAATCATGCAGCATTGGCTGCAGACCCTTCCACCGCACGATGCGCTCAGCAATATCTACGACACATACGCGCTGACCGAGCGCTTGATGGCCGCAGCGCCCGCGCCGCTGAGAGCCCGTGTGCAGCAAAGCCTACAAGCCTTGCTGCATGCTGCATTGGAGATCAAGAGCGGCCGATTCCTCACGCCGCATGATTGGGTGCGCATTCTCAAAAAAGCGCATCTCAAAACACCGCAATCAGCAAGTCAGAATGCCCTACGCCTCATGACGATTCACGGCGCAAAAGGTTTGGAAGCGCACACCGTTGTGTTGCTCGACACCTGGACTGTCGCTAAAAATCCCAAACCGCTAGAAGTGCTTGTCGATTGGCCAGGCCGCGCCAAAGCACCGCAGATTTTCGCCTTCCTGCGCTCTGAGGCCAGCGCGCCAGAATGTGTGCGCGAGGCGCTTATCCATGAGCGCGAGCAGCGTGCTCGTGAGGAGATCAATGCGCTCTACGTGGCCATGACGCGTGCCAAGCAGCAACTCGTCTTCAGCGGTCACGAGATGAATAAAGCAGCCAATCCGTTGTGCCCTTGGATGCGGCTAGATGCGCTGGCTCAAGCTGATGAGCAAGCTGTAGAGGAAGTGTGGCATGGTGATTTTGCAGCGCCTGCCGGGCAGCGCGATGCAACGGCTGTTTCTGCGCGATTCTTTGTTAAAAATATGCCGGTAGCCGGCATGGAATATACGCAGCGTGCTATGAATTCAGTAGTAAATAAGCCTGCTGATGCAAGCGCTTCCGCCCGTATCGGCATCACGATGCACCGCCTGCTAGAGCTTTATAAAAGCGATATCGACATCGCAGCTTGGCTACCAGCGATTACGCGTGGCCAAGGTCTCCATGACACCGAAGCCGCCCAAGCCCTTCAGATTTCAAAAACCATTGTGCAAAGCGAAGCCGCATGGATATGGGATGCAAAACAGATTGATTGGCAAGCCAATGAAATCGAGCTCATGCATGATGGCCTGTTATTGCGGCTAGACCGCCTTGTCAAGCACACCGCCACACAAACTTGGTGGGTGATTGACTACAAATCCAACCCCACCCCGCAACACGTGCCCGAGCTGAAAGCTCAGCTCCTGCAATACCGTGCCGCCGTGCAAGCCGCGAATCCAAGCAGCAGTGTCAAGGCCGCTTTCATTACCTCGTTAGGCGCGCTCATAGAGATTTGAAGCGCCCATCCCGTTCAGACTGAGCTTGGCCTGTCCTGAGATTGTCGAAGGATCGAAGTCATCCATTCGCCCGCCATGCTATTTCCCACTCCACCATTGCAAATCGCCACTGATGTGTGGCTGCTCAAAAGCTTTTGCGAAAGCGCCGCGCTGCTCCAACACATCCATGTCATCGCAGGCCAAGCGCCGTTTCGGCATTACACCGTCCAAGGCGGCCAGCGCATGTCAGTGGCCATGACGAGCTGCGGCGCACTCGGCTGGACAAGCAGTGAGCAAGGCTATGCCTACACGCCAACCGATCCACTTTCAAAATGCCCATGGTCACAGATGCCCCACGATTTCAAGCGACTCGCAAGGAGCGCCGCCAGCGCAGCCGGCTGGCCCAGCTTCGAGCCAGATTCCTGCCTCATCAATAGATATAAGGCGGGTGCCGCAATGGGCTTGCATCAAGACCGCAACGAGCAAGATCTCAGCGCCCCCATCGTGTCCGTCTCCATCGGCGCCACTGCCAAATTCATGCTCGGCGGCCAACAGCGAACGGACGCCGTCAAATCATTCGACCTGCAAGACGGCGATGTCATGGTCTGGGGCGGCAGTGCCCGCTTGGTGTTTCACGGCGTGCGCCCTCAGTCGCAGGAGTCAAGTATTCGCTATAACCTCACTTTCCGCAAAGCGGCTTAGCGAATAAAAAAACGTCTGAACTCAACGGAGTGCAGACGTTTTCAAAAAAAGGTGACGAGCCTTGACCCCGGCACTGACTCTACAGTTAGGGCTGCTTGGTTCCCCATCTGACCCGGTTGGCCGCTTCACCATGCGGGAAGGCCCGTCAGCGCTATTGTAAGGCTTGTGCTAGACCCCACGGTGTCGCTTGCTAGGAGGCCGTTGCCCATCATCGATCCACTGTGTGTAGAAATCGACCTTCTGTTCTATGAGCTTTAAGGCAAGCTGCCAATCAACAATCTTTTGCTCGATGATCATTTTGTGTGCCCGTAAGATTTGCCGCGTGGGCTGCAAAGTAGCGCCGCCTTGCTGCGCAAGCGCTGTGAAATCTTTGAGCTGAGCCACTGACATGCCGCTCAGCCTCAGCCGATCCATCAGTTCCATCCAGCTCACATGCCGCCGGCTATACACGCGCCGCCCAAGCGCATCGCGTGGCACGGTAGGCAATAAACCCTGCGCTTCATACCAACGAATGGTGTGAACGCTGTGGCTCGTTTGCTCAGCAAATGCGCCAATCAGAAGGCGCGTGACGGATTTTGTAGGCATAGGTGCTTTAAGTTCTGACGGGATGGCTGGCAGGATAGGTCAAGCAGGCTTCAATCAGCGCCGTATCTGCGTATTCCATTAGCTCAACCACCTTGCCGCGCGCGAATCTAAAAATCCAGCAATAACTGTTTTCGTATTCCTTACCAGCGCGGGTCATGTTTTTACCGCGCGCTTGCACCACCACATATTCAGCCGCTGACAAGAAATGGTGGGCAACAATAGTGTTGTGGGTTGAAAATTGGGCGTTCAGTGGTTTGAGCAAATTTTCCACAATGCGTTTCTTGCCCAAGTAGGTTTGCGACCACGCTGTTGATCCGATGATGCGCCAAACCGCATCATCAGCCAGAGCGTCAAGAAATGCCCTACCATCGCCCCGCGCCGTCTGTGCAAACGCGTGTTCCAGCAATTTTTGATTCTCCTGACTTTCGCTGGAAAACCACACCTGTTGCACATGCTGCGTATCCAAATATTCACGAATGGAGGCGATTTTGCCACCGCGCATTTCCATCACGGCATGGTATTGCTGATCGTAAATATTGCCGTCTTTGAGCTCCCCATACGAGACGACTTCTAGCGCCACCTTGTCACCTTGTGCCACCGTGCTCTTCACGGTCATTTTCAAACCACTTTTGAGCCGCGCAAGCATGGCTAAAAATAGTGCTTTGATCTGCGGCTTAGTTAAAGTACCCGAAGGCGCATTGGCTTGCGCTTTGCCCGCAATCCAAAATGTTGCATCGTCGGTCATCGTGGCCATGACGCCTTCGATGTCACTGGCTGAGAAGCGTTTGTAAAACTCCAGCGCGATTATTTTGTTGCTTTCAATGCTCATCGTTTTTTCTCCAAATTTACGCCTTGGTCAGGCTGATTCGGATTAAATCTCATAGAGCGCACTCTAGGTCAAGCACGCGCTCCATTTTCTATGTGCGCTTGCGCAGTCAAAGCGCCTAAGCAAGGTGGGCGCGCGCTTCTTGGTAGGCCGCCACGACGAGTCGGATACCAAATACGCCGACGAGAGCGGCTGAAACTTTGGTGAGGGTTGTGTAATTGGCAAGGTAAGCTCTTTGAATAGAGGGCCGCGAAAGCGCAAACACCAATCCTCCGTGCCATAGCCACGAATTCACATAAACCAGCGTGACTGCCGCCAGCACATGCCATGCGGATGGTGATGTAGGTAGCGCCGTGGCAAATACGCTGCCGTAAAAAAGCGCAATCTTTGGGTTGAGCGCACTGGTCAAAAAGCCTGCGCGAAATGCGGCGCGGCTGCCAACGACGTTACTTGTGGCAGGCGCATGGTTGCTCCCTGCAACGAACAAGCCATAGGCAAGATAGAGCAGATAAAGGCCGCCTGCGAATTGAGCAACGAGGCGCAGCGTAGGGTGTGCGCTAAACAGTGCACCAACGCCCGCGACTGCAAGAGTGGCCCAAATCAATGTGGCAGTCGTCATACCGACGACTGCGGCCAGAGCCGCTTGGCGAGAGCCACCCGCGGCAAGCTGGCCGATCAGTACAAAGTTAAATCCTGGAATGAGTAAGACAGCCCAGTGAAGGAGTGCGATGGTGACGAGTGATGGGAGCATGTTGGTGCAATCTAAGCTGATTTTCTTAATGAATTCTGCGCTAAATGACTGTCAATCACATCGCAGATAATAATTTCCATGTTGAATATTCCTAGTTTTGAGTCCGCTCGCTTGCTGCTGCGCCCTTTTCGAAATGAAGATTTCGAATCTATGGCGCAGTTCTTTGCATCTGAAGTCTCTCGCCCCTACGGCGGCCCTTGCTCGCGTGATGAGGCTTGGCGAAAGTTTGCGGTTTATTCGGGGCATTGGATGTTGCGCGGGTATGGGCCTTGGGCGTTGGAAGTGAAAGATACAGGCGCGTTTGTGGGGCTTTGCGGCATGTGGTTTCCAGAGGGGTTTCCCGAGCCTGAGATCTCTTGGGCTTTGATTCCGGGGCAGCATGGCAAAGGCTATGCCACGGAGGCGGCGCGGCGGGCTTTGCAAGCGGTCTATGAGGATTTTGGTTGGAAGACGACAGTCAGCGTCATCGCTACCGACAATGCGGCCTCACATGCGGTGGCGCAGCGCTTGGGCGCGAAGGTGGAGAGCCGTATTGCGTTTCGCGGCGGGCAGGCGGATGTGTATCGGCATCTCACGCTAGATGCATTGAAGCCACAAAAATAAAGCGATTTAGGCAGGTGGCCGGCGTATTTATTGGGTGAAGTGCTATAAAAATAAGAGTAAACAACGGTGCGCTAATCACCCATCCCGCTTCGGGCATGCGGCTCGCACAAAACGAGACTGTCGAAAGAAGCTACGCAGAAGAAGTATCAATGACCCCAAAAGACGGGGCGTTTTGTCACGGTGATGTCATATCCGCTCGATAAAGTGGAAACGTTTACATCTATTCAGAGCATCATGACCTTCATTGACAAAACAGTTGAAACGAACCCAAGCCGGCGCGCCACGATCAAAGATGTGGCTGAATCGGCGGGGGTTTCGCTTGCAACGGTCTCTCGTGCGCTGAATGAGTCTGGCTCTGTCAAACCTGCGACCTCTGAGTTGGTGTGGGAAGCGGCGCGCAGCTTAGGCTTCCGCCCGAATCTGATGGGGCGAAATTTGCGATCCTCGCGCACGCAGACGCTGGGCGTGATGCTGCCCACCTTGATTCATCCCGTGTTTGCCGAATGCTTGCAAAGCATCGAGACTGCTGCGCGGCTCGCCGAGCACTCCATTGTGCTGAGCACCACAGACTATGACCCGTTAGCAGAGGAATCCGCCAGCGAAGCTTTGCTGCGCCAGCGCGTAGATGGCTTGATCTTGACGGTGGCCGATGCAGCTTCCAGCCCGGTGCTGGATAAGCTTGATGCGGAGGGCGTGCCTTGTGTGTTGGTGTTCAACCAAATGTCTCGCCCAACAGGTAAGAAGAAAGCTGCCATTCACAGGCCTTGCGTGAGCGTAGACAATCAACTCGCCGCGCAGCAAATGGTGCAGCATTTGATCGCGCAGGGGCATCGCAGCATTTGTATGATTGCAGGGCGCTTTGGGCAATCTGATCGCTCTAGGCTGCGCTTCAATGGTTACAAGCAAGCCATGCTGGCTGCTGGGCTTGAGCCCGTCGCTCCGCTGGAGCTGCCTTTCAACCAAACGGACACGCGGCGCGAGCTGCAAGACTTGCTCAGTTCTAGATCTCGCCCCACAGCATTGTTTTGCTCCAGCGATCAAATTGCCATGGCGGTGATGCGCGATGCGCGGCTGCTGGGCTTTGATGTGCCCGGTGATTTATCAGTCGCCGGATTTGATGGCGTGCGCGTCGGCCAATTGCTCAGCCCAGAGCTGACGACCGTGGTGCAGCCTACCTTTGATATTGGCCGCACGGCGGTTGATCTGCTGCTGCAGCTCATACAAGGCGAGCAGTATCTTGGGCCCGCGCTTTTGCATCACACCTTGCGGCTGGGCGGTAGCGTGGCCGCTTTGCGCTAATTCTTTCTCGCATGCCTTTATCAACTCAACCCGAAAGGAACTGATTATGAAACGTCGTCACGCTCTCGGCCTTGCAGGCGCAGCTGCGCTCGCAGGCATCACACCCGCATGGGCGCAAGCTGCCCGCGCCGTCTGCTACAACTGCCCACCCGAATGGGCCGATTGGGGCGGCATGCTGCGCACCATCAACCAGCGCCTAGGCATTCAAATGCCGCCCGACAACAAAAATTCAGGCCAAGCGTTGGCCGCCTTGATTGCAGAAAAAGAAAAGCCCGTGGCCGATGTGGTGTATCTCGGTGGGCAAGTGGGCCCGCAAGCGCGCACGGCTGGCATTGTGCAAGCTTATCGCCCGCAGCGCTGGAACGAAATTCCTACCAGCCTAAAAGATAGCGATGGCTTCTGGTTCACCATTCATTCAGGCACGCTTGGCATTTTTGTGAACACCCAAGCCCTGCGCGGCAAAGCCGTGCCCCGCAGCTGGCAAGATTTGCTCAAGGCCGATTACAAAGGCATGGTGGGCTATCTCAATCCAGCCAGCGCTGCAGTCGGCCAAGTGGGCGTGATTGCCGTGAATCTGGCGCTCGGCGGCACGTATGACAACCTCGATCCCGGCATCAATTTCTTTAAGCAATTGCAAGCAAATTCGCCGATCGTGCCCACGCAGACGGCCTATGCGCGCGTGCTCTCAGGTGAAATCCCAATCTTGCTCGATTACGATTTCAATGCCTACCGCGCACGCTACAGCGATCAAGCGCCTGTGCAATTCGTGATCCCGCAAGAAGGCACGCAGCAGCTGCCTTATGTGATGGGCTTGGTGAAGAATGGCCCCAATCCCGAGCAAGGCAAAAAAGTGCTGGACTTTGTGCTCACTGACGAAGGCCAGCGCCATTGGGCCAATGCTTATTTGCGACCTGTGTTTGGCGCTGCGATGTCTGCAGAAGTGCGTTCGCGCTTCTTGCCAGATTCAGAATACCAACGCGCTCGTGCGCTTGATGTCCAAAAGCTGGCGGCTGTGGCTAGGCAGATTGGTGAGCGTTACCAAAAGGAAGTGGTTTGAGGCAGCAAGACCATTGGAAACTGATCGCCCTGTTGCTTCCTGGGGCGATCTTTTTCATCGCATTCTTTGCCATTCCGCTGGCCAAGTTGTTTGTGATCGGCGGCACAGGGGCGCTGGGCTGGAGCGCCTACACCTCGGTGCTGACCGACAGCCGCTATCTCAAAAGCATGCTCGCTACGATTTCGCTGTCCCTCATCGTCACGCTTTTGACGCTGGCCATTGCGGGTGTGGCGGGCGTGTTCCTTGCGCGGCAAGAGTTTGCCGGCAAAGCATTGCTTACGGCGATGCTGACTTTGCCGCTGGCCTTCCCCGGCGTGGTGATTGGCTTCATGGTGATCATGCTGGGCGGCAGGCAAGGGCTGGTGCCCGCTGTGACGCAGCATTTGTTTGAGCAACCTTGGGTGTTTGCGTATTCGATGGTGGGCTTGCTTGTGGGCTATGTGTATTTCTCTATTCCGCGCACCATTCTTACGGTGATGGCAGCTGCTGAAAAGCTCGATCCACAATTGATTGAAGCGGCGCGCTCCTTGGGCGCAGGGCCTTGGCATTTGGTCAAAGATGTGATCGTGCCCGCTCTCAAGCCGGCATTGCTGGCCGCAGGCGCGATTTGCTTTGCCACGTCGATGGGCGCGTTTGGCACGGCCTTCACCTTGGCCACCAAGATCAATGTGCTTCCTATGATCATCTACACCGAATTCACACTTTCGGCCAACATGGCGATGGCCGCCGCCTTGTCTTTCGTGCTCGGCTTGATCACTTGGGCGGCGCTCGCGTTTGCTCGTAACTTAACGGGCAGTAGCGTGCCTGCAGCGGCATAAGGGCAGCAAGATGATGCAAAGCACGCAACACATTGCCACGCCGCCAGCGCGATCTGCGGTGTTTTGGCTTTTGCTCGCTTTCACGCTCTGCGTGGCCGCCTTTTTGATCGTGCCGGTGATCCTGTCGGTGCTCACGGGGCTGACTAACAACCAATTCGTGGGGCTGTCCAGTGGGTTGACGCTCAAGTGGGTCTTCAAGGTTTGGCAAGATTATCAAAGCAGTATTTGGCTGTCGCTGCAAATCGCGCTGGCCTGCCTGTGCCTCACGACTTTGTTGGGCGTGCCGCTGGCGTATGTGCTCTCGCGCAGCCAAGGCGCGTTTGCGCGTTCGATTGAAGAATTGCTGATGCTGCCGGTGGCCATTCCGGGCTTGGCCACAGCGCTGGCTTTGATCGTGACCTATGGCGCAGTGGGCGATTTCCGCACACACTGGACATTCATCTTGGTGGGGCATGTGCTGTTCACGCTGCCTTTCATGGTGCGCTCGGTGCTGGCGGTGATGCAATCGGTAGACATGCATACATTGGAAGAGGGCGCGAGGAGCTTGGGTGCAGGTTTTTGGCAACGCTTTGTCACCATCGTGTTGCCCAATTGCCGCTCAGGCATTTTGGCGGGTGCGCTGATGGTGGTCACGCTCTCTATTGGTGAATTCAATATGAGCTTGCTGCTGCACACTCCGTTCACGCAAACGCTGCCGGTGGGTTTGGCTGATGCTTATGCCTCCTTGCGCATTGAAGTGGGCAGCGCCTACACCATTGTTTTCTTGATCATGATCATTCCCTTGCTGATTGCTTTGCAATGGATGGCAAGCAGCTCTAAAAAGAATAAACCATGAATGCAAATACAAACAAAAGCGTCAGCATCAGGCTGCAAAGCTGCGCCAAGACTTTCAAGCAGCAGCGCGTGCTCAACCCGATTGATCTGGATATCCGCGCAGGTGAAACTTTGGTGTTGCTCGGCCCCTCTGGCTGCGGCAAGACGACCACGCTGCGCTTGATTGCAGGCCTAGAGCATCCTGATACAGGCGGCAAGGTCTTTTTTGAAAACGATGATGTGACGGCATTGCCGATTGAAGAGCGCAAGGTCGGGATGGTGTTTCAAAGCTATGCGCTGTTTCCCAATATGAATGTGCGCGAAAACATTGAATATGGCCTGCGCATTGCCAAAATGCCTGCTCATGAGCGCACCCAGCGTGTGAACGATATGCTGGCCATGATGCAAATTGATGCCTTGGCCGAGCGCATGATCACGCAGCTCTCAGGCGGGCAAAAGCAGCGTGTGGCGCTGGCTCGCGCGATTGCCATCCGCCCGCGCGTGTTGCTTCTGGATGAGCCGCTAACGGCGCTTGATGCCCGGCTGCGAGAAACCTTGCGCACTGATATTGATACTCTGCTGCGCCAGCTCGGCATCACTGCGGTGTACGTGACCCACGATCAAGCCGAGGCGATGGTGCTGGGCGACCGCATTGCTGTGATGGATCATGGCAATATTGCGCAAATTGGCACGCCGCAAGATATTTACTTCCGCCCGCAAAGCGCGGTGGTGGCTGATTTCATTGGCACGGTGAACACCGTGGAAGGCAAGCGTTTTCGCCCTGAAGATGCTTCTCTTTGCAGCGCAGACGATACGCCTGATTCGCGGCGGGGTATCGTGCAATCAAGCTTCTTCTTAGGCGATCATCGCCGCGTCACGGTGCGTATGGCTAGCGGACAATCAGTGGTGCTCAAACTGCCGCCCCGCCAGCAGATTGAAAAAGGTGAAAGCGTGGGCGTGCAGGTGCATGCTTGGCAGGAGGCCACATGCTGATCGCGCAAATTTCCGATACACACATCAAGCCTCAAGGCCGCTTAGCCTATGGCCGTGTGGATACTGAGCGGATGCTCAGGGATTGCATTGCGCATGTGGGCGCTCAACAGCCTCAGCCTGATGTGGTGGTGATCACGGGGGACTTGGTAGACTTTGGGCATGCGGACGAATATGCCTTACTCAAGGATTGCCTCTTACCACTCGCGCAGCCCGTGCTTCTTATTGCCGGCAATCACGACGAGCGCCAGAACATGCACCGAGCCTTTGCAGATGAGCGCTGGGCGTATTTGCATCAGCACAGCGAATTCATTCAATATGCCATCACGCTTGGCGAGCTGCGCTTCATTGGGCTAGACACGCTCATTCCCGGCAGCGGCGCGGGCTTGTTGTGCCCGCAGCGCTTGCAGTGGTTGGACGAGACATTGGCTGCCACGCGGCAACCCACCGTGATCATGATGCATCACCCACCTTTCTTGACCGGCATCGCCCACATGGATCAGCAAGGGCTCACGGGCCGCATTGCTTTTGAAGCAGTGGTGGCCAAGCATTCGCATGTCTGCCGGATTTTGTGTGGGCATTTGCATCGGCCCATTCAAGCCAGCGTCGCCGGCGTGTTGGCCTCGACAGCGCCAAGCCCAGCGCATCAAGTGGCGCTCGGCCTTGCATCTAATGCGCCCGATTGCTTCGTGATGGAGCCACCAGGATATCAGTTGCATTTATGGCGAGATGCGCGAATGGTGAGCCATCAGGTGGTGATGGGCGAGTTTGCAGGCCCGTATCCGTTTCGAGAGCACGGGCGCTTGATTGATTAGCAGTGAAAAATACAAAAGCCGCCAAATCTTGCAACTGGGCGGCTTTTTGGGGAATACAGGAATGAGCTTATTTCAGCTTAACTTCTTTGTATTCCACATGCTTGCGAGCTTTCGGATCAAATTTCATGATCAGCATTTTCTCGGGCATGGTTTTTTTGTTTTTCGTGGTCGTGTAGAAGTGACCGGTGTCAGCTGTGGACTGCAGCTTGATTTTTTCGCGTCCGCCTTTGCTTGCCATGGTGTTCGCTCCTTATGCTTGGCCGCGTGCGCGCAGGTCTGCGAGCACGGCATCGATGCCGTTTTTGTCAATCAGGCGCAGCGCAGCGTTGGTTACGCGCAGACGCACCCACTTGTTTTCGCTTTCAACGAAAAAGCGGCGATAGTGCAGGTTGGGTAAGAACCGGCGCTTGGTTTTGTTGTTGGCATGGGAAACATTGTTTCCGACCATGGGCTTCTTGCCCGTTACGTCACAGACGCGTGCCATATGAAGCACTCCTAAAATAATAAACGGCTCACGCCGCACCTCGCTGCTGTTTGACATAGGCTTTCGCCTGACCAGACCCAGCGGTCTTACTAGCTTGACCAAGATCAAGTTAGCCCTATATTATAGCTGGGAAAGCAGGTGCGGCGGCCGCAGCAAGAAGCAGAGGATTAATCCGCTTTGCCAATAGCGCTAACCATAGAGCGCGCTAAGATTTTATGGATCGGTGTCACAGGGATCATGTAAAGCCGCCCGAGCCAGTTGTGTATGTGGACTACCGTGGTTACGGTGATGATGGCATCACCACTGACTGCATCGGCTTGCTTGTGAACAGAGACGGCGACGTTCAAGTGCTTGTCACTGTCGCCCAAAAGCACTTCATTGGCAGATTTGGAGATCAGGGTGAAGATGCCCACATGATCGCCAGCTTGATAGTCCGATGCCGTTACGCTCGGATCAATCTGCGCAATGCCGCCTAAATTTTTCAGACCGAAGACAGCGACAATGCGGTTTCGAAGCGCCATCAATCGATCAATCCAAGCGGGCGTCTTTTTGGCAACTCGAAGGAACTGTTCCAAAGCGTCAAGGCCTGGCTCTGCCGCAGAAACAGTAAACGCGTCGTAAAAATAGGCTCCCGGCAGACGCGCGGCGATTTGGCTGCCTAGAGGAGCCGTAGATGCTGTCACGATATTTGTCATGCAGATGCCTTTTTACTTACTACTGATTTAATAGCACTCTGCGCAATAAATACGCCGGCTACCGCTGGTTTTGGCATGCAACGCAGCCAATAGAGCGATTCATTGCGTTCGGTGGTGATGCCTACTTGCAGCACGCGCATGCCGTTTTCGCTGATGACTTTTTGGGGGGAAAACTCAGCGAGCTTGCCTGCGAGACGCATGAGCGCCCAAGGCATAGGCAGCCAGATGGCGGCTTTGAGGCCTTGCGCGCTACGCAGTTGGACGAGGAAATCTCGGTAGCTCAATTCCTCAGGCCCTGCGATTTCAATGGCGCGATGCAGGGCTTTGGGATGCTCGCAGATGCGGCAAATGGCGGCGGCTGCATCGCTGCAGAGCATGGGCGCGAGCCTTGCGCTGCCGGATCTGAACAAACCGGAAACTAAGCCGGGGAGAGCGATCATAGGCAAGCAAGCCAGCTGCATGAAAAGTTTTGTTGCCGGGCTGGCCGCATCCATGAGCAGGCCGGGTCGCACAATCACCGCATCACCTCGGCTGCTGGCCATGGCTTTCATCAAAGCAGCTTCAGCATCGCGTTTGCTGGCCATGTAGCGTCCGCTGATGGGCTTAGCGCGGCCAGCGCCGAGCGCAGAAATCTGCACCACGCGCGCCACATGCGCTGTTGCGCAAGCTTCAAAAAGTGCTTGCGGCGCAGCCACGTGCACCGCATCGAATCTTTCATCGCCACGCTCAATCAAAATGCCCACAGCATTGATCACCACATCCGCGCCTTCGATGATCGGCGCAAACTCTTCCGCGCTGTGCGCATACCGAAAATCCACGCGCACATCACACCCGCTCCGACCCGCCGTGACCACGCTATGCCCATGACTGAGCACCTCCTCGCAAATTGCGCTGCCAAGCATGCCCGCGCCACCGAAGATGACAACTTTCATGATGATCTCCTTATCTGATGCGTGAAGAAGGCAAATCGCACGCGCCGGCTTGGCAGGCTTGGCTCTCATTTAGAGCGCGCTCGGCGGCCAGTTGAATGCGGCTGGTTTGCCCATCAGCGCGCCTCTTAGCAACTCGGCGGATCAGCGGCGTCATCCAGCGGGAGATGCGATAGCGATGCTTAGCAAACAAGGCGTACAACACATCAACGATGGGGCGAAGCACAGGCCATCCCGTAGGCGCAGCCCAGCGCCCCAAGCCGACCGCGCCATAAGCCAAGCGAAACACTTCTACGCCCACTACCAGTGAGCCATCGGCGCGCTGCGCATGGATCAATGCGTTCATCGCCTCAAGAGAAGCACCATATGGCATCGCATCAAAGTCCGGCGAGGTGATATTCACAAATCGCAAAAGGCCTTCGGTGTTGCGCGCCTTCAAATTGTCCATCTCCAAAACGCACACCGGGCATGTGCCGTCGTAGAGCAGGGTGAGTGGATAGTTTGTCATGATGAAGCTCGCTTGTTGTTACGGTTATTTCTGTCTAAAGAGAAATTTATAATCAAAAAAAGGGATGTGAATATGTTGTGAAAATCAAGGACCGATCATGCTGCCTGCTGTGGAATGCTTGTCCGCCGCGTCTTGAGGCAAAGCGTTGGTGTCGCCTCGCATCAATTTTTGAATCTTTGCACCGAGCTTGAGCACTTTGGTCAAAGTTTCCGTATCCAGCCGCAACATCTCATCGCTCCAGCCGCTCATTGTCTCCAAAAACACTAGCATTTCGCGGATGCGATTGGCGCGCTCCACACCATCAATCATGATCTCAGGCTGCGCCAGTAAGCTGCGCAACATAGCAATCGTCGGCATGATTTCGCGCTCTTTGCGCTCACGCACCACCGTGCGGGAAAGCTCCCAAATATCGGTGCTGGCTTCAAAATGATCGCGCCTATCGCCCATCACATGCACCATCTTGATGAGATTCCAAGATTGAAGCTCACGTAAGCTGTTGCTCACATTGCTACGCGCCACAACCAGCGTGTCAACAATCTCATCAGCAGGCAAGGGCTTGCCATGCAAATAAAGCAAAGCATGAATCTGCGCCACAGTGCGGTTCACACCCCAGCGCGTACCCATCTCGCCCCAATGGAGAATGAACTGTTGAGAGGTTTGGCTGAGGGTCATGATTTCTGCTCTGTTGAATGAATTGTGATCTCGTCTTTTATTTCTGTCAAGAGAGAAATAAAAGAAAAACTATCGGTTGCTCTCAACAAACCAAGCCTGCCAGAGCCGCCTGTGATTGGGTTGTTTTACGCAGCGAAATACAGGGGGAGCGCCAGCCGAAGGCCAGCGAGGAGGATATTCGCGAAGTAGAACAGCCCAAGCGCAGGCGGCTCTGGCAGTCCAAAGCGCAAGCCATGCAAAGCCCGCATAAAACACATATGCAGTCATCTCTAAACCTGTCACAATCAGAATAGTATTTAAGGCCCTTCCCCGCCCAATGCATCCGCTAACCGGTTCAGCCGTGTCGCGGAAGGTTAAATTACCACTCCAAGCCTCCTCAAGGGAAGCAGAAAGTAAACATGTCAGCGTCGGTTTATTCAGCCTACGGTAGCAACAGCTACCTCTTCGGCGGCAATGCGCCCTATGTCGAAGAACTCTACGAAAACTATCTTGCCAACCCGGGGTCTGTGGCCGACAACTGGCGCAGCTACTTTGATGCCTTGCAGCATGTGCCTGCATCAGATGGCACAGCTGCCAAAGACGTGGCACACATGCCCGTCATCAACGCATTTACTGAATTAGCAAAGCAAGGTGCAACCCGCACAGTGCACGCCAGTGCAGATCCCGATATGGGCAAGAAGCGCACCGCAGCGCAGCAGCTCATTGCAGCGTATCGCAACGTCGGCGCGCGTTGGGCGAATT
Organism: Comamonadaceae bacterium; assembly: GCA_043777675.1. Classification (GTDB taxonomy): domain Bacteria; phylum Pseudomonadota; class Gammaproteobacteria; order Burkholderiales; family Burkholderiaceae_C; genus JANMDU01. Next base: position 7,418 of record JAYWHR010000050.1, on the reverse strand, counting down.
TAGATCCCCTCCAGCGCACCGAGCGTGACCACATCCCCGATCTCGATCCCGCTTTCTACGGCTTCACCGATGCCGATATGGAAACCGTGTTCAATACATCGAACACGTATTTCGGCAAGGAGCAAATGAGCCTGCGCGAGCTGCTCAATGCGCTGCGCGAGACGTATTGCGGCACGATTGGCGCGGAATACATGTATGCCACGAGCCAAGACGAGAAGCGCTGGTGGCAACAAAAGATGGAAAGCGTGCGCGCCAAGCCGGCTTTCAACGCCGAGGAAAAGAAAAATATCTTGCAAAACCTCACCGCCGCTGAGGGCCTAGAGCGTTTCTTGCATACAAAGTACGTCGGCCAAAAGCGCTTTTCCCTTGAAGGCGGAGAGAGCTTTATCGCTTCGATGGATGAGCTGGTGCAGCGCGCGGGGATGGTTGGCGTGCAAGAAATCGTGATCGGCATGGCGCACCGTGGCCGCTTGAATGTATTGGTGAACACGCTTGGCAAAATGCCCGCGCAATTGTTTGCTGAGTTTGACCACACCGCGCCTGAAGATTTGCCATCTGGTGATGTGAAATATCACCAAGGTTTTTCAAGCGACGTGACCACCCCCGGCGGCCCGGTGCATTTGACGCTGGCTTTCAACCCATCGCACCTTGAGATCGTCAACCCTGTGGTCGAAGGCAGTGTGCGTGCGCGCATGGATCGTCGTGGCGATAAAGAGGGCGATCAAGTGTTGCCTGTGCTCGTGCATGGCGACGCGGCGTTTGCTGGCCAAGGCGTGGTGATGGAGACGCTGGCTCTCGCACAAACCCGTGGTTACTATACGGGCGGCACGGTGCACATCGTCATCAACAACCAAATTGGTTTTACGACAAGTGACCCGCGCGATACGCGCTCCACAATGTATTGCACTGATGTGGTGAAGATGGTCGAAGCGCCTGTGTTGCATGTGAACGGGGATGATCCTGAGGCGGTCGTGCTCGGCACGCAATGGGCGCTGGAGTATCGCCAAGAGTTCAATAAAGACGTGGTACTCGACATCATTTGCTTCCGCAAACTCGGCCACAACGAGCAAGACACACCAGCGCTCACCCAGCCACTGATGTACAAGAAAATTGCTGCACATCCGGGCACACGCAAGCTCTATGCCGACAAGCTCTCAGCTCAAGGTTTGGGCGAGACGCTGGGCGACGATATGTTCAAAGCCTATCGCGCCGCGATGGAGGCGGGCAAGCACACCGAAGACATCACCATCTCTAATTTCAAGAGCAAATACGCGGTGGATTGGGCACCCTTCTTGGGCAAAAAATGGACAGATGCAGGCGACACAGCGGTTCCCATGGCTGAGTGGAAGCGCATCGGCGAGAAGCTCACCACGATTCCCGCCACTGTCACGCCGCATATGCTCGTGAAAAAAGTCTATGACGACCGCGCTGCGATGGCGCGTGGCGAAATCAATGTCGATTGGGGTATGGGCGAGCACATGGCGTTTGCATCCTTGGTTGCAAGTGGCTATCCGGTTCGTTTAAGTGGCGAAGATTGCGGGCGCGGCACATTCACGCACCGCCATGCTGTGATTCATGATCAAAACCGCGAAAAGTGGGATTCGGGCACGTATATTCCCCTGCAAAACGTCGCCGATGGCCAAGCGCCATTTGTAGTGATCGACTCGTTGCTGTCCGAGGAAGCCGTGCTTGGCTTTGAATACGGTTATGCATCAAACGATCCAAATACGCTTGTGATTTGGGAAGCGCAATTCGGCGATTTCGCCAACGGCGCACAAGTCGTGATTGATCAGTTCATCGCCTCAGGCGAGGTGAAGTGGGGTCGAGTGAACGGCATCACGCTGATGCTGCCTCACGGCTATGAAGGCCAAGGCCCTGAACATAGCTCAGCACGGCTTGAGCGCTTTATGCAATTGGCGGCTGACACCAATATGCAAATCGTGCAGCCCACTTCGGCCAGCCAGATCTTCCACGTGCTGCGCCGCCAGATGGTGCGTGATCTGCGCAAGCCACTGATCATCATGACGCCGAAATCTCTGTTGCGAAATAAAGATGCCACGTCGCCACTCAGTGAGTTCACCAAAGGCGGTTTCCAAACTGTGATTCCTGAGCAAAAAGCGATTGATGCGAAGAAGGTTAAGCGAGTGATTGCATGCTCCGGCAAGGTGTACTACGACTTGGTGAAGAAGCGCGAAGAAAAAGGCCACGACGATACGGCCATCATTCGCGTGGAGCAGCTCTATCCTTTCCCACATAAAGCTTTCGCTACTGAGCTCAAAAAATATCCGAACCTTGTCGATCTCGTGTGGTGCCAAGACGAGCCACAAAATCAAGGCGCATGGTTCTTTGTGCAACATTACATTCACGAAAACATGTCTGAGGGCCAAAAGCTCGGCTACGCAGGCCGCGCTGCTTCTGCCTCTCCTGCTGCGGGCTACGCACATCTGCACCAAGAGCAACAGAAGGCGCTCACGGATGCAGCGTTTGCGAAGCTCAAAGGTTTTGTGTTGACGAAGTAAAACCCGAATACCAACATCCGGACGCAGAAGACGCAAAGGTTACGCAAAAGACGCAAAAAAGAAAATGCAAGAAAAATTCAAAAAGTAATGATCAAGACAAATCTGTTTTGTATTCCTTCTGCGTTTTCTGCGTGACCTTTGCGTCTTCTGCGTCTGGTATTCGTATTTGAATTTGAATCTGAATTTAAGAATTGGATATAAAAATGGCAATCGTAGAAGTCAAAGTCCCGCAACTGTCTGAATCTGTGGCCGAGGCCACTTTGTTGCAATGGAAAAAGAAGCCCGGCGACGCTGTGGCAGTTGATGAAATCTTGATCGAGATCGAGACCGATAAAGTTGTGCTTGAAGTGCCTGCGCCCAGCGCTGGTGTGATGGCGGAGATTTTGGTGGCCGATGGCGGCACGGTGCTCACTGAGCAAGTGATCGCTCGGATTGATAGCGCAGGCAAAGCCAGCGCTGCACCGGCTGCCGTCGCTGGCGCAGTAGTTCCAGCGCCTGCAGCGGCGGCTGTTGCTGCGCCTGCCGCAAAAGTCGGCTCCATGGCCGGCGTGGCTATGCCAGCCGCTGCGAAGATCATGGCTGACAACAGCCTCGCCGCTGGCTCCGTTGCCGGCTCAGGCAAAGATGGTCGCGTTACTAAGGGCGATGTGCTCGGCGCTATTCATTCAGGAGCATCTAGCGCAGCATCTATGCCGGCTACAGCGCCAAATGCCGGAAATATTCCAACCGGCGTGCCCACCACAGCGCTCGCGCAAGTAGCCTCGCCAGTAGCGAGCAGCTTGGCCGCCCAGCTTGCTGGCCGCCCAGAGCAGCGCGTGCCCATGAGCCGCTTGCGTGCGCGTGTGGCAGAGCGGTTGCTGCAATCGCAATCGAGCAACGCGATTTTGACGACCTTCAACGAGGTCAACATGGCACCCGTCATGGAAATGCGCAAGCGCTTCCAAGAAAAGTTTGAAAAAGAATACGGCTGCAAACTCGGCTTCATGAGCTTCTTCGTGAAAGCTGCAGTCCATGCGCTGAAAAAATTCCCTGTGCTCAATGCCTCGGTCGATGGCAGCGATATCGTTTACCACGGCTTCTTTGACATTGGTATCGCGGTGGGCAGCCCGCGCGGCCTCGTTGTCCCCATTCTGCGCAATGCCGATCAGATGAGCTTTGCAGATATCGAGAAAAAGATCGCAGAATTCGGTAAAAAAGCGGCTGAAGGCAAGTTGGGCATGGAAGACATGACCGGCGGGACGTTTTCCATCAGCAATGGCGGCACCTTCGGCTCCATGATGTCTACCCCCATCATCAACCCGCCGCAGTCTGCCATCCTTGGCGTTCATGCCACCAAAGACCGCGCCGTGGTCGAAAACGGCGTTGTCGTCGTGCGCCCCATGAACTATTTCGCCATGAGCTACGACCACCGGATCATCGACGGTCGCGAAGCCGTGCTGGGCTTGGTAGCAATGAAAGAGGCGCTGGAAGATCCAGCTCGTTTGCTGTTTGATATCTAAGTACAGATGAACCAAGTACGCTACGGTCAAGAAGTCGCCACTGAGATTCCAGCAGGTGGAGTCAGTGGCATGCTCTGCAAATCTGTAGTGGACGGGCACATCACATTTTTCCTAAGAGTCAAGGCCACAAATGGTGAATTCGAAGACTATGACCTGCGGCATGATGACTTGAGCATCACGATTGCTCAAGATGAGTTGGCTTCTTTCTATCGACTAGAAAACGGTCGGCAAATTTTGGATCACTCGTCAAGTGTCTTGGGATTGACTAAACTTGAGAATAAGACTGAGTTGCCCGAAAAGGAGAGCCTGTGATGCAAGCAAATCAACTTTACGACAAAGACACTGCCGCTTGGGCTGCCGCGAACGCAGACCTGCTGCGTCAGCGTCGCTTCGGTGAATTGGATGTTCCGCATTTGATTGAGGAGTTAGAAGACATGGGCAAAAGCGAGCGTCGTGCTTTAGAAAGTCATTTGTCTGTGTTACTAATGCATCTTCTCAAATGGGAGCATCAACCTTCGATGCGCAGCAATAGCTGGAAACTCTCGATTGAGAACGCCCGTCAGAGCATTGAAGACGGTATTGAGGACAGCCCGAGCTTGAAGCCTAAGCTTGAGGATGACGCATTTATTGCGCGTGCTTATACGAAGGCACGTAGGACTGCGGCTATTGAGACTGGTTTAGCGTTAGCCGATTTTCCTGAGCAATGTGTGTTTAGCAAGCTGCAGCTATTTAAGAATGATTTTGAGTTTTAACCGTCTTCACGTTAAAGGTCACATTTACGATTGAAATTACCGTCTCGCTTGGGGCGATCATTGACTACCTAGCCTTCGCATTTATGCAAACGAAAGGATTGTTTATGGATGCATTAAGCGCTTTATTGCAAGCATGGAAATTAGCGGGTACGTTCCTGCGGAGGCCAGTGGTGGTCAGCTCGCCCCATGCGAGAGCGGGATTTAAATACGAGACATGATCTGACTAGAAGAGGGACGAAGCGGGTTCGACTCCCGCCCTCCGCACCTAATTTGATTGGAATAAAAATGAGTAAACAATTCGACGTTATCGTTATTGGTGGTGGCCCGGGGGGCTATATTTCGGCTATTCGCGCTGCGCAGTTGGGCTTCAGTGCGGCTTGTATTGATGAGTGGAGGAATGACAAGGGCGGGCCTGCACCTGGGGGCACTTGTACCAATGTGGGCTGCATTCCTTCGAAGGCGCTGCTGCAAAGCTCGGAGCATTTTGAGCATGCGGGGCATCATTTTGCTGATCATGGGATTGGGTTGAAAGATCTCACCATTGATATCGCCAAGATGCTCGGGCGCAAAGATACTGTGGTGAAGCAGAACAACGATGGCATTTTGTATTTGTTTAAGAAAAACAAAGTGACGTTTTTTCATGGGCGTGGATCGTTTGTGGCAGCCAAAGACGGCGCTTATGAGATCAACGTGGCTGGCACCTCGACCGAAGTGATCTCTGGCAAACACATCATCGTGGCCACGGGGTCGAACGCGCGTGTCTTGCCGGGCGCACCTTTTGATGAAGTGAATATTTTGTCGAATGATGGCGCGCTGCGCATGCCAGCCGTTCCCAAGAAGCTGGGGGTGATCGGTGCAGGCGTCATTGGGCTGGAGATGGGTTCGGTGTGGCGGCGTCTTGGCGCGGACGTGACTGTGCTGGAAGGCTTGCCAACATTCCTCGGCGCTGTGGATGAGCAGATTGCTAAGGAAGCAAAGAAGGCGTTTGACAAGCAAGGCCTCAAGTTTGATATGGGTGTGAAGATTGGCGAAATCAAGAATGGCAAAAAGGGTGTCTCCATTGCATACACCAATGCCAAAGGCGAAGCGCAAACACTCGATGTAGACAAGCTGATTATTTCAATTGGCCGCACGGCCAACACGATGGGTTTGAACGTAGAAGCCGTTGGCCTGAAGCTCGATGAGCGTGGCATGGTGATCGTGGATGACGATTGCAAAACCAATTTGCCCAATGTGTGGGCCGTGGGCGATGTGGTGCGCGGGCCGATGCTGGCGCATAAGGCCGAGGAGGAGGGCGTGGCGGTGGCTGAGCGCATTGCAGGCCAGCATGGGCATGTGAACTTCAACACCGTGCCTTGGGTGATTTACACCTCGCCTGAGATTGCTTGGGTGGGCCAAACGGAGCAACAGCTCAAAGCCGCTGGCCGCGCGTATCGCTCGGGCACATTCCCTTTCATGGCCAATGGCCGTGCGCGGGCTTTGGGTGATACGACGGGCATGGTGAAGATGCTGGCCGATGCAGCCACGGATGAAATCCTCGGCGTACATATCGTCGGGCCGATGGCTTCTGAGTTGATCGCCGAATGCGTGGTAGCGATGGAATTCCGCGCTTCGTCTGAGGACATTGCTCGTATCTGCCATGCGCATCCATCTTTGTCGGAAGCGACGAAAGAGGCTGCTTTGGCGGTGGATAAGCGGACTTTGAATTTTTAAGATTTGTGAAGATGAATGCGGGACGCAGAAGACGCAGAGGTTACGCAGAAGACGCAGAAAAGAAAACAGAAAATAATTTGATAATGCAAAAACTTTTTGATAAGCAGCTTTATATAAATTTTTAAGCATTTTTTGTATTTCTTTCTTGGTATTCTTTTGCGTCCTCTGCGTAATCTTCGCGTCTTCTGCGTCCGGCTGTTAAAAAAACTCAAGAATGTCCGTCCAACAAGCCTACGAACAAGAGCTCAAGAAGCGCGGCTACACGAGCGACCCTGCGCAGCTCAGAGCCGTTGAGGCTTTGCAGCGCTGTGCAGATGAATGGGCGGCGTTTAAAGAGAAGCGCTCGAATGCGTTCAAGAAGCTGATTAACCGGCCAGACATTCCGAAAGGTGTGTACATGTATGGCGGGGTGGGGCGGGGCAAGAGCTTTCTCATGGATTGCTTCTTTAATGCCGTACCGCTGCAGCGGAAAACGCGTCTGCATTTTCATGAGTTCATGCGCGAGGTGCATCGGGAGCTGGCCAATTTGCAAGGCACCGTCAATCCGCTGGATGTGTTGGCGCAGCAGATTGCGCGCAAGTACCGCCTCATCTGCTTTGATGAATTTCATGTCGCCGACATCACTGACGCGATGATCTTGCATCGCCTGCTTGCAGCGCTTTTTGAAAATGGCGTGGGCCTGGTGACCACGTCCAACTTCAAACCCGATGACCTGTACCCTGGTGGGATGCACCGCGACCGCATCTTGCCCGCCATTGCGCTGCTCAATGCCAACCTGGATGTCGTGAACGTGGACAACGGTGTGGATTACCGCAGGCGTACGCTGGAGCAGGTCAAGTTTTACCATGTTCCCCTGGGCGCTCAGGCGGATGCCGAGATGCGAGAGACGTTTGCAAAACTCGCCGAAAAACAGGACGAGAACCCATTGCTGCACA
>JAYWHR010000049.1:0-10209 GCA_043777675.1 Comamonadaceae bacterium | reverse complement strand
GAATCAGTTACTATTCATTTCTTCGATTTTCCGAAGTCATTTTCTCTTTTACCCATTTCTAAAGCGAGGTCACCCATGGCATTGATGGACTTTCTCAAGAAGCAGTTTATTGACGTATTGCAATGGACAGAGGAGAGCGACGGCATCTTGGCCTGGCGCTTCCCGATGGCGGATATGGAGATTCAAAATGGGGCTTCGCTCACCGTGCGTGAATCGCAGCTCGCCGTATTTGTCAACGAAGGCAAGGTCGCCGATGTGTTTGTGCCTGGCATCTACAAGCTCACGACGCAAAACTTGCCGCTGTTGACAAACCTGAAAAACTGGGACAAGCTGTTTGACTCGCCCTTCAAGAGCGATGTCTACTTCTTCAGCACCCGCCAGCAGATCGACCAAAAATGGGGCACGCCACAGCCCATCACCATTCGCGACAAAGATTTTGGCGCGGTGCGCCTGCGTGCTTTCGGTAATTACAACTTCCGCGTTGCGGATGCCAAGCTGTTTCACACCGAAATTTCAGGCACGCGCGAGAGCTACAGCGTAGAAGACGTTGACGGCCAACTGCGTGGCTTGGTGTTGCAAAACATCAGCAACGCTATTGCCAGCAGCAATATTCCATTTTTGGATTTGGCGTCCAACCAAATGACGTTTGCGCTGGCTTTGACGACGCAACTTGCGCCCGAATTTGCCAAAATCGGCCTAAAACTCGAAGGCATGACGGTGCAAAACGTCTCCCTGCCGGAAGAGTTGCAAAAAATCCTCGACCAGAAAATCGGCATGGGCATGGTCGGCAACGACATGGGCAAATTCATGCAATACCAAACGGCTCAGGCGATCCCGAAGTTTGCCGAGGGCTCGGGCGGTGGCTCAGGCATTGCAGGGGATGCGATGGGTATGGGCGCGGGGCTTGCCATGGGCCAGATCATGGCGCAGAACCTGCAAGCGGGCTTGCAAGGCGGCAATGTGCCAGCGGCTCAGTCTGCACAAGCTGTTGCGAGCGTGAAGCCCGATGAGGTGATGGGTATGCTGGAAAAGCTTGGCGAGCTCAAAACCAAAGGCATCCTGACTGAGGAAGAGTTTTCTGCGAAGAAGGCGGAGCTTTTGAAAAAGTTGGTTTGACGGGGTAAGAAATACCAATACCGGACGCAGAAGACGCAGAGGTTACGCAGAAGAAATACCAAAAAGAAAAAATACGTCAAGAGATTTTGTTGATGCTTTATTGATCACAAATCCCCTCTTTTCTTCTGTCTTCTTTTGCGTCTTCTGCGTAACTTTGGCTGTTTCTTCTGCGTCCGGTATTGAATTCTTCCGTCGCATCACAAAAAACACCACAGCAAGAAAAGATGGCTGACTCTCTTCAAAGAGCCTACACGGCCGCCTGCCCAGGCTGCGGCGCGGCTGTAGAGTTTCGCTCGCTGGCTTCAACGCATGCGGTGTGCGGCTATTGCCAGAGCACCATCGTGCGCGATGGCGATGCGCTCTCTCGCATCGGCAAGATGAGTGAAGCGTTTGACGACTACTCGCCGCTGCAAATCCTCTCGCAAGGCAAGTTCAACAGAGTTGGCTTCACAGTCATTGGCCGCTTGCAATACAAATACCAAGGCGGCAGTTGGAGCGAATGGCTTTGCGCTTTGGAAGATGGCAACGCGGCGAGTTTGAGTGAAGACAACGGCAGCTTCGTCTGGAGCGTGGCGGCGAACACGCAGCGCACACTCCCCAAGCCGCAGCAGTGGGTGCTGGGCAACACCACAGCGATCAACGGGCGCGCTTACAGTGTTGCTTCCATCCAAGAGGTGGCGCTGATGTCTGCGCAAGGCGAGCTTCCTAAGCTGCCGCCACTGGGCACGAGCTTCACGGTGGTCGAGCTGAGGAGTGCCCAAGGCGAAGTGATCAGCATTAATTACTCGACGCAGCCGCCGTCTTTGTCTTCTGGCACATCTGTCGTTTTGGAAAATCTCCAGCTCACGGGGCTGCGCGATTTAACGAACGTAACCGGCCAGGGCGGCAAAGAGGTTAAAGGCAGACACTTTAATTGCCCCAATTGCGGCAGCGCTGTCTCGGTGAAATTAGACACCAGCAAAAGCATTACCTGCGGCTCTTGCAATAGCTTGATCGATGTCTCGCAAGGCATTGGCGGCGAACTCTCTCATGCGATTCAAGATGAGTCCGTCAAGCTGCTGATTCCACTCGGTACGGTTGGCACGCTACAAGGCAAGAGCTGGCAGATTGTGGGTTTTCAGCATCGCATGGGTAAAGAAATTGGCGATGAAGACGAGAGCTTTGGCTGGAGCGAGTATTTGCTCTACAACGCCAAAGCGGGCTTTCAATTCTTGGTGGACGCGACAGACGGCTGGAGCTTGGTGAAGCCGACCACAGGCGCGCCCGAGGTGAAGACAAGTCGCTTGGTGACCTACCAGGGCGCAAGCTATACCCAGCAATATGCCTACAAAGCTGAGACGAACTATGTGGCGGGCGAGTTTTATTGGCGCGTGGAGCGCGGCCAGCAGACTGACAACGAAGATTACGCCAACGGCAAACTCGTGCTCTCGCGTGAGCAAAGCGCGGGTAGCGCGGGCAAAGAAGTCACTTGGTCAATAGGCAGTAAGCTCGAAGCCAGCACGGTGGTGAGCGCTTTTAAGCTCAAAGGGCAAGAGGCGAATTTTCAACGCAGCGATGTCGCGCCCTTGTCGTTCACGGGTGGCAGCAGCCTAGGGCCCATCGGCTGGATCGTGGTGCTGGTGATTATCTTTGTTCTTTTTTCGATGCTGTCGCGCTGCAGTAGCCCTTGCGATCCGCAGCGGGAAAATTGCTCATCCAGCGTCCGCAGCTCAGGCGGCAGCTACGGCGGCTATAGCTCAGGCGGAGGGCACAAATGAACGTTTTAATTTCTTTAGGAGAACATCATGGTTGAATGGCTCAAACCCGGCGCTTTTATCGGCTCCATCGTCTTCGCGCTGATCGGCGTGGTGATTTTTTGGCTCTGTTTTGTCATCATCGACAAAATCACGCCGTATAACTTGTGGGAAGAACTTGTGGAGAAGCAAAACATGGCGCTTGGCGTGGTGGTTGCGGCGATGTGTCTAGGCATTTCCATCATCGTGGCTGCTGCGATACACGGATGATCTTTTGAAGAGAAATACCTGAATACGAATGCCGGAAGCAGAAGACGCAAAGGTTACGCAGAAGGAATACCAAAAAAGACAAATACAAGCATGCTGCGGTGTCAATTGATAGTCGCACGCCATTTTGAATTTGTGTCTTTTGTCTTTTTTCGCGTCTTCTGCGAAACCTTTGCGTCTTCTGCGTCCGGACTGAAAAATGTCAACCCAGCCAACAGACCCAACTAAACGCCAACCCGCCCCGATAGAGCTGGCCTTGCTTGCCAGCGTCTTCGTTGTGGCAGCTTGTGGTTTGCTCTATGAGCTGGCAGCAGGGGCGATTGCTTCTTATGTGTTGGGCGACTCCATCCTTCAGTTTTCCACCATCATTGGCACGTACCTCTTTGCCATGGGCGTGGGCAGTTGGCTCTCTCGCTATATCGATCGGCAGTTGCCTGCTCAGTTTCTGCGCATTGAGCTTTTGATCGCACTTGTAGGTGGCTGCCTGCCCGCGATTTTATTCCTGGCCAATGCTTATGCGCCTCAAGGTTTCCGGCCACTGCTTTATGGCCTCGTGATGCTGGTGGGCACTTTGGTGGGCCTTGAGATTCCTATCGTGATGCGAATTTTGAAGCGCAACACACAACTCAAAGAGTTGGTCTCGCAGGTGCTCACGTTTGATTATCTTGGGGCGCTGGCTGTGAGCATTGCGTTCCCACTGCTGCTCGTGCCCCAGCTCGGGTTTGTTCGCACGGGGCTACTGTTTGGTTTGCTCAATGCAGCGGTGGCTCTTTGGGCGCTGTGGTTGTTTCGCCATGAGTTGCGGGCTTTTAAAGCGCATTTGATCGCGGCGCTAGCTGTCAGCGGCGTGCTGTTTGCTGCATTTTTAGGCGCAGACAAAATCACTACGCTCGCAGAAGATAAGTTTTACCAAGACAGCATTGTTTTCACAGCTACTTCGCCCTATCAACGCATCGTGGTGACGAATGGCAAGGCGGGGCATCGCTTGTACTTGAATGGAAATTTGCAGTTTGCGCAGCGCGATGAATATCGCTATCACGAGGCCTTGGTGCATCCGGCGATGGCGGCGCACGGTGCACCGAAAAAGGTGGCGGTACTCGGCGGTGGGGATGGGATGGCGGTGCGTGAAGTGCTCAAATATGCGAGCGTGGAACAAGTGACCTTGGTGGAGCTTGATCCAAACATGACGCGCTTGTTTTCTGACAATGCGCAACTGGCTGGTTTAAACAGCGCCGCATTGCAATCGCCAAAAGTGAAAATCATCAACACCGATGCATTTAAGTTTTTAGAAACCACGAACGAAGTGTTTGACGTGATCATTGTGGACTTTCCTGATCCAAGCAATTTCTCTCTCGGCAAGCTCTATTCCACCTCGTTTTACGCATTGCTCGATCAGGCGCTGTCTGCCAGCGGGTATGCGGTGATTCAAAGCACCTCTCCACTGGTGGCGCGCAAGAGCTTTTGGACGGTGGTGCGCACGATTGAAGAAGTGGGGCTCACCGCTACGCCGTATCACGCGCATGTGCCGAGCTTTGGGGAATGGGGGTTTATTGTGGCCAGCCGCAGACCGTTTAAGCCGGTGATTGCACAAGCTGCCTTTCCAAAAGATCTGCGCTTTATGAATTCGCAAACACTGCCATTGCTGTTTGATTTCCCGCTCGATATGGCGCGCGTTGATGCTGAACCCAACCGCATGAGCAATCAAAGCTTGGTGCTTACCTTTGAGGAAGAATGGGGCAAGGTGCTGCGATGAGTTTGGGGATGAAGCGTCGGGCAGTTCTGAGCGCCGTTGCTGCGACTACTCTGGTAGCTTGCAGGCCAGAGCCAGATCAACTCGCCAAGATCACCGGCGGCTTTGTGGGTAGCTCACCCGAAGTTGGCCACATCCTGCGCGAAACAAAGCTGCCAGCTTACGACGGCAGCCCCGTCAAAAAAGTCCACACGCTGATCGCAGGCGGTGGCGTGGCAGGTTTGTCTGCGGCCCGGGCATTGCGCATGCAGGGCATGGAAGATTTTGTGCTGCTCGATTTGGAAAATGAGGCGGGCGGTAACGCGCGAGGCAGCAACATGGCCGGCATCGCACATCCACTGGGCGCGCATTATTTGCCTGCGCCTTCAGAAGATGCGCCCGAGGTGCAGGATTTCTTAGAAGAGCTGGGTTTGCGCCAACGTGTCTCGGGTCGCTGGGTCTATGACGAAAAAGCGCTGTGCCACAGCCCACAGGAGCGCTTGTTTTTCAATGGCGCTTGGCAAGAGGGGCTGCTGCCCAAACAAGGGATCAGCGCCACGACGCAGGCGCAGTACGAGCGCTTTGCAAAGCTGGTGGCGCAGTGGCAGGCCTCTGGCGCATTTGGTGTACCTTTACGCGATAATTTTAAGCAAAAACTGCGTATAGCCGGCATAGATATTGCGCAAGCAGCTATGATTTTTGTAGCGTATCTGAATTCAAAAGGCCTCACTGATCCGCATCTGCTTTGGTATCTGGATTACTGCTGCCGTGATGATTACGGCGCGGGCATCGACACCGTGAGCACGTTTGCCGGCATCCATTACTTTGCGGGGCGGCATGGCTTTTCTGCGCCCAGCATGCCGGCGAGCGACAAAGAGGGTGTGCTCACTTGGCCGCAAGGCAATGGCTTTCTCACGCAATCTCTCGCTGCGCCGCTGAAGGAGCGTTTGCAGACGCAGCAGATCGTTTTGCGCATTGAAGAAAGCAAAAATGAAGTGCACATTGATGCGATGGATCTGCTCACGCGCCGCGTGCAGCGCTATGTGGCGCAGCGCTGCATCGTTGCGCTGCCGCTGCATGTGGCTTCGCGCGTGGTGACGAATGCGCCAGATTTCTTGAAAGCCGCCGCAGCCAACGTGGTGCATTCCAGTTGGTGGGTGGCGAATATTCATATCGACACGCCCTTGCACGATAACGGCCAGGGCGCTTTCCCCTCGTGGGACAACGTGATCTACGGAAGCCTTGGCTTAGGCTATGTGGATGCCATGCACCAAAGCACCCGCACCACGCCGGGCGCGACCGTGCTCACTTACTACCATGCTGAAGGCGCAGGCAATGCGCCACGCCAAGCCTTGCTCACTTCACCATGGGCGCAACTGCGTGACCGCGCCTTGGCCGAGATTGGCATGGCTCACCCAGACATCACGCGCCGCGCCCAGCAGATCGACATCACCCGCTATGGCCATGCGATGGCTGTGCCCACATCTCAATTTTTAAGTCAAGATACAAGCAAAATCAGCCAATCGCCGGCATATTCATTGCGTAGCGTGCTATCAAAATCAAAGCAATATCCATTGCGATCCACGCCCGCCACAGCCCGCTTACGCTTTGCTCACAGTGATTGGAGTGGCTACAGCGTGTTTGAGGAAGCTTTCACACGCGGCCTACACTCTGCAAATAGGTAACATGAGCCTTGTTTTGGAAAGCTAGCCACATGACGATATCTAAGCATTCTCCGCTCCAAGTGGGCATTCTGAGTACGGCCCGCATTGCTGATGAGTTTTGCGAGGGGAATATTGGCAATCCTCGAATACGTATTGCTGCTGTGGGCAGCCGTAACGCCCAGACTGCGCAGGCCTTTGCTGAGAAGCACGGCATCGCGCGAGCGCATGACAGCTACGAGGCTTTGCTGGCCGATCCTCAGATTGATGCGGTATACATTCCGCTGCCCAATCACTTGCATGCGCAATGGGCCATTGCCGCAGCTAAGGCGGGTAAGCATGTGCTTTGCGAGAAGCCTTTGGCGATGTCAGTCCCTGAGGCGAGAGTCATGTTTGATGCAGCAGACAAAGCCAATGTGATGCTTTTAGAAGGCTATCCGTATTGGTATCAAATGCATCTGCGTCAGGTGCGCAACTGGGTGCATGGCAACGGCGGGTCTCAAGCCTCAGAGCTGGGTAGAGTGCGCAGTTTGCAAGCTCATTTTTCGTTTCCACTGGTTAATCGCGCGGGCGATATTCGCGCCCGCGCCGACACGGGCGGTGGTGCAACGGGGGATTTGGGCTGCTATGTGGTGAGCCTGGCGCAATTGATCATGGGTAGATTGCCAAGTGCCGTGCATGCCGTACCTGTGTGGAGCAGCGCAGATAAGGCCAAACGCGTTGATATGAGCATGGCCATCACCATGAATTATGAGGATGGTGCTGTGGCGCAGCTGCTCTGCGGCATGAATCAATCCTATCGCCGCGCTGCGCGAATTTGCGGCGAGCATGGCGTGATCGAAACCAGCTTTCCCAATCACACGGCCAACCACCGCAGCGTGCTTAACCATACCCATGATGTACACCCCACACTCTGGCGCGGCCCGATGCTCAACGAACTCGCTGCGCACTCGCCGCAAAGCGTAGGCAATGGCTTCTATTTGGAGGCACAAAAATTCGCTGATATTGTGCAAACTCAAGACAGATTGGCTATCGCGCAAGCCAAGGAGCTCAGCTTGGCTGTAGCGACTGTGTTGGATGCTGTCAAGCTCAGCGCTACAAGCGGACAGAGCGTAAAAATCACGCCAACTCTGGCGCTCGTTTAAGAGTCTGCCCCACGCTCTAGCGCATTGACAGCTGCCTTGCCCGGTAAGAATAGCTGCATCAAAGCAGCCATCAGCGCGCGCGCCTTGGCTGAATGATCGCCACCAAAATTGCACACATAGACATCCAACGTCACCGCACTCTTCTCTGGCCAAGTGTGAACGCACAAATGGCTCTCAGCGAGCAACACCGTTGCCGTCACGCCACATGCGCTTGCGTCAGGAGAAAGAAATGTGTGAGATAACTTTGCCACAGCCTGCAATCCAGAAGCATCAACGGCATTCACGCAAGCCGCAATAAGCCGATCTGCATCTGTGAGCCAAGCCGCATCACAGCGGCAATCGGATAAATCAGCAGTGAGGTGAAGGCCTTGCATACCGAGGATCGTAGCGTAAGCTGTCGCCGTAACTCCAACAAATCCAGCAGACTTCGCAGCCCGCTAAAATTATGGGTTTCTCCCATCTCTAACCTCTTTCCCCCTTCCATGAGCGCAAACTCCCAAACAATGGCGAATGCCATCCGTGCCCTGTCGATGGACGCTGTACAAGCCGCCAATTCTGGCCACCCAGGTGCGCCTATGGGTATGGCCGATATCGCTGTTGCTTTGTGGGGTGAGCATCTGAGCCACAACCCAACGAATCCCGCTTGGGCAAACCGTGATCGCTTCGTGCTCTCCAACGGCCACGGCTCCATGCTGATCTACTCGCTCTTGCACCTCACGGGCTACGACCTGCAGATACAAGAGTTGAAAAATTTCCGCCAGCTCCACAGCAAAACCGCTGGCCATCCGGAAGTGGGCATCACGCCCGGTGTCGAGACCACCACCGGCCCGCTCGGTCAAGGCATCACCAATGCGGTGGGCATGGCGCTGGCAGAAAAGCTGTTGGCCGCTGAATTTAACCAACCCGGCCACAGCATCGTCGATCACTTCACCTACACGTTTTTGGGCGACGGCTGCATGATGGAGGGCATCTCGCATGAGGCTTGCGCGCTTGCAGGCGCATGGAAGCTGAACAAGCTGATCGCTATGTACGACGACAACGGCATCTCGATTGACGGCCAAGTCGCGCCTTGGTATGTGGACGATGTGGCAGGCCGCTTCAAAGCGTATCAGTGGAGCGTGATCGGCCCGATTGATGGACATGACGCAAAGGCCGTGAGCCGCGCGATTGCAGATGCGAAAAAATCTGCCACGAAGCCCACGCTGATTATTTGCAAGACGCATATCGGAAAAGGCAGCCCGAATCGCGCTAACACGTCGAAGGCGCACGGCGAGCCACTCGGGGCTGAAGAGATCAAACTCACTCGCGAATCACTCGGCTGGAGCCACGCACCGTTTGAAATCCCTCAAGACGTGTATGCCGCTTGGGATGCGAAAGTATCCGGTAAACAAGCTGAAACTGCATGGGACGTGCAATATGCTGCTTACTCAAAAGCGTATCCAGTTCAAGCTGCAGAGTTCAAGCGCCGCATGGCTGGCGTGTTGCCAAAAGGTTTTGCAAATGTTGTCGCTGAGACCTTGGCTGCGACGCACACTAAAGCAGAAACCGTAGCCAGCCGCAAAGCCAGCCAGCTCGCGCTCGAAGCCTTCACGGCAGCCCTGCCAGAAATGTTAGGAGGCAGCGCTGATTTAACCGGCTCGAACCTCACCAACACCAAATCCACACCTGCACTGCGTATTGATTTAGCGGGTGACGTGAAGCGCGATGAGAGTGGCAAGCTTGGTCGCCATATCAACTACGGCGTGCGCGAATTCGGCATGGCCGCCATCATGAACGGCGTGGCGCTGCACGGCGGCTACATCCCCTACGGCGGTACGTTTTTGACCTTCAGCGACTACTCCCGCAACGCTATCCGCATGGCTGCGTTGATGAAACTGCGCGTCATCCACGTTTTCACCCACGACAGCATTGGTTTGGGCGAAGACGGCCCGACGCACCAGTCGATTGAGCACGCCGCCAGCCTGCGTTTGATTCCAAACTTGGACGTCTGGCGTCCGGGTGACACGGTTGAAACGGCTGTGGCATGGGCGGTTGCGCTGCAAAACAAAACGCGCCCAACCGCGCTGCTGTTGAGCCGTCAAAACATCGCCTACATTCCGAAAACCAACCTCGAAGAGATTAACAAAGGCGCTTACGTGCTGTCTGTGCCGCGCGATGTGGGCTTGAACAAAGCTGCCCAAGCCGTCATTATTGCGACGGGCTCAGAAGTTCAATTGGCGATAGCCGCGCAAAAGCTGCTTGCTACTAAAAAAATAGCTGTTCAGGTCGTCTCTATGCCGAGCAACACCACGTTTGACCGCCAATCGACCGAATACAAAACTGCCGTTTTGCCCGCCAAACTGCCGCGTATCGCCGTGGAAATGGGTGTGACGGACGGCTGGTGGAAGTATGGCTGTGCAGCCGTGGTCGGCATCGACACCTACGGCGAATCAGCCCCAGCGCCTGTGTTGTTCAAGCATTTTGGCTTCACCGCGGAAAACGTTGCGGAAACCGTGCAAAAAGTGTTGCAGAAGAAGTAAGTATTTTAAACAACGCCGTTCGCCCTGAGCTTGGCTAAG
>JAYWHR010000048.1:0-38044 GCA_043777675.1 Comamonadaceae bacterium | reverse complement strand
TCGTCTGCTGCGGCTGTGATGCCGGCAATGACGGCTGCCAAATTGTCTGCGGTCACGCCGGTGATGCCGGCAGCTGTCAGGTCAGCCACGGTAAGCGCTGGCACGGGCGTGCCGCCTGCTGCGGTGAGTTGAATCTTGTTGGCGATCACGGCCAGAGCGTTGATCTCTGCGACCGTGTCGACGCCGGTGGTTTCTTTACCGCCGATGATGCTATTGAGCAGATCTAAATTGGCAGGCGTGGTGGCAGCCGCGCCGATATTTGCACCGACTGCTGCGTATTGCGCGGCTGTGGGGTTCACGGCAGCATTGGCATCTGCGGCTGCTCCGTTGGCTTCGCCAAGAATGGCGCTGTAGGCATCGACAATGGCTTGTACTTCTGGTGCAGTGTCTGCGGCTGCGCCGTTGACTGCTGCGCTATTCAGGGCGCTGTTGATGGCAGATAGGTTAGCTGCCGTGACGCCGGTGACGCCTGCGGTGGCGTAGGTCGCTGCGGCAGGAACAACGCCTGTAGCGCTATTTTCCTGTGCGGCATCTCTGATGGCGTTGAGCGCGACACCTTGCGCGGCAACTGCGGTGTTTGCAATAGTTTGCAGCTCTCCTACGGTATCGGAGCCTGTACCATCGTTGGCTGCCGCTGCAATGCCGGCGATGACGGCGGAGAGGTTGCTTGCAGTGACACCTGTGATGCCTACTGCAGCCAGATCAGCCGCTGTGAGCGCTGGGACGGGGCTGCCGCCTGCTGCAATGAGTTGGATTGCATTGGCAATCACTGCCAAGGCGTTGATTTCTGCGACCGTGTCGACGCTGGTGGTTTCTTTGCCGCCAATGATGCTGTTGAGCAGATCTAAATTGGCGGGTGTGGTGGCAGCCGCGCCGATATTTGCACCGACTACTGCGTATTGCGCTGCCGTCGGGTTCACGGCTGCATTGGCATCTGCGGCTGCTCCGTTGGCTTCGCCCAATATGGCGTTGTAGGCATCGACGATGGCTTGCACTTCTGGCGCAGTGTCTGCGGCTGCGCCGTTGATGGCTGCGCTGTTCAGCGCACTGTTGATGGCTGCTAGGTTGGCGTCGGTCACGCCGGTGACTCCTGCGGTGGTAAACGTCGCAGCTGTTAGTGCAGTGGCTGAAGCGTTATTTGATTCTGCGGCACCTTTGATGGCATTTAAAGCACTCGTTTGGGCGGAATTGTCAGGCGCAGAGCCATTGCCCCCGCCACCCCCGCCGCCCCCTGCAGCCGCACCTAGGGCACCCAAACCTAAGGCACCGCCAGCGAGTGCTCCCCAAGCAGGAATAAATGGCGTTGCGCTTCCGAACGATAAAGTGGAGGCTGTACCTTCCACAATGCTACTTATTGGTGCTGCTGCAGCCTGAGAATCCACGAAGTAATTAAATAGCTTACCGTCGGCGTTTTGCCCCACCAGCGTGGCATCTTGTGGGTAGTAGTCAGAAATGATGACATCCGGCTTTGACACGACGCCATCGTCGAAAGTCAACTCGAGATTGTTGCCCACTCTTTTACCAATGACTTTTTTAGGCGAGATATTGCTTGCTTTATCAATCGGCTCGATCACCATTCCCTTGGTCGCTTGAATAACAAGTGCTTTGCCTGCAGCCCCTTGACCAGCTTTCAGTTCGAAATTGTTTGTTATGCCGGCGGCGATTACTTTGAGAACGAGCTGAATCATACTTTTCCTAAAAAATTAACAGAAGAGTATTAATTTTTTACTTGCGAAAGCCCCCGGCCAATAAGGTAAACGCTAATGTAACTAGTTGTAATTATCTTTATCGTGAATAATCGACGTTTTCACATACCAAAACATTCAGTAACAATCAATAATGTGAAGTTGATAGATGATCTGGCAGAAAATTGCTGGCTGATTACCGATATGTTTTTATTTAAATAGCCAAAGATCTACACCTTGGAACCCATCGTCAGCGCGCTCTGCTTTTGTAAAGCCAATTCGTTTTGATCGGGAGCGCTCTTGGTGTCCCATCCCGCCAAGTGCTGCTCTGCAATATCTGCCAATGCAGTGATCCAAGGTTGCGAGTCATTCAAGCAAGGGATGTATCTGAATTCTTTGCCACCGGCGTGCAAAAAGGCTTCTTTGGCTTCCATGGAAATTTCCTCCAAAGTCTCTAGGCAATCCACCGGGAAGCCGGGGCAGATGACCTCCACACTCTTAACGCCACGTTGCGCCATCTCAATCAGTGTTGGCTCCGTGTAAGGCTCCAGCCATTTGGCTTTGCCAAAGCGAGATTGGAAGGTGACTTGATATTGATCTTTAGAGAGACCTAAGCGCTCGGCGAGCAAGCGGGCAGTTTTGTAGCATTCGCAGTGGTAAACATCGCCGAGCTGGAGCGTGCGTTCTGGCACACCGTGAAAGCTCATGACGAGTTGCTCTGCCCGACCGTTAGTGAGCCAATAGCCTCGAACGCGCTGCACCAAGGCCTCTATGAAACCAGGATGATCGTGGTAATGATTGACAAATCGAAACTCAGGCACGGTGCGCGTCTTGGCAGCCCACGTATACACGGCGTCAAACACGCTGGCGCTGGTGGTGCCGCTGTATTGCGGATAGAGCGGCAAGATCAAGATGCGTTTGAAGCCTTCGGCCTTAAGGGCTGCCAATTGTGAAGGAATGCCTGGGTTGCCATAACGCATGCCCAACAACACGCGCACGCGATGACCGCGCTGAGCGAGGCTGCCTTGCAACAAAAGCGAATTTTTCTCGCTCCACACTTTAAGTGGCGAGCCACCACCCTTGCCGCTGCTATCGGGAGCCATCCAAATGCTCTCGTATTTCTTGGCTGACTTTGCCGGGCGAAAGCGCAAGATGATTCCATGCAAAATCAACCACCAAATGGGTTTGGGAATTTCCACAACACGGTGATCACTCAAAAATTCACCAAGATACCTCCGAAGCGCCGTTGCGGTGGGCGCATCGGGTGTGCCGAGGTTGCAAAGTAGTACTGCTGTGGTCGATTGAAATTTATTGACGCTGCCATGGGCATACGCAGGTTCTTTTTGGAAGCTCATTGGTGTATTCTCCTGCATCATGCTGAACCGAGAAAACATCAGGGCCATTTGCTTTGATTTAGACGACACTTTATGGCCCATCTGGCCTGTTATTCAACGCGCAGAAAAAGCCCTGCTCGCTTGGCTGGGCGAGCATGCGCCGATGACTGCCGCGTTATTCGCCTCGCCTAGTGCGATGCGTGAAATTCGTGAACACACACACGATGTGATTTTAAAAAAAAGGCCGCATCTCGCGCACGATCTGGCTGCGATTCGCAAAGAATCCATCCGATTGGCGCTGTATCGTGCTGGAGACAATCCTTTAATGGCCGAATCCGCATACCAAGTGTTTTTCGAAGAACGCAATCGCGTCGAATATTACGAAGATGCCATGCCAGCCATCAAAGCATTGGCTCAGCGCTACCCTTTAATCTCCGTCTCAAACGGCAATGCTCAATTGGATCGCGTCGGGCTGGCGCCGCATTTTCATGCTGCTTTGAGTGCCACAAGCTACGGTATTGCCAAGCCAGATGCTCGAATTTTTTTGGAGGCTGCACGCTTGGCAGAGGTTCATCCTGAGCAAATGCTGCATGTCGGGGACGATATGACACTGGATGTCTTGGGTGCTTTGGGAGCAGGATTCCAAGCAGTTTGGCTAAACCGCCAAGGCCATGCTTGGCCGCACACACATGCCGAGCCCACGCTGGAGATCGTATCGTTAACTGAGCTCACCGATTTCTTAGGCTGCTAGCTCCTAGTGTGCCCATGTTGTCTGCTGGCTAATATCTGCACCTACTTTGCGCCGAAATTTTGCGTCCAATAAATGTTGTACGCCGAGGCGGCAGATGCAGGCACAGCGCAGGCCAAACCGAAATCTTTATAGCTTTGGCGCATGATGTTTGCGCAGTGCCCCGAGCTGCTGAGCCAGCCTTGCATCACGGCATCCATCGTGCCGTAGCCGGCTGCGATATTTTCCCCAGTAAATCTCCCATAGCCAGCTTTAGCGGTGCGATCAAACGGTGATTCTCCGTCGGGATTGGTATGGCTGAAAAAATTGCGGGTTGCCATGTCTTTAGAGTGAGCTAAAGCTGCGGCGGCTAATGGGTCGCTCCATTGCAGGGCAGGTGCAGCAGGAAAAAAAGTGCTGCCGCAGGTGCGCCCTACAGCCCGGGCGGCGTTCACAGCATTCAGCGCTTCTTGGGGTGATTTGATTTGCGCGCAGCTGGTAAAAGTGGAATTTGTTGCTACGGCAGTGCCAGCGGGCGGTGTAGCGCTAGCTGTAGGCGTGCTTGAAGTTGGGCTGGTGCTTGTACCTGTGCTTGTGCTCGGCGATGCATTGGGCGATGAGCCACCATCGCCGCCGCCACCGCCACCGCAGGCCACGAGCAGGAGGCATACCGCCATACATCCGTAGGGCCGCACGAGAGGTTTTAAATTGTTTTTAGTCTTCATGAGTTAGAGTCTTTCATAAATCACTGTTGGATGCGGTTGATCTACAAAAACTTATGATTTTTACTATTGAAACTATTTTGAAACATTCTCGGAGCTTCTATTCGATGAAGAACAAAGGCAAACGCGGACGCTGGCTGAAGCTATTTGCGCCAAGTATGTTTAAAAAGATGGCACGCAATGCCTTTAAGTTTGAATTTCAGCCGAAATAGGAAGCACAACCAAAATGCATGGTACAGAATCTGTTTCATCTTGGGTAGCGCGTTGGAGTCATCTTGTGCCGCACGATGCCGCAAATGGGCGTGTGCTGGATGTTGCATGCGGCGCAGGCCGGCACGCCTTATATTTTTTAAAGCAAAATAGGCATGTAGCCGGTATAGATATTGCGCAGAGTGCTCTTGAAATAATAGCAAATCAATTGAGTGATAAAGAGCAAGCTCGCTGGCAGCCGATCCATGCGGATATCGAAAATGGCGCATGGCCGTTGCCAAATGCGCAATTTGCCGGTGTGATCGTCACGAATTACCTTTGGCGGCCTTTGCTTGCAACTTTGATGCACAGCGTGGGCGATGGTGGTGTGTTGATTTATGAGACTTTTTGCAAAGGTAACGAAACCGTCGGCAAGCCCTCACGGCCAGATTTTTTATTACAGCCCGCAGAGTTGCTGCATGCATGCCATGGCGCGGGCTTGCGCGTGATCGCCTATGAAGACGGATTTTTAGATCAACCCGATCGATTCATGCAGCGAATTGCTGCCGTGCGAGAAAATTCGTCATCAATTTCCCCCGTGCGCCATCGTTTGCTGCCCTGAATTGGGTAAAGCGCGCAGGTAGAATTGCAGCATGAAACAAATTACCGGAAGCATCGTGGCCTTGGTGACCCCGTTCCATCCCGATGGAAGCGTGGATTACCCCACCCTGCGTAAACTGATCGACTGGCATATCTCTGAAGGTACAGATTGCATCGGCGTGGTCGGCACCACAGGCGAATCGCCTACCGTGAGCGTCGATGAGCATTGCGAGATCATTCGCGTGAGCGTCGAGCAAGCTGCTAAGCGAGTGCCGATCATGGCCGGCTGCGGCGCAAACTCTACCAAAGAAGCGATTGAGCTGGCCAAGTTCGCGCGCGGCGTGGGCGCTGATTGCCAGTTGCAGGTCGTGCCCTATTACAACAAGCCCACGCAAGAAGGCCAGTTCCAGCATTTCAAAGCGATTGCCGAGGCCACGGGCGATCTGCCAATCGTGCTGTACAACGTGCCCGGCCGCTCTGTGGCCGATATGGTGCACGACACTGTTTTGCGCCTATCCCAAGTCAAAGGCATCGTTGGCATCAAAGAAGCCACCGGCAATATCGAACGTGCCCAATGGTTGATCAAGGATGCGCCTGCTGGCTTTGCGATTTACTCCGGCGATGACCCTACGGCGATTGCGCTGATGCTCTGCGGTGGCCACGGCAATGTGAGTGTCACGGCCAACGTCGCACCGCGCTTGATGCATGAGCTCTGTGTCGCAGCGATCGCGGGGAACAGCGCTACAGCGATGGCGATCCAGAAGAAACTTCTGCCTTTGCACAAGCATCTATTTATTGAAGCTAATCCGATTCCTGTGAAATGGGCGCTCGGACGCATGGGCTGGGCCGGTACGACGCTTCGCTTGCCAATGACGGCCATGTCACAATCAAGTATTCCCGCCGTGGAATCGGCTCTCCAATCAGCCGGATTGATTTAGGAAATTTCATGTTGCTCTCTCGCCTATCGTCTTTATTAACCATTTCAGTTGCGGTGAGCTTGGCAGGTTGCTCTGCTTTGCAGCCTGACCGCATCGACTACAAAAGCGCCACCAAATCTGCCACACTGGAAGTGCCGCCCGACTTAACGAGCATTGGCCGTGAGGCGCGCTACAACGTGCCTGGCGCCGCTGTGACGGCCAGCTCCTTCAAAACTGGGCAAACCCAAGCGGGTGTTCCGGTTGCAGCCAATTCGCTGTCGGATGTACGCATCGAGCGCTCGAGTAACCAGCGTTGGCTCGTGGTGGCGCGTCCTGCCGATCAGTTATGGGGGCCCGTGCGAGATTTTTGGCAAGATAGCGGCTTTTTACTGAATACGGATCGCCAAGACATTGGCGTGATGGAAACGGATTGGGCAGAAAATCGCGCCAAACTCCCGCAAGATTTTGTGCGCAACGCCATTGGAAAGATTATTGATGGCCTCTACGATACCGGCGAGCGCGACAAATTCCGCACACGCTTGGAGCGCAACGGCAACAACACAGAGATCTACATTTCGCACCGCGGAATGGTGGAAAAGCTTGTTGGCGGCACCAGCGCCACCAATGCCGACCGCACGATTTGGGAGCCCCGCGCTGCCGACGCTGAGCTCGAAACAGAAATGCTGCGCCGCATGATGCTCAAGCTCGGCGCTAGTCAAGAACAGGCGCAATCGCAAGTCGCCGCTGGCGTCTCAGCCAAGCCCACGTCTCGGGCTTCGACAGCTAACGGCGCACCCGTCGTACAAGTTGATGATGGTTTTGATCGCGCATGGCGTCGGGTTGGGTTGAGCTTGGATCGCACTGGCTTCACCGTCGAAGACCGCGACCGCGCCCAAGGCATCTACTTTGTTCGCTACGTTGAGCCAAAAGCTGACAGCAAAGAGCCCGGCTTTTTCAGTAAATTATTTGGCGGGGGCGGCCAAGATGCTGCACCACTTAAATTCCGTATCGCCGTGCGCAGCCAAGGCGAATCGACCACCGTCTCCGTGCTCAATGCCGCCGGCAGTCCAGAAACCTCCCAGAATGCCCAGCGCATCGTGAAGGTGTTGGCAGACGATTTGCGCTGATCTTCTCCTGCACACAAGATGAAGCCAGCTTCCAAGCTGGCTTTTTTTGTGCCTAGAATGTCTTTATGTCGATGCTAGCTCACGCCCAACACACGCCCTTAGCCGAACTCCTACGCCCTAAGACCTTGGGCGAAGTTATCGGGCAGGAGCACCTCTTGGGCGAGGGCATGCCGTTGCGCGTGGCATTTGAAAGTGGTGTGCCGCACAGCTGCATTCTGTGGGGGCCGCCGGGTGTCGGCAAGACGACGATTGCGCGGCTGATGGCGAGCAGCTTCGCCGCGCAGTTTATCGCCATCAGCGCTGTGCTCGGAGGCGTGAAAGATATTCGCGAAGCGGTCGACATTGCTGAAGCTGCGAAAACCGGACTGATGCCACAGCGAACAATTGTGTTTGTGGACGAAGTGCATCGCTTCAACAAATCTCAGCAAGATGCATTCTTGCCGCATGTGGAAAGCGGCCTCTTCACCTTCATTGGCGCAACCACAGAGAACCCTTCGTTTGAGCTAAATTCTGCCCTACTCTCACGCGCTGCGGTTTACGTGTTGGAATCACTTTCTGAGCAGAATTTGAAGAGAATCATGCTTCTTGCCGGCATAAAATATAGCCTAGATGCTACTAAAAATATAGCAATTGAAGATGCTGCACAAGATCGCTTGGTGCAATATGCCGATGGCGATGCACGCCGGTTGATCAACACTTTAGAAACTCTTTTCGTACTCGCAGACTCACAAAAATTGCCCAGCATCAACGATGCATGGTTGCTTAAAGTACTCGGCGAGAAAATGCGTCGATACGACAAAGGTGGCGACCAGTTCTACGACACCATCAGCGCGCTGCACAAATCCGTGCGTGGCTCAGATCCCGATGCCGCACTGTATTGGTTCGTGCGCATGCTAGATGGCGGTGCAGATCCGCGCTACATGGCACGCCGGTTGGTCAGGATGGCCAGTGAAGACATTGGTTTAGCCGATCCGCGCGCGCTGCGCATGGCGCTCGATGCGTCTGAAGTGTATGAGCGCTTAGGCAGCCCCGAAGGAGAGCTCACACTCGCTCAATGTGTGATCTATCTGGCAATGGCACCGAAGTCGAATGCAGCATATATGGCCTACAACGAAGCCAAGGCGCTGATCAAACAAGAGGGCACACGCGCCGTGCCGCTGCATTTGCGCAATGCGCCTACGAAACTCATGAAGACACAAGGTTACGGCAAAGAATATCGCTACGCACACAATGAAGAGGGTGCGTTTGCAGCAGGGGAGAGCTATTTGCCCGACGGCATGCCTGCGCCAAATTTTTATCGACCGAGCGAGCGCGGGCTGGAAGTCAAAATTGCTGAGAAATTGCGCGATTTGAAAGCACGCAATGCTGCCGCTAGCAAACAGGCTTCATGATGCAAGGCTTCAGTCATTAGCCAAACTGATTGAATACCAAAGCCACTGATAGGCATTTTTCTATCGGGAAAACCCACCCCAATCCGCTCTCTTGAAGCGTAACAGCCGAAAATGGCTTCGCTACAATCTGCCCCACCAACCCGCAGTAGTGCATCACATCACGATGGCGGGTTTTTTGCTAGCTATTTGGTGGCCATGCAGGCATGATCACGATCATTGATGCGCCTGCACCATCAAACCGGAGACTTTATTCATGGATATTTTTCTGCAACAGATCATCAATGGTCTGGTTCTTGGCAGCATGTACGCGCTCATTGCACTTGGTTACACCATGGTGTACGGCATCATCCAACTGATCAATTTCGCCCATGGCGAAGTGCTCATGATCGGGGCGCTCACCAGTTGGGCCATCATCGGCATGATGAAAACGGGTATGCCTGGCGTGCCAGGTTGGATGATTTTGCTGCTTGCGCTCATCATCGCCTGCATCGTCTGCGCAGCACTTAATTTCACGATTGAAAAACTGGCTTACCGCTCGCTACGCAATAGCCCGCGACTTGCGCCCCTGATCACAGCCATCGGTATGAGCATATTGCTGCAAACCATCGCCATGATCATTTTTGAGCCAACCTTTAAGTCCTATCCCAATTTGATCGGCGCTGATCCGATCAATGTCGGCGGTGCAGTGATCACACTGACTCAAATTTTCATCCTTGGCATCACTGCTGTTTGCTTGGCGATTCTGAGTTACGTCGTTGGCAAAACCAATCTTGGCCGAGCGATGCGCGCAACGGCCGAGAATCCTCGCGTGGCCGCACTCATGGGCGTCAAGCCAGATACAGTGATTTCCGCCACCTTCATCATCGGCGCCATTCTCGCGGCCATAGCAGGAGTGATGTGGGCGACCAACTACGGCACGGTGCATCACAGCATGGGTTTCCTACCGGGTCTCAAGGCCTTCACAGCGGCCGTGCTTGGCGGTATCGGCAATCTCGCAGGCGCTGTGGTCGGCGGTATCTTCTTAGGCTTGGTGGAATCGATTGGTGCGGGATATCTGGGCGCGCTCACTGGCGGCGTTCTGGGCAGCCATTATGTTGATATTTTGGCATTCACCGTGCTGATCATCGTACTCACGCTGCGGCCTTCTGGCTTGCTGGGCGAGCGTGTGGCAGATCGGGCTTGAGGAGCGAATCATGATGTTTAAACTCGACTTCAAAAACAAAACTCAACTCGTCGTCATGGCGATCTTCCTGCTTCTCTTGCCTATCATGCTGCAAGGCGCAGGCAACTTTTGGGTACGCGTTGCCGACATGGCTCTGCTCTATGTGCTGCTCGCGCTCGGCTTGAATATCGTGGTGGGCTATGCGGGTCTGCTTGATTTAGGTTTCGTGGCATTCTTTGCCATTGGAGCCTACATGTATGGCCTGATGTCTTCGCCGCATTTGTTTGAAACCTTTGCTTGGATGCGAACCATGTTCCCCAACGGCATGCACACGCCGATCTGGTTGATTGTGCCGATGGCGGCGCTATTGGCGGGGCTTTTTGGTGTGCTATTGGGTGCGCCGACATTGAAGCTACGCGGGGATTATTTGGCCATCGTCACCTTGGGCTTTGGCGAGATCATCCGTGTTTTCATGAACAATTTGGATCACCCGGTCAATATCACCAACGGCCCCAAAGGTTTGATTGCCATCGATCCCATGAACATTTTTGGTTTTAGTTTTGGCAAAGGGTTAGAGATTTTTGGCTTTAAGTTTGGCCCTTTGGTGCTCTATTACTATCTTTTTATGATTTTGGTGATCATCAGTATCATCCTCTGTCACCGCATGCAAACCTCGCGCGTTGGCCGCGCTTGGATGGCGATTCGTGAAGATGAAATCGCTGCCAAAGCCATGGGTATCAATACGCGTAACCTCAAGCTGCTCGCCTTCGGCATGGGTGCCACCTTCGGCGGCGTGAGCGGTTCGATGTTTGCCGCTTTCCAAGGCTTCATCTCGCCAGAATCTTTCTCGCTGATGGAATCGGTGATGATCGTGGCGATGATTACGCTGGGTGGTCTGGGGCATTTGCCGGGCGTCGTGCTAGGTGCACTGCTGCTGGCCGCTTTGCCTGAAGTGCTACGCTTCGTATCAGGCGCGCTTGATTTGCAAGCCGTCACAGGCGGGCGGATTGATGCATCTATCCTGCGCCAGTTGCTGATCGCGCTGGCCATGATCATCATCATGCTGATGCGCCCGCGCGGCCTGTGGCCTTCGCCAGACCACGGCAAATCGCTTGAAACTGCTACTAAATAAGGAGAACACCATGAGCGATATTGTTCTCAAAGTCAGCAACGTCTCCAAGCGCTTTGGCGGCCTGCAAGCGTTATCGGATGTCGGTATTGAAATCCAACGTGGTCAAGTCTATGGTTTGATCGGCCCCAACGGTGCAGGTAAAACCACGTTCTTCAACGTGATTACCGGCCTGTACACGCCCGATAGCGGCAGCTTTGAGCTGGCTGGCAAGCCCTATACACCCACCGCTGTGCACGAGGTAGCCAAAGCCGGCATTGCCCGCACCTTCCAAAACATTCGCCTGTTTGCTGAAATGACGGCTTTGGAGAACGTGATGGTCGGCCGCCATGTGCGAACGCATTCTGGCGTCATCGGCGCGATGCTGCGCACCGCCAGCTTCAAAGCTGAGGAAGCCGCGATTGCAGCGCGCTCGCATGAGCTGCTTGAATACGTCGGCATTGGAAAGTTTGCAGATTACAAAGCCCGCACACTCAGCTACGGTGACCAGCGCCGCCTAGAAATCGCCCGAGCTCTAGCCACCGACCCACAGCTCATTGCATTGGATGAACCCGCCGCTGGCATGAACGCCACCGAGAAAATCACGCTACGCGCGCTGATCGACAAAATCCGCAAAGACAATCGCACCATTTTGCTGATTGAGCACGATGTGAAACTGGTGATGGGCTTGTGCGATCGCGTCACCGTGCTCGATTACGGCAAACAAATTGCCGAAGGTGTGCCAGCTGATGTGCAGAAGAATGAAAAAGTGATCGAGGCTTACCTCGGAACCGATCACTGAAGCGGGAAGAAAACAATGACAACCAGCAACAAACCTATCCTGCTCAAAATCTCTGGCCTCAAAGTGGCTTATGGCGGTATTCAAGCTGTCAAAGGCGTGGATCTAGAAGTGCGCGAAGGCGAACTCGTGACGCTGATCGGCTCCAACGGTGCAGGCAAAACCACCACCATGAAGGCGATCACCGGCGGATTAAAGCCCAACGAAGGCACGGTCGAATACCTCGGTAAAAACATCGCAGGCCAAGGTGCTTGGGATCTCGTTAGAAATGGCTTGGCCATGGTGCCAGAAGGTCGGGGCGTATTTGCCCGCATGACGATTACAGAAAACCTGCAAATGGGCGCTTACACGCGCACCGACAAAGCCGAAATCGCTGCTGGCATCGAGCGCGCTTTCGCCACCTTCCCGCGCCTTAAAGAGCGTAAAGACCAGCTCGCGGGCACCATGAGCGGCGGCGAGCAACAAATGCTGGCCATGGCGCGTGCCCTGATGAGTCAGCCCAAGCTGCTTTTGTTGGATGAGCCTTCTATGGGTCTGTCGCCGCTCATGGTGGCGAAGATTTTTGAAGTGGTTAAAGAGGTGTCTGCTCAAGGCGTGACAGTGCTGCTCGTGGAGCAAAACGCCAAATTAGCCCTTCAAGCTGCTGATCGCGGCTACGTGATGGATTCTGGCCTGATCACCATGAGTGGAGATGCCAAGAAGATGCTCAATGATCCCAAAGTGCGGGAGGCGTATTTGGGTGAATAATCCAACGTGTTTGCTGTGGTACCGCCACAAAAATAGGCACTATTGCCTATTTTTTTCTAATGCTCACTCAGTAACTCATCATGAATAATTCAAGCGTACCGTTTTGCTGTTAACTTACAGTTTGCAAAAATTTTGCATCCAAAATTGCAGCCTACCGTACTACATGATTTATCCCCTTGATTCGCTGAATCCTCAAATAACCAAGCGTTTTTTTAGCACGCTGTTTTTGCTGTTCAGTTTTTTGATGATGCAGGCGCTCTGTGCTTCGGCCATCGCCGCTCAAGGCAATAGCCTGCCCAGCTTACTCGCAGACGGTAAACGACTGCCACTACCTGAGCCAATGAGCGTCTTGGTGATGCCCAAGAATCAAGTGATTTCGCCCGATGATCTCCTGCAAAGCCCTTATGCAGAGCGATTTATTGGCTGGCATGACGGCATGTCGCTAGCAACCGACGCGCGCAATGATGTGTGGCTGCGTTTGTACTTACCCATTCAAAGCCGGCCACAAAGTTGGCTGCTTCGCATCCCGCGCTTGACGCTACAAAAGGCAAGTCTATTTCAGCGATCAATTGATCAACCCGGCACATGGCAAACACAAGCTGCCGGGATCAATGTGCCCAATGATGATTGGCCCATGCGCTCACGAGATCCTATTTTTGAGGTCACAACACGCAGCGATACAACGCAAGTATTTTTCATTCGCTTAGAAAATAGCCGCCCAGTCACTGAGAGCCCACAACTGATGAGCGCGGGTGATTACGGCGATGGCGCAAGATATGCGGGCGGGATCAATGGCATGATTTTGGGCGTGTACACAGTGCTTATACTTGCTGGCATGATCAGTTGGCGAATGTACCGAAACAGCCAATTCGCTTGGTTTTCGCTATGGATGTTGGTCACGCTTTTTACCTCACTCACAGCATCGGGGTACATGATCACCCACGTTTGGTCTCATTCCGTTTTCATGGCCAAGATCATGGGTGAAGTGATGGCATTTGCATCACTGATGGCTTTTGCAAGATTTTCACTATCAGTGAGCTATGCGCGAGATTTGTCTGCGGTTATTTTTAAGTGCTCGTGGGCTTTAATTGCAATGTGTGCTGTGCTCATCGTTGCGATTGTTCTGACGGAAGCTGCATTGCCGCGCATCGCCATGAATATCGCTTTCTTTTTGGGGTTTTTATATATCTTATTTGCGTTGGCTCGCATTGCTTGGCAATCCCAAGTATGGCTATGGTGGATTGTGATCAGTTTGATTCCCATCTTGATGACCGCACTGGCGCGCCTTGCCTACAACCTCACTTGGCTTGCCAGCGCAGATCTGGCGCTACTATTGGGCGTCATTCTATTTATGCTGGGAAGCATAGGTGTTTACGGTACGCTGCTCTTTCATCAAGGGCAACGATTGGCCAAAACACTCCGCGAAAGCGAGCGAGAAGCGTTTGATATCAACACAGGTTTGTTTGCTGAGAGCGTTGCGCGCGAAAGGTTGCCGCGGTTCATTGCTCGAAGCAAAAACCTAGGTAAAGCGTGTGGTGTGATTTTGGTGCGATGGGTCGATTGCAATACTATCTTGGCTGATCGCTCGGCCGTGGAAAAAGGGCGGGTTTTTACGCATTTAGGCGAGCGACTCAGGCGCGTGGTGCGCGAGATCGACACCGCTGCACGCTATGGCGATGACCATTTCATTTTTTTGCTTGAGGCTCCTGTCACGCGCACCCAACTCAATGACATGGCCATCAAAATTTTGACATCATGCATGCGTCCCTCCCCTTTGCTGCCAAGCCAAAAGGGATTTGATCTGCATCTCGCGCTTTGGCATTCAGGAGATACGCCTGCAGATGCGCCGCAGGTTCTAGAAATGCTGAATACACGTTTAAGCCAAATGCCTGAAGACACTCCGAAACGCGTTCAATTCGTACAGACTCCATCAAGCGAGGCACCACCCAATCGTGTTGAGGATGCAGCTGCTGCAAATGCGATCATTCGCAAAATCAATACGCTTGAGGCTTTTCACGACGTGACCTTCCAAAGCACCAAACCGCCCCGCCTATAAGCCACTTATCGTCAGAGCCATCACATGCTCTCTCACGCTGCGAGCAAGTGCTGTGAGGTTGTAGCCACCTTCTAAACAACTCACAATACGGCCTTGCGCATGACGCTCGGCCACCTCACAAATGCGCTGGGTGAGCCAAGCGTAATCTGCCTCCACCAAGCCCATTTGCCCCAAATCATCATCGCGATGCGCATCAAACCCAGCGCTGATGAAGATCATCTCGGGCGCAAAGGCTTCCAAGCGTGGCAAGAGAATTTGCTCAAATATTTCACGCACCGCGGTGCCTCGCGTGTAAGCAGGCATCGGCAGATTAAGCATGTTGCCTGCTTGTGAGTGCTCGCCGCTGTAGGGATAAAACGGATGTTGAAAAATCCCCACCATCAGGCAGCGTGGATCGCTGCTGAGAATATCTTCTGTGCCATTGCCGTGATGCACATCAAAATCCACCACAGCAATGCGTTTTAAGCCGCGCCGCTCAAGCGCATGCTTGGCTGCAATCGCAATGTTGTTGAACAGACAAAAACCCATCGCTTTACCGTGCATAGCATGATGCCCCGGTGGACGGATTGCGCAAAAGGCGTTGTGCAGCCGCCCATCGATCACAGCATCCGTAGCAGCCACCGCAGCCCCGGCCGCGCGCAGCGCCGCATCCCAACTGTAGGCATTTATTGCCGTATCGGCATCAATATAAAAATGGCTTGGGCCACCCGCCATTTCCTCAGCTTCGATGCGATCACGCAAACCTTGCATCGCGGCTACATGCATGCGGCTGTGCGCCAACTCCAGATCCGAAGGCGAGGCTAGCGGAACGTCGGGTTGCACCATCACATCAAGCATCCCTGTGGCCAACAAATAGTCAGCGATGGCATCGAGCCGCTCGGGACATTCTGGATGGCCCGCTCCCATCTCGTGCAAACGG
Organism: Comamonadaceae bacterium; assembly: GCA_043777675.1. Lineage (GTDB taxonomy): Bacteria > Pseudomonadota > Gammaproteobacteria > Burkholderiales > Burkholderiaceae_C > JANMDU01. The sequence continues at coordinate 22,561 of JAYWHR010000048.1, read as the reverse complement.
CAATCCGAATGAGAAAAATAGCCCGTGGTCACAAAGGCCACCGTGATTTAATGTATCGTTTACACATGAATTCCAACAATATCAACGCTTTATTGTCCCGTCTTTTAGCGCAGCTTAACACGGTGATTGTGGGTAAAAAATCGCAAGTCAGCGATTGTGTGGCTTGTTTGCTGGCCGGTGGGCATTTGCTGATTGAAGATGTACCCGGCGTGGGCAAAACGACCTTGGCGCACGCGCTCTCGCGCAGCTTTGGCCTAAAGTTCTCCCGCGTGCAGTTCACCGCTGATTTGATGCCCAGCGATTTGACTGGCGTATCGATCTACGAACGGGGCAAAGAGGTCTTTGTGTTTCACCCCGGCCCGGTATTTGCGCAAGTATTGCTGGCTGATGAGATCAACCGCGCCAGCCCGAAGACGCAATCTTCGCTGCTGGAGGCGATGGAGGAAAAGCAAGTCACTGTGGAAGGCGAAACGCGACCATTGCCTGCACCTTTCTTTGTGATTGCCACGCAAAATCCGCATGATCAGCTGGGCACCTACGCTTTGCCAGAGAGCCAACTGGATCGCTTTTTGATGCGCATCAGCTTGGGCTACCCGGATCGCGCCTCGGAGCGGCAGCTCTTGGCTGGCAGCGACAGGCGAGATGTGGTGGAGCAATTGCCCGCCGTGTTGATGCCAGATGATTTGAAAGCTTTACAGGCAGCCGTGCAAAAAGTGTCCGCCTCTGAGCCTTTGCTCAACTACGTGCAAGATTTGATCGCCGCGACGCGCAGCGGGCAATGGTTTTTGCAAGGCTTGTCGCCACGCGCTGGTATTGCTTTGCTGCGCGCCGCCAAAGCGCAAGCTCTTCTGGCCGGCAGGGATTACGTCGCGCCTGATGATGTGCAAGCTGTTTTGCCGCAGACGATTGCACACCGCCTTATCCCCGTATCTGATGCCGGGCGTGGCTCGGTAGAACAAGTTCGGGCCATGATGGCGGCTGTTGCTCTTCCTTAGGTATCGACCATGATAGGCGCCGTCCGAAAGCGTATCAGGCAATGGTGGCAATCGCGCTTGCCACTGACCGACACGCTCACGCTGACTCAACGTAACGTGTATATCTTGCCTACCCGCGCAGGCTGGATGCTGGCCATGACTTTGCTTGTTTTGCTGATTGCGTCCATTAACTATCAGCTCAATCTTGGCTATCTGCTGACCTTCATGCTCGCTGGTGCAGCTGTGGTGGGCATGCATGTGACGCATGGCAATTTGCGCGGGATTACTATGAATTTAATAGCAGGTCGCGCAGATTCTATGCCGGCTAGTAGCGGTATTCAGGCTATTTTTGCAGGAAATATCGCTCAAGTGGAGATACGTCTTTCACACACACGCAAAACGAAGCGCCCAAGCATCGGCTTGGCCTTGCAGGATGGTGCGCATGCACCGCACTGGGCTTGGGCAGATGTACCAGCGCAGGGCACCAGCGTTGTGAATGTGGCGTTTAAAGCCGAGCGGCGCGGCCTGCATCGCATTCCTGTGTTGCAAGCCGAGACGCGATATCCTCTTGGCACTTTTCGCGTTTGGACGGTATGGCGCCCCAAATCGGAGGTGCTGGTGTATCCGGCGCCTGAGCCACATGCGCCGCCTTTGCCGCCCGGCGAACCACGCTCAGGCGGCTCCGGTGCAGCTCGCATGCAGCAAAGTGGAGAGTTTGATGGCGTGCGCGCCTATCGCAGGGGCGATCCATTGAAGCTCGTGGTGTGGAAGAAAGCTGCTAAATCCGATGAGCTTGTGAGCCGCGATACGCAACAAGCCCAGCGCTACGAGCTTTGGCTTGATTACGCAGCTTGCAGCCCCACGGAGCATGAAGCCAAGCTCAGCCGCTTGAGTGCGTGGGTGCTTGCTGCAGATACGCTTGGCTCCGATTACGGCCTGCGCATTCCCGGCAGGCAGATAAGCCCGAGTAGCGGCGAAGCACACAAACGCGCTTGCCTTGAGGCGCTAGCCCTATGCTGATCGCACTCGCCAAAATGCGGCACTTACCACGCGATGCGCGAGATACGCTGTTTTTGCTCGGTGTGATTTTTTGGGTGATCGCGCCGCATGCCCAGCATTTGCCCCTGTGGTGCTCACTGTTGGCCATCACGGTATTGCTCTGGCGCGGAACATTGGCGCTTCAAAGCAAACCTCTGCCCTCTAAATGGTGGCTGCTGGCCACCTTGGTGCTGGTCTGCTTGGTCACTTGGTGGAGCCACCGCAGCTTGATGGGGCGTGATCCGGGTGTGACGATGATCGTGGCTTTACTTTGCCTGAAAACGCTGGAGCTGCGTGCCAAACGCGATGCCTTTGTGGTGTTCTTTTTAAGCTTTTTCACCATGCTCACGAATTTCTTTTTCTCCCAAAGCCTCTTGGTGGCGGGGGCCATGCTCTTGGCGTTGATGGGATTGCTGACATCGCTCATCCATTCGCATCGCATGGTGGGGCAACCTCCCCTCATCGAATCGCTTAAATCAGCGGGCTTTTTGGTGCTGCTTGGCGCGCCGATCATGGCCTTGCTGTTTGTGCTGTTTCCACGCGTTGCGCCGCTTTGGGGTATGCCGGGCGAGGCGCAGGCGGGGCGCAGCGGCCTATCGAGCGAGATGAGTGTGGGCGATATGGCGAGGGTCAGTTTGGATGATGCGATTGCGATGCGCATCCAATGGCAACTACGCCCCGGCCAGACTATGCCGCCACAAGATCAGTTGTATTTCCGTGGCCCGGTGCTGAGCCAATTTGATGGGCGCGTTTGGCGGCCCAACAGCGAAACCTCATTTTCTCGGCGCTTTCCCATGACAGTCGATTTGCGCACGGGCGCTGAAATCTACAACTATGAAGTCACCTTGGAGCCAATGCGCCGGCCGTGGATTTTTGTGCTGGAAGCCGCAACCCAAGCGCCCAAAGTGCCGGGCTACGATGTGATGATGACGCCTGAGCTTCAATGGATGGCTAATGTACCGGTGTCGGATTTGGTGCGCTACACGGCGACTAGCAGTTTGCAATTTCGCCATGGCCCAGAGCGCAATATTCCAGGCATGCAAAGCTTTTTGGATCTACCGCCAGGCTTTAACCCCCGAACGATGCAACTGGCCTTTGAAATCCGCCGAGATCCTCGCTTTCAGCGCGCCGGGGCCGGGGAGCTGGTGCCTGAGGTGCTGCGCCGCCTGCGCGAAGGCGGCTACACCTACACGCTCGATCCTGGTGTGTATGGCCAACACACCGCTGATGAATTTTGGTTTGATAAGAAAGAAGGCTTTTGCGAACACATCGCCTCCAGCTTTGTGATTCTGATGCGTGCTCTCGATGTACCAGCGCGCATCGTGACGGGCTATCAGGGCGGCGAGGTCAATCCCGTGGATGGTTTTTGGACGGTGCGCCAGCGCGATGCGCATGCTTGGGCAGAGGTATGGCAAGCAGGGCTGGGGTGGGTGCGGGTCGATCCTACGGGGGCAGTATCACCGTCTCGCATTGGCAGCTTCACTCGCTTAAGCGGTCAGCAAGGTGCGATTGGTGCAGCCTTGGGCGCTGTGATCCCGCTAGGGCTCACGCAGCAGCTTCGCGCAGCGTGGGAGGCGGTGAACAATCGCTGGAATCAATGGGTGCTCAATTATTCGCAGGCCCGGCAGCTCAACCTATTAAAGAATCTTGGCTTTGAAAGCCCGAGCTGGCAGGATTTGGGCAAAGTGCTGGCGTTGATTGTCGCTTTGGTAGGCTTGGTAGGCGCGGCCTTTACTTATTGGGAGCGCCACCATCAAGACCCTTGGCTGCGCCAACTGGGCAAAGCCCGAAAACGACTCGCCAAATCCGGCCTGACTTCCGAGGCAAGCACACCGCCGCGCACCCTTGCCCTTCAAGCACTCGCAAAGTTTGGCGAACCAGCGCGTGGCCTGCATGATTGGCTGCTGCAATACGAAGCGATGCGCTATCGGCCTATTTCATCGTCTCCGGCCACCGAAAGCACAACGCGATTGGCTACACTCAAGGCTACGTTTTCTCGGCTCAAACCTTTGCCCCCAACTGCCTCCTGATGATTCGCGCCCCCCTCGCCCACCTTCTCGCCCCCACTTTGCCTTTTCTCGGCAAGCGCATAATCGCTACTCTTTTCATAGCAGCTTGCGCAATATCTATGCCGGCTATCGCCCAAAATAGCTCAAAAAAGAGTGTGGATAAAGCATCTGCAACTGCGCCTCAAAACGAGCTCTATGCCAGCCGGGAGGAAGCCATGCGCTTTGCCGACGATGTAGCCGAGCGCCGCAATTTAGATCGTGAATGGGTGCGCCAAGCGATTGGGCAAGCTCGCTTTGTGCCCACCGTGCAGCGCCTGATGCGCCCGATGCAGCCCTCCGCTTCCGGCGTGGTCTGGAAGAATTGGCGCGTCTATCGCAGCCGATTTATCGATCCAGTGCGCATTCAAGCGGGCGTGAAATTCTGGCGTGAAAATGCTGCGGCTCTGGAGCGTGCCGAAGCACAATTCGGCGTGCCTGCTGAGATCATTGTGGGCATCATCGGTGTGGAGACGATCTATGGCCGAGATATGGGCAGCTTCCGCGTGATGGATGCTCTGGCCACGCTCGCCTTCGATTTCCCCAAAACTGAAAAACGCGACCGCACGCCTTTTTTCCGCGATGAACTCGAGCAATTCCTCTCGCTGCAAAACCGCACGGGCGTCGATCCACTACAGCCTCGCGGCAGCTACGCTGGCGCGATGGGCTTGGGCCAATTCATGCCTAGCAGCTGGGTGAAATACGCGATTGATTTTGATGGCGATGGCAGGGTCGATTTGTTCAACAGCCCCACGGATGCCATCGGATCAGTCGCGAATTACTTCAAAAGTTTCGGCTGGAAAACTGGTCAGCCCACGCATTACCCCGTGAGCTTTGATGCCGCCAAGCTCGATAAAGACGCCTTGATGGCGCCCGACATCCTGCCCACGTTCAGCGTAGAGAGCTTTCAAGCCAAAGGTGCCGTGCTTTCTGGCGCTGCGCTCAGCCATATCGGGCCACTAGCCTTGATCGAGCTGCAAAACGGCGACCCAGCCTTATCGACCAGTAACGCCGCACAATACGTTGCCGGCACAGAAAACTTTTACGTGATCACCCGCTACAACTGGAGCAGCTACTACGCCATGAGCGTGATAGATCTGGGCGAGTTGGTCAAAGCTGCCGTTAAATAATCTTTTCTTGATCAAGAGCTACACTATGAGAAATACTATTAAATCTATAGCATCCCGCGCAATATCTATGCCGGCTACTGCCCTATTTCTATCTATATTCTTGCTATCCGGCTGCACCCAAGAGCAGCAAAACAAAATCCAGCGAGATATTCAAAACTGGACGGGTACCAACGGTGTTTTGGAGATTTATGCGGGCGACAAACTTGTGCGTCGATTCATTAAGATCGACAAAATGTCTACTGCATTAGGCACGGATGACAACAAACCCCGGCCTTACCGTTTTGGCTACGGCATCCTCGACGAAAACCTCAACATGATCGCCGATCCGGGAGAAAAGCGCGTGTATTTTGAGATCAGCGATTACGCCGGCAATTACGTATTTTTTGAAAATCCACGTTGAGCATCTCAGCGTCCACTGCCTCTTGGCGCTACAGCATCAGCTCCCAAGTTTCGCTCACGAAATCTTTCCCAAAGCCTCCATAGGGTTCGCTTTGGATCAGTTGAAAACCACGTTTTTCGTAAATGCCTCGCGCAGCTAGCAGACAAGCGTTCGTCCACAGCACCATTTTTGAGTAGCCCTTGTGGCGAGCGAAAGCTATAGCCTCATCCGTCAAACGCGTGCCCAGCCCCAAGCCGCGAGCTTGCGGTGTCAAGATCAGCATGCGCAGCTTGGCAACGCCCTCCCCTTGTTTGACGACGAAAACACTGCCCACGCGCTGGCCCTCTTTCACAGCGATCCAGCAGCGCTCCCATTCGGGCTGGAAGTTGTTCACAAAATCAGCGCATATGCCCGCCACCAGCGCCTCAAACTCCCAATTCCAGCCATATTCCTGCGCGTAAAGCTTGCCATGCTGCTCAATCACCCAGCCCATGTCTCCGGGTAGCGGATCACGCAGAATGATGCTTTTGTCCATATTAGATCAACCGCAACATACCGAGCACCGCACCAGCGCCCAAAATCAACAACAGATGAACTTTGGTTTTCCAAGCGAGCAGCAAGGCGGTGGTGGTGAAAAGCCAAAGCGGCCAATCTTTGGCGGCGTTGTCATGCGAGCTGGCAAGCAGCCAAGAAGTCGCGAGTAATAGCGCAATCGAGATAGGAGCTAGCGAGGCTTTGCTGGCTAGTGCGATCACATGATCTTTGTTGCGCTGCAGCCAGCGCGTGGCAGCAAATGTGAGCGTGCTACTGGGCACCATGATGCCGATGAAGGTCGCCAGCAAGCCCGCAGCAGCGGCCCAGTATGTGCCCCCCATTTGTAAGCCAATTTGCCAGCCGATCAACGGAATGAAAAGCACATTGGGGCCCGGCGCAGCTTGCGCGATGGCGATGCAGCTGGTGAACTGCGTATCGCTGAGCCAGCCTTGCTGCTCCACCACATAGCGCTGCATATCAGGCGCCGTGGTGATCGCACCACCGACCGCCAGCAAAGAAAGCAAGATGAAATGCGTAAAGAGCGAGAGCCAAATGTCCCACGTCATGCTTGGCCCTCTTGAAGACTTTTAGCTTGCTTGCGAATGATCCATACCGCATAGGCAAACGCTGGTGCGCCCAGCCCGATCACCACATAAACCAGTGGCCAACGCAGTAAGCCAACCGCTATAAAAGTGATAGCTATCAGCGCAGCGCATACGCCGGCTCCCAGCTCATTTTTCTTCAAACCCGCCATCATTTTGATCGACACTGCGCCAATCAAGCCAGCCGCTGCCGCACCCATGCCGCGCACCGCGCCCGCCACTTCGGGCAGATGCACGTATTGGTTGTAGGCCGTAGCCAGCAGCAGCACAATCACCAATGGCGGCAGCAAAATACCCGAAAGCGCGGCCAGCGCCCCGCGCCAGCCAAAATAACGGTTGCCCAAAATGATGCATAAATTCACCACATTGCCACCCGGCAAAATTTGCGACACGGCCCAGTCTTCGGTGAATTCTTTGGCAGTGAGCCAGCGCCGCTTGTCCACCATCTCGCGCTGAATGATGGTGAGCACGCCGCCAAAGCCTTGCAGCGCGATGCTGGCGAAGGTGAGAAAAAGCTCGGTTTTGGAATGGGGGCGCTGCTGGCTTGGCGCAGCGCAGACGGGTTCAGACATGCTTGGATTATCAATGAAGCACTGCTGCCAACAGGTCATCAACAAGACACAACAGCCCCATTTTCATCTTCGTCAGCCTAGAAACTTACAATAGACCCCTATGACTGCCCGCCCCGCCATCTTTAGCGACGTATCGCTCTTCCCCCGCGATGCCAAGCCTTTGGCGAGCTATCGCAAATATTGGGCGCATCGCTTCGGCGTGGCCAAATTTCTGCCCACCTCGCGCGCTGAGATGCAAGCACTCGGCTGGGACAGCTGCGACGTGATTATCGTCGTGGGCGATGCCTATGTTGATCACCCGAGTTTTGGCATGGCCGTGATAGGCCGCATGCTGGAGAACCAAGGCTTTCGCGTCGGCATCATTGCTCAGCCCGATTGGCAAAGCGCTGAGCCATTCAAAGCTTTAGGCAAACCCAATTTGTTCTACGGCGTGTCAGCGGGCAACATGGACAGCATGATCAACCGCTACACGGCTGATCGAAAAATTCGCTCAGACGATGCCTACACAGCCGGCGGCATGGGCGGCAAACGACCTGATCGCGCCGCCTTGGTCTACAGCCAGCGTTGCAAAGAGGCCTACAGCGACGTACCCATCATTTTGGGCGGCATCGAAGGCTCTCTACGCCGCATCGCGCATTACGATTATTGGCAAGACAAAGTGCGCCGTTCCATCGTGGTCGATGCCAAATGTGATTTGCTTTTGTATGGCAATGCTGAGCGCGCGATTGTAGAAATTGCGCACCGCCTTGGCGCCAAAGAGCCGATTGAGAACCTCACCAACATTCGCGGTACAGCCTTCGTGCAACGGCAAAATCCAGAGGGTTGGTTTGAGATTGACTCCACAGATATCGACACGCCCGGCCGCACCGAGCAACACATCAACCCCTACATGATGAGCGCTGATTTGGCGCGCGAGCAAGGCGGATCCTGCGCTAAAGAAGATGCCGTGATATCTGTGCAATCGGGCATGCCTGCGACCACCAATCCAGCATCAGGCCATGCGATCACGATGCGTGGCCAGCTTGATGCACCCGCCACCAGCAACTTGGCAGACTTAGGCACAAGCATCAAGCCTTTGACATTCGTACCCAATCCGCTGCTTTCCAAAAACAATCTCAAAACGCCACCCCGAGATAAATCCGTGATCCGGCTGCCTAGCTACGAGCAAGTGAAATCAGATCCCGTGCTTTACGCCCATGCCAACCGCGTGCTGCACCTAGAAACCAATCCCGGCAACGCCCGCGCTTTGGTGCAAAAGCATGGCGAAGGCACCACCGCCAGAGACGTGTGGATCACACCACCACCGATTCCTTTGACGACGGCCGAGATGGATTTGGTGTTTGACCTGCCCTATGCAAGATCGCCTCATCCTTCGTATGCAGATTCGAATGGCAAACACGACGGTGAAACCAAAATTCCCGCTTGGGAAATGATCCGCTTTAGCGTCAACATCATGCGCGGCTGCTTCGGCGGCTGCACCTTTTGCTCCATCACCGAGCATGAAGGCCGCATCATCCAAAGCCGCAGCGAAGACAGCATCATTAGAGAAGTTGAAGCCATCCGCGATAGCGTGGTGGGCTTCACAGGCATCGTGAGCGATCTGGGCGGGCCGACGGCCAACATGTACCGCATTGGCTGCAAAACGCCCGAGATCGAAGCCGCTTGCCGCAAGCCCAGCTGCGTCTATCCCGGCGTTTGCTCCAATCTCAACACCAGCCACGAAAGCCTGATCAAGCTTTATCGCCGTGCACGCGAGCTCAAAGGCGTCAAGAAAATTCTCATCGGCTCTGGTGTGCGCTACGACCTCGCTGTGGAGAGCCCTGAATACGTTAAGGAGCTCGTGCAGCACCACGTTGGCGGCTACCTGAAAATCGCACCCGAGCACACTGAAACTGGGCCTCTGTCCAAGATGATGAAGCCCGGCATGGGTACCTACGATAAATTCAAAAGCTTGTTTGACAAATACAGCGAAGAAGCCGGCAAAAAGCAATACCTCATCCCCTACTTCATCGCCGCCCACCCCGGGACGCGCGACGAAGACATGATGAACCTGGCCGTCTGGCTCAAGAAAAACGGCTTCCGCGCCGACCAAGTACAAACCTTCTACCCCAGCCCCATGGCCACCGCCACGGCCATGTACCACAGCCAGAAAAACCCCTTGCGCAAAGTCACCCGCGATGCAGAGCCAGTAGACATCGTCAAAGGCGACAAACGCCGCCGCCTCCACAAAGCCTTCCTCCGCTACCACGATGCCAACAATTGGCCACTCTTGCGCGAAGCCTTAAAAGCCATGGGAAGAGCAGATTTGATCGGCAATGGCAAACACCACCTCATCCCCACGTTTCAGCCCATCACCGATGGCGCATACGTGAGTGCAAGAAAGAAAAATTCATTTGCACCCGGCCTCAAAACCAAAGGCCGCACAGGTGGCACAGCTTCTGGTGCTACCACCACAGCTTCAGCGCAGCCAAGAAAAGGCACGCTACTCACGCAGCACACCGGATTACCACCACGGAGAACGAAGTAATCGGCTTAAGTGGCATTTGCTCAGGCTCGTCTTTTTTTTAGCGCCTGTCGTGCCACGTTAGCGGCGCACTTGGACGCACGCTCAGACAGCCCAATTCTCAATGCCGAGCCCTTGTACTCGCTCGAACTCCCGCACATTGTTCGTCACCAAAATCGCGTCCTGAACCAGCGCATGACAAGCAATCCATAAGTCGTTCGCACCAATCGGCGTTCCTGCTTCTTTGAGTCGTGGAAACTGCTCGGCATAGTGTTCGCATAAAGATGCATCAGCAGTGAACTCCACTTTCACGGTGCGCGTGAGTTGATCGATTTGCCTCAACACTTCGTCTTTCTTGGTGCTTTTCTCAGCACCCTTGAGCAGCTCGGCGTAGGTGAAGAATGACATGCACAACTGAGCATCTGCGGGCAAGCTGTTAATGCGCTCTGCGATGCTGGGAGGTTTGTTTTTGATGAGGTAGATGAGGATGTTGGTGTCCAGCATGTATCTCATAGCGCCTCGCGCTCCTGCGGGGGCAATTGCTCGCGCTGCTGGGCTTGCAAGATACCTGCAAACTCATCATCAAAACCCTGCAACGCTGCCAGCAAGGCTTGGCCGCGATTCACTGGCACGGCATGCAGCACCAAATCGCCATCGCGGTTACGGAAGATTTCTACTTGATCGGTATCAAAGCGAAATTCCTGCGGAATGCGCACAGCTTGGCTGTTGCCATTCATAAAGACTCGGCTGAGGCTGTTTCGCATGATTTAAATACGTGTGTACATCAATGTGTGTATTTTAACCGGAACGTGAAAATCACCAAACACAAGCAAATTGAGCGGTAAAACCTTAGTTTTCAGCGCAAATATTCAGCGCCACAGCCTCCGCCACCTTCAGCCCATCAATCGCCGCGCTCATGATGCCGCCGGCATAGCCTGCGCCCTCGCCTGCGGGATACAGGCCGAGCGTGTTGATAGACTGATACCGCAATGGATGTTCGTCGTGCTGCTTGCCATCTGGCCTGCGGCCACCTTCTAAGCGCGGCTCGTGGCGCTTGATGCGGATCGGCGCTGAGGTGCGCGTCTCCACACCTGTGAGCATTGCATCATGCAAATCAAAATCCGGAATTTGCTGCGCAAAGGCAGGAATCGATTCACGAATCGCCTCAATGGCATACATCGGCAGCGCAGGCGCTTTTTCGTCGCCCAAATTCATAAGATGCACGCCCGGCTTGTAGCTGGGGATCACGCTGCCGAGTTCTTTACTTGCGATATTGCGAAGGAAATCGCCCACGCGCTGGCCGGGTGCGTTGTAGTCTTCGCCGCCGAGGTGATATGCGCCGCTCTCTAAAGCACGCTGAAAGCGCATGCCAGCGAGCACGTGGCCGCGTTGTTTTTCGCCAACCATCGGCTGACCCTGGGCATCAAAATCAAAATCCTTGGGCTCAATGCCCACCACAATCCCCGCATTCGCATTGCGCTCATTGCGCGAATACTGGCTCATGCCATTGGTCACCACGCGCCCTGCTTCGCTGCTCGCCGCCACCACCGTGCCGCCTGGGCACATGCAAAAGCTATACACACTGCGGCCATTGCTCGCATGGTGCACCAGCTTGTAGTCCGCAGCGCCCAGCATCTCGTTACCAGCGTTGGGCCCAAAGCGTGCGCGGTCAATCAAGCTTTGCGGATGCTCAATGCGAAAGCCCACGCTAAACGGTTTGGCCTCGGCATACACACCGCGCTCAATCAGCATTTCAAAGGTATCACGTGCGCTATGGCCAAGCGCCAAAATCACGTGCTGCGCATCAATTTGCTCGAGGCCGCGCTCAGGATGCTCGGTGATGATTCCGCGAATCTTTCCACCTTCAATCTTCAAATCCACCAACTGCGTCGAAAAGCGAAACTCCCCGCCCAGCCGCACAATCTCTTCCCGCAAAAACTCCACCACCTTCACCAGCCGAAACGTGCCCACATGCGGCTTGCTCACATACATGATCTCTTCAGGCGCGCCGCCGCGCACCATTTCCTGCATCACCTTGCGGCCATGAAACAGCGGATCTTTCACCTGGCTCCACAGCTTGCCATCAGAGAACGTGCCCGCGCCACCTTCGCCAAATTGCACGTTGCTCTCGGTCTTCAATTCGCGCTTGCGCCAAAAGCCCCAAGTATCTTTCGTGCGCTCGCGCACGATGCGGCCGCGCTCCAAGATTAAAGGCTTAAAGCCCATCTGCGCTAGATTCAGCGCTGCAAACAAACCGCAAGGCCCTGTGCCCACAACAATCGGGCGCAGAAAATCGCGCGAAGGTGCTTGGGCGAGAGTTTTGTATTCGGTATCGGGCGTCGCGTTGATGTGCACCGCCGTCTTCGCATCTTTTTTCCCGCGAGCGAGTGCGCCGGCATTGTCTCGTGTGGCGACATCTAAGGTGTAGATGAAATAGATATCGCTCTTTTTGCGAGCATCGTAGCCCCGGCGAAAAATCTTAAGCTCAAGCAAATCAGCGTCTTGAATCGCCAGCCGCTGGCAAACTGCGAGCCGCAGCTCTTGCGCACTGTGTTCCAGTGGAAGCTTAATTTCTGTCAGGCGAATGAGGCAAGAGAAAGTAGTCATGGTGATGGCTAGCCTGCACGGCTGCAAAAACACAAACAAGAACAAAAACAAAAACAAAATTAAAAAAGCCTGAGTGTGTTTTAACAGACTCAGGCTTATCCAAAATGTTGGTCGGCTTGGCGGGATTCGAACTCGCGACCCCTTGCACCCCATGCAAGTGCGCTACCAGGCTGCGCTACAAGCCGAAAAAAGTCAATCAACTCAAGAAAAAATGGTGCGGCTGGCAGGAATTGAACCCACGACCCCTTGGTTCGTAGCCAAGTACTCTATCCAACTGAGCTACAGCCGCACAAGTCCGAAAGTATAGCACGCCAATTAGAGGATTCTAGGCACACCCGACACATTACCGCCTTGGCTCAGCGCATTTCCCACAAGCTTGGATGTGATGTCCACAATCTGGATCATGCGCTCATAAGGCATGCGCGTGGGCCCGATCACGGCGAGCTTGCCCACGACATGGCCATCGACCAAATAAGGTGCGCTCACCACCGACAACTCCTCAACTGGAACGACTTGACTTTCCCCGCCAATATAAATGCGTACGCCCTCTGCTTGACTTGACACATCAAGCAATCGCATCAGTTGTGCTTTTTGCTCAAACAAACCAAAGGCGCGACGCAGATGCCCCATGTCTTGCGAAAAATCACTCACTTCCAACAAATTCTTCTCGCCAGAGATCACCACTTCACCATCGCCAGACGCAAGCGCCTCAGAGCTGACCTGAACTGCCGCTTGCATCAGCTTAGCAATTTCACCTTGCAACTGTTCCATCTCCCGTTTTAAGCGCTCACGTACCTGCTCAATGGCAAGGCCCGCGTAATTCGCGTTCAGAAAGTTCGATGCCTCAATCAGTTGGCTCTGCGTGAAATCGCTCTCGGTGAAAATCACGCGGTTTTGCACATCGCCATCGGGCGAGACGATGATCACCAAAATACGCCGCTCAGACAAGCGCAAAAATTCAATGTGCCGAAACACCGAGGTCTTGCGTGGCGCAATCACCACGCCCACAAATTGCGAGAGGCTGGATAATAAATTCGCAGCATTGCTGATCACGCGCTGCGGCTGATCGGCGGCAATGCTCTGCATGGGAATGCTGCTTTGATCCACGGTGAGCATGGTGTCTACAAACAAGCGATAGCCGCGAGATGTCGGAATGCGCCCCGCGCTGGTGTGTGGCGAAGCAATTAAACCCAGCTCTTCAAGATCGCTCATCACATTGCGAATCGTGGCCGCAGACAGCTCAAGCCCACTGGCTCTGGAGAGCGTGCGTGAGCCTACTGGCTGGCCATCAGCAATGTAGCGCTCGATCAGGGCTTTGAGCAAAAGCTTGGCACGGTCGTCCATCGATAAAATAATGAGAATATTTACAGCAAAAATTCATTTTAATGTTTTAATTTAAGAATGGCATTTAACGCCCCTCTATCCAACCCTCACAAATTTCGGCATGTGGCGCTGATCGGCAAATACCATGCGAGCAGCATCAGCATGCGCGAGACGTTGCTTGATCTCTCTCACTTTCTGCACAGTCTTGGGTTAGATGTTTCGTTCGACTCGGACAGCGCGAGCAATTTAGGCGCAAAAGATTTAAGCGGCCATGCGCTTCTGAGCCTGGGGCAAATTGGCCAACAATGCGATCTGGCGCTGGTGGTGGGCGGCGATGGCACGATGCTTGGCATTGGCCGCCAGCTCGCGCGATATGGCATTCCGTTGATTGGTATCAACCATGGCCGCTTGGGATTCATTACAGACATCGCGCTCGATGATTACAAAAACACCCTCGCGCCGATGCTGCGCGGCGAATTCGAGCAAGAGCTTCGCCCGCTGATGCACGCAAGAGTGATGCGAGATACGCATTGCGTGTTTGATGCCTTGGCTTTGAATGATGTGGTGATCAATCGCGGTGCGGGCTCAGGGCTCGTGGAGCTGCGTGTAGAGATTGATGGCCGCTTTGTGGCCAATCAGCGAGCTGATGGCTTGATCATTGCATCACCGACAGGTTCCACCGCTTATGCTTTGTCTGCCGGTGGGCCGATCATGCATCCGGCTCTTGGCGGCTGGGTGATGGTACCGATTGCGCCACATACTTTGTCAAATCGGCCTCTAGCCCTTGCAGATACCGCGCAAATAGCTATTGAATTAGTAGCAGGTAAAGAAGCGAGTGCGAATTTTGATATGCAAAATCTGGCTTCACTTTTGATCGGAGATCGCATCATGGTGAGCCGCTCTGAGCATGCGGTCAAGTTTTTGCATCCCAAAGGCTGGAGCTACTACGATACTTTGCGGCGCAAACTCCACTGGAATGAAGGCACCGTTTAAGCATCTGACCACCATGACACTCAAAAGTATTCAACTGCGTGATTTCGTGATCGTGCGCGAGTTACAGCTCGATCTTCTGAGTGGTTTCTCCGTGCTCACGGGTGAGACAGGCGCTGGCAAATCTATTTTGGTTGATGCGCTGCAATTGGCCTTGGGCAATCGCGCCGAGACGGGTGTGGTGCGCGAAGGTGCAGCTCGGGCGGAAATATCTGCGGAGTTTGACGTGCCGCAGAGTTTGCATGCTTGGCTTCATGATTCGGGCTTTGAAGCGGACGGCAGTTTGCCAGATTCTTTGCTGGTGCGCCGCAGCATTGATGCGCAAGGCAAGAGCCGCGCTTGGATCAATGGCAGCGCTGCTACGCTCACGCAGTTGCGCGAAGCTGCTGAGCATTTGGTGGATATTCATGGCCAGCATGCGTGGGCTCAGCTCACCAAGCCTGCAGAAGTGCGCCGCTTGCTGGATGCTTATGGCCAAATCGATGCTTCAAACGTCGCTCAAGCACACGCTGCTTGGCGCGAAGCAACCAAGACCATGACAGACGCCCGAGCAGCTCAAGCCACGCTAGAGACCGAGCGCGAGCGCTTGGCTTGGCAACTAGGCGAGCTGGCCAAACTCGCGCCGCAGGATGGCGAATGGGAAACCATCAACGCCGAGCACAGCCTGCAATCTAACGCGCAAGATTTGTTGGCCGCTGCCCATGAGGCCATGGAGCTGCTAACTGGCGAAGATGGCACAAGCCAGCGCCTATCCAAAGCATTAGATACGCTACAAAAAAGTGATCATCTTACGCAGGAATTTAGCCGGCTAGGCGCTGATTTGGCTTCAAATTTAGCGCAGATTGATGATGTAGCCCACAGCCTGCAAGCCTTCACGCGCCGCACCGCGCCTGATCCGGCTCGCTTGGCTGAGCTTGATGAGCGAGTCAGCCGATGGCTCCAACTCGCTCGCCGGCATCATCGCCAGCCCCACGAGTTACCTGCGCTGCTCGCGCAATGGCAAGCACAGCTGAAAAACTTAGAAGCGGCCAGCGATTTGGCCGCATTGCAATCGCGTGTCGATGGCGCATTAAGCAGTTTACTCGCCGAATGCAAGACTCTCAGCAAGCAGCGCAAAAAAGCCGCACCCCTGCTCGGCTCAGCCATTTCCACAGCCATGCAAGGTTTGGGCATGCAAGGCGGGCGATTTGAAGTGACGCTCACAGCTTGTGAGCCTTCTTCATTTGGCGCTGAGACAGTAGATTTCCTAGTCGCAGGCCATGCCGGCAGCACGCCGCGTCCGGTCGGCAAGGTCGCCTCGGGCGGCGAGCTCTCGCGCATCGCGTTGGCAATTGCCGTCACAACGAGTGAGCTGGGCAACGCGGGTACATTGATTTTTGACGAAGTCGATTCAGGCATCGGCGGTGCAGTCGCCGAGACTGTTGGCCGATTGATGAAGCAGCTCGGCCAAGATCGGCAAGTATTGGCTGTGACGCATTTGCCTCAAGTGGCCGCTTGTGCAGATCAGCATCTGCTGGTGGCCAAAAAATTGGTGGGCAAGCTGACCGAGAGCTCCGTGCAAGCGATTTCCGGTGAGCAGCGTGTCACGGAAGTTGCGCGCATGCTTGGCGGCGAAAAGCTATCAGGCACCACGCTTGCGCATGCCAAAGAAATGCTGCAAGGAGCTTCGTTGTGAATTTAAATGCACTTGAAGTGATTCTGATCACCGGCATGTCTGGCTCGGGAAAATCGGTGGCGCTGCGTGCGCTCGAAGACGCCGGTTATTACTGCGTCGATAATTTGCCTCCAGAGTTGCTCGCATCGTTCATTGATGTTGAGAGGCAACACAACGTTAACTGTATTGCAATTGCGATGGATGTTCGTAGCGCAACGTCTTTGCCCATCGTCCCCAAGCAACTCAAAGCGCTGCGCGCGCAAGGTATCTCTGTCAAAACCGTATTCCTTGATGCGAATACGGATACTTTGGTGCATCGATTTTCAGAAACACGCCGCAAACACCCGCTCTCATCTAGCCAATCGGATGATCAGCGCCGCGCACTTACAGATGCGATTGAGATGGAGCGCGATTTACTGGCCGAGTTGCGGGAAGATTCGCACGTGATCGATTCCAGCCTGATTCGCAGCACGCAACTGCAAGGCTATATCAAGCAGCTCATTACCGCGCCGACCACTCAACTCACTTTGGTATTTGAATCCTTTGGTTTCAAGCGCGGCATTCCACTGGATGCTGATTACGTTTTTGACGTGCGCATGCTGCCCAATCCTCATTACGAGCCTCTGCTCCGCCCATTAACGGGTCGTGATGCGCCCGTCGAAGATTTTTTAAAAAATGATCCCGATGTGCGCGCCATGTTTCGTCAGGTGCAGGAATTCATCAGCCATTGGTTGCCCAAGCTAGCGCAAGATCACCGAAGCTACGTGACAGTGGCCATTGGGTGCACTGGCGGGCAACATCGCTCGGTATTTTTGGTGGAGCAATTGGCCAAATATTTCTCCAAGCACCACACCACGCTCAAACGCCATCGCGAGATGGATGGCGGCTTATTTGCACAAAGTATCTTATAAATAACAAGGCTAAGCCGCTGTTAGCCGGCATAGAATATGCGTAAGGCGCTATTTTTTTGATAGCGACTGCTGCGTGATGGCAGACAGTGTGCCGCGTGTCGTCATGACTTCTGGGCTGATGATCAGCTCCATCAATGTGCCTTGCTTCGCGTCCAATCGTTTCAGTGCTGCAAGTAGCTCTGCTTCAAATTGATCGCTGTGTGTGATGCGCACGCCGTGATAGCCATAGCCCTCGGCCAGCTTTGCAAAATCTGCGCCGGCAATGGCTGAGCCACTGATGCGCTGCGGATATTCGCGCTCCTGATGCATGCGGATCGTGCCGTAGGTGCCGTTGTTGAGTACAAGCACGATGGTGGCTGCGCCGTGAGCAGTAGCCGTCGATAGCTCTTGCCCGGTCATGAGGAAATCGCCGTCGCCGGCAATCGTGAAGGCCACACGACCCGTGAGAATATTGGCCGCCACGCCTGCGGGCACGCCCACGCCCATGCTGCCGCTGGTGGGCGCGACTTGCGTTTTATGGCCTTTAGCAAGGCCATGGTGTTGGAAGTAGCGGTGCATCCAGCTGGCGAAATTGCCTGCGCCATTGGTGAGCACCGCATCGGAGGGTAGATGTTTTTGCAGGAGTTTGACGATGCGCGGCATATTGATGTAGCCTGTGTGTTTTACGGCTCCGCCGTTATCAGCTTCATCATCAAAATGCAAACCGGGCAGGCTTTGCGGCGTCATCCATTGAAGATATTGCGTATTAGCCGACATGGAATAAGCGCTCCATGCTACCGAAACAGGAGCAGTGAGAACTTCCAAGCTGCGCGCTGCTGCATTCATAGTGGCGCAAATCGCTAGGTCGGCTTGATATACACGATTCAATTCTTCCGCGCTGGCGTGAATATGCACGAGCTTTTGCTTTGGGCAGGGCGCTTGAAGCAAGGTGTAGCCGCCCGTCGTCATCTCGCCCAAGCGCGGGCCAATGGCGATGATGAGATCGCTTTCTTGCACACGCTTGGCAAGAGCCGGATTAATGCCAATGCCCACATCGCCAGCGTAGAGCGGATGGTGGTTGTCAAACGTGTCTTGGAAACGGAAAGCATTGCAGACGGGCAATTGCCAATTTTCAGCGAAACGCTGCAAAGCCTG
Organism: Comamonadaceae bacterium; assembly: GCA_043777675.1. Classification (GTDB taxonomy): domain Bacteria; phylum Pseudomonadota; class Gammaproteobacteria; order Burkholderiales; family Burkholderiaceae_C; genus JANMDU01. The sequence goes on along the minus strand of JAYWHR010000048.1, from coordinate 4,165 downwards.
TGCGGCCTGAACCGTCCAGCCACCGCCGCCCGCGATCACAATCGGTCGCTCACTCTTCAGGAGCATCTCGCGCAAGCTGCGCAAAGCACCGGGATCACTCCAAGCTTGTATGGGCTCAACTCTAGGCAAAGGCTCAGCAGACACCTTTTCGACCAGCATGTCTTCCGGCAAGATGAGCACCACAGGGCCTGGCCGCCCGTTCATCGCAGTGGCAAAAGCGCGAGCGATGTATTCAGGAATGCGGCTGGCCTCATCAATGCGCTCCACGCGCTTAGCAATCGGTTTAAAAAAGCCAAAGAAATCCATCTCCTGAAACGCTTCGCGATCGCGCATGTCGCTGCCCACATCGCCTACGAGAAGCACCATCGGTGTGGAATCTTGAAACGCCGTGTGCAGCCCAATCGCCGCATTGGTAGCTCCCGGCCCACGGGTGACGAAGCACACACCCGGCCAGCCGGTGAGTTTGCCCGCTGCTTCAGCCATGAAAGCCGCGCCGCCTTCGTGGCGACAGGTGATGAATTTGATTTTTTCCGCGTACTCAGCGAACCCATCCAGCACGGCCAAATAGCTCTCACCGGGCACACCAAAAGCATGCGTGATACCTTGCTCAATCAGGCATTCAACCAGCAGATGGCCGGCGAGTTGGGAAGAGGGTTGGACTGAATGAGGGTTGGTCATTCAGCTATTTTGCTACTTAGTTGGTTGGTTTTCTGAAGGTTTGAAGACAAACTTCCGGACGCAGAAGACGCAAAGGTTACGCAGAAGACGCAAAAAAATACCAAAAAGCAAATCAAGAAGAATGAAAGCTGCGCAGCTAGGTCAGTAGCGCAACCAAAACTTGATTAAATTTTCTTTTGTATTTTCTCTTATGCGTCTTCTGCGTAACCTTTGCGTCTTCTGCGTCCGGTCTGGGTATTCAGATGATCAAGCCGCCTTCAACATCGGCGCAGGCTGAGACAGAGATGCCGTCGTGCCGTAAGCCACATCGCCTGAGAGCTGTGCGCCCTCTTCCATCACGAGTTTGCCGTAGCGGATTTGGCCTTTGACTTTAGCTGTTGCATACAGCGTGAGCTTGTGGCGAGCCGTGAGTTGACCATCAAAATCGCCGCGAATTTCTGCTTCGTCTATCTGCGCCGATCCACTGAATGCACCGCCTTCGGCAATTTGCATCACGCGCGAATCCATGCTCGCCTGCACCGAGCCTTCCACCACCAGTGTGTCGCAATCGGTAATCTCCACGCCCTTGAGCTTGATATGCGGCCCCACGGTCAGGCGGCTGGTGCTCGCGGGCTTGCTGTTAGCCGTTGGAGAAGCTCCAGCAGCTTCAGAAACCGAAGGCTGAGAAGCGTTCGCCGCCATCGGTTTGGTCGTGCTGGCGAGGCGAGCAGAGTTGCTTGCTGTGGTGGGCGTGAGTGCTTGATCGAGTTCGCGGGCGGGGCTGTTAAAAAAGCGGCTTTGCAATGTCATCGTCTGTGCTCCAAGTAAAAGGATGAAGCCTTGATGGTATAAAAGAAACCACTTACAAACGCCTTTTAAAAGCAAGATCCGTAACGAAACACGCTGTTGCCCGGCGTAAAATATACCCAGAATGCTACACATTTAGTAGCAAAAAAAACGAGAAGGGAAAGGAACGCCATGGAAAACGATATCGATCAGCGCTGCTGCGGCTCAGGCATGTGCATCATTGATCCTGAGGGAATCTGCTGGTGTGGCCAAAAATGGGATGGCGAGAAAATGGCGCTCCCGACAGTTAAAGACTTGATCAAGCCCGTGTCCGTCGTCCCACAGCCAGAGCCGCAAACACCGCCAGAATCAAGGCAAACGCGCTCGTGATCATCGTAGCTGAGTAAAGCGCGCGATCCATGAGTAAGCCGAAGATCAAAGGCGCTATGGCAAAGCCCACATCGAGGCCGGAATACACCGTGCCATACACGCGGCCCGTTGCGCCTTGAGGGGTCGCGCGCTTAATCAGCATATCGCGGCTCGGGCCGCCAATGCCTACAGCAAAGCCAGTGCAGGCCAACAGCGCCATGGAGCCAAATGCGCCGAGCCAGCCCGTGCCAGCGAGCATCATGCAAACCGCACCCGTGCTCATGCACACAGCGACCACTTTGTCGCTGCGCTGCGAGCCCATGCGAGCCGACACAAAGCCGCCCACCAAAATGCCCGCCGCGCTGGCTAACATGTAAGCCGTGAGCGTCGCGGTAGCCGCTTGCAGCGATACACCATGCATCGCTTTCAAAATAGAGGCGCTGTAGCTCTGCACGACAGCCAGCGTGATGGTGGACAGTAAAAAGAATGCAAAGCACCACCACACGACGGGCAGCTTGAGAAAAGCCAGCGAAGAAGGTTCATGCGCTTGCTGCTTACGCACCACCGTCGTCACCAACTGATCACGATTCATCAGCAACACGATCAGCACCAGCGCATACACACCCGCCGTCACCAAATACGCATTTCGCCAGCCAATCACGCCCATCAAACCTACAAGCAACACAGGCGTGAGCGCCCAGCCCAAGCTACCTGAGAGCCCATGCACGCTAAATGCATAGCCCAGCCGCGCACTGGACACGCGCTGATTCAAAATCGAAAAATCAATCGGATGAAAAGGGCAATTCGCCAGCCCCGCCATCGCCGCCGCCGCCACAAGCCATGCATAGCCCTTGGCGCTGGAGGCGACGATACAAGCCAATAAAAACGTGCCCAACGCTAAGAAGAGCACAGGCCTTGCGCCTAACTTATCCACCACAAAGCCTGCAAGCGCTTGCCCCACGCCTGAGACCACAAAAAACACACTCATCAAAAGGCCGACCTGCGCAAACGATAGCCCAAACTCCTGCATAAACACAGGAAACAGCGGCGGCAAAAGCATGTGCCCAAAATGCGAGCTGGCATGCGCCAACCCCACCAAGCTCATCACCTTAGCATCTTGCGCGAGTGGCGTGCTCAGCGAGCCATCAACGGTTTGCGTCGTCATAGAGTGTGGCCTTATATCTAATTGTGAATAATGTCATGAATTGTTTGTATATCATTGTTCATGGCGTTACAGATTGAAAGATTTAGTCAAGAACACCAGACACTTCATGGATGCCATCGTTTATTCCGCTTTTTATACGCCTCGCCGGCGCCGTCACAGTATCTATTATTTTTGCAGTCGTGACAGCTTTCGCAGCACATGCATCCACCCACCCATCGCCGCAGGCGATCACTCGTGTGCTTTTTATCGATTTGAACAATGCCCCGGCAGAAGTTGCAGCCATCAGGCGTTCTTTAGGGCGATCTGCTCAGATTGATGTTTGGCCAACACCGGCGGAAATCAGCTTGGCAGACCGCAAAAAAGTGCTGCAAATCGGCATTCGATCTGCCCAAGTTCAAAAAACCTTGATGGCGCAAGCCACTCTGTGCTCGCGCCAGCCCAATGCACCGCGCTGCGTTCAGGCTTGGCAACAGTTGCGAGATTTGGAGCTACAGCGCCAACACCTCACACAAAATATCACCAGCGAAAGCTTCATCCATCACTTGAGCAAACAGCAGATCAGTTATACAAGCGCTGTCGTCTCTGGCCATCATGAAAACGGATTTTTTGAAGGCGAGCTCGCCCGGCTGAATATCTTAAATCTGCAAAATATCGTGGAATCTCATGCCCCTCAGTTTGAAAAAGTGCGCTCTGTTGTGCTGCTGGGCTGTGATACAGCAGCCGGCAAACTTTTACAAACTCGAATCCGCCCGATTTTCCCAACCGCTGCCGTGTTAATTGGTGCAGAAGGCCCGGCACCCACCCGCAATGAGCAGCGCAACTTGCGATTTATCGAGCGCGTCTTCAAACTCGAACCTCAATTGGCAACAACCAAACAGGAATCATTCATTCGGCAAAGTGTGGCTGACTTGCGCACAGAAATTTGGCCGGTTGCGATGGTGTGGGGCAATCTCTACAGCGCCGGCACAGACACGGAGCACACTGCCCCCCTAGCCCAATTGATTCGCACGTCGGCAAATCGCCTGCGCCCTTGAAGCGCTGAAGTATCTTGGCAGCTGCGGCGCACGCTTAATTGCAGTTTGCTGTTCGGTGTCATAAGCAAATAGAAACGTCACCATCGCGGCAAATTCAAATGTCACCTTTTAGGAGGGTGAAATTGAATGAAAGCGAAGTTACAGATGGACGAGA
>JAYWHR010000047.1:0-295720 GCA_043777675.1 Comamonadaceae bacterium | reverse complement strand
GCACTCAAAACTGGGTAACCTGTCACCCAACGCTTTCGAGCGTGAATCGACATCAAAAAAATCTATCAAACTGTCCTAAATTACTTGACCACTACAAGGACATTTTTGCAGCTTGATGGCGCAGGGCCCATGACCTATATTCAACTTCCGCCAAGCACTTACCTTTTAACAGCGACCTCTGCAGGGCAATCTCAAAAACACTCGATTGTGGTGGCTGGTAAAAATACGCAAGATGTATTTTTCCATTGGAAAGGCGATGTCAAAAATGATCCATTTGATGGCAAGCCATTGGGTGGAAAACAAGTGCCAGGATGAATTGCCTTCAGCAGCCCTGTTTGCATGATTCCTGCGGATTCCATTGGATGATTCGGACAATCGTCGTACCGGGCTCACGCACAGGATCGTCACCTATGGAGAGTACTCTACCGGCGTGAGGTGCCTTGTACTCTGCCACCATGTCGCCAAAGGCGCTGATTTGACGCGCTACGAGTTGGCCTACCTAAATGTCGTCTAGCAGTGATACATACAACTCGACATACCCACCCACAGTCGCTCTCAGGGTGGTGAACTGATTGCCTAGAAAAGGCTTCACGCTTGAGGTAGCTGGACTTGTGGGCGCTGTCAGCATTTGCAGTCCTGCAAGAACGCGGTAGACACCCTGATATCCACGCTCAATCAAATCGGTTTGCCAAATGCCGGGCCGCCCAATCTCAAAGGTGACTGCTGGAATACCTTGCCTGACAAACTCGGTTTCAGCCGAGCCTTTTTCACCGGGGTCGTACTTAATCACATCAGGCGCTAGCGTCTCGGCCATCCAGCGCGCACCTTCGCTGCGTGGATCAACATATACAAACAATGGATAGGCTGTGCCTCGGCTTTGAGCGTGCAGATCAATCATGTAATCTACATTACCTTTCCAAAGCTGATCCCAAATACGCCCTACAAAGCGGCTAGCCAAATCGCCTTCGTTCGCCGTGCCGGGCATCAAGCGGTTCAGATCGCTGGTGTAGCCGCCATCGCGAGAAAGAACGAAATTCCTGTTGCCATAGAGCAAGCCTGAGGTGTTCAAACCGGGGATGGCAATGATGGTGCCCTTGAGTGTTACGGGGTCAACCGTGAGCGCGATGCGTTGCGCAACGCGAATACCGTTGAGCTAATCGCCATGCGTGCCTGAGTTGAGTAGTACTCTGGTGCCGTCTGTAGCGCCTCGGTTAACGTTCACAGGAACGTTCCATGATTGCCCTGTATTGGTATCTACTGCCTTAAACCAAAATTTGTGTATCTTGCCTCGTTCAAGGGTTTGCAAATCTAACTTGTCAATAACTGGAATGCCATTGACCGAATCCGCAGATTGGGCTGCTTGTGACCAAGCTAAGCATGCGCTTAAAAATATGAATGCAGTCCAGCGACTGAGCAGTGCTGATTTAAGAGAGATGAGCATGATGTTTCCATGAGTTGCAGTGGGCTAGTGGTTCTATGTAGTGATGAATCAGCACAAGGCGATATTCGTATTTGTCTTAGGTTGGGTCTGTGCGCTGGCGGACATGCGGCACATCAAATGCAAAAGCTTTGTTCACCACGCAACGCAAAAATGCTAACTTCAGCTTGTCGGAAAAAAGTGGACACTAAGAAATCAGTTATCAACTTATTTTTTGAAGATTTCAGATGGCATAGACCGACAGACGGGTGTCCACACAGCAAACCAAGGCTGATGCAGTAGGGCAAGCGCGCAAAGCGGGGCTGCCGATGAGCCAAGTTGCCAAGAGCTTTGAGATGCCATGCATGAAGCCTTGGCGCTCAAACGCAACCATGTCGCGGGTTCAATGTACGTGTTCGGCAATATGCGCGGGCAAAGCTATATCAAGGGCGGCCGGAAAGCCATGTTGAACGATCTGATGACAGCGTGTGTCAGCGAAGCAGAAAAGAGAAAAATCGAGTTTGCACCGTTCAGCCTGCAAGACTGCCGCGCCAAGGGTTTGAGCGACAAATTGGCAAGCGGCCGGATAGACACCGAAGACGCTACAGGTCACTCAAGCGAGCGCATGATCCGGCACGTTTATGACCACCTCGCAGTCAAAAAAGCCAAGCCCGTTCAGTCAATATATGCCAAAGTTTGGAATATGAGGCTGCAAAAACCAAAAAAGGTTACAGGCCGAAGCTTGTAACCCTTTGATTTCATTAAGAAATTTTGGCGGAGCGGACGGGACTCGAACCCGCGACCCCCGGCGTGACAGGCCGGTATTCTAACCAACTGAACTACCGCTCCCGGTAGTCTGCACTCGCTTTAAAGCAAATGCAGAACCAAAACTGGCGACCCTACGGGGATTCGAACCCCGGTACTCACCGTGAAAGGGTGATGTCCTAGGCCTCTAGACGATAGGGTCAGGCACTAGAGCAACAGTGCAAGCACTGCGACCTAAGAAAAATCTTGAGTTTTTCAACTCTCACAGCTTATTTGATGGTGGAGGTAAACGGGATCGAACCGATGACCTCTTGCATGCCATGCAAGCGCTCTCCCAGCTGAGCTATACCCCCTTGAGGGTGAGCGGCTTAAATCTTAAACCACCGCGCTCCGCCAGCAAATTTGCTGAGTCTTGAATTATAGCGCGAAAATGCGGGCACTGAAGTTCAATTTAAGATGACTTGCCGGAAGCTACTGGCGACACCTTGAACCACTTCACCGCGCCGCTTTTGGTGTGCAGCACCACAAAAAGTAAACCCGCTAGCTCGCAGCGCTCGCTGCGCTTAGGCACATGACCAATTTCGTGCGCGATTAGGCCGCCAATGGTGTCGAATTCCTCGTTGGCTTCTTCGCCGTCGCGTGTTTTAAGTGACACACCAAAACTCTCCTCGACGCGCTCAATCGGCGTATCGCCACTCACACGCCAGGTTTTGTCTGCCAGCGAGTAAATATCGCCTTCGGTAGCATGATCGTCAAACTCATCTTCAATCTCGCCAACGATTTCTTCGAGCACATCTTCAATCGTGATGAGGCCAGCAGTACGACCAAATTCGTCGATCACTATGGCCAGATGATTGCGGTTGCCTTTAAATTCGCGCAGCAAATCGTTGAGCTTTTTGCTCTCTGGTACGAAGACGGCGGGGCGCAAAAGGGCTTTGAGATGCAGCTCGGGCGCGCGTTGCAGTTTGAGCAAATCTTTGGCCATGAGGATGCCGATGATGTTTTCGCGGTCGTTTTCATACACCGGGAAGCGCGAGTGCGAGGTCTCGATGATGAGGTGAAGCAATTCGTCAAAAGGCGCGTCAATATTGACCAGATCCATGCGCGGTGCGGCCACCATTACATCTCCCGCTGTCATGTCGGTAATGCGCAGCACACCTTCGAGCATGGCGCGGCTCTCGGCACCAATGACTTGGTTGTCTTCCGCTTCGGCCAGTGTCTCCATCAGCTCTTCTTTGCTGTCGGGCCCGGGGTGGATAAACTCTGCGATTTTTTGTAGGATGCCTCGACGGTCTTCGTTTTTATGAACGGCGGGCGCTGCCAAATCACCAGGTTGGGTGTTGCTGCCGGCGCGCTGGGCGCTACGAGCGGCTTGAGAAGAATCAGACACAAAAGACTTTGAGAGTTAAACAGACCACAAGGATAGCGGAAAACAAACCAAGCTAGCAAACTTATCTCAAGGGTGGCCTCTTAAGTCTCAGGCTTGCTCTTCATTGCGCACAGAGCGCAAGCCTTGGCGGATTTCTTGCAACGTGGCAAGAAACTCCCAAAACTTGAGTGCACGCCGTTTTAAACGGAAGTCTAGTTCCCCGAGGCCATCTTCTACAGCATCTCTCACTGCAGTCTCCACACGATCACTGAAATCTTGAGCGTGCAGTTGGAGGTGAGCCTCCACTTCGCCGCCAAAGCGTTCTACCAAAGCGCCAGCTTTGCGAGCGATTTTTAGCATGGCTTGGTTTTCACTCAGGGCGTGAATGAAAATCATGTCGATATTTTCGGCACGTGCATGCAAAATTGCACGCTCAAACAGATGCGTACCCAGGCCTTTTCCACGCGCATCTGCACTGACCGACACGCCGAATTCAGCGCATTTTGGGTTTTGTGGGTCACTGGCTACGGCCAAATGCGCCATCGCAATCAGCGCCAAGCGCCGATTGAAAATGCCATAGATCTCGTCGCGCTTGAAATCCAAGGAATCCACATATTTGATCAACTGCGCATCTGAAGCACCGTAGCCAAAGCGTAGATAACGGTCTTGGGCAGGCAAGGCCAAAAGGTGCTCGGTGATACGGCGGCGATGCCTGCTCGTGAGCGCTCGGATGGGCACCAAGCCGTGGTCAGCGTTAATTTTGCCATGTGGCTCGCTTCCAGCTACTTGCAAGCGAATGGCGTCGCTCTCAGGATAGGCCTGCGGATTCACACCAGCCTCAAACGGATCATCTTTATGACGCACATGCTCCTGCGCGCGCCAAAATTCGTTGGGGACTCGTAGAGTGGCTTGAATCAACTGCTTGGGGTTCTTCATGATACGCATATAAGTATAAACCCTCATTCATCAAGCTGCTCAATGAAAAAATTAGCCCTACTTACTGGTGTGTTGGCCCTCAGCCGCAGATCCTTCACCCCATAAAAAAACCCGCACAAGGCGGGTTGATCTAATCAAGTCAAAGATCATCGCTTAGCAAGCGGTGTCACATCACGCTTCACTGAGCCGGTATAGAGCTGACGAGGGCGGCCGATTTTATATTCAGGGTCGCCGATCATTTCGTTCAGTTGGGCGATCCAGCCTACCGTGCGTGCGAGAGCAAAAATACCAGTGAAGAGCTTCACGGGGATGCCGATGGCGCGCTGCACGATACCGCTGTAGAAATCGACGTTGGGGTAGAGCTTGCGCTGCACGAAATAGTCGTCTTCCAAGGCGATTTTCTCCAGCTCTTTGGCGAGCTTGAAGAGGGGATCGTTTTCTAGGCCGAGCGCTGTAAGTACTTCATTGCAGGTTTCTTGCATCAGCTTGGCGCGTGGGTCGTAGTTTTTATACACGCGATGACCAAAGCCCATGAGTTTGACGCCAGAGTTTTTGTCTTTGACTTTCTCCATGAACTCGCCGACTTTTGACACACCGCCCATCCGCTGAATGTCTTCCAGCATGGTCAGGCAAGCTTCGTTAGCACCACCGTGTGCGGGGCCCCAGAGGCAGGCCACTCCAGCTGCAATGGCTGCAAAAGGGTTCGTACCCGAACTGCCGCACAGGCGCACAGTGGATGTGGAGGCGTTTTGCTCGTGATCTGCGTGCAGAATGAAGATGCGATCGATGGCGCGCTCAATCACGGCATTGACCTTGTAATCTTCGCAAGGTGTGGCAAACATCATGTGCATGAAATTGCCAGCGTAGGAGAGATCGTTCTTGGGATAGATGAAGGGCTGGCCGACGCTGTATTTGTAGGCCATCGCCACCAGTGTGGGCATCTTCGCAATTAAGCGGATGGCAGAAATGTCGCGGTGCTCTGCGTTGTGGACGTCGGTGCTGTCGTGATAGAAGGCTGAAAGAGCGCCGACCAAGCCAGTCATGATGGCCATCGGGTGCGCATCACGGCGGAAGCCACGCAGGAAGAATTGCATTTGCTCGTTGACCATGGTGTGATTGGTCACGCGGCTGGTGAAATCTTTTTTCTGATCGGCGTTAGGCAGATCGCCGTAGAGCAGCAAATGGCAGGTTTCTAGGAAGTCGCAATTCGTGGCCAATTGCTCGATGGGGTAGCCGCGATAGAGCAGCTCGCCTTTGTCGCCATCGATGTAGGTGATGGTTGATTGGCAGGCCGCTGTAGAGAGGAAACCGGGGTCATAAGTGAACTTACCGGTTTGCGCGTAGAGCTTGCGGATGTCGATCACATCGGGGCCAATGTTGCCTTGGTAGATCGGCATGTCCACTGAGGGGCTGCCATTGGAGAACGACAGGGTGGCTTTGTAGTCGGCGAGTTTCATTTTTTTTCCTTCAAAAGATCTAGAACAGCGCGAATATCGGGGGTATCTAGCTCGGGGCGCACCTCAAGTACACTTTTGCGGCCAAGATGCAAATCCAAAAGCTGATTGTCAGATAAATCCATTAGAGCATTCAACCCATTCGCCTGCCTGACGGTCAGTAATTCTGCGTATTTGTTGAAAAAGCGCTCGAGAATCAAATCATTTTCCAACATGCCCCGGCGGCTGCGCCAGCGAAGTTTGGAGAGACCGCCTGAGGAAAGCGGCGAATCCAAATCTGCACCCACATCGATGCCGTAGATGGCTTCGACGACTGAGTTAGATTCAGTTTGAATTTGCATGGAGGGGTAGATTTTTAATACCGGACGCAGAAGACGCAAAGGTTACGCAGAAGAAATACAAAAAAAAGAAGCATGCAAAGAGAAGTTTGAATTGATTTCAATTTCTGTTTTTTTCTTCAGTTTTGTTTGCGTCTTTTGCGTAACCTTCGCGTCTTCTGCGTCCGGTATTTTTGTATTTCGTATTAAACAGCTCTGCGAACCATGAGTTCTTTGATTTTGCCGATAGCCTTCGTCGGGTTCAAACCCTTGGGGCAGACATCGACGCAATTCATGATGGTGTGGCAGCGGAAGAGGCGATACGGGTCTTCTAAGTTGTCTAGGCGCTCGTTGGTCGCTTGGTCGCGGCTGTCGGCGATGAAGCGGTAGGCTTGCAAGAGGCCTGCGGGGCCGACGAATTTGTCGGGGTTCCACCAGAAGCTGGGGCAGCTTGTGGAGCAGCTCGCGCACAAGATGCACTCATACAAGCCATTGAGCTCTTCACGCTCTTCGGGCGATTGAAGGCGCTCTTTCTCTGGCGGGATGGTGTCGTTGATCAAATAGGGCTTGATCGAGTTGTATTGCTTGAAGAATTGCGTCATGTCCACAATGATGTCGCGGATCACAGGCAGGCCGGGCAGGGGCTTCAATGTGATGTCGCCTTTTAAGGTGCGCATATTGGTCAAGCAAGCCAGGCCATTCTTGCCATTGATATTCATCGCATCTGATCCGCACACGCCTTCGCGGCATGAGCGGCGGAAAGAGATGCTGGGGTCAAGTTCCTTGAGCTTCATCAAAGCATCGAGCAACATGCGCTCAGAGCCGTCGAGCTCAACAGAGATGGTTTGCATGTACGGCTTGGCATCCTTTTCTGGATCGTAGCGGTAGATTTTGAAGGTGCGCATTTCCATGATATTTCTCCAGAAGTGCTGAAATTAAAAAGTACGAACTTTTGGGGGCACAGACTCAGCTGTCAGCGGCTTCATCTTGACGGCTTTGTAATCGAGACGATTACCCTCGGCATACCACAGCGTGTGCTTCATCCACTGCGCATCGTTGCGGCCCAGCGGTGTTTTTGGATCGTCCACTGGCTTTTCGTAATCGCTCACAGAGTGTGCGCCACGGCATTCGTGGCGAGCGGCTGCGGAGACGATGGTGGCTTCCGCCGACTCAATCAAGTTATCAACTTCCAACGCCTCAATGCGAGCCGTGTTGAAGGTTTGTGATTTATCTTTGAGCGTGATTCCTGCCACGCGTTTGCGCAACTCAGCTATTTTTCTCACGCCTTCGTCCATGCTGGCTTGCGTGCGGAACACGCCAGCGTGTTGCTGCATGGTGGCGCGGATGTCGTTGGCCACGTTTTGCGCGTATTCACCATCGGTCGAATTGTCTAAGCGTGCGATGCGGGCAAGCGTTTTGTCTGCTGCATCTGCTGGGAGCTTTTTGTGCTCCTTGGGCGCATTTTTGAGCGATTCGACGATGTGATTGCCCGCAGCGCGGCCAAACACCAGCAAATCGAGCAAAGAATTCGTGCCCAAGCGGTTTGCGCCATGCACGCTCACGCATGAGCATTCGCCCACGGCATACAAGCCATTCAATACGCTGTTGTCATTACCGTTTTTCTGAATCACCACTTGACCGTTGATATTGGTCGGGATGCCGCCCATTTGGTAATGGATGGTGGGCACAACAGGGATCGGCTCTTTGGTGATGTCTACGTTGGCGAAATTCACGCCAATTTCGTACACCGAAGGCAGGCGCTTGTGAATCGTGTCAGCGCCGAGGTGATCGAGCTTGAGCATCACATGGTCTTTATTCGGCCCGCAGCCACGGCCTTCTTTGATCTCTTGATCCATGCAACGCGAGATGAAATCGCGCGGTGCGAGATCTTTCAAAGTGGGCGCATAGCGCTCCATGAATCGCTCGCCATTGCTGTTGAGCAAAATAGCACCTTCGCCACGGCAGCCTTCGGTCAGCAACACGCCAGCGCCGGCCACACCGGTGGGGTGGAATTGCCAGAATTCCATGTCTTCCAATGGAATGCCTGCGCGTGCAGCCATGCCGAGGCCATCGCCAGTGTTGATGAAGGCATTGGTGGATGCTGCATAAATACGGCCAGCGCCGCCTGTGGCCATGAGAGTCGTCTTGGCTTCTAGGATGTGAACGTCGCCGGTCTCCATTTCAATCGCTGTCACTCCTAAGCAATCGCCATCAGCATCCAAGATCAAATCTTGCGCCATCCACTCGACAAAGAAGCTGGTGCGGGCAGCCACGTTTTGCTGATACAGCGTGTGCAGCATGGCGTGGCCGGTGCGGTCTGCGGCGGCGCAGGCGCGTTGCACGGGCTTCTCTCCGTAGTTGGCGGTATGGCCGCCGAAGGGGCGCTGGTAGATCGTGCCATCGGGGTTGCGGTCAAAAGGCATGCCCATGTGCTCAAGGTCGTACACGACCTTGGGCGCTTCACGGCACATGAATTCAATCGCGTCTTGGTCACCGAGCCAATCCGAGCCCTTGACGGTGTCGTAGAAGTGATAGTGCCAATTGTCTTCACTCATGTTGCCCAGCGATGCACCAATGCCGCCTTGCGCCGCGACAGTGTGGCTTCGGGTGGGGAACACTTTGGTCAGCACGGCCACATTCAAGCCGGCGCGGGAGAGTTGGAGCGATGCGCGCATGCCAGAGCCGCCCGCTCCGACGATCACCACATCAAATTTTCTTTTCGTCACATTGGCCATGTTCAATGTCCTTTATTTCTGCTATTTTCAGCATCATTTGGCAAGATAGCCGGCGTCAATACTACGTAGACTGCTATTAAATTAATAGTAATCCGGATTCAAATCCGCGAGAGCACCTGAAGCATCCAACCCGCGCAGCCCACCAAATACACAATGGTGGCCACTTGCAGCGAAAGCCGAATGCTGACGGGTTTGATGTAATCCATGTAAATGTCGCGCACGCCCACCCAGACATGCCAACAAAGTGCAATGATCACGGAAAACGTGATCACTTTCATCCACTGCGGCGAAAAGATTCCCGCCCAGCTTTCATATGACACACTGCCTTTGATCATCAAAAACCGGATCAATACCAGCACAGTAAACAGTGCCATGAGCACAGCGGTTGCACGCTGGGAGAGCCAATCTTTAAAGCCATAACCTGCACCGACGACGATGCGCTTGGAGCCGAAATTTACTGACATTTTTTTATTCCAAGAGGATTAATACAAGCCAAACAGTTTCGCACCCACGGCTGCTGTGAGCAGCGTGCCGCAGATCAGCGTAACCAGTGCAGAAGAATTGCCAAACTCTTTGTCGACCTTGTGCCAGCCATCCATGATGAGATGGCGGACGCCGGAGATGAAGTGATGGAGGAATGCCCAGATAAGCGCCAGCGCAACCAATTTCCACATCCACGCGGGCAAGCCCCACATGCCTGCTTTAAACATAGCGGTGAACTTCGCATAGGAGAACTCCGATGACAAAGATTTGTCGAACATCCAAATAATGAAGGGCAGCAGCACAAACATCAAAGCGCCGCTGATGCGGTGCAGGATGGAGACCCAGCCAGCAGGTGGCAAGCGATAAGTCGTTAAATCGGTGAAAGCATTGATGTTGCGAAATTCTTTTCGCGGCTCGCGAAGGGGCTCTGCTTCAGACATGCTGGTTGCTTTCTGTGGTTGTTTTGGCTTGGTAACTGGCTTGTAACCTGCGGCGTCAGCTTGCGGATCGGCTTGCTGCGTAATGCAAAATTATATTGCTATGCAGCATAAAGTTAGCCCGAGAGCCAATATAGATGCAAAATTTTCGTGGGTATGCTAACGTGAGGCTCAATGAGGTTTTGACATGCCGCGTCGTCCGATCTATAGCTCCCAGCCTGTTGAGATGAGTCAACCGGCTAATGTCGCCTTCGTAAAGCCTGCGATTCTCAAGCGTATTCGGCTGGGAAAAGCCCGCGTTTGGCTCAAAGCGCACAGCCTCTGGATGGCCGTTTTGCTCCTGTCGGTGGTTTGCGCGGCCTTGGTCTGGCAGATCACTCTGAGGAGCCCAAGGGTGTTGACGCAAAAAGACATTGATGCTGCTGTGATGGTGACCTTGCAGAAGAATGTTTTGCCTTCACAGGCTGCAAAGGCTTATGAAAATGTGCGCCCATCGATCGTGCGGGTGGTGAGCTTTGTGAAGAAAAGTCGCTTAGAAGACATGAAGGCGACCAAGCAGGCCAAAAATCTCTCGCCAAGTAAAAAACCTTCGCTCAAAGAAAAATCGGCAGGTAAAGTAGATTCTCTCGAAGAAAAAATAGCCAAAAATGATCGCCTCGCTCCTGACCTGAAAGCGGAAGACGACGAGGTGGAATTCGGCGTGGGTACAGGCGTGGTGATTGTGGACAAAGGCATCATCCTCACCAACTGGCATGTGGTGCAGGGCGCAGACCGCATCAAAATCACTTTCATGGATGGGCTGGAAGCCGAAGCTGATATCAAAAGCGTGCAGGCTGAAGATGATTTAGCAGTGCTCCAAGCACGCAAAATTCCCGATGATCTGATTGCTGCCACGATGCGCTCCACGGCCGATTTGGCCACGGGCGATCAAGTCATTGCGGTGGGTTTTCCCTTTGGTATTGGGCCTTCCACATCGGCAGGGATTGTGTCGGGCTTAAAGCGCAGTTTCCGTTCCCCCGATGGCGGGCAAACGATGAAAAACCTGATTCAGTTTGACGCGGCGGCCAATCCCGGCAATTCCGGTGGGCCCTTGGTCACGATGGATGGCGAAGTGGTCGGCATCGTCACGGCCATCATGAACCCCACACCAGCGCGAACTTTTATTGGTATTGGCTTTGCTGTACCTATTGAAAATGCGGCAAGCGCGGCAGGGATGCCACCGTTTTAGAACCAATGCCGGACGCAGAAGACGCAAAGGTTACGCAAAAGACGCAAAAAAGACAAAAGAAAAGAAGACAAAAGTTGGATCAAGAAATTTGCAATGAATTCAATCGAAACTGATTTCGTATTTTTCTTTTTTGTTATTTTTTCTGCACAACCTTTGCGTCTTCTGCGTCCGGAAATTTTGTATTTTTCTTATGAAGGCCATCAATGACGGATCATTTCAAACAAGGCACGCACACCGCAGAGCTCATGGAGCAGATTCTTTATGAGGTCAAGCGAGTCGTCGTTGGGCAAGATCGCCTACTCGAGCGCATGATGGTGGCGCTGCTGGCGCAAGGGCATTTGCTGGTGGAGGGTGTGCCGGGGCTGGCGAAGACGCTGACTGTGAAGACGCTCGCGCAAACCATCGGCGGGCAGTTCAAGCGGATTCAGTTCACGCCAGATTTGGTGCCATCTGATTTGGTGGGCACGCGGGTTTACAACCAAGCCAGCGGCCAATTTTCAACTGCGCTCGGACCAGTATTTGCCAATCTGTTGCTGGCCGATGAGATCAACCGCGCGCCAGCGAAAGTGCAGAGCGCACTGCTGGAAGTGATGCAAGAGCGGCAAGTCACTATTGCCGGCGAGACGCACAAAGTGCCCAGCCCGTTTCTCGTGATGGCCACACAAAACCCGATTGAAACCGAAGGCACTTATCCGCTGCCCGAGGCGCAGGTCGATCGTTTCATGATGAAGGTATTGGTCGATTACCCCAGCGATGAAGAGGAGCGAGTGATTGTTGATCGTGTGACGGGGCCAGCCGTCAAAGTGCGCGAAGTGGCCACGCTTGAGCAGCTTGCTCTGCTGCAACAGCAATGCCGCGAGGTCTATGTCGATCCATCGCTCGTGGAATACGCCGTGATGATCGTCACCTGCACGCGCACGCCTGAGAAGCATGGTTTGAAAGAGTTGCGTTCACAGATCACATATGGCGCCAGCCCACGGGCAACCATCGGCCTCACGGAGGGCGCAAGAGCGTTGGCGTTGATGCGAGGCCGGAGCTATGCGCTGCCGGAAGACATGACCGATCTCGTGCCTGAGGTGCTGCGCCATCGCGTGGTGCTGTCGTATGACGCGCTCTCTGCTGGGCTCACGCCCGATGCACTCATTGCAAAAATCATGCAAGCGATTCCTGCCCCGCCCAAGCCACTCAAGCATGTACAAGCTGATGAAAAACTGGCTGCGTAATCTCTCGCCCTTCAAGCCCGCTCGCCCTGAACTTGTAGAAGGCCAAGCTGGGGCTTCGGCGGGTTCAGTCCCCATGGAGGGTGGGGTGAAAAGTGACGCCGAAAGCCTGCTCAAGCGTTTGGAGTGGACGACGATTCGCCGCTTAGATGGCGTGCTTCAAGGCGATTACCGCACGCTGTTTCGCGGCGCTGGCTTGGATTTTGCGGATTTGCGCGAATATCAATCTCATGACGATGTGCGCCATATTGATTGGAACGTTACAGCGCGCACCGGCACGCCGCATGTGCGTGTGTTCACCGAAGACCGCGAGATGGCGGCTTGGTTTGTGCTTGATCTGAGCGCGTCAGTGGATTTTGGCTCGGGCGAGCGGCGCAAGCGGGATGTTTGCAATGAACTCGTCGTCTCGCTCGCGCGCGTGCTCATCGGGCATGGCAATCGCGTGGGGGCGCTGCTGTATGGCGGTGGGGAAATTGGGGCGGGCAAGATGCTGCCTACCGGCTCCGGCAGAAGACATGTCTTGCATCTCGCGCATGAGCTGCTCGCGCATCGTGCCAAACAAGGCCATCAAGAAACGCAGCTCGCGCAACTGCTCGACAAAGCCGCGCATGTAATCAAGCGGCGCAGCACCGTCTTCGTTGTGTCAGATTTTTTCAGCGCGCCGGGCTGGGATAAGCCTTTGGCACAACTGGCGCGGCGGCATGATGTGGTGGCGGTGCGGCTGTCGGATCCGCTGGAATTAGCTTTACCCGATATGGGCATGATCACTTTGCGTGATGCCGAAACGGGTGAGACGCAGCTCGTGGATTGCAATCCCGCCTTTCGCCGACGCTTTGCGGAAATCTCAGGCGAGAAAGAAGCGCAGTTGCGCGAATCGCTAGCCAGCGCCGGTTTGGACACGCTGGAATTGTCAACCGACATGGATATTGCCGATGCCTTGATTCGCTTCTGTGCATTGCGCCGAAGAAAAAGCCGGCGCTTTGCCAACCCAAACCTACTAAAGGCGGCGTGAAATGAATATCCCAGGTGTGAATTTTCTTTGGCCAGAATTCCTCTGGCTGCTCTTGCTGCTGCCGCTGCTCGTGTTGTTTTACATGTGGCTCCTGAAGCGCAGGAAAAAAATGGCGGCGAGTTTTTCGTCTCTTTCCATCATCAAGCAAGCTGCTGCAGGCCAAGCCCCTTGGCGCAGGCATGTGCCTCCTGTACTTTTCTTGTTTGCGCTAACTGCTATGCTTTTCGCAGCAGCGCGCCCCATGGCGGTGATCACGTTGCCATCGAATCAGAAAACAATCATCTTGGCGCTGGATGTGAGTGGCAGCATGCGCGCCACAGATATTCAGCCCACACGCTTTGTTGCCATGCAAGCTGCAGCGAAGAAATTCTTGGAAACTCTGCCGCGCGAAGTCAAAGTAGGCATCGTGGCTTTTGCGGGGGCAGCGCAAGTGGCGCAATACCCGACGCTCAATCGTGAAGATTTGGTGCAAGCGATTGACCGCTTCCAAATGCAGCGAGGCACAGCAACTGGCAATGCCATTGTGATTTCATTGGCCACAATTTTTCCAGATGCCGGTATTGAGCTGGCGCAAATGGGCAGCGCTGGGATGGCAAGTAATCGCCCGATGGGACGGTCTCTGAATGATCCACCCAAGGAGAAAAAAGAGCATGTTCCTGTGCCCCCGGGTTCGTACAACTCGGCTGCGGTGATCATGCTAACCGATGGCCAACGCACGACAGGCGTTGACCCGATGGAGGCCTCCAAAATGGCTGCTGATCGCGGTGTGCGCGTCTACACAGTAGGCATTGGCACAGTCGATGGCGAGACGATTGGCTTTGAGGGCTGGAGCATGCGGGTGCGGCTGGATGAGGAGACCTTGAAAGCTGTCGCCAGCCGAACTGCTGCTGATTACTTCTATGCGGGCAGTGCGGCAGATTTAACGAAGGTTTACGAGAAGCTATCGTCGCGAATTTCCACAGAGAAGAAGGAGACTGAGATTTCAGCACTCTTGGCATTACTTGCGGCTATGCTCACTGTGATCTCTGCATCACTTTCTGTACTCTGGTTCAACAGGGTGCTGTGAGTTTTTCGAGCGCAAAAATGGCTAGGATTAAAACGTCAGCGTACGAACGCCCTCTGATGTTCCTAGTAAACAGACATGAGCTTTTTGGTGTGCAAACACGCCAACGGTGACGACACCTGGCCATTGATTGACCAAGCTTTCAAATGCGAGTGGGTCTGCGATCTGTAAACCGGTGACATCCAAAATGTGTTGGCCATTGTCTGTGGTGAGTGGTAAGCCGTCTTTCATCCGCGGCTTTGCGACGCCTCCTTGAGCAGTCAACAATGCAGCGATGCGAGTCGCCGCCATCGGAATCACTTCCACGGGTAGGGGGAAAGCGCCCAGCGTCTTGACCAGCTTGCTTTCATCGGCAATACAGACGAATTTTTTAGAAAGTGATGCCACGATTTTTTCGCGCGTGAGCGCTGCGCCACCGCCTTTGACCATATACCCTGAGTGATCAATTTCGTCCGCGCCGTCGATATAGACCGAGAGCTCGCTCACTTCATTTGCGTCAAATACTCTGATGCCCAATGCTTTGAGTCGTTCGGTGGAGGCTACAGAAGAGCTCACAGCACCTTTGATATCGTTGTTCATGGCTGCTAGCGCGTCAATAAATTTATTGACCGTCGAGCCTGTGCCCACGCCTACAATTTCACCTTTCACCACATATTTCAATGCAGCAAGGCCTACGAGAGTTTTGAGTTCGTCTTGATTCATGCTGCAATTATCCAATGGCTCTGATCCCTTACCCCCTTGCCCGCCCGTTTTTATTTGGCCTTGATCCTGAAGCCGCACACGATTTAACGATCAATTCGCTGGCCGCCACGCAATGCACGCCGTTGAAAATGGCTTATGCCCAGAAGCGCGTGAGCGATCCGTTCACGATTGCGGGGCTCGCGTTTCCCAATCGCGTAGGCCTCGCTGCGGGTCTCGATAAAAACGCCCGCTGTATCGACGCATGGGACGCGATGGGCTTTGGCTTTGTGGAAGTGGGCACTGTGACGCCACTTGGTCAAAGTGGCAATCCCAAGCCACGAATGTTTCGTATCGCGCAAAAAAATGCGCTGATCAATCGCTTGGGCTTCAACAATGAGGGCTTGGAGGCGTTCGTCGCGAATGTTAAGCGCTCACAATTTCATAGCGTCTTACGCAATGAGTACGCCGGCAAAGTGACTAAAAAGCCTCAAAATCGTATGATTCTTGGTTTAAACATCGGCAAAAACGCCGCCACGCCAATAGAGCGCGCTGTAGACGATTATTTAATTTGCTTGGCTGGCGTGTACCCCTATGCTGACTACATCACCGTCAATATCTCCTCGCCCAACACCAAGAATCTGCGCGCCCTGCAAAGCGACGAAGCGCTGGATGGATTACTTGGAGCAATCGCACAGCGCCGCGCAGAGTTAGCACAAGAGTACGGCTTACAAAAACCCATCTTCCTCAAAATCGCCCCAGACTTGGATGCGCAGCAGATCAAAGTCATCGCGCTCACCTTGCAAAAGCACAACATCGACGGCGTGATCGCCACCAACACCACGCTGGCTCGTGATGCAGTGCAAGGCCTCAAACACGCTGAGGAAGCCGGCGGCCTCTCCGGCGGCCCCGTTTTGCAAGCCAGCAACCAAGTCATCTCTCAGCTTCGCCAAGCTTTAGGCAAAAATTACCCCATCATCGGCGTAGGCGGCGTGATGTCTGCGCAAGATGCTCTCACAAAGATATCAGCAGGCGCAGATCTCGTACAAATTTATACCGGCTTGATCTACAGAGGGCCACGGCTGGTGAGCGAAGTGGCTAAGGCTTTGTCTCGATCAACTTAATTCTGCCGCCAAGGCAGGCCGTGCATGCGCCAGCCTCCAACACGGCCTCGGTGCGCTTGAGTATCTGGATCGCCTTCGAAGCCTTCGAGGATGTTGTACGCCTCATAGCCCAGCGCTTGAGCACGCTGCGCGGCGGGCACGGAGCGCAGGCCGGAGCGACACAACAACAGCACTTTGCTGCCGCTAGGAGCCTTGTCTAAAGCGGCTTTGAGTTGCGCATCAAATTCCGGATTCACAGCCATGCCAGGCCAAATTTTGAATTCCACTGCGGGGGTATCGGGAATGAAGCCTACCCATGCGCGCTCAGCGTTGCTGCGAATGTCTACCAGATAAGCCTCCCCGCTTTGCCACCATTGATAAGCCAATTGCGGCGAAATATCGCCGGTGTAGCCTGCTTGTTTAGGAGCTTGAGGTGTCGTTAAGCTGGCGTGTCTCTCATCTGCATCATGGCGCACACCGAGGCTCAAATTAGCTGGCACGGCTTCATCAATGCGTTTGGGGCGGGGCAGTTGCAGGCTCTCCATGAATTCGATGAATTCAGATTCTGTACGCAAGCGGCCAGCGAGATTCAAGCGTGCATTGCTAGTTTTTTCTTGCGCGACACTTGAATGTGTTTGGCCTTTGTAATCATGGCCGGGCCAGACGGTGGTGGAGTCGGGTAGTTGGAGCAATACTTGCGTGAGGCTGCGATACAGGGCTTGCGCACTGCCAGATTGAAAATCAGTGCGGCCACAGCCACCAATGAGCAAGGTATCACCAGAAAAGACATGATCGCGCCAGAGAAAACTCATGCTGCCTGCCGTGTGGCCGGGCGTGTGCAAAGCCTTGAGCGATTCGCAGCCAAAGGCGAGCACTTGCCCATCGTCCAACTGAATCGCTGAGGGCTTGATGCCGCAGCCCGCCGGCGTGGCGGCTTGCGCGCCGGTGAGCTCAATGAGCTGCGCAGCGCTGGTGATGTGGTCGGCATGGGCATGCGTCTCAACGATGTATTTGAGCTTCAAGCTGCGTTCGTTGATCACAGCGAGATCGCGCTGAAGCTGGGTATCGACCGGATCAATGATGATGGCCTCATGCGAATCAGCATCCCACAGCAAATAGGTGTAGGTGCTAGAGGGCGCGTCAAACAGTTGCAAAGGGGTTGGGTTCATGGGTTTCGTACTCAAGAAAATTTAGCCAGCATATGCGCCACATCTTTCGGCGGCAAGCGCCCGTGCTCCAACATGCAGGCCACCATATGGAAAAAAGCTTTATCCAGCGCTTTGCGCGCCGCAGACAGTTGCTGTGCGATCAGCTCGCAATCTTGCTCTTCGCTGATTTGCTTTTGCACGCCGCGCAATTGTCCTTCTACACGGGCGAGGCGTTGCATCATTTGGCGTTTTTGATCGGGATCAGTCAGTTGGCTCATGATGCCTATTATATACTCCTAGGGGTATATAATCAAAGACTTGTTTTTGGAAGGAATTGACATGGATGCGAATTGGATGGCAGCCGCGCAAGCTCTGGCGGGTGGCGTACTCATTGGATCGGCTTCTTGGCTGCTGCTGGCAGCGCTGGGGCGCGTGGCAGGGATCAGTGGGATTGCTTCGGCTGCGATGGTGCCAAGTGCTGAGGATGCCGCAGGCGCGGGCTCATGGCGAAAGATGTTTTTGATCGGGTTGATCGGTGGCGGCGCGCTAGCGTTTTTCTTGGTTTCGCCGCCAACGGTTGCCGTGCGGCCCCTGCCCTTGTTGATTGCTGCCGGCTTGCTGGTGGGCGTGGGCACGGTATTGGGCGCGGGCTGCACGAGTGGGCATGGCGTGTGCGGGCTGGGGCGGCGCTCGATGCGTTCCTTGGTGGCGACGCTCACCTTCATGGCAGCTGGTGTGATTACAGTATTCGCTATGAATTCAATAGCGTCTCTCGCTTAATATTCGCCGGCTAGGCGTGCAAAAGGATCTAAAAATGAAACAAAAACATATCGTTGCTCTGCTCGCTGGCGTGTTGTTCGCTGCGGGCCTTGTGCTGTCGGGCATGACGCAGCCGGCAAAGGTGATCGGCTTTTTGAATGTGATGGGTTTGCAGCAAGGTATTTCTTGGCAAGCTGCACCGGGCTTTTGGGATCCGTCTCTGGCGCTGGTGATGGGTGGCGCGCTGGCCGTCACGCTGATTGCGTTTGCGCTGCAGCCTCGGCAGGCCAAGCCTTGGTTTGAAGCCAAGTTTTATTTGCCAACACGCCATGAGATCGATGGAAAATTGATCGCAGGCGCAGCGCTGTTTGGTATCGGCTGGGGCTTAGCGGGCTACTGCCCTGGCCCTGCGCTGGCTTCTTTGCTGGTGGGCGGCGTGGATGTGTTGGTGTTTTGCGCGGCCATGCTCGCTGGCATGTGGGCAGCAAAAAAGTGGCTTGCTTGACCTTTGCGCCATGAAAACATATTTAGAAGATTGGTTAGTGAATATGGCCAGCCGCCCGGGCGGCGATATTTTGGCGGTGCAAACGCTGCGCAATGCGCTGATGGCGGCCAGTGTGTTGGCCTCAGCGGCGATGGTGGCTTTGATGGGGGTGCTGGCCACAGCGCATTTGCATGATCCGCGCTTTGCAGCTGCTGCAGCGGCATGCCTTATTTTGAGCACCGCTGCAGCTCTGATGGCTATCGTGCGGTTGGCCTCGGCGGGCTTTGAATTTCAGTTGGCGCAGGCTGTGCATGCCGAGCAAGCGGTGGGGCTGATGCTGGCGTTGCGCATGATTGCGGCTTCGGCGGTTTTGTTGTCTTTGGGCTTGTTGGTGGCTGGGGGTGCTTTGGCTGCTCTGGTATTTCGTTTTTGAAAGATCGGCTTCGGCTGCGCTTGGGTTGTCCCCCTCCACGAATGTCCTCCGGCTGGCGCTGCGCGCGTGCCTCCCCCTTTATTTCGTTGCGGGAGACAATCCAATCACAGCCGCAGCCTAATTGGCATTCGGGAAATCGTCGTTCGTCTAGAGCGCTTCAAGAAAAGCGCCTGTGATGATGCTATCCAACGCGGCGAAGTAGAAGAGGAGGCACGCGCGCAGCGCCAGCCGGGGGACATTCGCGGCGTTGGGTAGCGTCAGCGCAGGTGGTTTTCTTTGTACGAAACAGCATGCGCATAACTGCCGAAAGTCAGCCAAATGTCATCAATTCGTGCAGAATGTGGTAATTGACGTTTACGTAAACGTCAATACATTTGAGCCGAGACAAAAAATGACCGAATTAGCTGCTGACTATAAAGCCCTGAGCGAATACCGCCCGAAAAACAAGGTGCGTTTCGTCACAGCCGCTTCGCTGTTTGATGGGCACGATGCAAGTATCAATATCATGCGGCGCATCTTGCAAAGCTTTGGCTGCGAGGTGATTCATTTGGGGCACAACCGCTCGGTCGATGATGTGGTAACCACCGCGCTGCAAGAAGACGTGCAGGGCATTTGCGTGAGCAGCTATCAGGGTGGACATGTTGAATATTTCAAATACATGGCGCAGCTCTTGAAGGAACGAGGCGGGGCGCATATCAAGGTGTTTGGTGGCGGCGGCGGTGTGATTGTGGCTTCTGAGATTCGCGAGTTGGCTGCGGCTGGCGTGCGCGTGTTTAGCCCGGAAGACGGCCAGCGCATGGGGCTGATGGGCATGATCGGCGAATGCGTGATGAGCTGTGATTTTGATTTGGCCGGTTTTTCGCCGACCAAGATTGAAGAGATTCAGGGGCACAGTGAAGCGGCATGGCGCAAACTCGCTCAGTTGATCTCTGGCATTGAGAATTCAAAGGAAAAAGTGCCGTTAATTAACGATTTGGCCGATGTATTAGCTGCGCAAACTGCTACTAAAAATATAGCATGTCCTGTGATCGGTATTACAGGCACAGGAGGCGCGGGCAAATCATCACTTACTGACGAGCTCATTCGCCGCATCCGTTTGGATCAAGGCGATGCGCTGCGCATGGCGGTGATCTCGATTGATCCTTCGCGGCGTAAGAGCGGTGGCGCTTTGCTGGGCGACAGGATTCGCATGAATGCGATTTCTCCGTGGCAAAACGGCTCGAAAGTGTTCATGCGCAGCCTCGCCACGCGCGATTTCGGCAGCGAAATCTCTCAAGCTTTGCCCGATGTGCTTGCTGCTTGCAAGGCCGCAGGTTTTGACTTGATCATCGTCGAGACCAGTGGCATCGGCCAAGGTGATGCTGCCATCGTGCCGCATGTGGATGTGCCGCTTTATGTGATGACGCCGGAGTTTGGCGCGGCCTCGCAGCTGGAGAAGATCGACATGCTCGATTTTGCGGAGTTCATTGCGATCAATAAGTTTGATCGCAAAGGCTCGGCGGATGCGCTGCGCGATGTGGCCAAGCAGGTGCAGCGCAACAAAGAAGCCTGGAGTAAGCAGCCTAGTGAAATGCCTGTGTTTGGCACGATGGCTGCGCGCTTTAATGACGATGGCGTCACGGCGCTGTATCAAGCCATGAAGCTGCGTTTGGCTGAGCTGGGCTTGAAGCTGGTGCAAGGCACTCTGCCCGAGAGCAACACGCGTTTCAGCAGCAACCAAAACCCTATCGTGCCGGGCGCTCGCTCGCGCTATTTGGCGGAAATTACCGATACCGTGCGCGGCTACAAAAAGCGTGTTGCAGTGCAGGTCAAACTCGTTCGGGAGATACAGCAGTTGCGCAGCGCCGCCACGATGCTGCAAGTTGAAAAACCCGAGCGCTCAAGAGCCGCCGAGGCTACGATTGATCTTGCGCAGTTGCGCGAATTGCAGCTTGATAAAGATGCCACCAAGCTCTTGCAACAATGGCCGCAAATACAAGCGGCCTATGCGGGCGATGAATACGTCGTAAAAATCAGAGACAAAGAAATCCGCACCCAGCTTGTGCATAAAACTTTGTCGGGCACAGCAGTGCGCAAAGTCGCATTACCTAAATACGAAGACCACGGCGAAATACTCAAGTGGCTCATGCTGGACAATGTGCCCGGTAGCTTCCCCTATGCCGCAGGCACCTTTGCTTTCAAGCGCGAAGGCGAAGACCCCACGCGCATGTTTGCAGGCGAGGGCGATGCCTTCCGGACGAACCGCCGCTTCAAAGTGGTGAGCGAAGGCATGGCGGCCAAACGTTTGTCTACCGCGTTTGACTCGGTCACGCTTTATGGCGCCGATCCAGAAGTGCGCCCCGATATTTATGGCAAGGTGGGTAACAGCGGCGTCAGTATCGCCACACTCGATGACATGAAGGTGCTGTATTCTGGCTTCGACCTCACGCAGCCGAGCACGAGCGTGAGCATGACGATCAACGGCCCCGCGCCTACGATCCTCGCGATGTTTATGAACACTGCAATTGATCAAAATTTAGAAAAATTCAAAGCCGATAATGGCCGCGAACCCACAGACACTGAAGCGCAAAAAGTACGCGAATGGACGCTCGCCAATGTGCGCGGCACAGTGCAAGCCGATATTTTGAAAGAAGACCAGGGCCAAAACACCTGCATCTTCTCCACCGAATTCAGCCTCAAAGTGATGGGTGATATTGCGCAGTATTTTGTGCATCACGATGTACGCAATTTCTACAGCGTGAGCATCAGCGGCTACCACATAGCGGAGGCTGGCGCGAACCCGATTTCGCAGCTCGCGTTTACTTTGAGCAATGGTTTCACCTTCGTGGAAGCCTACCTCGCACGCGGCATGCACATCGATGACTTCGCGCCGAATTTGAGCTTCTTCTTTTCTAACGGTATGGATCCTGAATACACCGTGCTCGGAAGAGTCGCCCGCCGAATCTGGGCGATTGCCATGCGCGACAAATACGGCGCCAACGAACGCTCGCAAAAACTCAAATACCACGTGCAAACCAGTGGCCGCAGCCTGCATGCGCAAGAAATCCAGTTCAACGACATTCGCACCAGCCTGCAAGCCCTGATTGCGATTTACGACAACTGCAACAGCCTGCACACCAATGCGTTTGATGAAGCGATCACCACGCCCACCGAAGACAGCGTGCGCCGCGCCATGGCCATCCAGCTCATCATCAACCGCGAATGGGGTTTGGCGAAAAACGAGAATCCTAATCAAGGCGCATTCATCATTGATGAACTCACAGAATTGGTCGAAGAAGCCGTGCTCACAGAGTTCGAGCGCATCAGCGAACGCGGCGGTGTATTAGGCGCGATGGAAACCGGCTATCAGCGCGGCAAAATCCAAGACGAATCCATGCACTATGAAATGCTCAAACACACCGGCGAGCTCCCCATCATCGGCGTTAATACCTTCCGCAATCCGCACGGCGACACCACGCCAGAAACTTTGGAATTAGCTCGTTCAACCGAGGACGAAAAACTTAGCCAACTCAAACGTTTGAATGATTTCCAAGAGCAACACCAACGTCAAGCTCCCGCGATGCTCGCGCGCTTACAAGAGGCTGTGATCGCCAACGCCAACGTCTTCGAAGTGCTGATGGATGCCGTGCGCGTCTGCTCACTCGGCCAAATCACGAATGCGCTGTTTGAGGTGGGTGGGCAATATCGACGGAATATGTAGTACCTGCGATTGCACTCACGATGACAACCTCCATTCAAACCTCAGCCTTCAATGGCACATGGCAAGCCATACCCGAGACGATTTATTTTTCAAACAGTCAACCACCCGCCGGCTTCAACTTGCGCATGACGATCATGATCACTGAAGATCGCATCACCTACATAAGCACCAACGACACTGACAAAACCAAGGCGCCCATTCTCCAAAGTTGGGAAGCGCCGCTCGATGGCATATCTGTACCTATGCTGAATCAAGCGCGATTCAATCAAATCGCCGTCACGCGTATTTCTGCGAGCGATTACCGCGTTATGAAAATGAAAGATGGCGATGTGATTGCGGGCGAGTTCTGGACGATGCATCCCGATGGCGCAATATTTGTACGCCGAGGCGTCGCCAAAAACCCGGAAGGGCGATCCCATGTTTACGATGAATGGTTTCGCAGAGCTGAGTGAGCAATGCTGAGCTTTTTTAGCACTACTGCGCTCGTGCAAACGGCAAATTCAACAATAAATTTTGAGGTTTGAGCTTGAGCAAGCCTTCCTCGTTCATGGCCAAGCTGAAGTAGGCTGGCTTACATTACTATGTGCAGGATGGTTGCTGATAGACTAGATTTGCCTAAATACCCTTGTAAATTTAACGATAAATGTTAAAATTACAATATGTATTTAAGAGATTGCCTATCCCAAGTCGCGGCAGCGCTTCGCCGGTCGCCTGCTGTCGCCATCCTTGGGCCGCGTCAGGTGGGCAAGACGACTCTGGCCAAGCAACTGGCCGCGATTAGTGAGCGCGACTGTGTTTACCTTGATCTGCAAGATGAGCGCGATCGCGCGCGGATTGCTGATCCCAATGTGTTTTTTCAAACGCATCCAAAGGCGTTGATCGTGCTGGATGAGGTGCAGTACACGCCTGATATCTTTCGCCATCTGCGGCCAGAGATTGATCGTGATCGCAGCAAGGGGCGTTTTCTGTTGCTGGGCTCGGCTTCGTTTTCTTTGCTCAAACAAAGTGCTGAATCACTGGCGGGGCGCTTGGCTACTGTTGAGCTGGGTGGGTTGTTGGTGCAAGAAATAGAGCCTACTTTTGCTCGGCAACAACAGCTCTGGCTGCGAGGCGGGTTTCCGGAAAGTTTTACTTCTGCCTCTGACGAAGACTCGTTTGAATGGCGGCTTGACTTTATGCGCCTGTTGCTCGAGCGCGATTTGCCGCAGTTTGGCGTGCAAATTCCTGCACTGACTTTGCAGCGCTTTTGGCGCATGGTGGCTAACAGCCATAGTCAGTTGACGAATATGAGCCAACTAGCGAGCAGCATGGGCATCAGTGTGCCCACCGTTGGGCGATATCTTGATCTGCTGGAGGCCGCTCGGATGTTGCGCCGCTTGCAGCCGATGCATATCAATTTGAACAAACGCTTGGTTAAAACACCTAAAACCTATTTGCGTGATGCAGGCTTGCTGCATGCTTTGCTAGGCATCAAATCTATCGACGATTTGTTGTCGCACCCGATGATGGGCTACTCTTGGGAAGGCTTCGTGCTGGAGCATATTAGCCAACTGGCTCCGCGCGGCTCTGAGGTGATGTTTTACCGCACTGCAGCTGGCGCCGAGATGGATGTGGTGGTGCAGCATGGCAGTAAAACCATCTGCTTTGAGATTAAATCTTCATCGGCGCCTAAAGTTAGCCAAGGTTTTTATAACGCGATGCAGGATTTAAAGCCGAGCGCGACATTTATTGTGGGGCAGGTCGAGCAACGGTATGCGTTTTCAGAGCAGGTGGAAGTGATTGCATTGACTGAAGTTGCGAGTGCTTTGCAAAGCTGAGTGGGCAATATCGCTATCGCACCGAATCAATAAAGTAGAGGAAGCCGGCGCTACTGCGCCTTCGCAAACGGCAAATTCAACAGCAAATTTTGCGGTTTGAGCTTGAGCAAGCCTTGCTCGTTCATCGCTATTCCCAAGTAAGTAGGCTTGCTGCGCATGTCTGGTAGGCAGTCTTGGGGATTTTGGAAATCTAAGCGGAAGAGAGTGATCAGGCGTTTGAGTTGGCTCTCTGCCAAGGGTTGCTGTTGGTAGAGGGTGTTGAGCAGCTCGGTGGATTGGGTATCTAAGCCCGTGTGCCAGCGCCAAGCGGGGTCTTCGATTTTTGACAGGGGCGTGATGCGCACTTCTGAGCCTTTGAAATGCTTGACCCAGAGCTCTAGCACGCGGGAGAGGGCTGCGAGGCCGCTGTCTTTGCGGGCCAGGCGGATCTCAAAACTGTGATTGGCTGCGCCGACTTGAGCGGATTGCTCGTGGGTGAGGTCTAAAAGCCAAGTGTGCCGGTATGTGGGCTGTGCAGACTGCTCTTGAAAAGTGAGCGCATGCTCTGCTGTCAGGACGCGCAAGGTTTGTGTGTCGTTGCCAGCGATTTGGATTTTGTTTTGCAGGAGCAGGCGGCCGAGGTCGCCTAGGCCAGCGGTGTCTTTCTCAAGATCTAGTGTTTCTTGATCGCCGCTCAAGATGCGGCCCTCATGGACCGTGATGCGCTGTGGGCGATAGAGCAGCTCGGCGGCGCGGTGCATGAAGGGGTCTGCGTCTTCAGGCAACACATCGCGCAGGATTTCTCGGGCGGCGATGTCGATGAAGAGCGGCGCGAGAGTGATCTTGCCGGCGGCAAAGAGTTGCGCATACCAATTCGTTAAGCTGCCTGCTTGAACCACGCCATCTCTAAATTGCAGCAGCATGGCGTAGTTGGCGCGGGCATCTTCGTCGCGGATGGCGGCGAGTTCCTCGGGCTTGACCGTGCGAAGTTGTTTGAGCTGGAGCGCATCATGCAAGCGTCGCTCATCGCGGCAAGACTCTGGCACCAAGGCTAGCTCAGGGCGCTGCATAAGGCTTTGCCAGAAAGGCTCGGAGGGCAGTTTATCTTGCATTTTTAGATCAAAAAAGGCCGGTAGCCGGCATAGAATATGTGCACATTGCTATTGAATTAATAGTATCAAGCCAAGGCTTCTTGCCGCTCCAAGCAGGCCAGCAGCTCATCGTCGATCTGTATTTGCCGCTGCGCCAGTTGCGCGGCCAGCGCAGGATCATGCGCGTAGAGCTTGCCGCTGGAGAGTTGGTTTTGCAGGGTTTGCAGCTCGGTTTCTAAGGCACTGATCTTTGCAGGAATCGCATCGAATTCACGCTGCTCTTTGAAGCTGAGCTTGCGTGCTTTCGTGGGCAGAGCAGCTGCGGTAGAAACGGTTTGCTCTGAATTTGATAGCTGTTCGCGCTTATTTGTCAACGGCTGCTGGCCGATTTGGCCTGATTTTTTGCCTTCTTTAGCATCGGAGGCATCCCGAATGCGCTGCGCTCGCTCGCGCTGCGTCATCCAATCTTGCACGCTGCCTTCGTATTCGCGCCATTGGCCGGGGCTCTCATCGCCTTCCCAGGCCACGATGCTGGTGGCCACGTTATCGACAAATGCTCTATCGTGGCTCACGAGGAAGACGGTGCCGCTGTAGTCTTGCAGCATCTCCTCTAACAGCTCCAGCGTATCAATGTCTAAATCATTGGTCGGCTCATCGAGCACGAGCACGTTGGCGGGCCGCGCGAAGAGTCGCGCCATCAGCAAGCGGCTGCGCTCGCCGCCAGAGAGGCTTTTGACGGGCGAGAGCGAGCGAGCAGGGCTGAAGAGAAAATCTTGCAGATAGCTTTTCACATGTTTGCGCTGCCCATTGATTTCAATCCATTCGCTGCCGGGGCTGATGAAATCTTCCAGCGTGGCTTCTAGATTGAGGCTATCGCGCATTTGGTCAAAGTAGGCGACCTGCAAATTCGAGCCTTGGCGCACTTTGCCCGAATCGGCTTTGAGCTCACCCAAAATCATTTTGAGCAGCGTCGTTTTGCCAGCGCCGTTGGGCCCGAGGAGCGCGACCTTATCGCCGCGCATGATGGTGTTGGTAAAGCCTTTAACGAGAATTTTTTCGCCGTAGGCTTTGCAAGCGTCTTCCAATTCCGCCACCAGCTTGCCACTTCGCTCACCCGCATCCAATTCAAGCTTCACGCGCCCTTGCACGTTGCGCCGCGCCGCATGCTGGCTGCGCAGCTCTTGCAGGCGCGTGATGCGAGCGGTCGCTCGTGTTCTTCTTGCCTTGACGCCTTGGCGAATCCAAATCTCTTCTTGCGAAAGCACTTTGTCAAACTTCGCATTGATGATGGCTTCCTGAGCCAGTTCATCGGCTTTTTGCGTCACATACGCCGCAAAATTGCCGAAGTAGCTGCGCAGCCGGCCGCGATCGAGCTCAACGATTCGCGTACACACTGCATCCAAAAACGCGCGATCATGGCTGATCGTGACGACCGCGCCATTGAAGCCCACAAGTAGCTCTTGCAGCCACAAAATGCTGCTTAAATCCAAATGGTTGGTCGGCTCATCAAGCAGCAGCACTTCGGGGCGAGCCACCAAGGCCTGCGCCAGCGCCACGCGCTTTTTCATACCGCCTGAGAGCTGCGAGATTTTTGTATCAGGGTTGAGCGAGAGGCGCTCAATCGTCTCGCCCACGCGCTGCTCCCAATTCCAGCCGTCTAAATGCTCAATCTCCACTTGCAGCGCATCCAAATCGCCTTCGCCGGTGGAATACAGATCAATCAGCTCCTTCGCCCGTGCTATGCCTGCGCTAACTGCTTGAAAAATAGTAGCATCTCCGTCGAGCGGCGGCTCTTGCGCCACATAGACGATGCGCACGCCATTTTGAATCACCAATTCGCCATCATCGGGCTTCTCCAGCCGCGCGATGATTTTGAGCATAGAAGACTTGCCTGTGCCATTGCGGCCAATCAGGCCAACGCGCTCGCCAGATTCAAGAGAAAAATCAGTTTGATCGAGTAGCGCAACGTGGCCGAAGGCGAGTTGGGCGTTTTGGAGAGAAATTAAAGCCATGAGTGAGGTGTACCGTAACCCTTGATTGTCGTTGATGCTGAGTCAGATTTTTAAAATACCAATACCGGACGCAGAAGACGCAAAGGTTACGCAGAAGACGCAAAAAAGTCAGAATGAATACAGAATTGAACTGAAACTGCCTGATGGTGTTTTTTCTTTTTGGTATTTCTTCTGCGTAACCTCTGCGTCTTCTGCGTCCAGTATTGAATTCGGTTTTACTCAGACAGCCAACGCATCAATCAGCTAGCCCATAGATGCGCTTTCTTCACGAATACCCGTTGGCTGCAAAAGCAAGCGCGGCGGCATAATTGTTGCAAGGCATGTCCCTTACGTTCAAAAAGAAAGCTCAGAATGTCACTCGGTCAGTTTGCTTATGCCAACAATTCCAATCGTTTTCTCGCATGCGAGCCTTTAAACGGGCACAAGCTGGCCGTTGTCGGCGTGCCCTTCGATGGTGCGGTGACGAATCGGCCTGGAGCGCGCTTTGGCCCGCAAGAGATTCGGCGCGCTTCTCTGATGATTTGCGATGGTACGCATCCAGAGTGGAATGTCTCGCCGCTTGATCTCATGGGCGATGCCGGCGATATGCGTCTGTCAAATGCCAGCGGTTTGCCGCAAGTGAGAAAAGAGATTGAAAGCCAAGCCGCGCAACTCATGGCGAAGCACCATTGCGTGTTTTTAGGCGGTGATCATTCGGTCACGCTGCCCCTGATCAGAGCTGCGCACGCAAAGTGGGGCAAGCTCGCCATGGTGCATTTCGATGCGCATTGCGACACGTGGACGGATCATTTCTCTGAGCCCTCAGGCCACGGCACTTGGACGCATGAAGTGATTGCCGAGGGCTTGGTTGACCCTTTGAAGACGGTGCAAATTGGTATTCGCTCAGCGGGCAAGCGTGAAGATGTGCGCTATGTGGCCGATCGTGGCGGCTTGATTGTGACTGGGCGCGAGCTGCGCGGGCGCGATGGCGATGCGCTGCAAGCTGTGATCGCGGATATTTTGAAGCGCATTGGCGATACACCTTGCTACCTCACGCTCGATATTGATTGCCTCGACCCTGCCTTTGCACCCGGCACCGGCACGCCCGAGCCCGGCGGAATGACGTCTGGCCAATTACTCACGTTTCTGGAAGGCCTCGCACCCTTGAACACCGTAGCCATGGACTGCTGCGAAGTTGCGCCAGCGTATGACCATGCCGAGCTGACCACCAACGCCGCGGCCAACGCGGTGTGGACGTATCTCTGCGCGCAGGCTAAAAAAATCCAAGGCGTTTGAGATCATGCTGCTCGCCTCCGACACTCAGCTGAACACCCGCAGCTACTACGAAGCCAGCGTCAGCCGCCCGCCTTTGCAGCCGAGTTTGCAAGAAAACTTGACGGCTGATGTGTTGGTGATTGGCGCAGGCTTTGCGGGCTTGACTTCTGCTTTGGAATTGGCGGAGAAAGGCTACAGCGTCGTCGTGTTGGAAGCAGATCGCACTTGCAGCGGCGCATCCGGGCGCAATGGCGGGCAAGCGATTGCAGGCTTTGCCAGCGGGCAGCAGCCCTATGAGTCGCAGTTGGGTATGCCGGCGGCCAAGCAGGCTTGGGCCATGTCTTTAGAGGCCATTGATTTGCTGGATCAGCGCATTGCCAAGCACGCGATTGAATGCGACCGCGTGCATGGTTATTTGTATGTGGCGGATCGGAAAAGCAAAGCCCGGCAGCTAGAAAAAGATATGCGCGAGCTGCGACAAACCTATGGCTTTGAGACGGAATTTTTGAGTGGCAGCGATGTGAAGCAACATATCGATAGCCCCTTGTATGCAGCCAGTGCTTTTGAAAAGCGTTCGGGGCATTTGCATCCGCTGAAATACGGGCTGGGTTTGGCCAAGGCCGCGCAAGAGAGAGGCGTGAGAATTTTTGAAAAATCCGCCGTGATTCGCTTAGAGCGCGGCAAAAAAGTTGTGGCGCACACCGCGCAAGGCAGCGTCCATGCCAGCTATTGCGTGCTTGCTGGCAATTACACCTTGCCAGAATACGGCAGGCAAGTCGCGCCCGAGTTAGCGAGTCGCATCATGCCAGTAGGCACTTACATCATTGGTACAGCGCCGATTGCGCCGGCTTTGGCCGCGCAGCTCATCCCAAGCAATGCCTCTGTATGTGACAACAATTTCGTCTTAGACTATTTCCGATTCAGCGCAGACCATCGCCTGCTCTTCGGTGGCCGCGTGAGCTACACCACGCTCACGCCGCCCAATCTTCAAGCCATCATGCAAGCGCGACTGACCAAGGTATTCCCACAACTCGCCGATACACCGATTGAATTCGTTTGGGGTGGTTTCGTCGATATCAGTATGAACCGTGCTTTGGACTTTGGCCGCTTAAAAGAAAGCCCCAATGTGTTTTATCTGCAAGGCTTCAGCGGCCACGGCGTGGCTGCCACCGGGCTGGGCGGCAAGCTCGTGGCTGAGGCCGTGGCGGGGCAAGCAGAGAGATTCGATGTGTTTGCCAAACTACAGCATCGCGCCTTCCCCGGCGGCACAAGCCTGCGTATGCCCATGCTCACTCTTGGGATGAGCTGGTATCGGCTGCGCGATGCGCTGGGTTGGTGATTTATCCTTAAATCACTCCTTAATTAATAGCACTGCATGCAGGTTTTATGCCGGCAAACTACCGAAATGAGCAATAAAGAAGCAACTCCCATGGTCTGGCTACCCGCCGACCACAAAAACATGGCCTTCGAGGACGGCAACCTTCCTTACCTCATGCTAGGCCACAAATACGCCGACGCCGCCAAGCGCGGTGCCAACACGCAGCCTGTGGTGTTTGCGTTGGCGGGAAGCGAAGATATTGAAGCGCTGATCGGCCAAGTCGATGGCGTGATGCTCACTGGCTCAGCGGCAAACGTGCATCCGAGTCACTTTGGTCAAGGCGTTGCAGACCCGAGTTTGCCGCTGGATCCGCAGCGCGACAGCTTGACGCTGCCATTGGTGCAAGCTTGCCTGAATCGCGGCGTGCCTTTGCTCGGCATTTGCCGAGGCTTTCAAGAAATCAATGTCGCACTCGGCGGCAGCTTGCATCAGCAGGTGCAGGATGTGGTTGGTAAAAACGACCATCGGGAAGACAAGAACCAAAAGGTCATTGATCAATATGGCGTTGCGCATAGCGTTCGCTTGCAGACAGGCAGCGTCTTTGCGCAATGGGCGGGCGCAGAAACCGCGCAGGTTAATTCTCTGCATGGTCAGGGGATTGATCGCTTGGCTGTTGGCTTGCAAGCGCTGGCTTGGGCGGAAGATGGCTTGGTGGAAGCCTACGAAGTCAAAAATGCGAGCAGCTTTGCTTATGCAATGCAGTGGCATCCCGAATGGCGGTTTTGGGAAACGCCGTTTTATGCCAATGTGTTCAAAGCCTTTGGTGACGCTTGCAAAAAACATCAAAAAGCGCGACTGATGCGCTGAGAGCATCAAGTTATCAATGCATTGATGCAATAAAAGGTGCTGTGTTGTGCTTTGCTCAGTGCTCCCCCTAATGACGCATCAGCACGAACTGGGCACAATGATTGCATGAGGAACGATGCAGAGGCTGGCAGTTCGCTAAGAGCCCACTGATCGGAAATGGTATGAACGATAAAACAATTAGCAGCTTTAACGAGCTTGAAATCTGGCTCAACGAGCGCAGGGTCACAGAAATTGAATGCTTGGTGCCTGATTTAACGGGCGTGGCACGCGGCAAAATTTTGCCTCGCCAAAAATTCACCGAAGATCGCGGCATGCGCCTGCCTGAAGTGGTGGTGGCCGTCAGCGTGACGGGAGAATTCCCCGAAGAGGGCGCGTATTACGACGTGATTCACGCCACCGACCGCGATATGCACCTGCAGCCCGATCCGAGCACCGTGCGCATCGTGCCTTGGGCGACTGACCCCACGGCGCAGGTGATCCATGATTGCTACGACAAAAACGGCAAGCTCATCCCGTATGCGCCGCGCTCCGTGCTCAAGCGCGTCTGTGATTTGTACGATGCTGAAGGCTGGCAGCCGATCGTTGCGCCCGAGCTGGAGTTCTATTTGGTAGCGCGCAACACCGATCCCGATATGCCGCTCACACCGCCAGTAGGCCGCAGTGGCCGGGCTGAGACTTCGCGGCAGGCTTACAGCATTGATGCGGTTAACGAATTTGATCCGCTCTTTGAAGACATCTACGACTACTGTGAGAAGATGAATCTCAATGTGGACACGCTCATTCACGAAGTCGGCGCTGGGCAAATGGAGATCAACTTCTTCCACGCCGAGCCGCTGGGTTTAGCAGATGAAGTGTTTTTCTTCAAGCGCACCGTGCGTGAAGCGGCGATGCGCCACAACATGTTTGCCACTTTCATGGCCAAGCCGATTGCCGGGCAGCCTGGCAGCGCGATGCATATTCACCAAAGCATTGTTGATAAAGCCACAGGGAAAAACATTTTTAGCAAGCCCGATGGCGAGCCCTCTGAGCTGTTTTATAACTACATCGGCGGTTTGCAGCGCTACATTCCGGCGTGCATGTCGCTCGTGGCACCCTACGTGAACAGCTATCGCCGCTTGGCGCGTTTTTCTGCTGCGCCGATCAATATCGAATGGGGTTATGACAACCGCACCGTGGGCATCCGCTCCCCGATTTCTAGCCCCGAGGCGCGGCGCATTGAAAACCGCGTGATCGGCGCAGATGCCAATCCGTATGTGGCGATGGCCATGACGCTGGCCTGCGGCTACTTGGGCATGAAAAAAGCGCTCAAGCCGAAGCAAGAAATGAAGGGCGATGCGTATTTGAGCCCTTATGCGCTGCCACGCTCCTTGAGCGAAGCGCTCGATTGGCTGCAAAAAGAGCCAGAGATTGCAGAAATCCTAGGCTCTGAATTCATCACGGTCTATACCGCCATTAAAGAGATTGAGTATGCGGAATTTATGAAGGTGATCTCGCCTTGGGAGCGCGAACATTTGCTATTACATGTATAGCAAACTATGTAGATTAATTGCCGGCTAGATGCTCTTTCCATTCAATTTTTGGTTATTTATCTCATGTCAACGACCACCACGGAACGCCCCACGCAAGAAGCTGAGCTGTCGACAGCCGATATTCAGCGCCTAGACAGTGCGCACTTCTTACACCCATTCACTGATTTCAAAGCGCTCGCTGCTAAGGGCGCTCGTGTGATGACGCGCGCTGAGGGTGTGTATGTCTGGGATTCGGAAGGTAACAAGATTTTTGATGGCATGAGTGGCCTGTGGTGCGTCAATGTTGGCTACGGCCGCAAAGAGTTGGCCGATGCGGCCTCGCAGCAGATGATGACGCTGCCGTATTACAACGCTTTCTTCCAAACCACCAATGTGCCGGCCGTGAAGTTGGCGCACAAGCTCTCGCAACTCGCCACGCCAATCGGTGATCGCCGGTTTGACCATGTGTTTTTCTCTTCAAGCGGCTCTGAGAGCAACGATTCGAATCTGCGCATGGTGCGCCGCTACTGGGATTTGCTGGGTCAGCCCCAGCGTAAAACCGTGATTTCTCGCAAAAATGCCTATCACGGCAGCACTGTAGCTGGCGCGTCGCTCGGCGGCATGATCGGCATGCACGAGCAGGGCGATTTACCGATTCCTGGCATTGTTCACATCGAGCAACCCTACCATTTTGAAAACGCGCATCCCGGTGAATCCTTGGATGATTTTGGCCTTCGCGCAGCCGGTTGGCTCGAAGAAAAAATCTTGGAGCTTGGCGCGGATAGAGTAGCCGCCTTCATCGCTGAGCCCGTGCAAGGGGCGGGTGGTGTGATCATTCCGCCGCCCACCTATTGGCCAGAGATCCAGCGCATTGTGGATAAATACGGCATCTTGCTGATCTCCGATGAAGTTATCTGCGCCTTTGGTCGCTTGGGGCATTGGTTTGCTTACCAAAAATTTGGCTATAAGCCTGATCTGATCACTTTCGCCAAAGCCGTGACCAGTGGCTATATCCCGCTGGGCGGCGTGATGGTGGGCAACCGCGTGGCTGAGGTTTTGATTGAAAAAGGCGGTGAGTTCAACCATGGCTACACCTACAGCGGCCATCCCGTGGCTTGCGCAGTCGCGCTGGCTAATTTGGCTGTCATGGAGAAAGAAAATCTCGTTACGAATGTGCGCGATTCGTTGGCCCCTTATTTGGCTGAGCATTTCGGCGCGCTGATTGACCATCCGCTGGTGGGTTTAGCTGAGACTTGCGGCTTGGTGGCAGGCTTAGTTTTGGTGCAAGACAAAGCGACTAAAAAGCCGTTTCCGAGCGATTTGTCGGTGGGCATGATGTGCCGCAGACACTGTTTTAACAACGGCCTCATCATGCGCGCCGTGGGTGATCGGATGATCATCTCTCCACCTTTGGTTTGCACATTGGCGCAGTTGGACGAATTGATCGGCCTGATTCGCCGCTGCCTCGACTTAACTTGGGCCGAGCTCAAGGCCCTTGGCGCTGTTTGATGCGTATCGGCATGAAGCTTGCTACTAGGGATTGCGCTTAGCTAGAGCGCTCGCCGTTTGTATACGATTGATCAACTTTTCGCGTTTTTAAGTTTTTAAATCTTTTAGGAGAAACCATGTCCTTATCAGCTTCCATTTTGTCCAAATGTCTTCGAGCAGCGGCGTTATGTGCAGCCACAGCAGGCATGTTGGCTGTTACCTTGCCTGCGCAAGCGCAATCGAAAGTGCTCAATATCTACAACTGGTCTGATTACATCGCGCCCGACACGATTGCTAATTTTGAGAAAGAAACCGGCATCAAAGTGCGCTACGACAATTTCGACAACAACGAAATCTTGCATGCCAAGCTGGTTGCTGGCAAAACGGGCTATGACATCGTTGTGCCATCGTCTAATTGGGCGCGCCTGCAAATTGAAGGTGGCTTGCTGGCAAAATTGGATAAATCCAAGTTGCCTAATCTGAAAAACATGGATCCAGCGGTGCAAAGCCAACTCGCCAACCTCGATCCTGGCAATCAATACATGGTCAACTGGCTCTGGGGTTTTACCACTGTGGGCATTAACGTCGATAAAGTTAAAGCTGCTTTGGGGAATGAGCCGATGCCAGCCAACGTGTGGGAGCTGGCGTTCAATCCTAAATACGTGTCTAAGCTCAAATCTTGCGGCGTGAGCTTCCTCGATAGTGCGTCTGAAATCATCCCCGTGGCTTTGCATTACCTCGGTAAAGATGCTTATTCCAAGAATCCAGCTGATTACGCTGCTGCTGCTGCTGTGCTCAAGGCCGCACGCCCACACGTGAGCTTGTTCTCCAGCTCTGGCTACATCAACGACATGGCTGGCGGTTCAATTTGTTTGGCACTCGGCTGGTCGGGCGATATCAATATTGCGCGCAACCGCGCGATTGAGAACAAGACCGGGCAAAAAATTGAAGCCCTGATCCCCGCCAATGGCGGCGTGCTATTTTTTGACAGCATGGTGATTCCAGCGGATGCGGCGAACTTGGACAACGCGCACGTTTTCATCAACTACATCATGCGCCCCGAAGTGCATGCAGCGATCACCAATCAAGTGTTTTATGCTAATCCTAACCGGGAGTCGCGTAAGTTCATCAAGCCCGATGTAGCCAATAATCCTACCGTGTTCCCCGGTGCAGCAGATATGGCCAAAATGGTACCACCCAAAGCTTTGAACAATGACATGCGCCGTCTGCAAACGCGCACCTTCACATCGTTCAAAACCGGTCTATAAAAACCATGGCAGCGGCCTACCTCAGTATTCAAACTGTTGTCAAGAAATTTGGCGAAGCGGTAGCCGTGGATGGGGTGTCTCTGGACATTGCGCAGGGTGAGATATTTGCGCTGCTCGGATCTTCGGGTTGCGGCAAATCCACCTTGCTGCGCATGCTAGCGGGTTTTGAAGAGCCCACATCTGGCAAGATTTTGCTTGAAGGCCAGGATTTAACGCGATTGCAGCCGCAAGAGCGCCCTGTGAACATGATGTTCCAAAGCTACGCGCTGTTCCCACACTTAACAGTGTGGGACAACGTCGCTTTTGGCTTACAACGTGAAGGCTTGCCCAAGCAAGAAGTCTCTGAGCGCGTCGATACCATGCTCGCCATGGTTCAGCTGGGGCAATACGCCAAACGCAAGCCGCATCAACTGTCTGGTGGGCAGCAGCAGCGTGTGGCACTTGCGCGCAGCTTGGCGAAGAAGCCGCGTCTGTTGCTTCTCGATGAACCTTTAGGCGCTTTGGATAAAAAGCTGCGCGAACGCACGCAGTTGGAATTGGTTTCCATCATTCAAAAAGTCGGCGTCACTTGCGTGATGGTCACACACGATCAAGAAGAAGCCATGACGATGGCCAGTCGTATCGGCGTGATGAGTGAAGGCCGAATTCTTCAAGTCGGCCGCCCCACGGATATCTACGAAACGCCCAATTGCAAATTCGTGGCGGATTTCATTGGCAGCGTGAATTTGTTCGCAGGCAAAGTGATCAATGATCAGCCCGATCATGTGATCATTCAATCTGCTGATGGCCAGCATTACGTGAGCCACGGCATTACCGGCACGGCCGATATGGCTGTGCATGTGGCCGTGCGACCTGAAAAAATGTGCATCGCTAAAACGCCGCCTTCAGTCGAGGATTACGATGATCCGCGCCAATTGGGCTACAACACGGTGGTCGGCAAAGTCACTGGCTTGTCTTATTTGGGCGCACAAACAGGTTACTACGTGCAGTTGGGCAGCGGGCAGCGCGTCAAAGTCATGAAAGCCAATGACGCGCGACATGATGAGACCGCGATTCTTGGTGGTGACACGGTGCATCTGTCTTGGTGGGGCAGTGATATCGTGGTTCTGACTCAATAATTAGAGGAAAAAGTGCAGTTAGCCGGCATAAAAACTACGCAAAGTGCTCATCTTTCG
Source organism: Comamonadaceae bacterium (assembly GCA_043777675.1). Classification (GTDB taxonomy): domain Bacteria; phylum Pseudomonadota; class Gammaproteobacteria; order Burkholderiales; family Burkholderiaceae_C; genus JANMDU01. Next base: position 259,202 of record JAYWHR010000047.1, on the reverse strand, counting down.
ATAGCATTCAAGCTGCGTGCCTTGCTGGACAAAGCCACGGCTCGCTTCGGCCGGGCTTTGGTCTATGGCGTGCCCATGCTCTTTTTGTTGGCCTTTTTTGCAGCGCCGTTCTTGGTGGTACTGCGCATCAGCTTCTCCGAAATGGAGGGTGTGCGCTTTAAAGACATTTTTGGTTTTGCCGATGGCGAGTTCTTTATCAAACTGCGTTACGCGACATATGTGTTCCTCGCAGAAGATCCCCTCTACATCAAGACGTATTTGTCTTCCATTGAGTTTGCAGCCATCACCACGGTGATTTGCCTCGCCATGGGTTACCCCATGGCCTACTTCATGGCGCGCAGCCCCGCATCAATTCGCCCAGCGTTGGTGATGCTGGTCATGCTCCCTTTCTGGACATCGTTTCTGTTACGCGTCTATGCATGGAAAATGTTGTTGGCAGATAGTGGCGTGTTTAACAACATCGCGATAGCGCTCGGTTTGATCGATAGCCCGGTGAAGATGATGCACACCTCTTTTTCTTTGCTGCTGGGCATGGTTTATACGTATTTGCCATTCATGGTGTTGCCTTTGTATGCAAATTTGGTGAAGATGGATTTGCGATTGCTCGAAGCAGCGCGCGATTTGGGCGCTAGCGCATGGACCGCTTTTTGGCGCGTGACTGTGCCACTCAGCAAAAACGGCATCATCGCTGGCGCGCTATTGGTGTTCATCCCGTGCGTTGGCGAGTTCGTGATTCCTGAGTTGCTTGGTGGCCCGCAAACATTGATGATCGGCCGCGTGCTTTGGGATGAGTTTTTCAGCAACAACGATTGGCCGATGGCAGCGAGTGTCGCTGTGGTGATGGTGTTGATGATCGTCGTTCCTTTGGCTTACTTCAACAAGCTGCAAAACGACGAAGCGCAGGCGGGGCGTTCATGAAAAATCCCGCTGGTATCCTCACGTCGCGCATTTGGCTGGCCGCCTGTTTCGCGTTTCTCTATATTCCCATCTTCACGCTGATCATCCTCAGTTTCAACGCCAGCCCATTGGTCACCACTTGGGGCGGCTTCTCGTTTCGTTGGTATGGCGAGTTGATGAAAGATCAGGCTTTGCTCTCTGGTTTGTGGCTCTCTTTGAAGATCGCGGTACTGACTGCCATTGCATCAGTGATTCTTGGCACGATGGCGGCTTTTGCTTTAGTGAAGTTCAAGCATTTCCCGGGGAAGACTTTGTTTTCGGGCATGGTCAATTCCCCACTGGTGATGCCCGAAGTCATCATTGGTTTATCTCTGCTGCTGCTCTTGGTATCCGTGCAACGCGCCACCGGCTTTCCGGAGCGCGGGCTGCTCACCATGTGGATCGGCCACACCCTGCTGGGCTTGGCTTATGCAACGGTCGTCATCAGTGCGCGCTTGCGCGAGATGGATCCTGCTCTGGAGGAGGCGGCCAAAGATTTGGGCGCAAAGCCATTGCAAGTGTTTTTCTTAATCACTTTGCCTTTGATGTCGCAATCCTTGATTTCTGCTGGCTTGCTCACATTCACACTGTCGCTCGATGATGTGGTGCTCTCGGCGTTCCTCTCGGGGCCGGGTTCGACCACTATGCCACTGGTGATTTTTAGTCGCGCTCGTCTTGGCCTCAATCCCACGGTGAATGCTGTGGCCACCATCACTGTGCTCGTGGTGGGCATCGCCGTGGTGCTCGCTAGCTTATGGATTGCGCGGCAGGAACGAAAGCGAAGTCAAGAGCAATCGGCTGCTTTGCGAGCCCCGACGTGAGCGCAAACAGATCCTATTCAACCTTTTTATTTTCACGACAACCCAGGAGAATCACTATGAACCTACAAAGAAAACTCATCGTCGTAGCCATGGCTTGCGCCATGCCTTGGATCAGTGCGCAGGCGCAAACTGCGGCTGACTTGCAAAAAGAGATTGAACTGCTTAAAACGCAGCTCAAATCCTTGCAAGACAGGGTGGAAGCTGTTGCCAATAAGCCTGCTGCCCCCACGGTGGGTGCGGTCGATCCTGAGGAATTCAACCGCATCAAGATCAAGGTGGAGTCTGCGGAAGACAACACCATTGCAGCGGGTTTTGCCGGTATGAAGATCAGCGGCATGATTGATCCGACCTTTGTGTATAGCCAACGCCAAAACCAAGCGGGCTTTGTGTTTTTGAATAACTTCAATGGCCAGGGTAATTCGGGTGTGGGCGATTCATATGCTTTTGACAACAGCTACTTCGGCCAAGCGATGCTGGATATCCAAAAAGAAACGGAAAGCGGCACCAAATGGCGCTTGACACTAGCGCCACACAAATCAGCGAGCTCAGGCTACAACTTGGGTTCGATTGTTCATGAGGCATCCGTGTCTGTTCCGTTGGGAAGCCCAGCGACGCGTTTGATCGCAGGCCAAGTGCCGGATTGGTCGGGGTATGAGTACATCTGGTCGCATCAGCAGCCACTGATCAGCCACAACCTGCTGTTTGATTTCACCATCCCTAGTTTTTACAGCGGCGCTGGCATGGAGTTCACACGCGGCAAGTGGATTTCGAAATTCATGGTGGGTAACATCAACGAAGCGCGCAAAGGCACAGGCGCAAAAACGCCCGGTGTCACCTATCGTGCCGACTACGCTAAAGGCGAATTCAGCGGCTTCGGTTTTGCGGGAAGCCATTCCACCAGTGACAAAAATCTTGGCGGGAAATTCAATTTATTTGAAGTTGACGGCTACTTCACACGCGGCGATTGGATCTTGCAAGGCCAGCTTGGTTTAGGCAATCAAAAAGCAGCTGCGGCAAATGGCAGCAAGGCCAGCTGGACAGGTTTATCTGCTTTAGCAGGCTACAAAGTCACGCCGCGTTTCCAGACCACTGCTCGCTTTGACATGATTCGCAACAAGAAAAATGGTGGCGGCGTCTTTGGCGCGCCTTCTCAGGAGCGCTGCGGCGTGTGGGATGTCAATGGCGATACGATTATCGATGCCTCAGATTGCGAGCAAGTCGCAGATGGTCGCAATGGCTTTGGCCCCATCATGGAAAACTCCACAGGTATTTGGTTGCCTACAGCCGATGGCGCAACCCGTACGGCATTGAGCTTGGGCATGAGCTATCTGTTCAATCAAAACACAACGCTCAAAGCCGAATACCGCATTGATCGTGCCAATGGCCCCGTGTTTTTGGATGCGAAAACAGGTGACTACAAAAAGTCTAACAACATGATCGGCTTATCTGCCGTTGTGTCGTTTTGATGATCGGTGATCTATGAGCGTTTCAGCACTCTACGACGCACGGGCGTTCATTGCTGGCGCTCGTTGCGATGCGCGCTCGGGCGCTCGATTTGATGGCTTATCTCCTGTTGATGGCAGAAAGATCGCTGAAGTCGCGCGCTGTGATGCAAGCGATGTTGATGCGGCAGTGTCGGCGGCGCGTCTTGCTTTCGAAGACGGCCGCTGGCGCAAACTGGCTCCCGCGTATCGCAAGCGTGTGTTGATCAAGTTTGCCGACTTGATCCTTGCGCATGCGGATGAGCTGGCATTGATGGAAACGCTGGATATGGGCAAGCCTATTCAGTACGCCAAGAGCGTGGATGTCAACAGCGCGGCCAATTGCATTCGCTGGTATGGCGAAGCCTGCGACAAGATCTATGACGAAATTGCACCCACGGCGCGTACGGCGCTGGCGCTGATCACGCGCGAGCCAATGGGTGTGGTGGGCGTGATCGTGCCATGGAATTATCCGATGATCATGGCGGCTTGGAAGATCGCGCCTGCCTTGGCATCGGGCAACAGCGTCGTGCTCAAGCCTAGCGAAAAATCGCCACTCACAGCGCTGCGCTTGGCTGAATTGGCACTAGATGCAGGCCTGCCTGCCGGCGTGTTCAATGTGATCCCCGGCTATGGCGCGGAAGCTGGCGCGCCGCTGGCATCTCATATGGACGTAGATTGCATTGCTTTTACAGGCTCTACCAAAGTGGGCAAGCAAATCCATGTGATGGCGGGGCAAAGCAACTTGAAGCGCGCTTGGACGGAGCTAGGCGGCAAATCAGCCAATATCGTTTTCGCAGATTGCCCTGATTTAGACAAAGCCGTAGCGGCCAGTATCGGCAGCATCTTCTTCAACCAAGGTGAGAGTTGCAATGCACCTTCTCGATTGTTTGTTGAAGCCTCGATCAAAGAGCGTTTTCTGGAGAAGGCGCTTGCGCTGGTGCCCGGCTACATGCCAGACGATCCTTTGAATAAAAAAACTGTGATGGGCGCTTTGGTGGATAAGACGCAGCACGAGACGGTGCTTCGGTACATCGAAGCAGGCCAAAAGGAAGGTGCAAAATTGCTCGCAGGTGGCCAAGCCGCTCGGGTTGAAACCGGTGGGTATTACATGCAGCCCACTATTTTTGACGGTGTCAACAATCAAATGAGGATAGCACGTGAAGAAATTTTCGGGCCCGTGCTTTCCGTGTTGTCGTTCAAAGAAGCGCATGAAGCTGTGAGCCAAGCTAATGACAGCATCTATGGCTTGCAAGCTGCGGTCTGGACGCGTGATATCAACAAAGCGCACAGCGTGGCGCGTGCACTTCGCGCAGGTACGGTGCATGTGAATCAATACGATGAAGACGACATCACGGTGCCCTTTGGCGGCTTCAAGCAAAGCGGTGTGGGACGCGATAAATCGCTTCATGCTTTTGATAAATACACCGAGATGAAAACCACTTGGCTGCGGATTGATTCTCCATGGGATGATTGATGAAGCCAGCGCAATTAAAAGCCCGCCAGCAAGAATTGGCAGATAGCGGCATCCATTCCATATTTACCCAGCTCACTGACTTGCATGGCGTGGCCAAAGGCAAACTCGTTCCTATCGAGCGTTTGCAGCAATGGGTCAACCAAGGTGCTGGGTTTGCAGGCCCGAGCATTGAAGGCACGGGATTGCCTCGGCAAGGGCCGCGCAGCGAATACTATGGCCGTGTACAACCTCAGAGCTTGCAAGCTCTGCCTTTTATGCCCGGTGTGGCGCATGCGGTGTGCGATGGTTTTGCTGGCAATGAGCCGCTTGAGACTTGCTCACGCCAAACCTTGAAGCGCCAAGTGGCACGCCTAGCGGAGCGCGGGTGGACCTTGAATGTGGGCGTTGAGCCTGAATTCTTTGTTTTCCGCAGAGACGAAGTTGGCAGACTGGTCAATGCTGATCAGGGCGACAAACTTGATAAGCCCTCTTACGATTTCAAATCCATCTACCAGCAAAGAGATTTTTTGGATGATTTGCGTCGACAGTTACTAGAGCTTGGCTTTGATGTTTTGCAGATTGATCACGAAGATGCTTGGGGGCAGTACGAGCTAAATTACCGCTTTCATGACGCCCTAGAAGCCGCGGATCGCTACATGCTCTTTAAGATGACGGCACATGCCGTAGCGCAAAAGCATGGCTTGGTGTTCAGCGCCATGCCTAAGCCTTATGCGGGCAGCCCGGGAAGTGGCTTGCATTTTCATATCAGTCTCTCGGACCGCCAAGGTAAAGCCGTGATGGCGCCAAGCATAGATGAAAGTAAGTGCAGGGCCTACTTGTCTGCGCTCGGTTTGCAGTTTGCCGCAGGCTTGCTTCATCATGCTGATGCGCTGGCGGCGCTCTGCGCCCCCACGGTCAACAGCTACAAGCGCTTAGCCGTCTCGCGTAGTGCCTCTGGGACGACATGGTCGCCCGTTTGGAAAGCTTGGGGCGAGAACAACCGCAGCTGCTTGCTGCGCAGCGTAGAGGGGCGCCTAGAGTGGCGAATGCCTGACCCGACTTGCAATATTTATGCAGCGCTTTCTGGTGTGATCGCGGCGGGTCTGGATGGGATAGACCAAGCCATGCAAGCCCCGCCAGCTTGTGAAGAAGATTTGTACGAACGCTTTGCGCAAAATGCGCCGATGCCTGCGCAACTGCCCACCAGCTTGCAAGCAGCTACGCATGCATTAGCGCAAAATGCTGTTCTCTGCAAAGCGATCGGAGAAGCGTTTTGCGAGCAAGTGTTGATTTTGCAGCGCGAGCAATGGCGGCAGTGGCAAAGCCATATCACGGGCTGGGAATGGCAGCAATTTGGCGATTTTTATTAGTCCATCTTTAGGAGCAACGATCATGGCTTACAACGATTTCAACATGGATAACCTTTGGTTGCCCTTCACACCTAATCGCAGCTTTGGCAAAGCGCCGCGCGTCATGGTAGCCGCCGATGGGATGCACTTCACCACGCATGATGGCCGGCAAGTGGTGGATGGCATTTCTAGCCTGTGGTGTGTGGCAGCAGGGCACAACCGCAAGCCGATCAATGAGGCGATTAAAAAACAGCTCGATACGCTGGATTACTCCACAGCTTTCAATGCCGCGAATGACAAAGCTTTCAAGGCGGCTGAAATGATCGCCGCGTTGTGCCCGGGCGATTTAAATAAAGTCTTGTTTTGCAACTCAGGCTCGGAGGCTGCTGATACTTCGATGAAAGTGGCGCTGGCCTATCATCGCGCCCGCGGCGAAGGCCATCGCACGATGTTTATTGGCCGTGAGCGGGGCTACCATGGCGTCGGCTTTGGCGGTATGAGTGTGGGCGGTATCCCGGCCAATCGTAAGGTGTATGGCGGAGCCTTGCTGCCACGTGTGGATCACATGCGCTTCATCCATGATGCGAGCACGATGTATTACAACGGCCAAGCACCGCAAACCGATACCGATTTCTTAGATGATCTGGAAAAGCGCATCTTGCCCTTGCATGATGCAAGCAATGTGGCCGCCATCATCGTCGAGCCGGTCGCTGGCAGCGCGGGCTGGTATGTGCCTCCTCCTGATTACCACAAGCGCCTGCGTGCGATTTGCGACAAGCATGGGATTTTGTTGATATTTGATGAAGTGATTACGGGCTTTGGCCGCTTGGGCGTGAACTTTGGAGCGGATTATTTTGGTGTGGTGCCCGACATGCTCAATTTCGCCAAATGCGTGACCAATGGTGTGTTTCCATTGGGTGGCGTGGTGTGCCGCCAAGGCGTGTTTGATGCGTTTATGGATGCTAACGCCAAAGCTGGCGAGCACGTGATTGAATTCTTCCACGGCTACACCTATTCTGGTCACCCGGCGGCTTGTGCGGCTGCCATTGCCACCTTGAATCTATTTCAAGAAGAAAATCTTTTTGCCAGAGCCGGTGAGATGGGTAAGGTCTTGGGAGACGCGGCGCACGCTGCATTCAAAGGCTTGCCTAATGTGGTGAGCATTCGGACGCTAGGGCTGGCTGCGGCTGTCGAGTTTGCTCCGAATCCAGCGGCGCCCGGCAAACGTACCTACGACATCTTTATGGATTGCTACCAAAAAGGCAGCATGGTGCGCCCCGCTGGTGAAAACATCGTGATTTGCCCACCTTATATCGTGGAAAAATCACACATCGATCAGATCATCAATACCGTGGCAGACAGCATTCGGGCAAATGCTTAAAGCGCTGGCAACCGCATCGTATCCACGATTTGCTTGATGAGTTTGAAGCGCGTTAGCGTGTAGGGCGGCGCGAAAAGTTTTTCTAGGCGCAGGCGGCCTGCAGTGAGCACACTGCGCTCATGGGAGAACGCTTTGAAACCGTGGTAGCCATGGGTGCTGCCCATGCCAGAATTGTTGACGCCGCCAAAGGGCAAGTTGCCTTGCACGTTGTGCATCATGCATTGGTTCACGCATGCGCCGCCTGAGCTAGTTTGTGCGAGGATTTGGTTAATCCGTTTCTCATCACTGCTGTACACATAAAGTGCAAGTGGCTTGGGATTTGAGTTAATTTGCGCAATCACTTCATCTGGGTCGGTGAACTCAATGATGGGCAGCAATGGGCCAAAAATTTCTTCTTGCATGATGCGCATGCTTGGATTCACACTATCGAGCAGCGTGGGCGCGACCATGCGTTCAGCGATATCCACTTGCCCACCCACGATGACGCGCGCGCCTTTCTTGTTTGCATCAGTGAGCAAATCAGCCAAGCGCTGCGTGTGACGTGTGTTGACGACATGCGTTAAATCGGCATTTTTCATTCGCTTGGCTGGCGTGCCGTAGTATTTTGTGAGCGCAGCAAGAGCGGCTTTGATGAATTGTGTTTTGACCTTCGCATGAACATAGATGTGATCAGGTGCGATGCAGGTCTGCCCGCTGTTGATGAATTTGCCCCAGATGAGGTTTTCTGCGGCTAATTCTGTGTCTGCCGTTTCATCCACAATCGTCGGTGATTTGCCGCCGAGCTCCAAGGTGATGCTCGTTAAATGCTTGGCCGCAGCGGCCATCACGAGCTTACCCACCGCTGGCGAGCCAGTGAAAAAAATATGATCAAAAGGCAAGGCCAGCAAAGCGGTAGAGGTGGTTTGACCGCCTTCAAAGTAGGCCACATGCGTAGGATCAAACACTTTTCGGATGATTTCGCCCATGAGCTGAGAGACGGTGGGCGTCATCTCTGAGGGCTTGAGAATCACGGTGTTGCCAGCTGCGATGGCGCTGATCAGGGGGCAAAAGCATTGATTCAATGGATAGTTCCAAGGCGCGATGATCAGCACGCGGCCACGCGGCTGCATTTGCACTTGCGCTTTAGAGCCTACCGAAGTGAGCACGGGCGTGACTGACTTCGGCTTCATCCAGCGCTTGAGGCTTCCGATGGCGTGGCGCATTTCATCAAACACGGGCATGAATTCTGCGCCTTCGACTTCAGCTTTGCTTTTGTGCATATCTTGCATGAAAGCGGCATAAAAATCTTCGCGACGCGCGAGCATAGATGTGCGGAGCTTTTTGATCAGTGCAATGCGCTCAGCAGCGGTAGATTCGCGCAAACGCAGTGCAACGGATGCCTGGGCTTCAAAAGCTTTGCGCATGGTGAGCGCAGGCGATTCGTCTGCGGTGACGATCGACCAGGACTTGCGCGATACGGAGACGGATTTTCGAGGAGCAGGCATAGAGATCACTCAAAGCATAGGCAGTTTCAAAGCATCTACCACTCTACGGATAAAAGCGGTGCGTTTTGAGGTGTAAGGCGGAGCGAAGAATTTCTCTGAGCGAAGCCAACCGCCAGTCAGCACGGCGCGCTCATGTGAGAAGGCTTTGAAGCCAAAATGGCCATGGCCACTGCCGATGCCGGAATTATTTACACCACCGAAAGGGAGATTGCCATGCGCGAAATGCACCATGGAATGGTTCACGCATGCGCCACCCGAGCTGGTGTGGCTGAGCACTTGCGCGATGCGATCGCTGTCATTGCAAAAAAGGTAGAGCGCCAGTGGTTTGGGAGCGGCGTTGATCGTAGAGATCACTTGGTCGATTGAAGTAAATTCCACAATCGGTAGCAGAGGGCCGAAAATTTCCTCGTTCATGAGGCGCGAGCTACTCGCTGCACCTTCAAGCAAAGTGGGTGCAATGTAGTTTTGCGATTCATCGACTTGCCCGCCCACCAAAATACGAGCGCCGCTCGATTGCGCATCCGCCAAGATGCTTGCCAAGCGTTGGGTATGGCGTGCGTTGACGACGCGGGTGAGATCGAGATTGGTGCTGCGGCTGCCCTCTGCGCCAAAAAACTTGTCGAGCGCTTGTCTGCACTGCGCCACAAATTCAGCTTTGACTTTTGAGTGGACGTACACATGGTCTGGTGCGATGCAGGTTTGCCCGTTGTTGAGGAATTTTCCCCACATGATGTTTTCAGCGGCCATGGCTACATTAGCGGTTTCGTCAACGATGGTGGGAGATTTGCCGCCGAGCTCTAGCGTCACGCTGGTGAGATTCTTGGCGGCAGCGGCCATCACGATTTTTCCTACCGCCGGTGAGCCTGTGAAAAAGATGTGATCAAAAGGCATGGCTAGCAAAGCTTGTGAAGTGGCTTGCTCTCCCTCAAACAGCGCAACTTCCATTGGATCAAAGACTTGGGCGATGATACGAGCCATCACAGCCGATACGGAAGGCGTCATCTCAGAGGGTTTCAAAATCGCTGTATTGCCAGCCGCTAGAGCAGACACCAATGGGCCTAAGCACAGGCTGAGCGGGTAGTTCCAAGGGGCGATGATCAGCACACGGCCGCGTGGCTGGTAGTGGATGCGAGCCTTAAGCCCCAGAGATAGGCTGGTTGGCCAAGCTCGGGTGGGCTTCATCCAGCTTTTCAAGCGTCCGATGATATGGCGCATTTCATCGAGCACGGGAAGTAATTCTGTAGCTTCGACTTCGGCTTTGCTTTTGCGCATGTCTTGTGCGAAGGCCGCATACAAGGCCTCGCGCTCTGAGAGCAGGGCTTCGCGGAGAGCTTTGATTCGCACGATGCGCTCAGCAGCAGTGGATTGACGTAGGCTCAATGCTTTGGACAGTTGAGCGTCAAAAACAGCCTGCATTTGCGCTGCCGGCGTATCGAGCAGAGGTGCACCTTGCAGGGTGGCAGCGTGGGCGGCGAGCTCAGAGGTCATGGCGTTTTCAAAGAGTAAAGCGAGAAATGAAGACTTTAGCGGTAATCCCGCTTGCGATTCAGAGGGAAGACTCTAGTGCGACCCGCCACGCTCATGGCGATACACTTGTTCAGCAGCTTCGATACACAGGAAAGCGTCATGTCCGTGACACCACCGAAGTGCTCTTGCATCGCTGAAAATCCCCACGCACTTTCACACAAGGAACGCATCATGGCATCAAGCAATGGCAAAACAGCTCTCATCACGGGCGCTTCGTCTGGCATTGGCAAAGCGCTCGCTACTGAATTCGCGCAGGACGGCTACCACGTCATCCTTGCGGCGCGAAGCGTGAGCAAAATGCAGGAGCTGGCGGATAATTTGCAGCGCCAATATGGCATCACAGCCACCGTGATTGCCGCTGATCTACAAGTCGATGGCGGCGCACCGCAATTACATGCAGATATCAAATCGCGCGGTATCACGCTTGACGCGCTGGTCAACAACGCAGGTTTTGGGAACTTTGGCGAATTTCAAAAAAGTGAGTTGTCAGTTGAGTTGGCTATGATGCAGCTCAACATGAGCACGGTTGTTGCGCTCACGAGGCTCTTTATGCCGGATTTGCTGGCCACACGCGGCAAGATTTTGAATGTGGCATCGACGGCGGCCTTCCAGCCTCTGCCCTACTTGGCTGTCTACGCTGCGACCAAAGCATTTGTTCTCAATTTTTCGGAGGCGATTGCTGCTGAACTCGATGGCACGGGCGTGACTGTGACAGCACTTTGCCCCGGCCCCACGGCCTCAGGCTTTTTAAATGCAGCCGATATGCAGGACAGCCGTTTTGTCAAAGGCAGAAAATTGCCCAGCTCGGAAGAAGTGGCTCGCGCAGGCTACTGTGCAATGCAGCGAGGCCAGCGCGTTTATATTCCTGGCGTGATGAACTGGCTGATAGTGCAAAGCGTGCGTATCACACCGCGCAATGTGATGACAGCGATGACGAAGATACTGATGAAGCGTGTTTGAAGGGCTGAGATGACGAGGGGTAGCAAACCACTTCGCATCTAAAATCGGTTGATGAATCAACCCAATGGCATGAAATTATTGCACCTGGACCTGCCATGAGCCGAATGCGTTGGTCGTTGATGGTGGGTGCGCTAATTGCGGGCTCTGCGCAAGCTATTTCCATTGCCGCGCCTTGGCAGGGGGCTCTGGGTGGCGAGCCGCTGTGGTGGCTGCAAATGCTCTCGATAGCGGCTCTGGCGTGGTTGCTTGAACGTGCCAGCTCTGCGCGGCAGGCGGCGTTGATTGGCTGGTTGTTTGCTACGAGCTGGCTCTGCGGCACGGTGTGGTGGCTCTTTATCAGCATGCATGTGTATGGTGGGCTGCCTGCGCCGCTGGCGGTGTCAGCAGTTTTTGCGTTATGCGGGGCTCTGGCGCTGTATTACGCTGCTGCGAGCTACTTTTACAAGCGTTTTAGGCAGGTAGCCGGCATAAATAATGCGTGGAGTGCTATTGTTTTTGCAGCAGCTTGGATGCTGGCCGAGTTGGCGCGGGACAGTTGGTTTACAGGTTTTCCGTGGGGTGCGGGGGGGTATGCGCATGTGGATGGGCCGTTGTCTGGCTATGCAACATGGGTCGGCGTGTACGGGGTCGGTTTTATCGCGGCGTGCTTGGCTTCGATGTTGCCTCGACTGCTCAGCTGCGGGCGCTTGCCTCGCTTACTTGTGCTAACAGTATTTGCTTTACCCAGCATGGCTCAGCTGGAGCAAAGCTGGCTGGAGCGCTATTCGCAAAAGCTGGCTGTGACGAACCTCACGCTGCTTCAGGGCAACATTCCTCAAGGTGAAAAATTCGATGCGACAACGGGAGTGAAGTCCTCCCTGGAGTGGTATCAGCAGCAATTGGCGTCGAGTACAACGCCTATGGTCATCACCCCAGAAACTGCCATCCCATTACTTCCTCGCCAACTCCCAGAAGGCTACTGGGACGCCGTTCAAAAGCGCTTCACTTCTGGCGATCAAGCCGCGCTTGTGGGAATTCCACTGGGCGATTTCGAGAAAGGTTACACCAATTCTGTGCTGGGCTTGAAACCCGGCCAAGCCGCGCCCTATCAATACGATAAACACCACCTCGTCCCGTTCGGCGAATTCATCCCGCCGCTGTTCAAATGGTTCACCCGAATGATGAATATTCCCTTGGGGGATTTCAAGCGTGGGGCTGTGGGGCAGAGTAGCTTTGAATGGGCGGGGCAGCGCTGGGGGTTGAATATTTGCTACGAAGATTTGTTTGGCGATGAACTCGCGCGGCGTTTTGTGGATGAAAAAACTGCGCCGACTGTTATGGTCAACGTGAGCAACATCGGTTGGTTTGGCAATACTGTAGCGATTGATCAGCATTTGCAAATCAGCCGCATGCGAGCGCTGGAGCTTGGCCGCCCGATGGTACGCGCCACCAACACAGGAGCGACTGTGATCATCAATCACCGTGGCGAAGTCATCTCCAGCTTGCCGCGCCACACCCGCAGTGTGCTGATCGGCACAGTAGAGGGCCGACAGGGGCTGACACCGTTTGCTTGGGTGGCAGGGCGCTTTGGGCTGTGGCCTTTATGGCTGCTTGGGGTAGCTATACTTTTAATAGCACTGTCCTCAATATATATGCCGGCTAGAGGCAAAAAAGCATCATAAATACTTACAAAAACTTGAAATCCTTAGCGCTAAACAGTTGACTATTTGTATCGCATAATAAAAAGAGTGCATTCGCAGCGCAACGCACATATATCAAGTCATTAGGAACTGATTCTTTCTCACACTATGGCCAAAATCGTTGTACTAGAAGACGATGCTTCCACCCGCAAGCTCATCACTGCTGTGCTTAAGAAAGCTGGCCATGCAGTCACAGATGTGGACAATGGCGCGGAAGGCTTGCTGACGATTTTGGCCGAGTTACCTGATCTTGTGGTTAGTGATGTAGAGATGCCAAAGATCAACGGCTTTGAAGTGCTTAGCGATATGCGCGGCATGCTTGAGACTGCAGATACGCCTGTGATTTTGCTGACCTCTCGCACGAGCGTAGAGGATATTCGCCTTGGCATGAGTCAAGGCGCTAACGACTACATCACCAAACCTTTTGTGCCCGATCAGCTTATTGAGTCGGTTAATAAGCAGTTGGCGATTTTGGCGCACCGACTCGGTAAAGATGCAAGGCGCCTAGGGGCAGGCTTTGAGCCGACTGCCGCTTCCGATTTAAGCTTGCAGAGCCTTGCTAGGGCAGATAGCAGCTCAAAGCGGCTGATGCTGGAGGAAAGCGTCGCAAACTCGTTAGCAAGTGATCCAAATGCATCCCGAGCCCGCCAGCACTTTGAGGCGGCATGGGCAGTGAGCATGGAAGTGCATAACGATGCTGTGCTGCGTGCAGCGCTAGGTGTTCAGCCGTGGAGAGAGTTGCTGCGCCAACTCTTTTTGCCCGTCAGCCGTGATGCTGCACTGACTTGCGCTGATTATTTGGATATGCACGAGAGCCGACTCACGTTGTATTTTATTGATTGTGTGGTGGATGGCAAATATGGCTATGTGCGTGCTGCGCAAGCTGTGCAGGCTATGTTGCGCGCCAGTGCGCAATGTGGGCATTGGGCTGCAACTCAGTTTAAAGATCAGCAGCAGAGGAAAAGCGTGCCCGCGTTACGTGTGCTATCCAGTTTGCATTTGGGCCCGATTGATGTCGTGCGTACGCCGCTTGACTACGGCGGCGAACGCGATACCGTGATGGGGCCTACAGCGCAGTTTATGAAGCACCTGCGTGAGGGTGAGCCGCGTGTTCTTTGGCGCGTACTTGGCACAGCTGCTGCAGTGAAAGCTTCGCCCAATACTTTTCGCTTGGGTGTACAAATGGCAGTCACTGTGGGGGAGCAAGAGGTGCAGGTGCATGCACTACAAGATATCAATGCTGCATTTTCGGCAGGCGAGCCGCTGGAATCATCGGCTTGGATTTGAGCACGCGTTCAAGCAATGTCGGATCAGAAAGCCCCGTAAAATCAAGGGTTTTCGCCAGTTCTAGCGAATCGCTTCAGATATGCTCACATTTCAACAAATCATCCTTACCTTGCAAGCGTACTGGGACAAGCAAGGCTGCGCCCTGCTGCAACCCTACGACATGGAAGTCGGCGCGGGCACATCACATACCGCTACTTTTTTGCGCGCCCTCGGGCCCGAGCCGTGGAAAGCCGCCTACGTGCAGCCTAGCCGACGCCCCAAGGATGGCCGCTATGGCGAAAATCCAAATCGTTTGCAGCACTATTACCAATACCAAGTTGTATTAAAGCCCGCACCAGCGAATATTTTGGAGCTCTATCTCGGTTCGCTCGAAGTGCTCGGTTTTGATTTGAAGAAAAATGATGTGCGTTTTGTAGAAGACGATTGGGAAAACCCAACCCTCGGCGCTTGGGGCTTGGGCTGGGAAGTCTGGCTCAACGGCATGGAAGTCACGCAGTTCACCTACTTCCAGCAAGTCGGTGGCATTGATTGCAAACCGATCACAGGCGAGATCACCTATGGCTTAGAGCGCTTGGCGATGTATTTGCAGGGCGTGGATAACGTCTACAACCTGAAGTGGACGGAGACGATGAGCTACGGCGATGTCTATCTGCAAAACGAAAAAGAGCAAAGCGCCTACAACTTCGAGCACAGCGATGCAGACTTTCTGTTCACTGCGTTCAACGCCCACGAAAAGCAAGCCAGGTATTTGATCGAGCAACTACTCGCGCTGCCTGCCTACGAGCAAGTCTTAAAAGCTGCCCACAGCTTTAACTTGCTCGATGCACGCGGCGCGATCAGCGTGACCGAACGCGCCGCCTACATCGGTCGCATCCGCAATCTCGCGCGCAGCGTGGCACAAAGCTATTACGAATCCCGCGAACGTCTCGGCTTCCCGATGGCACCGCCAGAGTGGGTGGCGCAGATGCAGAAGAAGGCAGCGTGATGATTTTGGAAATCGCGCAGTTGCAAATGAAGATGCAAGCAGCTACTGCATCATTTCTATGATCCGTTCCCCACTGTTTTGCACTACTCAGCATTGAGATAACTCGCCGATCACTGAAAAAGTATAAAATGTAGATACATGTATCTACATCACGGAGAAGTCATATGGAACTGCAAGTCAATCGTTGGGGGAACAGCTTGGCACTTCGTTTGCCAAACAAAATCTTAAAACAGATGCATTTGCAAGAAGGCAGCAAAGTGCAAGTCGAGCTTTCAGACGATGGGCGCTTGGTAGTGCAGCCATCGCCACAGGCATCTGCTCTGGCCAGTCGGGAGCAAATTATTACTGAATTGCAAGCGATGCATAAAGATTGGCCGATGGGGCGCTCCGTGATTCGCTTCATGCGCGACGGGGGGTATTGATGCTGTCGACGACGTATTTGGATACGAGTGTCTTGATGGCTCTGCTGTGCCCTGAGCCTGAGACAGATTGGATTTTCGGCTGGTATCGCAGCAGCGAGAAAGAGCCGCTTCTCAGCGCTCACTGGATTCGTACGGAGTTAGCCAGCGCTTTGGCAATTAAACAAAGAAGCCAGCAGCTCAAAGCTCAAGAGGCTGCGCTGGCTTGGGTTGCTGGTCTGCGTATTTTGCAATCGGTGCGTTGTGTCTCTGTGCAAGATGAAGATTTCGAAGAAGCTGCAAAATACTGTAGCAACATCAGCAGCAAAATGCGCGGCCCGGATGCTTTGCATTTGAGTGTGGCCAAACGCCTAGGTTGCAAGCGCATCGCAACACTCGATACCGTGTTGGCAGAGCAGGCGCGCGCCATAAAAATTAATCCTATTGTTTTTGGTTCAGAAAATGTATAAAAATTTACTTGTCGAGTTGTTTGTTGAAGAGCTGCCACCGAAGGCATTGAAGAAGCTCGGCGATGCGTTTGCTGGTGTGCTGTTTGATCAGCTCAAATCACAAGGTTTGACCAGCGCAGATTCGAAGCTCACCAGCTTTGCTTCGCCGCGTCGTTTGGCTGCGCATGTGACGCGGGTGGCTGCGCAAGGGGCTGATAAGGCTATTTCGCAAAAGCTCATGCCCGTGAGTGTGGGTTTGGATGCATCGGGTGGAGCTACGCCGGCGTTGCTCAAAAAATTGCAAGGGCTTGGCGCGGATGCGAGTGCGGTGGCTGGTTTGAAGCGCGTGATAGATGGCAAGGCTGAAGCGCTGTTTTACGAAAGCACAGCCAAGGGCGCGACATTGGCTGAAGGCTTGCAAAAAGCTCTGCTGGAGGCGATTGCTAAGTTGCCGATTCCTAAGGTGATGAGTTATCAACTCGAATCTGGTTGTGAGATGCCAGGCTGGAGCTCGGTGAGCTTTGTGCGGCCTGCGCATGGGCTGATTGCTTTGCATGGTTCATCCGTTGTAGCAGTGTCTGCGCTCGGCTTGAATGCTGGTAGAAGCACGGAAGGCCATCGCTTTGAGGC
The DNA here is from genome assembly GCA_043777675.1 of Comamonadaceae bacterium. Lineage (GTDB taxonomy): Bacteria > Pseudomonadota > Gammaproteobacteria > Burkholderiales > Burkholderiaceae_C > JANMDU01. Next base: position 242,379 of record JAYWHR010000047.1, on the reverse strand, counting down.
TGCTGTGTCACCCGTCGTGATTGCTGATGCAGATGCTTATGCGAGCACGCTGGAGAAAGACGGCGCGGTGATCGCAAGCTTTGAAGCGCGTAAGGTCGAGATTGCCAAACAGCTCGCTACTGTTGCAGCGAAAATCGGCGGCGGAGAATCAGACGAGTCGCACGGTGCGCTCCGGCCGATTGAAGACGATGCCCTGCTTGATGAAGTGACGGCCTTGGTTGAACGCCCTAATGTGTTGATCTGCGAATTTGAAAAACAATATTTGGATGTGCCACAAGAATGCTTAATTCTGACGATGAAGGCCAATCAAAAATATTTTCCATTGTTGGATGCCAGCGGCAAGCTGACGAATAAATTCCTTGTCGTGAGCAACATCACACCCGATGATGCAAGCGCTGTGATTCAAGGCAACGAGCGCGTGGTGCGCCCGCGCTTAGCCGATGCGAAATTCTTCTTCGATCAAGACCGTAAGAAAACACTCGAATCACGGATTCCACAACTTGCCAAAGTGGTTTATCACAACAAACTCGGCTCGCAAGGCGAGCGCGTGGAGCGCGTTCGCGCCATTGCACGAGCCATTGGCCAGCAACTCGGAGGTGATTTGCTCGCCAAACAAGCTGACCGTGCAGCCATGCTTGCTAAGGCCGATTTGCTCACTGACATGGTGGGCGAATTCCCCGAGCTGCAAGGCATCATGGGCGGCTACTACTCGCGCAGCGACCAAGAATCGCCTGACGTAGCCTTCGCCGTGGAAGACCATTACAAGCCTCGTTTTGCGGGTGATGAGTTGCCGCGTAATCAAGCAGGCGTGGTCGTTGCACTGGCCGACAAGTTAGAGACCTTGGTCGGAATGTTTGGCATCGGCAATTTACCCACGGGCGATAAAGACCCGTTTGCACTGCGTCGACATGCGTTGGGTGTCGTTAGGATGCTGGTGGAAAAAGCGCCGCAATTGGAAGTAGCTGCACTTATCAAAAATGCGATGCCGGCTTTTGGCGCGTTGATTCAAGATCAAGCGCAGGCGCTACAAGATTTCATCTACGATCGATTCGCAGGCTCTTTGCGTGAGCAAGGCTACAGCGCCCAAGAAGTGGATGCTGTGATCAGTTTGCGCCCCCAGAAGCTAGCCCAAGTAGCTCAGCGCCTCGCCGCCGTTCGTGCCTTTGCCACTTTGCCTGAAGCGCCTGCTCTTGCTGCGGCCAACAAGCGCGTTGGCAACATCCTGAAAAAAGTTGAAGGCGCGGTTGAAGCAAAAATCAACCCCGCTTTGCTACAAGCCGGCGAAGAGCAGGCCTTGGCAGACGCTCTTAAATCAGTAGCGCTCCGCGCTGATGCCGCTTGGGAAAGTGGCCAATTTGAAGAGAATTTGAAAGCTTTGGCGGTACTTAAAGACCCGGTCGATGTTTTCTTCGACAAAGTCATGGTCAATCACGAAGATCCCGCCATCCGCACCAACCGCCTCGGTCTGCTTGCTACCCTGCATCAAGCCATGAACCGTGTGGCGGATTTGTCCAAGCTGGCGGCTTAGTTTTATGTCTTACACCATCGCCTTCATCCGTTCCACGATTCACATGCTGTGGATGATGCTCACCGTGATTCCTTGGGGTACAGCCGTGGTTATTTCCTCCATGTTTTTGAGCCCAACGCGTGTTTACTGGATGTGCGCGGGCTGGCTTAAATGTGCGATGTGGGGGTTGAAGGTGATTTGCGGTGTGCACTGGAAGCTGCACGGCATGGAGAATTTGCCGCAGGGCGACAAGGATGGTGCGATTTTGCTCTGCAAACATCAATCGACGATGGAGACTTTTTTGATGCCGTGCATCATGCCGCATCCATTGGCCTATGTGTTCAAGCGCGAGTTGCTCTACGTCCCGTTTTTCGGCTGGTCGATGGCGCGGATGGATATGATCCATATTGATCGCAGTAAGCGCGCTGAAGCTTTTAATAAAGTAGTCGCGCAGGGCAAGCGGGTGATGAACAACGGTGTGTGGGTGATCATGTTTCCTGAAGGCACGCGCATTCCACGTGGCCAAAAAGGCACGTACAAAACCGGCGGCACGCGCTTGGCGTGCGAGACAGGGCGCCCCGTGGTGCCGATTGCTGTGAACTGCGCGAAGCATTGGCCGCGAAAAGCATTTGTTAAAACACCCGGCGTGATTGACGTGGTGATTGGCCCGCAGATCAGCAGCATAGGGCGCGAGCCCGAAGAGCTGATGCGTGAAGTGGAAGCTTGGATTGAGGCGAACACGCGCCAGCTCGATCCGCAGGCTTACGCCAAATAGAAGTTGCTTGTGCGACGACTAGAGCGCATCTAGATCCGACAGCATCTGAGCGGCGCGTTGCTTAACTGCCGTTCGCTCATCTCCAGACATGCGCTGCAAATTTTTCACCATGAGCGCGGTACGCGGGTTTCCTGCAAACTCTTTTTCATGCGCATCCAAGAAATTCCAATACAGCACGGTCATCGGGCAAGCGTTTTCGCCAGCGCGTGCCTCGGGTGAATAAGCGCAGCCTTGGCAGTAGTTGCTCATGCGCTTCACATAGGCGCCGCTGGCCACATACGGCTTGCTGGTGAAGCGGCCACCATTGGCAAAGAGTGCCATGCCAGCGGTATTGGGCAGCTCCACCCACTCCACCGCATCTACATACACTGCGAGATACCAATCGCACAAAGCCTGCGGCTTGATTTGCGCTGTGACGCCAAACATGCCGGTGATCATGAGGCGCTGGATGTGATGGGAGTAGCCGTTGTGCAGCGTCTGCTCGATGCTGTTTTTCATACAATTCATCTTGGTCTCGCCCGTCCAATACCACTGGGGCAGTGCGTTGTGATGATTGTAGAAATTGTCTGTTTTCAGCTTGGGCATATCGAGAAAATACACACCGCGCATGAATTCGCGCCAGCCGAGAATTTGGCGGATGAAGCCTTCTGCGCTGGGTAAATCTACCTTGCCATCAGAAAAGCATTTCTCTGCAGCTTGAATCACTTCTAAGGGATGGAGCAGCTTCAGATTGATAGAAGAAGAAAGCAGCGAATGCCAGCCGAAATCAAGATGCGTCCACATCGCATCTTGATGCGGGCCGAAGAAGGGAAGGCGCAATTGGATGAAATCATCGAGTGCTTGCAAGGCTTGGTCGCGCGTTACAGGCCAGTTGAATTTTTCTAAACTGCCGGGGTGATCCGCGAACTCTTTACTCACCATCTTGATCACGTCTGTGGTGATTTCATCATGCGCATACACACGCGGCACAGGCACGCCTTGTGGCCCCGTTTTGCCAAAACTCTTGCGGTTGTCAGCATCAAAATTCCATTGCCCTCCCACTGGCTCAGCACTGCCTTTTTTGCCTTCCATCAAAATATGATGCTTCTTGCGCATCACACGATAGAAAAATTCCATGCGCAGCGTATTGCTTTTACCTGCCCATGCGCGGAATTCTGGCAGGTCGCACAGGAAATGCGTGTCTGACTTCCAATCTATCGCTAATTTTAATGATTTTGATGCTTTAGCCGGCGTATTTGCTGCGATATCTGCTATTGAATTAATAGCGTCATTGATCTGCGTCTTGACCCGTAGATCACCTGGCTCCACACCGATGACTGCTTGTGGCGCATGCGTTTTGATGACATCGAGCAAGCCCGCGGCGAGCGATACATCGGCTTCTTTGTCCAGCTGACGATAGATCACAGCCCAGCCGCGGGCTTGCAGATCTTTCGCAAAATGCCGCATCGCTGAGAGAAACAGCGTAGTTCGAATTTTATGGCTCCACACATGGGTGGATTCCTCACGCGCTTCGATCATGAGCACAGCATCCTGCATGGGATCAAAGCCCTCAAAGGCTGAGGATTCATGATCAAGCTGATCGCCCAAGATGAGGACTAAGTTGCGCAGTGTTTTTGGAATTTTCATGATGATATTGTGCGATTTTGCTAAAGCCAATGCTGCGCGACGGGACATGCCGGCGCAGCATGCTACATTGCCCGCCATGAACGCAACTACTGATCAACGCGAACCCGTTGTGGCCTTCATTGCCTTGGGCGCTAACTTGGGCGATGCGCCTGCTGCCGTGCTCAGCGCGATGGAGAAAATCGCTTCTCTTGAAGGCGTGCAGTTGCTCGCGCAATCGGCGCTGTATCGCACGGCCCCGATTGAGAGCTCGGGTGGCGATTACATCAATGCAGTCGTGAAGGTTTCCACCACTTTGCCGGCGTATTTATTGCTTGATATGCTACAAAAAGTAGAGCGTGATGCGGGCAGACAACGCCGGTATCTGAATGCGCCGCGCACGCTGGATTTGGATCTTTTGATGTACGGAGATGCAAAGATTGACAGCGCTATGCTCACCGTGCCGCATCCGCGCATGCGTGAGCGGGCTTTTGTGCTGCTGCCTTTGCAGGAGATTGCGCCGGAGCGGGTGTCAAGCAGTGATTTGCAACGCACAGCCGATCAGCGCATTGAAAAAATCTTCAATCACCAACCGTAGAATCTCGGCCACGTTGCGATCACCTCATGACCTTCAATGGCTTGGTATTCAGGAAATTGCGCAGCCGTGGCGCAGGCATGGTTGGGGAAGATGCGCAGCAGTGTGCCTGCGGGTAGTGTGCGTGCAATATCTGCATCGACTGAACCGTTGCGAGCGATGATGCCGTGCTCTTGATTCGCGCTTTGCATCGTGTAGCCTGCCAGTGGGCAGCCTTGCACATCACACACTTGCCCATAGCCGAAATCTTGAGATTGATGCTGCGTGCCGCGATCGCGGCTCATGGCCATCCAGCCGGCATCCACAATCGCCCAGCCTTTCTCAGCTTGATGGCCGATCACCGTGGTGAGCACGGACAGTGCAATATCGCCTTCGCTGCATACGCCGATGTTCTTCATCACCAAATCAAAAAACACATACACACCAGCGCGCACTTCCGTGACGCCATCGAGCTGCTGCGCATTCAAGGCGGTAGGCGTTGAGCCTACGCTCACCACAGCACAAGGCAAACCGGCTTCGCGCAGGCGCTGCGCAGCGCGCACGCACAGCGAGCGCTCTTGCTCGGCCATCGCTTGCAGGGCTTGGGGTGTCGAGAGTGCGTAGCTCGCGCCAGCGTGCGTCATCACGCCCCCAAGCGCACCCGCTTCGGCCAATATGCGGCCAATGGCGATCAAGTCATCACTTTCAGGCTTCACGCCGCTGCGATGCCCATCGGTATCGATCTCTATCAGTACTTCAAATTTCACACAGTTTTGTGATGAAAAACTGGCGATAGCCGCTGCCGAAATTGAGCTGTCTGCTATTATTTTAAGAGCGCATCCCTTGTGAATCAGGGCAGCTGCTTGGCGCAGTTTTGGTGAGGCCATGCTGACGGCGTAGAGAACATCTGTGATGCCGGCAGCGAAAAATTGCTCGGCTTCTTTCAGGGTCGATACCGTGATGCCGCGCGCGCCTGCCTCGATTTGCGCCTTCGCAATAGGCAGGCATTTCGTCGTCTTCACATGCGGTCTGAAGGCCACATTCAAGGCGTTCATACGCGTTTGCATGCGCATGATGTTGCGCTGCATGCGATCGGTGTCGACCAAGGCGGCGGGGGTATTGATGTCGGCGAGTTCACTCATGGCTTGAGTTTGCCAGATGAAAACTTCAAAACCCCCGTAGACAGCGCAGTCCCCAAAATGATCACTGCGCCGCAGACGATCATCGTCAGCGTGATTTTCTCTTGCAGCAACACAGCACCATACGCCACGCCGAAGACGGGGATGAGAAACGTGACGGCCACGGCTCGCGCGGGGCCGGCGCGCTCGATGATGCGGAAATACAAGATGTAGGCAACGGCTGTACAGAAGAATGCTAGCAAAACAATAGCTACCCACGCATATAATCCGGGGGCTTGGGCAGGAATAGACATTAAGCCCGGCACAGCGAGCAAGAGCGCTGCGCCGATTTGGCTGCCTGTGGCGCTGGCTAGCGGCGGGATGCCGGTGAGGTATTTCTTGGTGAAGCTGGCGGCGATGCCGTAGCACAGCGTAGCGAGCAGGCATGCGATCACCGCCATGCCGGGCGAGGCTGCGCCGTCTTTGAAAGTGGCTTTGTCCCACGAGAGGGCGGCCACGCCAGCAAAGCCAATCGCTAGGCCTAGCAAGCGTGAGCTCACAGGCTTGTCTTTCAGCCAGAGCCACGCGACGAGCGCGCCCCACAGGGGTACAGTGGCATTCAAGATCGAGCTGAGCCCTGTGGAGATATGCAGCACAGCAAAGGAAAACAGTGCGAAGGGAATGCCGCTGTTGAGCATGCCGACGAAGAGAATGGGCTTGTAATGCTTTTTGAGCGCATCGAACTGGCCACGCCAGACGAGCAGCGGGAGCAGAAATAGCGATGCAAGCAATACGCGCAGGAAAGCGGTGAGGAAAGGGCCAAAGTCTGCTGCGCCTAGCTTCATGAGCAAAAAGGATGCGCCCCAGATGGCGGCTAAGAGGATGAATTCGATGGCTATTGGCATATTAGGGGTTGGAGAGAAATTTAATACCGGACGCAGAAGACGCAAAGGTTACGCAGAAGACGCAAAAAAGAAAATACAAAAAAAACCAAGAGGAAAATAAGAAAAACATTTTGAAAATACCACATACATAAAAATCAATGATGCTGCTTTTCTTTTCATTGATGCTGTGAATTGGTATTTTTTGGTATTCCTTCTGCGTAACCTTTGCGTCTTCTGCGTCCGGTATTCGTATTCAAGGTCTTCAAATCAACATCCCCTCCAGCCGAAGCAAAGCCACTTTACGATCCAGCCCGCCTGCATAACCTGTGAGCGAGCCGTCTTTGCCGAGCACGCGGTGGCAGGGTACGAGGATGCTGATGGGGTTGCGGCCAACCGCTGCCCCTACGGCGCGCACAGCGGCGGGGTTGTTGATTTTCGTAGCAATCGCACCGTAGCTTGTGGAGCCACCCAAAGGAATGCTGAGCAAGGCTTGCCACACGGCTTGCTGGAAGGCCGTGCCGTGGCTCAGATCAAGGGGGAGCTTTTTGTCAAACTGAAATGATGTTGATTTGCCGGCGAAGTAGGGCTGTAGCTGCTCCATCGCAGCATGCATGTAGCGATGCTCACCGCGCTGCCAGCGATTGGTATCTGAAAAATCCGGCAGATGCTTTTGATCGTGAAACCACAGGCCGGCCAAGCCAGCGTCTGAGGCTGCGAGCCATGCGTTGCCCAGCGGTGTGGGGAAGCTGTGCAGGTGGTAGGAATTGCTTTTTTTAGTCATTTTTAAAGCCTTTTCAGTGGATTGCCGGCATAGATATTGCGCAAAGTGCTATTAAATTCATAGTAAGCATTCAACGATGCAAGCCTGCCCAAACGCGAAACACCGCATAGCTGCGCCAAGGTCGCCAAGCCTGCGAGGCGGCTTCTGCTAACTTCGCACGCTTCGTGGGGCTCTTCTCATCACGCAATCCAAGGGCATTGTGCAAAGCGATATCGCCCGCAGGAAAAGCATCAGGCCAGCGCAGCGCGCGCATGGCGATGTAGTGTGCCGTCCATGCGCCGATGCCGGGGAGCGCTTGAAGCTGCTCGATCACTCTGGAAGGCTGCGGCGGTGAATTCAAATTCAGCTCGCCACTGGCTACAGCGCGTGAGAGCGCAATCAGGGCAGCTTGGCGCTGCTTGACGATGCCCAAAGCTCCGAGGCTTTCTGGCGTGGCTGCTCCAAGCACGGCAGGCTTGGGAAAGCAGCGCGTGATTTGCGGCCAAGGCGTTTGAATCGGTTCGCCAAAAGCCTCCAGCACACGCTGAGTGAACGTGCGCCCAGCGGCCACAGTCACTTGCTGGCCAAGAATGGCGCGCACAGCGATTTCGAAGCCATCTAAGCTGCCCGGCACGCGCATGCCCGCGCCGCCTTTGAACGACGTTTGCAATGCCGCATCAATCGCCGCAGGATCGGCATCCAAATCAAAAGCTGCTCGAAGCCGCGCTGTCATCGCGGGCAGGGCAGGCGCAAGTGCATCGCTCATGCGCACGCGCAATAAATTATTTTCCAGATCTGGCGAAGCTTGTAGCCAGCCACTGAGCCACTGGCCAAGGTGGAGAATACAAAAACTACGAAGTAAGTAAGGGAGCTTATTTTTAGGCGAAAATTCAGGGTGAGCCGGCATGGAATCTGCGTGAAGTGCTATAAATTCCATAGTATCGAGTTGCCGCTGCTGCCAGAAGGCGAGCAAGGCATGCGCATCATAGGGCGGGCGAAAACCGAGCTTGAATTCAATACAACCGGTCTCTTGCTGCTTTCTAAGGCTTGGCTCTGAGCCTTGTTGACGAAGCCGAGTAGGCGGCATGCCGTAATGCTGCAAAAAAGAAGCATTAAAGCGGCGCAGGCTGCCATAACCGCTTGCCAGCGCCACCTCTTGTATCGGTAGCTTGGTGTCTGACAGGAGAGCTTTGGCTGAGAGCAAGCGCCGCGTTTGCACAACTTGCAGCGGGCTCACGCCCAGATGCGCCTCCACAATGCGCCGCAAATGCCGCTCGCTAATGCCTAAGCGCGCCGCTATTGCAGCGACAGAAGATTCATCGCTCAGCAAAGCCGCATCGCTGAGCAATTTCACCGCCTGCGAGGCCAGCATGCGCGAAGCATCCTCGGTAGACCACACCGGCTCATTGCGAAGCGGCGCTAACTCAGGCCGGCAACGCAAGCAAGGGCGAAAACCTGCACTTTCAGCCAGCGCAGCATGCGCATAGAACTGGCAGTTCTCTTTTCTAGGCGCTTTCACACGACACACAGGCCGGCAGTAAATCCCGGTTGAGGTTACTCCCGTAAAAAACTGCCCATCAAAGCGCGCATCGCGGCTTTTCAGCGCGAGATAACAGGCATCAGCATCAATGGGCAGGCTAGACATGGGCTAATGATACGCCGCACGATAAAAATAACTCGCCGTTTTCGGACATGATCACGGCCCATGAAAAAACCCCGCAAGATTTCTCCGGCGGGGTTTAAGAGCCTGAAATAAATTATTCAGGCAAGGGCTTGGCAACTCAAGGCGCGGGGCAGGGGCCTGCGGTACAGGTTGATTTTGTGGCAATGTCGAAATTGGGAAGATCAAAGTTCCTGAAAATCGCATTCGTCGCAACTCTGTTCAGGCGCTGCGAGTAAGTTTTGTTGTTCAAGATGTCTTCATTGCCCGAATAAACCGAGCCGTTGTGCTCGATTAACAAGCCGCGCGAATTGCGCTGCGCATCGATACCGGCTGGTCTGGCCGCAATACGAAGCACGTTTTTACCGCCTTCCGCCGTCACTGACCATGTGCTGTCTAGCACGGCTGCGCAGCCAATGGTGAAAGTCGTGGTGCTGCTCTGGTCGCACATAAACCAGCGCACGCCATTGCTAGCAGCATCAAAGGCAACGCGTAATCGCTTTTGGCCGGTTGTGCCAGCAGCAGGTGTGCCATTGCTTTGATAACTGTATACGCCCAATGTGTTGCCTCCGCCTGCGGTTGCGCCGCTGTAGTTACCAGGGAAGGAGTCGCGCATGGCTGCCAAGTTGGCAAAGCTGGCGGTACCATTGAAGACTTGGCTTGTCGTGAACAACTGAGGCACAGAGCTCAGCGTCATGCCGACTTGGTAGCGTAGTTTGGAGCCAGCGGGGAAGATGGCAGCGTTGTAGGCCACGTCTTGCGGATCATTGGGATTATTCAATGGGCCGGCACCATAGTTGCTGTAATCACGTCCGAAGTCAAAACTGCCATACAAACGCATATCAGCAATTGTTGTGGAAACGCTTTTTCCCGTTAGATCCACATCAAACGAAGTCGCAGAGTCCGTTGAATAGCCACAGAAGCTGCCGCCGCGTGGATTGAGGGTGAACAAGCTGATGCCTACGCCGTTGCTGGGGCACTGGTTGTCTGCGCCGTCAGACTCTTTCCAAACGCCATTGATGAGATACATGGTATTGCGAGCGTAAGGCTGTAGAACGCCACCGTTTGAGAAAATCATGCGTACCTCATTGGACGTACCGCCTGTTTGAGCCTGATTTAACGTGGAGTTGAAAGCACGAAGGGTCACTGTCTCAGTTCCGCTTGCATTGATGGTGTAGCGAAGATCGCGCAGCCACGAGCCGGTGTCTGCAACCATGGGGGCAACTGGATCGCTATGGCTTGTCACACCAGCGAACTGTGCGCGCAAGGCAGTCCACGCGGTTGAGTTCATACGAACAGTCGTGTCTGTGGACAAGATATCCTTGAAGCCGTAGAACACAGCACCGCCGCGCTCGACGTACACGCGGTTGGTTTTGCGCAGAGCCAGCAGTTCGCTTGGCATGCTCGCAAATTTCAGTACGCGGGCATCGCCCAGTGTTTCGATGGTGTAGGTCGTATTGAATGCATTCGTCAATGTTTGACTGTCCACAAAACAGTTTGTGCTGTTGGTTGTTGAGCGACGGCAGGGGTAAATGCGAACATTGCCGCTGGTTTCATTGATGCGCTCGAACGCAGCACGGTAATTTTTTAAGGCTTGCATGCCAGCTGCGACGTACGATGCATCAGAGTATTGACCAAGGCCGTCGGTACTTGCCCCGCCGCCATTGGTACCCGCTGCGAATGCATTGACAAAGTTACCGCTGTTAAACTGAATCATCTCATCTAGCGTGGCGGCAAATGGCCATTTTTCAAACGACGTTGCCGTCGTGTTTTTGAATACACGGACTTTATTGGCCAGCTCTTGGGTCAGTGGGGTGGCCAAACGCGTATTGACCTGATAGCGTAGCTGCGAGCCAGAAGGGAATACAGCGTTTTGATCCGTCATCAAAGCGGGTGCTCCAGCCCAAGTGCTATAGCCATCTAAGCCAGATGCGCGGATGCGACTCACCACGGCGCTGATGGTTTGGCCAGCAAGATCTTCTGTACTGCGACGGCCAGAGTCGCGATAGGTGTTGCAGTAAGTCGATTCGCCGGGCAGTGTGGCGGTGGCATCTTTGTACACAATGGCTTCAAAACCATCGGAGGGGCAGGCGTACCAACTGCTGGTGGCTTCGTTGTAGTAACTCAGGTTACGCACATAAGGGTAGGGGCTGGCATTAACACGCACATCATTGGCGCGCTTGAATCCATCGGCGCGACTGGCATCATCGCCGGTGAAGACGCGGTAATTCCAATTGGTGGGGCTGGTGTATTTGAAATCGCGCAGCGTAACGAACGGGGTCGGTGTGGTCACCGTCACCGTATCTGTGGTGGCTGACACAATGGTTGTGGCGATCTGCGCTTGAACAACCACCGTGGCTGAGTTAATGCCTTGTGTCGCTACGAGATTGGCGGCGGTCACCGTCGCGCTGGAGGTTTGGCTGCTGACGGCACTGGCCAACTGAGACAAGTTGTTCAAAACAACGACTGATAGGAGTGCCCGAGTTTGTGTCTCGCTCACGCCTGCAGTGGCTGCGGTGTTACCAACCTCTTGTTTGATCGCAGTGATGACTTGGGCAATCGTGCCAGCACGCGCCGCATCTGGGTTAGTCGCGCGCATCTCAATGAAGTTGTCCAGCGGAGAGATGCTCATGCCCAACTGCTGTTTGACCAAATCAATCGCTGCTGCGGGATCCGTTGTGCCTGATGCCACCATCACTTCTTGCACGATGGTCGTGATCGGGCTCACAAAGATCGACGCCATGGTGTTGGTGTTCGGCGGTGCTTTGAGCGTGTAAGGCAGAGTGACAGTGCCCGTATCGGCATCAAATGCGCCAACAGGAACAATAGCGATCACCGCATGTTTGCCGGCCTCTGCTGCAGGCACTGATAAGGTGTAGGCACCATTCGCGCCGGTATCGCTAGAGACGGGTTCACCACTGTCGCAGCGGCCGTTGTCATTCAAATCGTAGCAAACCCGCGCACCTTGGATCAGGCCATCAGCGACCACGCCAGAAAGCGTAACGGGTGGAGACTCAGCGACCGGGGGCGTGACGTTCCCACCTCCACCTCCACCTCCACTACCGCAAGCGGACATAATAAAAGCTGTCAACACAGCGGCTACAGAGAGCAGCGACGTTTTTCGAAATTGAAGCCTGTTCATGATTTCTCCTGAATAAAAACAAGGGGTAGATGGAGCGACGGATAAGCACAGCTTCCAGCAGAGGCTTGTTTGTAGGCTTTTGTAACTTTGGTGTCATCCTCAGAAGTGAGGAGAAAATCACATTCATCATCACTAGTGATGATGAAATTTGAATAGCATGGGATCACTGACTATGGAAATGAATACTTCGGCGCTACAGCGCTTTGCTTGCATCACCTTTGATTGGGATGGCACCTTGTTTGATTCCACAGCGATCATCACGCGCTGCATTCAAGGGGCGGTGGTGGAGGTGGGCGGTGCGCGGCCCACTGATGAGGCGGCATCGTACGTGATTGGGCTGGGGCTCATGCAAGCGCTCGCGCACGCTGCGCCTGATGTGCCTAAAGAGAAATACCCTGCGCTGGGCGAGGCTTACAAAAGGCAATGGGCGCTGCACGTGGATGATATTCATTTCTTCCCAGGCACGATGCAGATGCTGCTGCAATTGCAGGCGGGTGGGAAAAAATTGGCTGTGGCCACTGGAAAATCTCGCAGAGGCTTGGATGAGGTGTTGCAGCGAGAGCTGGATGGCGTGAAGCTCTCGCGTTTATTCGACGCAACACGCACGGCGGATCAAACGGCAGGGAAACCGGATCCGCTGATGCTGCATGAGCTGATGGAAGAATTAGATGTGAAACCAGAGCACATGCTGATGATTGGCGACACCACGCATGATTTGCTGCTCGCGCGCAATGCGGGCGTGGCGAGCGTAGGAGTCAGTTTTGGTGCGCATGGCCCGCAAGCGTTTGCTGAGTATTCGCCTCTGTATGTGGCGCACAGCATGAAAGAGCTGCATGATTGGTTGATTAAAAATGCATAAAACAGAATCTCAGCCACCCATTCCGATTTGCAGCAGCGCTGATTTGCTAAATGGCGGCACAGCGGTGCCTTTCGATGTGGTTTTCTCTGGGCAGACCTGCACGGCTTTCGCCATACGTTTCCAAGGCGCGGTGCATGCGTACCTGAACCGCTGCACGCATGTGGCAATGGAGCTCGATTGGCAGCCGGGGCAGTTTTTTGACGATACGGGGCAATGGCTGCTCTGTTCCACGCACGGCGCGGCTTACAAGCCCGATACCGGCGAATGCGGTGGCGGGCCTTGCCGTGGTGGCTTAGTCAAAATTGATGTGATAGAGCATGACGGCGTCGTGCACTGGCTGGCGGCCTACAACTTGAAACCGTTGCAGATTTAAGCGCGTCTCGTTCAGAATCGAATACCTGACGGGTTGCTGGGCGCTGGCGTAACTGCGGGAGCCTGTGCTGGCGTCGTGCCAGCAGAAGGTGCTGGGGCTGGAGCTGGCGTGGCGCGAGCGACTAAGGGGCTGGGGGCTGGGTTGCGATAGCTAGCAGGAAGCTGTGACGCCTTAGGATAGCCTGCCGCGTCAAGAAATTGCATCCACTCTGAATCAGAATAGCCCTTCATTTGCTGACTTCCGACCGTTGCCAGTGGCAAGCTCGTATCGCCAGTCAGGCGCTTCAAAGCATCTAAATCTTCATTGCCATCCACGGTGCGCTCTGTAAACGGGATACCACGATTGCGCAACAGATTGCGACCCGTATCGCATGGGCCGCAATCTTTGCTGGTGTAGAGCGTTACAGGAAAGCGCTGCACGACGCTGCGCAATTCGAAAGGCAGAGCAGCGCCAGCGCCTGAAGTATCGTTGAACGAACCGCCACGCCCAGGGGTGACTTTCGCGTTAGCAGAGGGTGGGGGTGGTTGATCAGAAAACGTCACACGGCCATCGGGCCCAACGATTCGGTAGAGCTGCTGTGCCAACGCTTGAGAAGAAAAAGCGACTATAGCCGGCAAGAATACTGCGCAGAGTGCTATTTTTTTCATAGTGACCTCGGAAAAGTGTCTAGAGCAAACAGTCATGGTATCAGGCCATGCCTTGGTGGCGCAACAGGGCATCGATCTGTGGCGCTCTGCCTCTAAACGCCGCAAAGCTCTCGGCGGCCGACCGGCTGCCGCCCACTTCTAGCACTTCTTTGCGATACCGACGGCCGACGTCAGTTTGTGCGGCAGCCGCTTTGCCGCTTTGCGCCGCCGCTTCTTCAAACGCCGCATAAGCATCTGCGCTGAGCAACTCTGCCCACTTGTAACTGTAGTAACCCGCCGCATAGCCGCCCGAGAACACATGGCCGAAGCTGTTAGGCGTGCGCACTTCTGTTGGCCTGGGCAACACGCCAACTTCTTTATGCATCGCTCGCGAAATCGCCAGCGGCTCAGCTTTCGCGCTGTCGCTTTCCATGTGCATCACCATGTCAAACAGCGAAAACTCAATCTGCCGAACAGTTTGCAAGCCGCTCTGGAAATTCTTCGCGGCAAGCATTTTGTTAAACAGTTCTTTTGGCAAGGGCGCGCCGGTATCCACATGCGCCGTCATGTGTTTGAGCACATCCCATTCCCAGCAGAAATTCTCCATGAATTGGCTGGGCAGCTCCACCGCATCCCACTCCACGCCGCTAATCCCGCTCACATCGCGCTCACTGACTTGCGTGAGCATGTGATGCAGGCCGTGGCCGAATTCGTGGAAGAGCGTGATCACATCATCATGCGTGAGCAAGGCGGGCTTGCCATCCACGCCATCAGCGAAATTGCACACGAGCTGGGCCACCGGGATTTGCAATGCGCCCGTATCCGGCCGCAGCCAACGTGCGCGAACATCGTCCATCCACGCACCTCCGCGCTTGCCATCTCGTGCGGGTGTGTCGAGGTAAAACTGCGCAATTTTCTGATCACCGCGCATCAACGCATAGAACTCAACCTTGGGGTTCCACACAGGCGCTTCGTCTCTTTGGATATCCACCTCAAACAGCGTCTGGATGATATTAAACAGCCCAGCTAACACTTTGGGCGCAGTGAAATACTGCTTCACCTCTTGCTCGCTGAAAGCATATTTCGCCTCTTTCAGCTTCTCGCCGATGAATGGCCAATCCCAAGCTTGCGGGTCGTGCATTGCGAGTTCTTTAACGGCGAAATCGCGCATTTCAGCCACGTCTTTCAATGCAAACGGCTTCGCGCGATGGCCGAGATCACGTAAAAACTTCACCACTTCATCGGGCGAATTTGCCATCTTCGGCACCAGAGAAACCTCGGCGAAATTCGCGTAGCCCAGCAGTTTGGATTCTTCTTGGCGCAGCGCCAAAATCTCGCGCATGATGGGCGTGTTGTCAAACTTGCCCGCTTCAAACAATTCACTTGCTCGCGTGTTGTGCGCCATGTAAAGCTTCTCGCGCAAAGCGCTGCTCTTTGCGTATTGCATCACGGGCAAATAGCATGGCATTTTCAAAGTGAGCTTGTAGCCGGGTTTGCCATCCTTCTCAGCCAATTGTTTCGCCGTCGATTTCACATCGTCTGGCAAGCCATCCAGCTCATCAACAGCTGCAAAGTATGCAAAAGCCTCGGTCGAGTCCAGAGTGTTCTCGCTGAACTTTTGCGAGAGTTCAGACTGTCGCGTTTGAATCGCCGCAAACCGCTCTTTCGCAGAGCCTTGCAGCTCCGCGCCGCCGAGTTTGAAGCTGCGCAATGCATTACTGTGCGCCTTCTTTTGCTCTTGATTGAGCGAACTCGCATCAATCGCTTTGTACTTCGCAAACAGCCGCTCATCTGAGCCCAGTGCGGTGTAAAACTCACTCACAGAAGCCAGTTTCTCGTTGTAAGCCGCCCGCAATTCGGGCGTATCGGCCACTGCATTCAAATGGCCGACTGCACCCCAAGCGCGAGACAGCCGCTCCGTCTGCACATCCAGTGTGGCAGAGAGTCGCTGCCAATCCGCAGGAAAGTCAGGCTGCGTGGCCGCCTCCAGCGCAGTTTGCGCATTCGCAATCAGCGTATCCACAGCTTGCGCCACGTGGCTTGGCTGGATGGCGGCGAATTGAGGCAGATCAGAAAAATCGAGGAGAGGGTTGGTCGTCATGGCAAGTAAATGAGTTCAATTGTCATGATAACAAGCCTAATGCGATGTGTTGAATCGAGTCCGGCTTACTCCTACAAGCCGGTGGAGTTCAAGAAATTCACCATCGCATCCGCGCTAGCTTGAGGATTGACTTACAGCAAACAGTGTGGTCCTTCAATCTTTGCAAGTTGTAGATGCGGTATTCGCATAAGCAACGATTGATAACAATTCGCGAGCGCTACAAAATCTTCGTGCGCTGGCAACTGGCGGCGATTGAGATTCAGAAGCTCTGGATAACCCAGCGGTTCGTGCTGCGGGTAAGCTACTTTCTGTGAATACAAGCTATTGGGTAGAGCTTCTATCAACGGCCCAAACAGCTCGCCCGTTCCATCCCCATACCCGGCAACAGCACTAACCGCATAATTGATCAACCCCATTGATCTGATCAATCCCGCCCGGTCTTCTTCACCGATTTCATCTTCGGCTTGGCTCGCTTGACTTGCCCACCGCGTGTGATGCGTTCGTTGCCTAAGACGCGCAGGGTTTTGACTTCTCTTCTGCCTGTGCTGCGGCTGGTTTTGGCGAATTTCACTTCCTTCGGGCCGCGCATGCGCTCAACGTCTTCGCCGTAGACGCGCTCTTTCTCGACCTTTGGTCGCCAGAGCACAAGCAGTTTGCCGATGTGTTGAATCGGGGCGCAACTCAGATCGTCGCAGAGCTTGAGGTAGGCGGTTTCGCGGGCGGCGCGGTCGTCGCCTGTGACGCGAACTTTAATCAGGCCGTGTGAATTGAGTGCTAAGTCAATCTCTTTTTGTACGCCGGGTGTGAGCCCGTCGTTGCCGATGATGACGACGGGGTCGAGGTGATGTGCGTCGGCGCGGTGCGCTTTGCGCTCTTGAATGGTGAGTTCGATTTTTGGCATTTGGTGTGTCCTGAGGCTAAAAATGCGCTCGTGGGACAATTATCCCCTGCGCAACACGAAATTCCCATGAAGATCAAGTCTAAACAAGTCAATAAAGCGTGGTTTAACGACCATATCAACGATCCTTACGTCAAGATGGCAAAAAAGGATGGCTACCGCGCGCGCGCCGCTTACAAGCTCAAAGAGATTGATGAAACGCTCAAACTCATCAAACCCGGCCAAGTGATCGTGGATTTGGGCTCGGCTCCTGGCGCTTGGAGCCAGTACGCGCGGCGCAAGCTCGCGCCCAAGGACGAGAGCGTCGGCAAAGGCGGCGGCGCGGCCGTCGGCGAGCTCAATGGCGTGATTATCGCGCTGGATGTTTTGCCGATGGAGCCAATTGAGGCCGTGCAATTCATTCAAGGTGATTTTTCAACCGACGAAGTGTTAGAGCAATTGCTACTAAAAGTCGAGCAGTCTACGCAGATCCCTAGCCGGCTAGATGGTGAAAACGTTTCAAAAATTCGTGATATTCGCGTGGTGGATCTCGTGATCAGCGACATGGCGCCCAATCTCTCCGGCGTGGCATCGAGTGATTCAGCGCGAGTGGCTGAACTGGTGGAATTGGCGGTGAATTTCTCGCAGCTTACGCTCAAGGCGGAGGGCACATTGGTGGTGAAACTTTTTCATGGCAGCGGCTACAGCCAGCTTGTGCAAATGTTTAAAACGGTCTTCAAAGTCGTCAAACCCATCAAGCCAAAAGCCAGCCGGGATAAATCTTCTGAGACATTTTTGGTGGGTATGGGGTTGAAAGACACTGCACTCAAATCCATGGGCTCAAATCCGCATCTCCTCTGAACTGCTTACAAATACGCGACATAAGCACGAAATCCTTAAGGTTACAGGGCGCGTCGTGCAAGCCAGGTGGCTTGAAAAGCCTAAAATGAACCTCAACTGTTTTTTCAATTAACGGGAAGTCGTCTTCCTGTATGGAGTGTTCACTTGAACAACAACAACCAATGGTTTTCTAAAGTTGCGGTCTGGCTGGTGATCGCGCTGATTCTGTTTACTGTTTTCAAGCAATTTGAAAACCGTGTCAGCCCGGCTGGCCCGCAAGTTCTGTACTCCCAGTTTATTGACGATGTCCAACGCGGCAAGATCAAAAAAGTGGAAATTCAGCGCAGCCCTGGCAAGCCTTCGGTGATTGCCGTGGTGCCCAAAGATGGCGTGCGCTATTCGTTGGTTGATCCAGGCGACTACCAACTTGTGAATGATTTGGTCAAGCATGGCGTTGAGTTCAATGCCGCGCAGCCTGAAGAGGGCTCTTTCCTCCTCTCGATTTTGATTAACTGGGCACCTATGCTGCTGTTTATTGGCGTGTGGATTTATTTCATGCGGCAAATGCAGGGCGGCGGAAAAGGCGGCGCGTTCAGCTTCGGTAAATCCAAAGCACGCATGATGGACGAAAACAACAACACGGTCACATTTGCTGATGTGGCCGGCTGCGATGAAGCCAAAGAAGAAGTCAAGGAAGTGGTGGACTTTTTGAAAGATCCCGGTCGCTTCCAAAAGCTTGGCGGCCGCATACCGCGTGGCCTACTCTTGGTTGGCCCTCCAGGTACCGGTAAAACTTTGCTCGCCAAATCCATTGCTGGCGAAGCCAAAGTGCCTTTCTTCTCGATTTCTGGATCAGATTTCGTGGAAATGTTCGTCGGCGTGGGTGCATCGCGTGTGCGTGATATGTTTGAGAACGCCAAGAAAAACGCACCTTGCATTATCTTCATTGACGAGATCGATGCCGTTGGCCGCCAGCGTGGCGCAGGCTTAGGTGGTGGCAACGATGAGCGCGAGCAAACTTTGAACCAGATGCTGGTGGAGATGGATGGCTTTGAAACCAATCTCGGCGTGATCGTGGTGGCTGCAACCAATCGGCCAGACATTTTGGATGCGGCCTTGCTGCGCCCGGGCCGTTTTGACCGCCAGGTGTATGTCACGCTGCCCGATATTCGTGGCCGTGAGCAAATTTTGAATGTTCACATGCGCAAAATCCCCATGGGACAAGACGTGAACCCAAGTGTGATCGCACGCGGCACACCTGGAATGAGCGGTGCTGATTTGGCTAATTTGTGTAATGAAGCTGCCCTGATGGCTGCGCGACGCAATGCTCGCGTGGTCGAGATGGTGGACTTTGAAAAAGCCAAAGACAAAATCTTGATGGGCCCAGAGCGCAAGAGCATGATCATGCCCGAGGAAGAGCGCAAAAACACCGCCTATCACGAAAGTGGCCACGCGCTCATTGGCCGCTTACTGCCGAAGTGTGATCCAGTTCATAAAGTGACCATCATTCCGCGTGGTCGTGCACTCGGCGTGACGATGAGCTTGCCTGCGCAAGATCGCTACAGTTACGACAAAGAATTCATGCTCAACCAAATCGCCATGCTGTTTGGTGGCCGAATTGCTGAAGAAGTGTTCATGAATCAAATGACCACAGGCGCGAGCAATGACTTTGAACGCGCCACTTCGATTGCCCGAGACATGGTGACGCGCTATGGCATGACGGAAGCGCTTGGCCCGATGGTGTATGCCGAGAACGAAGGCGAAGTCTTCTTAGGCCGCAGCGTGACGAAGACGACGAATATGAGCGAGACCACTATGCAAAAGGTGGACGCCGAGGTGCGCAGCATCATCGATGCTCAATACAGCATGGCTCGCAAGCTGATCGAAGAAAACAAAGACAAGATGCACGCCATGGCCAAAGCTTTGCTAGAGTGGGAAACCATCGACATGAGCCAGCTCGACGACATCATGGCCGGCCGCGCACCCACTGCCCCGAAAGATTGGGTGCCCCGCGTGCCCCCGCAAAGCGGCGGCGATGGTGGCTCAGGGAGCGCACCTGTGGTGACTCAGCCTGCGCCGACGGCAGCTTGACGATCTTTAACTCTTTAATTCACTATTAACGGGGCTTCATGCCCCGTTTTTTATGAGCCATAAGTTTAGACACAATGCAAAGATGATTTGGCATACCACTCGCTTCAAAATCGATCTCACGCAGCCCAAGATCATGGGCATTGTGAACGTTACGCCTGATTCGTTTTCTGATGGCGGGCAGTTTGCGGCTACCGCCTCAGCGCTCAAGCATTGTGAGGCGCTGCTCAAAGATGGGGCAGATATTCTGGATATTGGCGGGGAATCGTCCCGCCCTGGTGCGCCGCCTGTCTCACTTGAGGAGGAACTCGCGCGCGTGATGCCCGTTTTGCACGAAGCAGTGAAGCTCAACATGCCGATCAGTGTAGACACCTACAAACCGCAAGTCATGCAAGCCGCACTGGATGCGGGTGCAGATATCGTCAATGACATTTGGGGCTTTCGCCGCACGGATGCGGGCCTGAGCAGTGCGCAAGTGGTGATGCAGCATGGCCGCTGCGGCCTTGTAATGATGCACATGCACCGCGATCCGCAAACCATGCAGATCCAGCCGATGGATACCAACGAAGATGTGGTGCAGCGCGTCAAAGCCGATTTGCTATCGTTTTATGAGCACTTGGCGGTTATTTTTTGCCGGTTAGAAGCCGATTCACCCTTAAGTGCTGATGGAAAAATGAGCCTGAAGCAGCGCCTGTTGATCGACCCCGGCATTGGCTTTGGCAAAACCGTGGCGCAAAATTTTGCATTGCTTGCTCGGCAGAGCGAGTTGCTTGAATTAGGCTTTCCGCTGCTCGCCGGCTGGTCGCGCAAATCGTCGCTTGGCGCAGTCACAGGTTTGTCAGAGGCGAAAGATCGCTTGATCCCTAGCGTGACCGCTGCCTTGCTGTCGCTGGAGCGCGGCGCGAGCGTATTGCGTGTGCACGATGTGCGCGAGATGAAGCAAGCGCTTACGGTGTGGCAAGCCATGCGCCAAAGCGCTGTTACCTAAATAGTATTCACTATTATTTTCATAGCACTGTACGCATATTTTATGCCGGCTATATGCCGATTTTGCCTTAAAATCTGCTCTCAAATCCTTCAAAAGGCGGCTTCATCATGAGCAGACAATACTTTGGCACCGATGGCATTCGCGGCACGGTGGGTCAAGCCCCCATCACCCCCGATTTCATGCTGCGCTTGGGGCATGCTGTAGGCCGCGTGTTACGGCGCGCTCAGGGTCGCCCCACAGTTTTGATCGGCAAAGACACCCGGATTTCTGGCTACATGCTCGAATCTGCGCTCGAATCGGGCTTCAACTCTGCGGGTGTGGATGTCGTGCTGCTGGGCCCTTTGCCTACCCCGGGCGTCGCTTACCTCACCCGCGCCTTGCGAGCCGACCTCGGCGTGGTGATCTCCGCAAGCCACAACCCATTTCACGATAACGGTATCAAATTCTTCAGCGCCCAAGGCGCCAAGCTCCCAGATGCTTGGGAGAGCGCTGTAGAAGCCGCGCTGTTGGAAGCGCCTGTCTGGGAGCAAAGCAACGCCTTGGGTAAATCCCGCCGCTTAGACGATGCAGCAGGGCGCTACATTGAATTCGCCAAAAGCACATTTGCCTATGACCTCACGCTCAAAGGCTTAAAAATTGTTGTTGATGGCGCCCACGGTGCGGCCTATCAAATCGCGCCTAAAGTGTTCCATGAGCTGGGCGCAGAAGTGATATCTATTGGCTGCGAGCCCAATGGCATCAACATCAACGACGGCGTCGGCGCAACGCATCCCGAGGCTTTGATCCGCGCCGTCAGAGCCAATCATGCGCATTACGGCATCGCGCTCGATGGCGATGCAGATCGTTTGCAAATTGTCGCAAGCGATGGCCGCTTGTTCAATGGCGATGAGGTGCTCTATCTCATGGTCAACGAGCGTTTGCAGCGCGGGGAAGCTGTGCCCGGTGCAGTGGGCACGCTCATGACCAATATGGCTGTTGAAGTCGCTCTTCACACCAAAGGCGTGAAGTTTGTGCGCGCCAAAGTGGGCGACCGCTATGTGCTCGAAGAACTCGAAAAACACGGCTGGCTGCTCGGCGGCGAAGGCTCTGGCCACCTGCTGGCACTCGACAAACACACCACTGGCGATGGCATCATCTCCGCCCTGCAAGTGCTGCAAGCTGTGCAGCGCAGCGGCAAATCTCTGGCTGAATTACTTGGCGATGTAAAACTGTTTCCCCAAGAACTGATCAACGTGCGCTTGAAGCCTGGACAAGACTGGAAAACCAATACAAAAGTGGCCCCCACGCAAGTTGAGATTGAAAAGCAGCTGGGCAACACAGGGCGCGTCTTGATCCGAGCCAGCGGCACCGAGCCGGTTGTGCGCGTGATGGTAGAGGCGCAGGATGCAGCTCTGGCGCGTGAAACAGCGCAGCGCTTGGCTGATGTGATTTCAAGCAGCTATTGATACGTCAATACAGGGTTGAAAACCCTTTGCACAGCTTCTTCGCTTCGGTCAAACGCCCGCCAGAGCAGCCGGAAAGGATGGCTCCATGTCCTCCGGCGGCATCAAGCTTTGGTTTTTCTTCGGTGAGTTGATCGCGCCGCCTCCCCCTTTAATTGCGCCATCCGCCCCGACTGCTCTGGCAGGCTTATCTCGAGTCGTGAACTTCGAGCGCCACCAGAACCCATGCCCGTGTGATGCGGCTTTGCGTCTGGCGCAAGTAAAGGGGGAGGCGGGGAAGCAACGTTAACCGAGGAAAAACAACGCCAATCCCCGCCGGAGGACATGGAGCCAGACGCAAAGCCGCATCACACGGGCTGCCACTCCAAGCAGCCGATAGCGTGAGGAGTTCAACCTTTCATTGCCGTATCCACAAAACTTTGCGCTTGCGAAAATTCGTAAGCTGTATATAGTTTGGCATGCGTATTGCTACAAGTGTTCAGCCTTTTCCTTCAACTCACTGAGATTCGTCCATGCTCACACGTCGCACATCTTTGGCCTATGCCGGCGCACTCAGCGCCTTATCACTGTCTGGTTTGGCTCATGCTCAAGCTAAATACCCCGATCAACCCATCAAATTCATTGTGGCACTCCCCGCAGGCGGCAGTGTGGACATGATCGCGCGCACGCTTGGCCAGAAATTAAGCACCGCTTTGGGGCAACCCGTGGTGGTCGATAACCGTGGCGGTGGCTCGGGTCAAATCGGTATGCCGCTCGTGGCCAAAGCGCCTGCTGATGGCTACACGCTCACCGTCTCACCCGCCTCGTTTCTCACCACCAACAAAAGTGTCTTCAAGACCCTGCCTTACGATCCTGAGGCCGATTTTCAACCGATCTCGCGCCTCGTCAACCAGCCGATGGTGATGATCGTCAAAGACAAAGCTAAATACCCCACGGTAGCCGCGTTCATCGCCGCCGCCAAAGCCAATCCCGGCAAGCTCACCTATGCTTCATCGGGCGATGGCAGCCCGCAGCATCTGGGCGGCTTGATGTTTGAATCACGCACACAAACCAAGCTCTTGCATGTGCCTTACCGCGGCGGCGCGTTGGCGATTAATGACACGATTGCCGGCACGGTCGATGCCATGTTCGCCGTGATGCCCGAAGCTGTGCCGCACGTCAAGGCTGGCACGCTCAACGCCCTAGGCGTGATGAGCCCCACGCGCTCGCCCGTCTTCCCCCAAGTGCCCACCATGCAAGAAGCCGGCGTGGCCAACCTCACGCTCTCCGCGTGGATGGCTCTGCTCGCACCCGCCAAAACGCCGAAGGCCATTGTCGATCAACTTAACAAAGCCGTGGCCGCTGCATTCGATGCAGAAACCCGCGCAAAACTGGCCGAGAGCGGCATCGAAGTGGCACTCAGCTCGCCAGAAGACGTGCAGCGCCTGATCGTGCAAGACACCAAAATTCATGCGGAGCTGGTGAAAGCAGCGGGATTGATGCCGCAGTAAATTGCGTAACACCGCACGGAAAATGGCCTGTGAAAACAGGCCATTTTTTTATGATGTTTGCGCAAGCTAGTGAAGCGTCACACCCGTCTTGCCCTGCACAAACTCCTTCGTCACGCCATCCGCCAACTCCACAATCTTCAAGCCCTCAGGCATCACATCAAACACACCCAAATCGGTGATGATGCGATCGACCACGCCGACGCCTGTAAGGGGGAGCGTGCACGTTGGCAAGATTTTCATGTCTTCTGTGCCGTCTTTTTTCTTGGCAACGTGCTCCATCAAAATGATCACGCGTTTGACGCCGGCGACCAGATCCATCGCGCCGCCCATGCCTTTGACCATTTTTCCGGGGATCATCCAATTGGCCAAATCGCCTTTTTCACTCACTTGCATTGCGCCGAGGATTGATAAGTTAACCTTGCCGCCGCGAATCATGGCGAAGCTGTCATGGCTGCCGAAGATGCTGCTGCCTTTGATGGTGGTGACGGTTTGTTTGCCAGCGTTGATCAAATCCGCATCAACATTGTCTTCCGTGGGAAACGGGCCGATGCCGAGCATGCCGTTTTCACTTTGCAGCCAAACTTCTTTATCCGCCGGCACATGGTTGGCCACCAGCGTGGGGATGCCGATACCGAGGTTGACGTAGAAGCCGTCTTCGAGTTCGTGGGCGGCTCTAGCCGCCATTTGGTCTTGTGTCCAAGGCATGATCAGACTCCTGTTTTCTCAGTGATGGTTCTTTTCTCAATGCGCTTCTCTGGAGATGCGTTGAGCACAATACGGTGCACATAAATGCCAGGCAAATGAATATCGTCGGGCGCGAGCTCGCCCGTCTCTACGATTTTTTCTACTTCCACGATGCAGACTTTGCCCGCCATCGCCGCTGCTGGATTGAAGTTACGAGCCGTGAGATTGAAGCGCAAATTGCCACTTTTATCCGCCACATCGGCTTTCACCAAAGCCACTTCGGGAATGAGCGAGCGCTCCATCACATACATCTCGCCATCGAATTCGCGCAGCTCTTTACCTTCGGCCACCAATGTGCCCACGCCCGTCTTGGTAAAGAAAGCGGGGATGCCCGCGCCACCTGCGCGAAGCTTCTCGGCCAGCGTGCCCTGTGGCGTGAATTCCAAGGCCAATTCGCCAGCAAGATACTGGCGCTCGAATTCTTTGTTTTCGCCCACGTACGAGGCAATCATTTTTGTGATTTGGCGTGTTTGTAAGAGCTTGCCGAGGCCGAAATCATCGACGCCTGCATTATTGGAAATCGCGGTGAGATTTTTCGTGCCGCTATCGCGCAATGCATCAATCAGCGCCTCGGGAATGCCGCAGAGGCCGAAGCCGCCCACGGCGATGAGCTGACCATCACGCACCACGCCAGCTAAGGCAGCGGCTGCGCTGGGATAAATTTTATTCACGCTTGTCTCCTGAAAACGATTGTGTCAATTGCATTACGATACTACGTAAAAGAATACGTAGAGTTTCGTAAGGATTTGGAGACACAGAACATGCAGAGCATTGACTATCAAACCGCATTTGATCTTGCCCCAATTGGCCTAGCGCTCTCGCGCGAGCGCGTGATGGTCGATTGCAATCAGGCACTGTGCGAAATGTTTGGCATGAGCCGCGATGTGCTGATTGGCCAGAGCTTTGCTGTGCTCTACCCGAGCGTGCAGGAATACGAGCGCACCGGCGAGCGTATCGCGCCACTGCTGGGGCAAGACGGAAAAAAAGGTCGCTATGCCGACGATCGCTTGATGAAGCGTATGAATGGCGAGCTGTTTTGGTGCCACGTCACCGGTCGCGCGCTCAATACGAAAAAGCCCCACGAATCAGGCATTTGGAGCTTTGAAGATCTCTCCGCCATGCGCCCCGTGAAAGCCGAGCTCACACCGCGCGAGCGCGAGGTCGCCGCCTATTTGCTCGAAGGGCTGACTGCCAAGCAAACGGGGAAAAACTTGAAGATCAGTCACCGTACCGTCGAGATCTACCGCGCCCGCCTCATGCGCAAATACAAATCCCACACGACAGCGGATTTGGTGCACAAGCTGATGGCGGGTTAAGCGCAGGCGAAAGCTGTTGTCGTTTTATTTTTGCTCTTGCGCAGAATGCAAGATCGTCAGTATCTGCACTTCCCCACCTTTGACTTTGTAAATCGCTATGTAGCTTGGGTGAAGCACGTATTGCTTCGTACCAAAAATTTTCCAAGCTGTCCCGATTTGCTGGGATTTCAAAATCTCTACCTTTTTGCGCAGCTCATTCGTAAAGCTTTCAGCTCTCTGAGGAATATCTTTTGCGATGTAGGCGGCAATGCCATCAAGGCGGCCAAGTGCTCGGTTCGTCCAGCGTAATTTAAGCGCCATATTTTGCAAACACCGCATTCACCTGTTCGTCTGTCGCAAAATCACCAGCATCTGCATCTGCATCCGCAATTGCCGCTTGCACCTCACGCACCTGCCATGATTGTGCTTCAAGATAACTCGTGAGCGCCTCTACGGTGACGAAACTTTTGGTTCGAGCCGTGGCTGTAGCAAGCTCATCCAATTGATTGAACACGCCTACAGGCACTCTCACATTAATCGTGCGCGTTTGTTGGCTAGGTTGTGCAAATGCTGGCATAGTGAAACATCCATTCTGTATTACATTGCATTGTATGCGTTACACAGATGATGTCAATGAATGAAGATCAGAACGTAGCGATTGAACTTAAAGCCACTGACTCAACACGATGTAGAGCCGCACGAAGCATGCATTTGAGATTTTGAAGATATTTAAGCAATGCGCCCCGTAAAAGTCGAGCTCACCGCCACGCGAGCGTGAAGTGGCTGCCATTCGTTGTACCGTCCTCAATCTCATTTATTCCAAAAACAGTACTGAAGCGCTCGTCTGCTGAAGAAATCAGGTTGTTGCTGAAATTCTGTGTGATTTCGCTGATGGTTGGCCTGATTGTGGATTGGAGGGGGCAACCACAACACGCAGCGTATCCGCTGCCTTGATGTCATCCAAGAGTTTATCCAGCGGATCGACAGAATTGGCGCTGAATGTAGATTTTAAGAAATCAGCGCGGACACGCTGCAAGCAATTAGCGCAATTGCGGCAACGCCTTAGCCGCTTTGAATGCGCCTTCGCCCACCGCCGCGCCAAAGCGCTTGGCCAAACGCTCGGCTACGTTTTCGCGCTTGGTGTAATCGACCAAATCTTCGGCCTTGATCACATCGCGCGCCACAGAATCGAGCGTGCCAAGCTCATCGGCCAAGCCCAGTTCAATGGCTTGCTGGCCGCTCCAGAAAAGGCCACTGAACATGTCAGGCGTTTCTTTGAGCTTCTTGCCACGCCCAGCTTTCACCGTGTCAATAAATTGCTTGTGAATCTGATTGAGCATGCCCTGCGCATGCTGCCTTTGCGCATCGGTTTGCGGGCTAAAAGGATCAAGGAAGCCTTTATTTTCCCCAGCCGTCATGAGGCGGCGCTCAATGCCGAGCTTTTCCATCAGGCCGGTAAATCCGAAGCTGTCCATCAGCACGCCAATGGAGCCCACGATGGAAGCTTTGTCCACATAAATCGCGTCGGCAGCCACGGCAATGTAGTACGCAGCGCTGGCGCAGGTCTCTTCCACCACGGCATACACCGGCTTTTTATGAATGGCCTTTAAACGGCGAATTTCATCGTTGATGATTCCCGCCTGCACGGGGCTGCCGCCAGGGGAATTAATCAGCAAAACGATGCCTTTGGCTGCGCCATCTTCAAATGCACTCTTCAATGCCGCCACCACAAATTCTGCACTGGCATCCCCGCCAGGCATGATCTCGCCGCGGATCTCTACCACCGCGGTATGCGCCGCGCTGCTTGCTGCACTTGTTGCGCTTTTGGATGGGCCAAACACGATCCATGCAAGCACCACGAAAAATGCCAGCCAAGCAAGCCGCACAAAAGTTTTCCAACGACGTGTCGATTTTTGCTCGTTAAGCGAGGCAAATGCTAGCTTCTCCAGCGTGGCACGTTCCCAGCCGGGGGAATCCATCACTCCTTTTTTTGTAGCATCTGGCTCAATTGCAGCGCCGGCTACATCAGTATTTGGCTGATTTTTCTTCAAAGCTTCGTAAAGCGTGGCATCCATATCGGATGGCGCGGCGATTTTTTCTTGCGGATTGGAGGGTTCATTCATTTCCCTATTGTGTAGCAAATCCAACTTACTAACTTGTAAATGAAAAACACAGAAGAATTCAGTCAATGTATGTACATGCAAGCGCAAGCCGTGGGCATGGTGCTCCATGGCCGCGTGCCGGCGAGTCAGCATACGCAAGGCCATGTCAGTATGCGCGACAATACTGGGTTGATCTGATAGACAGGCCATGCTTGGCCTGCAAGCCTTTATGAAACACCTAGACCCCCGCGCCGCTTGGGAAGAAATTAAAGCGTCGCCTGATGCATTGTTTGTCGATGTACGCATGGAAATTGAATCACTGTACGTAGGGCGCCCGCCCGGCGTGGTCAATATTGCATGGTATGAATACCCTGAACTCACGCCACAGCCCGATGCTTTCGTGGCTGCGGTAGAGCGCGAAGCCGGGCGCAAAGAGCGCGCCATTTATTTGATTTGTCGAAGTGGTAAGCGCACGGTGGATGCCGCCAAAGCGCTGGATGCTGCTGGCTTTAGCGACGTCACTAACATTAAAGAAGGCTTTGAAGGCGAGCTGGATGAAACCTTTCATCGATCGAGCCATTCTGGCTGGCGCTTTGCAGGCTTGCCTTGGGAGCAGATGTGATCTCTGTGCCTTGAAGTTCTGCAAATAGACCTTAAATCCTACTCAATCCCTTTCGTATTTGTATATAAATCCATGAGCAAACAAACTCTTTCCTTCCAAGCCGAAGTCGCCCAACTGTTGCACCTTGTCACGCACTCGCTGTATTCCAACAAAGATATTTTTCTGCGCGAGCTGATCTCCAATGCATCGGATGCTTGCGACAAACTCCGCTTCGAAGCCATCCAAGATGGCAAGCTCTATGAAGATGCGCCCAATTTAGAAGTGCTCGTGAGTTTTGATAAAGATGCCAAAACACTCACCATCGCTGATAACGGCATTGGCATGACCCAACAAGAAGCCGTCGATAACTTGGGCACGATAGCCAAAAGCGGCACCAAAGAATTCGTGGGCAAACTGGCCGACGCACAAAAATCGCAAGCCAAAGATGATGGTTCGCTGATTGGCCAATTCGGTGTGGGCTTTTACTCCGGCTTCATCGTGGCCGATAAGATGGTGGTGGAGACGCGCCGAGCTGGCAGCAAACCCGAAGAGGGCGCTCGCTGGACGAGTGGCGGCACAGGTGAGTTTGAAATTGAGACTATTCATAAGCCCTCACGCGGCACCAGCATCACCTTGCATCTGCGCAACGATGCATTAGATTACGCCGGGGCATGGAAGCTCAAAGAAATCATCAACAAATACGCCGATCACATCAGCCTGCCTATCTTGATGGAAAAGGAAGAGTGGAAAGAAGGCGAAGCGATTGATCCAGCAGACCCATCCAAAGGCACCAAGGGCGGCGGCATGGTCAAAACCGGCGAGTGGGAAAAAATAAACGCTGCTGCTGCGCTGTGGACGCGTGCTAAGAAAGACATCACGGCCGAGCAATACAACGAGTTTTATAAAAACATTTCCTACGATCAGGAAGCGCCGATTGCGCACACACACAACCGGGTCGAGGGCAGTACAGAATACACACAATTGTTGTATCTCCCTGCCAAAGCGCCGTTTGATCTGTGGAACCGTGAGAAGAAAGCTGGCATCAAGCTTTATGTGAAGCGCGTCTTTATCATGGACGACGCGGAAAGCCTGATGCCGACCTATTTGCGCTTCATCAAAGGCGTGGTGGATTCAGCGGATTTACCGCTCAACGTGAGCCGCGAAATTTTGCAGGAAAGCCGCGATACGCGCACCATCCGCGAAGGCAACACCAAGCGCGTGCTCACAATGCTGGAAGATTTGGCGAAACACGATTCGCACGACTCAGCAGCTATAAAAGATGCAGACGGCAAAGACATCACAGATGTGGTCGATGAGGCAGACAAAGCCAAAGAAGGCAAATTCACCGCCTTCTACGCTGAATTCGGCTCGGTGCTCAAAGAAGGCTTGGGCGAAGATTTTGCCAACCGCGAGCGCATCGCCAAACTGCTGCGCTTTGCCTCCACGGCGGCTGATACTGTGACGGTGAGCCTCGCAGATTACAAAGCTCGCATGAAAGAAGGCCAAGAGGCGATTTACTACATCACCGCCGATACGCTGGCCGCCGCCAAGAGCAGCCCGCAGCTTGAAGTGTTCAAGAAAAAAGGCATCGAAGTGCTGCTCATGACAGACCGCGTCGATGAATGGGCGTTGTCGCACTTGAATGAATTCGATGGCACAGCCATGCAATCGGTGGCCAAAGGCGCAGTGGATTTAGGCAAGCTCCAGGACGAAGAAGAAAAGAAAAAAGCCGAAGAGGCTGCAGAATCTTCCAAAGAGCTGATCGCCAAGCTCAAAGAAGCCTTGAAAGATAAAGCCAGCGATGTGCGCGTGACGACACGCCTTGTTGATTCACCCGCTTGCCTCGTGGTGAAAGATGATGGCGGCATGAGCTTGCAGCTCGCTCGCATGCTCAAAGCCGCTGGTCAAGCTGCGCCTGATGTGAAGCCGGTGCTGGAGATCAATGTCGAGCACGTGCTCGTGAAGCGTCTTGGAACAGATGCAGTGCATTTCAACGATCTCGCTCACATTGTGTTTGACCAAGCCATGCTCGCCGAGGGCGGTTTGCCTGATGACCCAGCTGCGTATGTGAAGCGGGTGAATGCTTTACTGGCTTAATGCTATTGAATAGATAGCGCTCTGCGCATATTCTATGCCGGCAAGATGCTGATTTGGAATAGAAAACAGGGCTCAGGCCCTGTTTTTTTATGCGCTCAAGCGCTCAAGCTAAAGGATTGCCTTTGGCAACCATCTCTCCCCACTGATCCATGCCGATCAAACCACCAGCCGTATCGGCTTTGTTTTGATCGCGCTTAGGCAACACGCCTTGAATGGCGTCAATGCGTTTCCAGCCGGGAATGGGTTGCGCGCCGGTTTTGAGATCGGGCACATAACGCGAACTTTCCTTGCGCTCCATGCGTGGAATGTAGCGTGGGCAGTTGGTGATTAGGGCGGTGATTTTCACCTTCACCCCAAACTGCGCACCTGGCCACAAGCCCACGATGGCCGGATCATCGGTGAGCTCAGCATCGCCTTGCACGCGCAGGCGAGCGGGCGTGGTGAAGCTGATGAAGAGCATACCGATTTTGGAGGTATGGGCGATGTTGCCCATCGAGAAAAACATGCCGTTGCCATCGAAGCAAGGAAAAAGCAGGGCTTGGCCGTCTTCCGTCATCTTCACAAAACCGGGTGCGCCCCCTTTGAAGCTCACCGTGGGAGAGCCGCTAGGGTCGACCGTGGAAAGGAAGAAATATTCACTGCTTTCAATAAAACCGCGATCAGGCGGCGAGAGCGTGTCGTGCACGATCACGGCCAGCTCGGCGGCGGCGAGTGCCTCGGTGTCGAATCTTTTTTGTAGCTCTTGCGCTTTGGGTGTGTAGGAAAATTGCGCTGCCATCATGCCCCCTCTGCGCGGCTTTTGGCAGCGGCTAGCGTGTTCTCGCGCTGCATGGTGGGCTCAGCATCGTTGCCAGAGACTTCATTCATCGGCTTGTAGCGGCTCACCACACGGTCGCCCGGTGTGCGATCTAGCAAAAGACGTGTCACATCTGGGCGAGAGTAATGGCCGGCAGGATCAGCGGCGGCCTTGGCCAGCGAGATCATGCCTAAATCTAAATCAGCATACACGATACCTTCTTCAGTTTCAGGAATAGGTGCGTGCATGAGCTGCCCATCGGGCGCATAAATGGTGGTGAAGCCGCCACCGACTTGAAGCAATTGCCTTTTCATCGGATCGTCACCGCAAAGCATGTCCACCATGTCTTTGGAGACTGTGGCGCACGGTGCAACCACAAAGCATTGGCCTTCTACGGCGTAAACGCGACTGGCAGCATTGTTAACTTCATGCCCGAGCGCATACGCGCCGCCTTTGTAGAGCGAAAAGCTTGGCCATGCAGCAATATGCACCTGTTCGTTTTGCGCATACATCGCGTATTTGGTGAGCGGCTGCAAATGCTCCCAGCAGCACAGTGCGCCGATGCGACCTAAATCAGTGGTGTAGACCGACAAATCGCTGCCATCACCTTCGCCAAAAATCGTACGTTCCACATGGGTTGGTTTGAGCTTGCGGCGAATGGCGATGGTTTGGCCGTCTGGGCCAATGATCCATTGCCCCATGTAAAGGCTACCGCCATGTTTCTCGCTGTGCCCCATCACGACCATGATGTTGTGATCTTTGGCTGCTTTAGAAATGCGATCAGCTTGCGGGGTGCCATAAACCAATGAATTGTCGTGATAACGCTGGATGAATTGCATGCCCCAAGCAGGGGAATCTAGCCAGATAAACCACGGGTAGCCGGGAAGCCAAGTTTCTGGGAAAGCCACCATTTGAGCACCGTTTTTAGCGGCTTGCCCAATCAACTCAATCGCTTTGTCGATGGAAGCATCGAGATCTAAGAACACGGGAGCAGCTTGAATAGCAGCGGCGCGGAATTTTGGGTGAGTCACGGGCATGATGCGAGTCCTGTAGAGATTGGTAAAAAAGGAAGCTTCATCGTAGGTGCTTGGTGCACGGCTGGCTTGTCTGGGTGTTGCATCGCTCTTGACTGGATGCTTCATCTAGGGGAACTATCCTGTTGCACGCAGGCAAACTTGTGGCTAGCATGTCGTCATGAGTAAAGTGCTGGATACCTCCCAAGTTGAGCCACGCCGCCGCGCTGAATATTGGAGCGACATGGTGTGCGGCACTTATGTGCAGCTCGATTGCGCGCCGCAAACGGATGCTTATGCCAAAGATTTCAAGGGCAGTATTGCCGTGGCCGAACTGGCGGCCTTGCAGCTCACGCATGTGGCTTCTCAGGCACAACTTGTGCAGCGCACCTTAGCCAAAATCAACAGTGATCCAGAAGACTACTTTTTGGTTAGCATTCAAGCTGCCGGCCAAGGCGTGCTCTCGCAAGACGGTCGCGAGGCCTTGCTGCAGCGTGGCGATTTCGCGCTCTATGACAGCACGCGGCCTTACACCCTGAAATTCGGCGGCGATTTTCAGCAATACGTGCTCAAGCTTCCCGGGCGCAGCCTGCGCACCGCTGTGCGCGACACCGAGCTGCTCACGGCCACAGCCGTCAGCGGCCAAAAAGGCGCTGGGCATTTGATGATCAACATGATTACCACTCTTGCACAAGACATTGACACTCTTGCGCCCGAATCCGCCGCCGCAGTCGCCGATAGCGTGACGAATATTTTGATTGCTGGCCTGTCTGCTCTGCCAGCAGCTCGCAAGCATCCCGTCTCGCAATTGCATGCATATCAAGTCGAGCGGATCAAAGCCTGTGTGCGCGCGCATCTGCAAGATCCGCATTTAAATGTGGCGCTGCTGTCTAGCCAATTAAAAAGCTCTGCTAGCACCTTGCACCGCACTTGGGCAAGTCAGGCTTGCTCACTATCGGATTACATTTGGGCGCAACGCTTAGATCACGCTAAACGTGATTTGTGTGACCCAAGCATGGCAGCGCGCTCTGTCAGCGCAATCGCTTTTTCTTGGGGCTTTAACGATGCTGCGCATTTCAGCCGTACTTTCCGAAGCCGCTTTGCCTGCACACCGCGTGAAATGCGCACTTTGCCTATCTGATACGAATTATTTATTTGATAGCAAACTATCTAATTAATTCGCCGGCTAAGTGCATTTTTAAATAAATTTTCCCTGAATAAAATTATTCGGGACGTATCAAGAGCTTACGCGCAGCCTCCACCTGCGCGCGATGTGCGCAGCCCTCCAAATGATCGTTGACCACGCCCATCGATTGCATCAGGGCGTACATGGTGGTGGGGCCGACGAAGTTGAAACCCAGTTTGCGTAGCGTTTTGCTTAAGTTTTGGGATTGTTCGGTTTGTGTGAGCTCAATTGCGGCCTCGGGTGTGATGTTGGCGGGGCGCTGGTTGGCAGTGGGCTCGTGAGACCAGATGAGTTTGGCCAGCGCGCCCGTGCCTTGCGTGTCGATCAGGTCGCAGACTTTTTGTGCGTTGTTGATCGCGGATTCGATTTTGCCGCGATGGCGGATGATGCCCGCATCTAGCACGAGCCTTTCGACATCCTTGTCGGTGAAGCGCGCGACTTTCTCAAAATCAAACTGTTTGAAGACTTCTCGGAAGCGATCGCGTTTGCGCAGAATCGTGATCCAACTCAATCCCGCCTGAAAACCTTCGAGGGTGATCTTCTCAAACAGCCTGCGTTCATCAACCACAGGCATGCCCCATTCGTGATCGTGGTAGTGAATGTAATCAGCGAAAGCCTCGCCTTGGCCGCACCAAGAGCAGCGGTGTTTGTTATCGGGATGTTGGGTGAGAGAAATTGCCATAATCTTTAGTTTACTTATTTTGCATTTCTAGCCGTTGCGACGATTGAGAGCGGCTGCGATTTTGAGGCGCAGCGCTTGGGGTATCCCACTGCGCGAATGTCCTCCGCGCTGGCCTTCGGCTGGCGCTCCCCCTTTATTTCGCTACGTGAGATACCCCAACCGCCGCGCCTCAAATTCGTGGCCTAGCAATGATTAGAAAAAGTCTCCGCACGAAATCAGTCGCGCTATACAAAACTGGCCGGTGCTTGGGCTGTTTCCCGCAGCGAAATAGAGGGGGAGAGCCAGCCGAAGGCCAGCTCGGAGGACATTCGTGGAGGGGAACAGCCCAAGCGCCGGCTAAGCTCGCCAACGCATCGTCCACGCCTATCTCTTTAAGAAAAATAGCGTATAGCCGGCATAAATAATGCGTAGTGTGCTATTAAATTAATAGTGAATGCATTACTGCAACAAATGCAATCGTGCCGCTTCAATCACCGCAGCAGTCAACCTCGCAGCCTGCGCAGACTCCTCGCTCCAATGATGCCAATACAAAGGCATATCCACATGCTGGTTGGGAAAGAGATCGACGAGATGGCCTGCTTTCATCTCATACTTCCATTGCAAACGCATTTGCACATCAGCCGCCAAACCCCATCCCAAACCTTGCAGCATCGCTAAGTGATACGCATCGCCGGCTGGTAGGTAGTGGCGCGGGTAGCTCACTTCTTTCAAACCAAATGCCTCACCCAAGAAACGATCTTGCAGTTGATCTTTGGGGTTGAAGCACAACGCTGGAATTTGCAAGAGGGCAGGTGCATGGGATTTTCTTTTGAGAGAACGTAGCTGCTTGGCCACAGAGGGCGATCCCAAGCAGTGATAGCGCATCGTGCCCAGCGGCTGCGCTGTGCAGCCGCGCAGGGGTTTGGGCAAATCGGTGACGCAGCCAAGCACATCGCCGTTTTGCAGCCACTGCAAGGTGTGCTCTTGATCATCGACGACGCTGTGCAGCAGCAGGCGATGCGTTTGCAAGGTGGCCTGCACACCGGGCAAAAACCATGAAGTCAGCGAATCCGCGTTGACTGCAACGGGTAGCGCGAGATACTGCGATTCATCGCTAGGCGAGGCCAAGCGCTCGGCCAAATCGGCCTCTAGGAGGCGTGTGCGCGTAATGTGAGCGAGCAGCGCTTGGCCAGCTCGCGTGGCAATCGCTGTTTTACTGCGGATGAGCAGGCGTTGGCCGAGCTGCGTTTCCAGGGTCTTGATGCGGATGCTGACAGCAGCGAGTGTGATGTGCATCTGCTGGGCCGCTCTGGCCATACTGCCGGCTTGCATTGTCGCTGCGAAGGCTTCAAGTTGTTTAGGATCGAGCATCCTAGAATTAAAACATTTTTAACTCAATTGATAAATAGTTAATTTAGTTTGATTGCATCGAATGACGCAGCACAATCTATTTCATGAATATTTTTCTCTCCGGCATGTTGCTCAGCCTGTCTCTGATCGTAGCCATCGGCCCGCAAAACGCGCATGTGTTGCGCATGGGGCTGCTGCGCTCGCATGTGGGCATCACGGTGGTGGCTTGTGCGATCACCGATGCACTTTTGATTGCGATTGGCGTATTTGGCTTGGCAAAATTGGGCGATCTTTCGCCGCAGATCAATGCTGCTTTGGTAGGTGCGGCGATTTTATTTTTGATGAACTATGGCTGGCAAGCGGCCAAGCGTGCTCGGCTACCAGCTGTGCAAGGCTTGCAAGCTGCACAAAAAGAAGCGCCTCGCAACACGGGCGCCGCGCTATCGAGCGCGCTGGCTTTTTCTTGGCTCAATCCCCATGCATGGATTGACACAGCTGTCATCATCGGTACGGCGTCGCTGGCTTATAGCGCGCCGAGCAACTTGATGTTTGGCTTCGGTGCTGCAGTGGGCTCAGCGCTGTGGTTTGTCACGCTGGGCTTAGGAGCAGCTGCCATGGCACAAAAGCTGTCTCATCCCTTCGTGTGGCGCGCCATCGATATGCTCGTGGTGATCACGATGTGGGGCACGGCGGCATGGTTGGCTTGGGGTCTACTCAAAACCTAAGCCTGCGCCATTCTTTGATACAAGCCTCCGGGCAGTCTTGCAACGTCGCCCAAGAGCTCTAATTCAAGCAATTGAACTTGCAATTGCGCAGCTGAGATGCCCGTGCGGTCAATCAGACTGTCTAGGCTGATTGGGTCATAGCCGAGCGCTTCAAAAAGTGGGTTTTCTTGGATGTTTTTAAGGTTTTTTGAGCTACTCGCCGGCACAGAATCTGCGTGGAGTGCTCTTGAAATCATAGCGTTTGCGAGATGCATGGAGGGTTGGATGGGCAACTCTTCAATCACATCTTGCGCACTTTCCACAAGCTTTGCGCCTTGTTTGATCAGGTGATGGCAGCCTTTGGCTTGGGGGCTATGAATCGAGCCGGGAATGGCAAACACATCTTTGCCTAAATCGAGGGCTTGCCGCGCGGTGATCAGTGATCCGGATTGGATAGCTGCTTCTACCACCAGCGTGCCTTGCGTGAGCGCAGCGATGATGCGGTTGCGGCGCGGGAAGTTTTCTGCAAGTGGCGGTGTGCCAATCTGAAACTCAGACATGATCAAGCCATGCTGCACGATGCGGTGCGCCAGATCATGATGGCGCTTCGGGTACACGCGATCTAAGCCTGTGCCCACTACCGCAACTGTGCTGCCCGCTGCGCTGCCGAAATCGCGCTGCGCATCTAGCGCGCCTTCGTGCGCTGCGCCATCAATGCCGAGCGCTAAGCCGCTGACGATGTGGATGCGCGATTGCGCGAAGGCGCTAGCGAAGTTGCGCGCATTGGCTAAGCCTTGCGGTGTGGCATTGCGACTACCAACAATGGCTATATCGTCCGCTGTTTCTTTGGCTGCGATGTGCTCGTAGACTGCCTGCGAGCCCGTGATGTAGAGCAATACCGGCGGATCTGGCAATTGAAGTAGCGCTTTTGGGTAGTCGGTATCGGCCAAACTCACCACTTTGCGCCATGCAGCGCTTCGATCGGTGAGCCAGCTCCAAGTGGCTTCAATCAGTGCGGGCAACTTTTCGTCGGGTGCTAATAATGCTTTAACTTGCTTGGCCGAAAGGCCAACGCTCAGCGCCTCAGCACTTTGGAGAAAAATCTGCTCAGGCAGGCCAAACTTTTGAAGAAGTTTGGTGGCAGTCAATGAGCCAATGCCATCAGCTGCGCTCAGGCGCAACCAAGCGCTAAGTTCCTCGCGCGTCATGCTCACAAAACACGTGGTTTAGCGTGGATTAAGTAAGCGATCGCCCACTTTAACACCGTCATTAATTTGCAAAATTAACGCATAAGACACTTTATCAAAGGTACGGAATACCATGGCAAGGCCATTGCGCTCATCGGGCAGTTTGATCTCTTGGCGAGGCGTTACGGTGTTATCAGTGACGGTGCGGCCGTCTTTGATGATCGCCAATACATGGCCAATCTCAACCCCATCAGCAGCGCCTTTGTTCAGGCTCACGACAGTGTTTTGTCCGGCACGTGCCACAGCATTGCCATAGATGGACATCACGCGTACGCCATCAATGGTGCGCTCTGGCGCACGCGGCACGTAAGCTGCGAATTCACGCTTTGGCTCTGGCAAGAGGCGATCGCCTGCACGCATTTCTTCTTTGTTGCCGGTGATATCAAACGTCGCAGGCACGATTTCTTTGGCAGGTTTACCGTCTTTTCCCGTGACATCGCGCATGCTCTCGCCGCGTACCAACTCTGCTGTGCCCAGATATTGCGCTTCATAAGCCAAAATTTGAGCAGTGGAGGGATCGCGCAATGGCACAGCATTGCGATACACACGGAAGATGTATGGCGAATTTTTCTCTGTTGCCAAATCTTGTGCTTTCGTCGCTCGCGCATACACGCGATCACCTTTAGCAAACAAAATGCGCTCGTTGTCTGCGCCCACCAAACGCGGTGCATTGTCATGCGCAGCGGCATCGACAAGCAAGGGCTCTGCCAAGAAAGATTCAATCAGATGATTAGCGAGCGTTGGAATGGCAGCATCAGCCAAAGTACCAAAACGCGTGCGGGGCGAGACTTTGACGGTCTGCAAGGCACCTCCCGCGCCGCCCGCGCCCGCGCGTAGCACCGCGCGGCCTGAGCTTTTATCGAGTGTCAGCAATTGGCCGGGGTAGATCAAATGCGGATTACGAATATCGTTCATATTCATGCCCCACAGCTCAGGCCAGCGCCAAGGCTGCTTGAGATACAGGCCAGAAATCGCCCACAACGTGTCGCCGCTTTTCACCGTGTAAGAGTCAGGCGCATTTGAGGCGAGCTCATCCAATGCGACGCCGGCTTGGGCGACTCGCTGCGCGGTGGCCTTCTGCGCGGGAGTCGTGATGTTTTGGGCCATGCCCAAGTTAGCAGAGAAGCTGATGCAGGCGGTAATCATGCCCAAAGCCAGAATTCGATGCGGATGGTGGTGCTTCATGCGTGTTTTTCCACGAAGTTAAAACTAGAAATTACTGTCAATTCTGATCTTAACCTGTTGATTTGGCAAGATTTCTTGGTTTTTTTATATTTTCATGGCCAGCGAAAGGGTTGAAATATTGCGAAAATACATCATTTCCTGCTTTAGCAGACGCGCCGCGCGTGTTTTGCGCCGCATTTTTAGCCTCACTCATGACCACTGCCCAGATCCTCCCCATTTTGACGTACCCCGATCCACGCCTGCATACTGTGGCCAAACCGGTTGCTGCACAAGCAGGCTTAGATGCGCGAATCCAGCAACTGATTGCCGATATGTCAGCCACGATGTACGACGCGCAGGGCATCGGATTGGCGGCCACGCAAGTCGATGTGCATGAGCGATTGATCGTGATGGATGTGAGCGAAGAGCACAACACACCGATGGTGCTGATCAATCCAGAAATCGTTTGGGCAAGCCCCGAAAAAATCAAGGGTGATGAAGGTTGCCTGTCTGTGCCCGGCGTGTATGACGGTATCGAGCGCAGCAGCTCAGTGCGCATTCGCGCGCTTGACGACCAAGGTGTATCGCGTGAGATCGAGGCCGATGGTTTGCTTGCTGTTTGTATTCAGCATGAGATGGATCATTTGATGGGCAAGGTGTTTGTGGAATACCTCTCGCCGCTCAAGCGCACACGCATCAAAAGCAAGATGGCTAAAGCGGAGCGTGATGCAATCGCTGGCAAGCACTGATGAGAATTATTTTTGCAGGCACGCCCGAATTTGCGCGTGTAGCGATCGAAGCATTACAAAGGGCCGGGCAGACAATAGCACTCGTGCTCACGCAGCCTGATCGCCCTGCTGGGCGAGGGATGAAATTGCAAGCTTCGCCTGTCAAGCAATTTGCGCTGGATCATGGCATCCCAGTTGCGCAACCGAACAGTTTGCGGCTGGATGGCAAATTTCCCGATGTTGCGGCGGCTGCGAAATTGCAGATTGAAGCTGTGCAAGCGGATGTGATGATCGTTGCCGCTTACGGCCTTATCTTGCCGCAATGGGTGCTCGATGTTCCGCGCTTGGGTTGCCTCAATATTCACGCCAGCTTGCTACCGCGCTGGATAGGCGCAGCGCCGATTCATCGCGCAATTGAAGCAGGTGATACTGAGACAGGCATCACCATTATGCAAATGGATGCGGGGCTGGATACTGGCGATATGTTGTTGATCGAGAAGCTGCACATTGAGCCGCTAGACAATACGCCGGGGCTGCATGACAAATTGGCGGCGCTTGGTGGCCGCATGATCGTGCAAGCTTTGCAGACGCTGCCACTGCCGCGCACGCCACAGCCGCACAACGGCATCACCTACGCTCACAAGATCGACAAGGCCGAGAGCGCTGTGAATTGGCAAGACAGTGCTGAGCAAATAGAGCGCCGCATTCGCGCTTTTGCGCCAGCGCCCGGTTGCTCGGGTGTGCTCAGAGGCGAGGTGATCAAGATCTGCGCGGCGCAGGTGGTCAAAGCGAATCACTCTGAAATTGATAGCGTCTCGCGCATTATCTCTGCCGGCGAGGGCACTGTTTTGTTCGTCAACGAGCAAGGCGCGGATATTTCTTGCGGTGCAGGTAGCGTGCTGCGCATCACTGAGCTACAGCGCTCAGGGGCCAAGCGCCTGAGCGCCGCAGAATTTCTACGGGGCTTCTCGATTCAAGCGGGTGAGCGATTTGAAAGTACGCCGGGTGAATAAGCCTGAGCCGCCGTTGCTTCATTTTTGGCAGTATCCCGAGTTTCGAACAGGCGCACGCGCGATGTTGCCAGTCTCGCCCGGAATCGCCGCTTGGGGCTTGATGACGGGTGTAGCGATGATGAAATCTGGTCTATCGCTCGCAGAGAGTTTGGCCATGGCCTTGATTGTGTTTGCAGGCAGTTCTCAGCTGGCTGCCATGCCGCTCATTTTGGCTGGTGCGCCGATGTGGGTGATTTTGGCCACAGGCTTTTGCGTGAATCTGCGTTTCGTTGTCTTCAGCCTGCATCTGCGGCCTTACATGATGCATTTGCCGCTGTGGCGCAGGATGCTCGGCGGTTATCTGATCGCTGATTTGAGTTACGTGATGTTTGTGCAGCGTTACCCGCATACCGCTGAAAATGCTATTGAATCAATAGCGCCTCACGCAGATTCTATACTGGCGACGAGCCGAAAATCTATAGAAATGATCCAAAAAGAGCGTGCCAAGCAGCAGGCTTATCTGTTGGGAAACAGTTTGACCAACTGGGCCTCGTGGGTTTTTCCCTGCGTGGCGGGCGTGCTGCTGGCCAATTTAATTCCTCAAGCTTGGGGCTTAGGATTTGCGGGTACGCTCGCTTTGCTCGGTATCGCATGCTCGCTCGCTTCAGGCCAGTTGCGCATTGTTTCAGCGCTGATTGCAGGAGCTGCAGGTGTCGTGGCATTCGCCCTGCCGCTGCGCCTGAATATCTTGGTCGCCATTGGCGTGGCTGTCGTCATCTGCCTGAGTCTTGAGCGCTTTCGCCCAGCACTCAAACCATCATGACCAGCGGCGAAACTGATCTCTGGACGCTAGGCGTCATCGTCGGCTTGGCCGTCGTCACCGTGATCACGCGTTCATTTTTCTTCATCAGCAAAAAAGATCTTCATCTCCCCCATTGGGCGCAACGTGGCCTGCAATATGCACCGATA
Source organism: Comamonadaceae bacterium (assembly GCA_043777675.1). Classification (GTDB taxonomy): domain Bacteria; phylum Pseudomonadota; class Gammaproteobacteria; order Burkholderiales; family Burkholderiaceae_C; genus JANMDU01. The sequence goes on along the minus strand of JAYWHR010000047.1, from coordinate 201,024 downwards.
GCCGCGCTGTCTGCCGTGATTGTTCCCGAAATCGTGATGACGCAAGGCCAGTTGATTGCCACGTTGCAAGATGCGCGAATCTATGGCGCTTTGGTCGGCGCTGCGATTTTTTATTGGCGGCGCGATACGCTGGCTTGCATCATCGGCGGCATGGCGGTGTATTTACCGCTGCGCTTGATGCTAGGTTGGTAGGTATCCCCTTAGATAGCCGGCTGTGATTGGGTTATCTCACGTAGCAAAATAAAGGAGGAGCGCCAGCCGAAGGCCAGCGCGGGGGACATTTGCGCAGTGGGATAGCCCAAGCGCAGCCAGCCGCCCAAAACCTCAACCAACACACAGATCACTTCAACCGCTTGATCAAACTAGAAGTATCCCAACGCTGCCCACCGAGGTGCTGCACATCCGCATAAAACTGATCCACCAAAGCCGTCACGGGCAAACGCGCGCCATTGCGCTTAGCTTCGTCGAGCACGAGGCCCAGATCTTTACGCATCCAATCCACGGCAAAGCCAAAATCGAACTTGTCGGCCACCATGGTTTTGCCGCGATTGTCCATTTGCCAGCTTTGCGCTGCGCCCTTGCCAATCACATCAAGCACGAGATTGACATTGAGCCCGGCTTTTTGACCGAAAGCAACGGCCTCCGACAAACCTTGTACAAGGCCAGCAATCGCGATCTGATTGACCATTTTGGTGAGTTGGCCAGCACCTGCTTCGCCCATGCGCGTGAAGGCTTTAGAAAACGCCATGGCAGCAGGCTTGGCTGCATCAAAGGCCGCTTGATCTCCGCCGCACATAACAGTCAGTAAACCATTTTGAGCACCCGCTTGGCCACCCGAGACAGGCGCATCCACGAAATGCAAACCCGTGGCAATAGCTGCTGCGTAAAGCTCACGTGCGATGTTGCTTGATGCCGTGGTGTGATCGACAAAAATCGCACCCTTCTTCATGCCGACAAAAGCGCCATCAGGGCCAAGGACGACGCTACGCAAATCATCATCATTTCCCACGCAGCAATAGACGATATCTGCGTCGGCTACTGCTTCTTTGGGCGTTAAACCACGCTTTGCCGCCTTGAATTCTGCGCAGAATGCTTCGCTTTTTGTAGCGTTGCGGTTGTACACCGTGACATGATGGCCATTCGTTGCTAGATGGCCCGCCATCGGATAACCCATGACGCCAAGGCCAAGAAAGGCAACTTTTTGAGATGCCGTTGATTCGTATGTTTTTGAATGGATAGAAGACATGAAGAACTGGAATTAAAAAAACTAAACAATAGCAAACATTTCAGTGCCGGCCGCTAAATCAGTGGTCTTTGCGCGCTTCGAATGAAGTTTAATCTGCAAGCGTAAATCATTGACCGAATCCGCATTACGCAGAGCATCCTCAAAGGTGATTTCATCGGCTTCGAAACCGTCAAAAAGCGCTTGGTCAAAGGTTTGCATGCCCAGATTGCGGCTCTTTTTCATGATTTCTTTGATCTCAGCCACTTCGCCTTTGAAGATCAAATCAGAAATCAAAGGCGTATTGATCAAAATTTCCACAGCAGCAAAGCGGCCTTTGCCATCTTGCTTGGGCACCAAGCGTTGTGAGATCAAGCCTTTGAGGTTAAGCGACAAATCCATCAACAGTTGCGCTCGACGCTCTTCTGGGAAAAAGTTGATGATGCGATCAAGTGCTTGGTTGGCGCTGTTAGCGTGCAGTGTCGCCATGCAGAGGTGGCCGGTTTCGGCGAAGGCAACAGCGTGCTCCATCGTCTCACGATCACGGATCTCGCCCATCAAAATGACATCAGGCGCTTGACGCAGCGTGTTCTTGAGTGCGGCTTCCCAAGAATCAGTATCTAAGCCGACTTCGCGCTGCGAGACAACGCAGTTTTTATGTGGATGCACGAATTCCACAGGGTCTTCAATCGTGATGATGTGACCATAGGAGTTTTCATTGCGGTGATTGATCATCGCGGCAAGCGAGGTTGATTTGCCCGAGCCTGTTGCCCCGACCAAGATCATCAACCCGCGCTTGGTCATCACCAGATCGGAGAGCACCGGCGGCAAGCCCAGCGATGTGATGGTCGGTAGCGTCTGTGGAATCACGCGCAGCACCATGCCCACTTTGCCTTGTTGGATGAAGGCATTCACGCGAAATCGGCCTACGCCCGGTGGTGCAATCGCAAAATTACATTCTTTCGTGCGCTCAAACTCAGCCGCCTGCTTATCATTCATGATGGAGCGAGCCAGCGCGAGTGTGTGCGCGGCTGTCAAGGGCTGCGGAGAGACCTTCGCAATCTTGCCATCCACCTTCACAGCAGGCGGAAAATCGCTGGTGAGAAACAAATCAGAGCCATTGCGGCTGGTCATCAATTTCAAAAGGTCATTGATAAACTTCGAAGCTTGGTCGCGTTCCATGAAACGCCTCCTTATCTATTGCAAATACAAGAGAAATATAAAAATGCCGGACGCAGAAGACGCAAAAGTTACGCAGAAGGCGCAGAAAAGAGAAAAACCATTTTGTATTTCTTTTGCGTCTTTTGCGTCTTTTGCGTAACCTCTGCGTCTTCTGCGTCCGGTATTTGCATTTGTGCTTAACTATCAACCTACGAAGTTTTCGGGAATCTTCGCTTTGCTGCGCGCTTCAGCCGGCGTGATCATGTTGCGTTTGACGAGATCGGTCAAATTCTGGTCAAGGGTCTGCATGCCCACGCTGTTACCCGTTTGAATCGAGGAATACATCTGCGCCACCTTGGCTTCGCGAATCAAATTGCGGATAGCGGGCGTGCCGAGCATGATCTCATGCGCTGCCACGCGGCCATTGCCGTCTTTGGTTTTGCACAGGGTTTGTGAAATCACAGCTTGCAACGACTCGGAAAGCATGGCGCGTACCATCTCTTTTTCATCAGCAGGGAACACGTCAATGATCCGGTCAATCGTTTTTGCGGCGCTAGATGTATGCAACGTGCCAAAGACCAAGTGCCCCGTCTCCGCAGCCGTCATCGCCAAGCGAATCGTTTCCAGATCGCGCATCTCACCCACGAGGATACAGTCGGGGTCTTCGCGCAGAGCAGATTTCAAAGCGGCAGCGAATGAAAGCGTCATGGGCCCGACTTCACGCTGATTCACCAAGCATTTTTTGGACTCATGCACGAATTCAATCGGGTCTTCCACAGTAAGAATGTGGCCGTACTCAGTTTCGTTCAAGTGGTTAACCATGGCAGCAAGCGTGGTAGATTTGCCCGAGCCTGTGGGGCCGGTGACGAGCACCATACCGCGAGGCTTCATGGCCAAATCACCAAAAATCTTCGGTGCGTTGAGCTGCTCAAGCGTGAGAATCTTCGATGGAATGGTCCGGAATACTGCTGCCGCGCCGCGATTTTGGTTGAAAGCGTTCACGCGAAAGCGCGCCAAGCCTTCTATCTCAAAAGAAAAATCGCACTCCAAAAATTCTTCATACTGCTTGCGCTGAGAATCGTTCATGATGTCATACACCATGCTATGAACCATTTTGTGATCCAGTGCATCCACATTGATGCGGCGTACATCGCCATGCACGCGGATCATGGGAGGCAGGCCAGCAGACAAATGGAGGTCAGAGGCTTTGTTTTTGACACTGAAGGCAAGTAGCTGGGTAATATCCATGATGAGCAAAATTGAGCGTTGTACAGTTATTGACACATTATGAGCATGATTTCAGACAATTTGGCCAGCGTCAAGGCGCAGATTCACGCAGCGTGTGGTGAATTTGCTCGTTCTGTTGACGCGGTGCAGCTTTTAGCTGTCAGCAAAACTTTCTCCCATCATGCAGTGCGTGAAGCTTATGAGGCAGGGCAGCGGTGCTTTGGGGAAAACTATATTCAAGAAGGCGTAGACAAGACACAAGCTTTGGTTGATTTGTCCGACATTGAATGGCACATGATCGGTCCGATTCAAAGTAACAAAACGCGCCTCGTGGCCGAGCATTTTCATTGGGTGCATAGCGTTGATCGTTTGAAGATCGCGCAGCGCCTGTCTGAGCAACGGCCTGCGCATTTACCGCCGCTGCAAATATGTTTACAGGTCAATATCGATGGTGGTTTGAATAAGTCGGGTTGCATGCCCAGCGAAGCCACCGCACTTGCACAACAGATCGCAAAGCTACCGAATTTGCAATTGCGCGGCATCATGGTGATCCCCGAGCCTGCTCCTGATTTCATAGCTGCTTGCGCAGCGTTTATACCGGCTAAGGCGCTATTTCTGTCTATAAAAGAGCATATTCCTGGCTTTGATACGCTCTCCATGGGGATGAGCGCGGATTTGCGAGCAGCGGTCAAAGAGGGCAGCACGATGGTGCGCGTGGGGACGGCAATTTTTGGCTCTCGGCGCTGATGTTGCGTGCGTAGACCTTGGCTTGCTGCTGGCGCTTGGGCTATCCCCCTACGCAAATGTCCTCCGCCGGGCTTTGCCCGTCTCCCCCTTTATTTTGCTGCAGGAGATAGCCCAATCACCAGCAGCTGTCTTAGGCCGTTACGATCCAGCCTTCCAGCGCATCAAACTTTGGAAGACCATAATTTTTCTTGCCAGCAAGATGCTTCCCATACGCCCAATGCGCTTGCAGCATGCATAGCGCTGCGTCTAGGCTGTCGCCGCTTGCATCGTCAATCAGTTGCTCACGCTGCACGTTGGAGAGTTTGAGGCGCACTTTCAACCGCGTTTGGCCGATTTCTAATGCCGTCAAGATATCTTTGCGAGCGATCAAGCGCTCGGGTGTTTGTTTGGATTTATCGTCGCTTTTGTAGCTGCGCGTGCCGATGATTTCTCTGGCCAACAGGCCGGGGTAGGCTTCCAGCGCCACTTTGTTCACATGGCCTTTGTGCAAACCAGGAAAGTGGCAACCTGCTTGAAGCAGCAGCGGCACGCCAGCATGCAGCATGTACGCGACTGGCGGATTCACCCATTTCATGCTGGGGCTGCTGCCCGCTGGTCCATCCGCGGCGCGATGCGCGAATTTGCCGCCAACGGGTCTTGCATCGCAGAAAGCTTTGAAAGTGGCTCTGATCTCCTCGCGTGAGATGCTAGCGTAATGCTGCATGCAGTGATGCCAGTCAAGTGGCCATTGCAAAGTCTCTACAAGCTCGCGGGGCAAGCCGAAAGGCAAATCGAAGCCACCGATCCATGAGCGATCTGTTTTGAGCCAATCGCCAAACGCATCGAGGGATTCAAATCGCTCTAATTTTGATAGCACACAGCGCAATGAATATGCCGGCAATATACCATTTTCTTCTAAAATTTCGTTGCTGAGCGCCACCACAATGGGCTTACGCTTAGAGGGGCTCGAAGAGAAGTCGCATCCGATGATGTGCATGTTCTTCTTAGCCCAATGCCAAGGCCATCACGCCGGCCGCAATGGCGCAAGCGCCCAATATTCGCAAGCCGCGATCACTCTCGCCGAGCAACTGCCCGCCGATCAGCGCAGCAAACAACATACTCACTTCGCGCGCTGGCGCGACGTGGCTGACTGGCGCCATGATGGCGGCATACAGCACCAGCACATAGCCAATCGGGCTAAAAATACCGACAACTGCTGCATGCCTCCACTGAAGCTTCCACAAGCGCTTGGCCTCTGGAATATCGCGCAGCACGGGCACGGCGCTGTAGGGCATGCGAAGAATATTGCACCAGTAGTCAAACAAAATCGGCGAGACGGCCAGCACCTTGACTGTCCATGCGTCAAGGATGGTGTACGACGCAATCAACACGCCCGTGAGCGCCCCCCAAAATACGCCCGTTTTAATGCGTGCGCGTTTGTACGGATCGTGCGCAGAGCTGAGCAGCGCTGGACCACCAGCTACCAAGAATACACCGATCACGACGCCTGCAATACCTAACGCGCCAAAGGCCGAGAGTTGCTCTCCGAAAACGACGACTGCCACACCCGATGAGAGCAAGGGGCCGCTGCCGCGCGCCACCGGATACACCACGGTCAGATCACTCTTGCGGTAGCCTGTGAGCAAGCAAATGAAATACAGCCAATGCACGAAGCCGCTGATGGCAATGGCCGTCCATTCTTTCCAGCCCCATGTTGGGATCACATGCCAGCCCAGCCAAATGCACAGGGGCGACCAAAAAAGGAACATCACCACAGCGCAAAAAAATGCGAAGCGTGCATCGCCGCCAGCTTTTTTAGCGGCGATATTCCACAGCGCATGAATCAACGCGCCAGTCAGCACCAAAGCTAATGCAGTCATCGGCATAGATCGCCAGTGGGCTTAAGGCTTGTTGGGCGCAACGATCGGCCAGCCGCGCTTGGCCCATTCGCTCATGCCGCCATGCACATAGCGCACATGGGCATAGCGCTGCTCGCCCAGTTGCTGGCGAAGTGCTTTGAGTGTGCTGGCAGAGCGATTTTGCGTGTTACAAATCAGCAGCACAGGCTTGTCGGATGCCAAAGGAATCTCTTGTACTCTTTTGCCCAGTTGGCTCATGGGAATCAAGAGTGCGCCAGCGGCCACGCCTGTAGCATGCTCAGAAGGCTCGCGAATATCGATGAGCACGGCAGCGCCAGATTCATGCCAACGGCGCGCTTCATCCAGGCTGATCACATCGCCAGCAGCTGCCGGAGATTGCGACCATGCAAAAGGGCTGCATAAAGCAGCCCCGATGGCTATGGCAGCGCGTCTTTGCATCAAGCCCGGCCGATGATGCTGGCTGTGGCCATCAGCTCTTCCAGTAAGGCCAGAGAGACCTTGCCGCTCACCGCGTAGGGATTAAGTTCTGAGTTCTCAGAGTATTTCAATACGATGGATGTGTTGAGCTTGGCCAAATTGACTTGCCCCATGGTCCAACCGCCAAATCTGCGCTCTTGAATCTCTTGGAAGTCGAGCAACACGACATCTTTATGGCGCTTATCTTTGCTGATGTGGTTGTAGAGATCACTGACTTGGGTGCGTCCACCTTCTATGGCTTGCAAGAAAATCCCACCACCGTAGCAAAGAATGCCTGTGATGCCAAGCTCAGGGTTATGTTTGCGCGAATCGCTCAAAATGCCATCGATCACTTCGGGCTTGGTGGGATCAGCCAGACGGCTGACGTAGAGGAGGCGGACTAACATTTTAAAAATCTCAGAATTATTTACCAGAAGGATCGCGTGGAATCAGCGATAGGAATTCGCGACGCAGATTCGCATCTTTCAAGAAGCAGCCGCGCATCACAGAATTGATCATGCGTGAATCCATATCTTTGACGCCACGCCAAGCCATGCAGTAATGCGTTGCTTCCATCACAATCGCCATGCCATCAGGCTGCGTTTTTTGCTGAATCAAATCAGCCAATTGAACCACTGCTTCTTCTTGAATCTGCGGGCGATTCATGATCCATTCAGCCATGCGCGCGTATTTCGACAGACCAATCACATTGGTGTGCTCATTGGGCAGCACGCCGATCCACACCTTGCCAATCACCGGGCAAAAATGGTGGCTGCAAGCGCTGCGCACCGTGATCGGGCCGACGATCATCAGTTCGTTCAAGTGCTCAGCGTTGGGAAATTCCGTCACAGATGGGCCTTCCACATAGCGGCCTTTGAACACTTCGTTCAAATACATCTTGGCCACACGGCGGGCTGTGTTGCCGGTGTTGTGGTCATTGACCGTGTCAATCACTAAGCTTTCCAGCACGCCTTGCATTTTGATTTCGACTTCATCAAGCAGCTTGGCCAATTCGCCGGGCTCTATGAATTCGGCAATATTGTCATTCGCATGGAAGCGTTTTTTAGCAGCGTTGATGCGCTCGCGGATTTTGACAGAGACCGGAACGCCTTCCGCGCTCAGCTCTGCTCCAGTGGAGGGGAGGTCTGTTTTCATAAGCATCCCGTAATGATAAAGCATATGATTTTTTAAGGTTTTAGATACCTAGCCGGCATGTTTATTAAGCTGGTTGCTATGCATTTAATAGTAACCCTAGATCTATCAAGGTATTGGCCTCATGCAGCGGCTTATCAGACCGAATCCGCAGCATGCGCGGGAAGCGCACGGCGATGCCACTTTTGTGGCGCGGCGAGCGGTTGATGCCTTCAAAACCGAGTTCGAAAACGAGGCTTGGCTTGACGCTGCGCACGGGGCCAAATTTCTCTAACGTGGTTTTGCGGATGATCGCATCAACCTGTTTGAACTCTTCATCGGTGAGGCCGCTGTAGGCTTTGGCGAAAGCCACGAGTTGCAAAGCTTCGGGTTGCGCTGGCTGCCTGCGCTCTATCGCCTCAATCACAGCTTGCGCCTCGGCTGAATCTCGCGGTGCTCGGTTCCACACCGCGAAGGTGTAATCGGTGTAGACGCTGGCTCGCCTGCCATGGCCTGCTTGCGCGTAGATCAGCACAGCATCTACCGTGAGCGGATCAATTTTCCATTTCCACCAAAGGCCATCCGCCTTAGTGCGGCCTTGGCCGTAGGCAGCATCTTTCTTCTTGAGCATGAGGCCTTCCACACCGCGCTCACGGGATTGCTTGCGCTGCTCAATGAGCTGCTGCCAATCGTCCGTATTGACGAGGGGCGAGAGCAGCCAGCCATTCTTGCTTGTGAGCAATGCCTCAAGCTCGCTGCGGCGCTCGTGTTGAGGCTTAGCGCGAATGTCTTGCCCTTGCGTCTCTAGCAAGTCATATGCCATGAAGGCCACAGGCGCGTCTTGTAGCACTTTCTTCGTGAGCGTTTTTCGGCCAATGCGCTGCTGAAGCAAGTTGAAGGGCTGAAGTTTGCCTTCTTTCACGACGAGAATTTCACCATCAAGCACAGTGCCATGAGCAAGATCGGTAGCGAGTGATTCGATTTCAGGAAATCGCCCATTGAGGAGCTCTTCGCCGCGTGACCACACATGCACAGAACCGCCACGCTTGACGATCTGCGCACGAATGCCGTCGTACTTCCATTCGGCTTGCCAATCGCTGGCATCGCCCAATTCGGCCTGCAAACTGCTCACATCCATCGCAACGACTGGCGGCAAGCCATGGGCTAGGAAAAACGGATAAGGTTGGCCAGAATTTGAGCGATTTAACTCGTTAGCCGGCGTATTTTCTGCGCAGAGTGCTATGAATTTAAGAGTGAGCGCTTCGCTGCTGATTGTCTTGCCATCGGTGTAGCCCATGAGCCGCTGCGCCAAGATCTTGGCATCGAGCTTTGCGTGTGCTGCCAGCGCGCGCGTGACAAGCAGCTTGCTCACGCCCACGCGAAATCCGCCGCCGATGAGCTTAATGAGCAGAAATCGAGACAGTGCATCCATCTCGCGCCACCAAGCCTTGATCTGCTCGCCTTGTGCATCTTGCTCGAGCGCTTTCAACGCTTGCAGCCGCGAGATCCATTCACTCAAACCCACTTCATTTTGCGTGTGCAGGCTGTTCGGTACGATATGGGCAATCGTTTCCGCTAAATCGCCCACAGCTTGGTAGCTCTCTTCAAAAAGCCACTCAGGAATACCCGCCATCTCTTGCGCCCAGAGTTTGAGCAAAGACGTTTTCACCACTTGCCTAGGCTTGCCTCCTGCTAAAAAATACAAAGCCCAAGCTGCATCTTGCGGATGCTTTTGTGCCACATCGTTGAAGTAATTCTGCAGCGCAGCGAGCTTATCGTTCGTTGCAGTGGTTGCATCAAGTTCGGTGTAGAGCAAGGCAAACCGTTTCATGGCTTGCTCTCAGTAACTATTAAATCAGTAGCGCTCCGCGCAATATCTATGCCGGCTATTGGCTGTTTCTCTTCTAAATTGTCGTCACCATACTCCGTAGAGAAGCTCCCGGCTTGCAAACCATTCTCTTGCAGATAGCGCACCATCACCGGCACACTGCCATGTGTAACGATCACTCGCTCAGCATGTGTGGCAGCTATCGCGCTATGCAAGCCCGGCCAATCGGCGTGATCGCTTAAAACAAATCCTCTGTCATAGCCGCCACGCCTTCTCGCGCCGCGCAGCAGCATCCAGCCGCTGGCAAAAGCATCGCTGTAGGGCTCAAAGCGCTTGATCCATGGCGTGCCTGTAGCGCTCGGGGGGCAAAGCACAAGGCAGGTTTTGAAATCATTTTTGTCGATCACCTCGCTCACAGTGCGCGTCTCGGGTAGCTTCACGCCAGCCTCACGGTAAGCGCGGTTGAGCGGCTCGACGGCTCCATGTGTGATGATCATGCCGATGCTGGCATCGACACCACTCAAAATCCGCTGCGCTTTGCCAAAGCTGTAGCAGCAGAGCACACTGGCTTTGCCCAGAGCCGCATTTGCAGCCCACCAAGCATTGATGTCGGCAAAGATTTCTTTGTCAGAAAGCCAACGGTAAATTGGCAGCCCAAACGTACTTTCAGTGATAAACGTGTTGCAACGCACCGGCTCGAAAGGCGCACAAGTCGCATCTGGCGCGACTTTGTAATCCCCACTCGCCACCCACACCCGGCCTTGGTGCTCAATCCGCACTTGAGCAGAGCCAAGCACATGCCCCGCAGGATGCAGCGATATGCGCACGCCGTTATGCATCACAGGCTCGCCGTATTCCATCGTCTGCAAACTAATCACACCGAGCCGAGAGCGCATCACGCCTTGCGCATCGACATGCGCCAAGTAATGGCCATGCCCCGTACGCGCATGATCAGCATGCGCGTGCGTGATCACAGCGCGATCCACGGCTCGCCAAGGATCAATGTAAAAATCACCAGCTGGGCAGTACAAACCCTCTGGCCGCTGGATCACCAAATCCGAATGATGTACAGATGCATTCATAGAATGATCGTGGTGAATTTTTAATACCGCCTGCCGGTGATGGCAAGGGCTAAGCGCATCAGGCCAAACGCGATGCGATCAAGCGCTCGCTGGAGCATTGGCCGGCTCGCCAGCTTTTGCTGGCTCACGCTCTGGCCGCCGGTCGTCATCGCATGTATCAAACGCTCGTGGAGTTCGCGTGCAAACACGCCATCGCGCACCACCACATTGGCCTCTCTGGCCAGCAGCAAACTTAAGGGGTCCAAATTTGATGAGCCGACTGTAGCCCATGCCTGCGCACTGAACGCATCAATGACGGCCACCTTCGCGTGCAAAAAGCTGGCTGCATATTCATGAATCTCCACCCCCGCGCTGAGCAATGCGTCGTAGACGGGTCGCGCAGCGTGATACTGCATGAAATATTCATAGCGTCCTTGCAAAAGCAGCTTGACTTTAACGCCGCGCCTGGCCGCTCTTAACAAGGCTTGACGTAGCCGACGGCCTGGCAAAAAGTAGGCATTCGCAATGATGATCTCTTGCTGCGCCTCGCCAATGGCTTTCAGATACGCAGCTTCAATCCGCTTTCGGTTGCGTAAGTTATCTCGTAGCAGCAAAGCTGCATTCGCATTGTGCGTCGTTGCGGCAATATCGTTGGAGCTTGCCACGGCCAATGGCCTGCGGCTTAAGGCACGTGAGGTGATCCAGGTGTGAGCCGCCGCTTGCAGCTTTCTGCGGCTGATCTGCGCATAGGCCATTTGTCTCAGCCAGAGTTTTTGCATTGCGTCATGCATCTCGCTCAACAGCGGGCCGTTGGCCTGCACCGCAAAATCTAAGCGGGGATCGGTCAACGCGCCATGATTTGGATCATGAAAATCATCCAAAATGTTGATGCCACCACAAAACCCCAGTGCTTGCGATGTACCGCCGTCGACCACGCAAAGCTTGCGATGCAGCCTGCGCCAGCGGCTCGGCCGAAGGAGGCCAAAGCGATCCATGGGATTGTAAATATGCCATTGCACACCCGCCGCATCGAAACGCGATTGCCATTGAGCGGGCACCGCTAACGTGCCTGCGCCATCCATCAGCAAATACACTTTCACGCCACGCTCTGCAGCGCGTATCAGGCTGTTGGCCACATCTTGTCCGCTCGCGGTAAAGTCAAAAATGTATGTTTCCAGCCGCACTTCTTGCTGCGCGCTGGCCATCGCCTGCGCAAGTGCAGAAAAATAATCTTTGCTGCTGCACAGCAGGCATAGCGTGTGGCCCGATATCACGTCGCTCATGGTAACTGCACTTCAACGATGAGCGGCAAGTGATCGGACATGCGTGCCCAGTGCGACTCTTGTGGCACGCGGGTGGCAGAGATCTGGGCATGCCGCACAAATACATGATCAAGCTGTACGAGGGGCAAACGCGATGGGAAGGTGGCATGACCACTCAACGCTTTGAGCAGAGGCTTGTGGTGCATCGCGTTTGAAGCACCCAATGCTGATTGCGCCCAGCGCATGGGCGCAATCGGTGAATTGAAATCTCCGGCCACGATGAGGGGATCATTCTTTGGGATATCACGCTCAATATATTGAGAGAGCTGCGCCAATTGCCTTGAGCGGCTCGATGCGATCAAACCTAAATGCACCACGATCACATGCACATTCTTATCTTGAATAAACAGCGTTGCGTGCAGCAAGCCACGTTGCTCAAAGCGGTGATCGCTCATGTCTTCATGCGCGTGTTCAACTACAGGGTAGCGAGAAAGCAAGGCGTTGCCATGCTCGCCGTGTTTGGTGAAGGCATTCGTCCGATAAACCGCCTCATAGCCCGGTGGTGCCAGAAAATCCGCTTGCGGCAGAGATGGCCACTGCGTGAAGTGCTCGGCTTCTTTATGATTAATCCGGCGCACTTCTTGCAGACAGATCACATCGGCATGCAAACCAGCCACTGCGGCTTGCATATTGTGAATCTCCAAACGCTTGCGCAAGCCTAAGCCGCGGACACCTTTGTGGATGTTCCAAGTGACGATGCGCAATGATGAATGCCCAGATGTTGCCATCTGGGCATTGTAGAAACTTAACAATCGCCTTATTGGCCTTGGCCTAATGCAAAGCCACGTTCACCGTCGAAAGTACACAAATTCTCAGTTTTGATCACATCCAGCCCGGCTTCAGTCAATAGTGATAGCAGAGCCACAATGTCACGGTGCGTGATCTCTCCGCTCGTATCCGTGGCTACAAAGCGGCAGCGCCAGTGATCGGTGCAGAAAGTCTCGGCAAAGCCATGCGGCCAGACTTTTACGCCGCGATTGGTGATCATTTGCAGCTTGACTGCGCTGAGCTGGCTTGCAGGGCCTTGCAAAAGCATGGCTAAATAATCCGGGCTGATCGGGCAAGCATGCAAAAAGATATCTACGCCCACTAAGGCTTTTTTCATAGGCTCAGCGCGTGTGTAAAGTGGCGCTGTGGCAACTGTTGGCTTGGCTCCTTTGTTGGCTTTTTCATGGGCTGTATAGGCTACGGGCTTGAACTGTCTGGGCTTTTGCCCCAGCCGCGCAATCACCTCATCTGCAAATGCTGCTGTACCGACGGCTTGCGCCTCTTTTCCGTTGAGCAAATCAGCAGTTTGAATACCCGCTTCCAACGTGGCCAGCCACGCATTGTGAATGTTGGCCGCCACTTCATGCTGACCGATATGCACCAGCATCATCACTGCGCCTAAAAGCAAGCCGCTCGGATTGGCCATATCTTTGCCCGCGATGTCTGGTGCGCTGCCGTGAATCGCTTCAAACATCGCCACATGCTCGCCAATATTGGCGCTGCCCGCCAAGCCGACGCTGCCCGTCATCTCAGCCGCGATGTCCGAGAGAATGTCGCCATACAAATTGGGTGTCACGATCACATCAAACAATTCTGGCCGTGTGGCTAATTTTGCAGCGCCGATGTCGATGATGTACCGATCACGCGTGATGTCAGGATACTGCGCGCCGATCTCTTCAAACACTTGATAAAACAGGCCATCGGTCATCTTCATGATGTTGTCTTTAATCATGCAAGTGACTTTTTTGCGGCCATTTTTCTTCGCATACTCAAAGGCGTAGCGCACGATTTTTTCGCAGCCGGGCCGCGTGATCAGCTTCAAGCATTGGAAGACCTCATCGGTTTGCCGATGCTCGATGCCCGCATACAAATCCTCCTCGTTTTCGCGCACGATCACCAAATCCATTTTCGGATGCAGCGTATCTACAAAAGGAGCGTAGCTCACACAGGGTCGCACGTTGGCGTAAAGCCCGAGCGTTTTGCGCACTGTCACATTCAGGCTTTTGTACCCGCCGCCGGATGGTGTGGTGATCGGTGCTTTTAAGAAGACTTTGGTGCGGCGCAGGCTTTCCCAAGCGCTGTCTTCAATACCCGCGCTGTTGCCACCCAAGTAAACCTTTTCGCCAATCTCCACCATCTCGGGCGCAATGCGTGCGCCAGCGGCTTGCAAAATGCGCAGCGTAGCGGCCATGATTTCAGGGCCGATGCCATCGCCATAGGCTACGGTGATGGGTGTGGCAAGCTTGGCGTCCGATGCGGGTTTGAGGAGGCTGTGGGAGTCAAAATTCATGATGATCTTTCGAGGAGTGATCTACAAAATCTGTAGACATGATCGAACTGTAGGCACAATCAATCATTAAGAAAAATACTTTATTTTTATGATTCGCATAGAATAAAAGCTATGAATAGACACTTACAGCGTTTACTGCGAACGACTCCCCAGCAGCTGCGCGCCTTTGAAGCCACGGCGCGGCTGCTCTCGGTCACGCGCGCTGCACAGGAGTTGCATGTCTCGCAGCCCACAGTGAGCGTACAGCTCAAAGAGTTGGCGGGCGCGGCAGGTACACCGCTTTTTGATACGGTGGGCCGGCGCATTCAACTCACGGCTGCCGGGCACGCGCTGTTGGAAACTGTGGGCGAAGTGGTGGGCTGCTGGCAGCGCTTTGAATCCACGCTTTCCGATATGCAGGGTTTAGTGCGTGGGCGGCTCAAAATTGCAGCAGTGACCACAGCCGAATACTTTGTGCCCGATCTGCTCGGGCCCTTCGCTGCTGCGCATCCGGGGGTAGATATTGATTTGGCTGTAGAAAACCGTGATCGCGTGGTGGAGCGGCTTGAAAAACACAGTGACGATTTGGCGGTGATGATGCTGCCACCGGCGCATTTACCACTGGATGCTTTGCCTTTTATGGCCAATCCTTTGGTGGTGATTGCAGGTGCAAACCATCCACGCGCTGGCAAACGTACGCAGCTTACCCAATTGCAACTTGAGCGCTGGCTGATGCGTGAAAGCGGCAGCGGCACACGCACAGTAGCTCTGCAGCACTTCATGGCACACAGTTTTGAGCCGCGCATAGCCATGAGCTTGGGCAGCAATGAAGCACTCAAGCATGCTGTGGCTTCAGGCTTGGGGATTGGTGTGATCTCGCGCATGGCATTCACCGGCAGCGCTGCGCATTCAGGCTTAGTCGAGCTGAAAGTCAATGGATTTCCTTTGCAGCGCCAATGGCAAGTGGTTTGGCGAAAAGACTATCCGCTATCTGCTGCAGCTCGCACTTTTGTGCAATACCTCCAATCCAAGCCGGGCTTGCGATAACGCTGGCTTGGTTTAACGCTCCGCCCGAGCGTGGTCAGCGATGCGCTATTAATTCAATAGCATTTAGCGCTGCAAAAATAACGACAAACAGCCTAAACGCTTTAGATGTATGCTCGTATTTATGACTTCTGACGCATACTCCACAAAACTTCTTTCTGCCATCGAATCTCGCCGCGAGGAAGTGACTGCGCTCACGCAAGATTTGATCCGCATTCCGACGATCAATCCACCCGGTGATGCTTACGAGGCGTGTGCGCGGTTTCTGGGCGAGCGGTTGAAAAAAAAGGGGTTTGCGGTTGAATACATTCGCGCCGAGGGTGCGCCGGGCGATAGTGATTCGCATCCGCGTACGAATGTGGTGGCGCGCTATGAAGGCCAGGGCAAAAGACACGGAGAGGTGGGCAACGGCGAATGTGTGCATTTCAACAGTCACATCGATGTGGTCGAGGCCGGCAGTGGCTGGACGTTTGAGCCGTTTGGCGGGGAGGTGCGCGATGGCAAAGTTTATGGGCGAGGCGCTTGCGATATGAAGGGCGGGTTGGCATCCAGCGTGATTGCTTGCGAGGCGCTGATAGACAGCGGCATTCCCTTCAATGGCACGCTGGAGATCAGTGGCACAGTGGATGAAGAATCGGGCGGGTTTGCAGGTGTGGGCTATTTAGCGGAGAAGGGTTATTTCTCCAAGCCGCGTGTGCATCATGTGATCATTCCTGAGCCGCTGGGTGTGGATCGCATTTGCTTGGGGCATCGCGGCGTGTATTGGGCCGAGGTGGAAACCAAAGGGCGTATTGCACATGGCTCAATGCCATTTTTGGGTGATAGCGCGATCAATCACATGAGCGCGTTTATTCATTTGTTGGAGACAAAATTACAGCCTACGCTTGGAGCGAGGCGCACAGCTGAGCCCGTGGAGCCACCGGGCGCGAGAGTGTCCACGCTGAACGTGAACAGCATTCATGGCGGGCAAGTTGAGCAGCGCTATGCCAGCGATGCACGCGGCTGGCCGACGGCGGATACGCCCGCGCCCGTGGTGGCGCACAGTTGCCGCGCGGTGCTGGATCGGCGCTTTATTGCTGAAGAAAATTTAGAAGATGTGAAACGCGAGATTTTGGAGATGCTGCAAGAGCTTCAGCGCACGCGCCCCGGCTTTGATTTCAATATCCGTGAAATTATGAGCTTTGTGCCAACTGCAACGCCGAAAGATACGCCCGTGGTGGATGCCACAGCGCGTGCTATCGCTCGCGTGCTGGGTCGTGAGCCCAGCTATATTTCCAGCCCTGGCACGTATGACCACAAGCATATTGTGCGCACCGGCCATCTGAAAGACGTGATTGCCTACGGCCCCGGCATTTTGGATTTGGCGCATCAACCCGATGAGTATGTGGGGATTGAAGAGTTGGTGCAATCAGCGCAGATCATGGCGCTGGCCTCTTTGCGATTGATGAATGTGCCCATGTGAGGGCTAGCGCTTGGATTGTAGAAACTTGAGGTGAAAAACAGGGTATAGCCGGCGTAAATATTGCGCAGAGTGCTATTAAATTTGTAGTCGACCGGCATAGCCTGTCATCTCTAAATAGCCACGCCCAACAAGACGGCCTTGGGTATCGAGCAGATCAGCCAAGCCTTCCCAATAGACTGTACCGGTTGAGCTGCGGCTATCTAGCTCTTGAGAATTCATGAGCGAACGTATGGTGAATGTGCCGCGTAGGGTGGTCACTTGCCATTGAATGGGGTAACGGCCTGCGCTGCTGGGGCTGACCCAAATTTCTCCTGCTTTGAAACTCACCTCTGTGGGTTGGAAGATGGTTGTGGCGGATGTGGCGGAGATGGCATTTCGGAAACTGCCGCCCGCCCAAAGCGCTGAGCAATCCATGCGGCGCAGTTGGAATGCGGTCAGGCTACTGCCGTCAAAGAGATTCATGCCAATCCAATCCCAGCCAACGGCCTCAGGATGGAGGATTTCCTCACTCCACTCGTGATCCAGCCAAGCGATGCCTGCTTTGACAGCAGATTGTTGACCTGCATGCGTGATGCGGCCCTTGGCGGTCAATTGCGGTTGGCTGTAGTAATAGCTGGCTTGTTTGGCCTCAGGGCCTTTGCGTGAGAGGCCACGCTCGCCTTGTAAAAGCAAGGGCTGTTTCGGGATGAATTGCAGATCGAATTGAAAGTCTTTTGCAGTGATTCGGCTTGTGTATGCGCCGCCTGCGTTTCGTTGCAACGTCCAATCACGCAGCTTTAAATCGGTGGTTTGCTCTGCGGCTGTTGCTATACCAAATCCTGCGCGGGCGATGCGCTGATCGTGCCAGTGCTTTTGCGCTGATACGTCTGTGAGCGCGGCATGGGCGAAGAGGATTTGCTGGGCTGCGAAGCGAGATTTGAGTGATTGCGCTGCATCAATGCGTGAGCGAAAGAAGGTGATTTGAAAGCCGAGTAAACGGGGCTGATCGCGTGTGCCAACGTCGGCATAGCCGGTGAGATACCACCATTCTGTACGGAACGCTGGATGCGAGCCGTGCTCGCGTGGGAAGCTAAGCGCCTTCGTTGGCAAAGCCAGTGCCTCGCGCCAAGCCAATAGTGCGGGGGAGAGTAATGCAGCGCGGCGAAGCATCACCAATCTTCCTTGACAGCAAGCACGGCATCGCGCGAAGCGGCAGCGCGGCCAGCGAGCCAAGCGGTGATCGTACCGGCGAGCATCACCGCTGCTGCGAGATAGAGTAGGCGCAACCATGGAATGCTCATGTCCATCGTCCAGCGAAAACTCTGCGGATTGACCACATGAATGAGCACGAGTGAGACGAGTAGGCCAAGCATGCAGCCCGCTATCGCGCCAATCGCCGTCCACGCAGCGCCTTCGAGCGCCACCACGCGGAGTATCTGGGAGCGAGTCAGCCCCAAATGCGCGAGCAAGCCAAACTCTTTGCGCCTAGACAACACCTGCGCTGAAAAACTTGTGGCAATGCCAAAGAGGCCAATCGCTATCGCCACCGCTTGCAGCCAATACGTCACTGCGAAGCTGCGATCAAACATTTTGAGCGAAATGCTACGAATCTCTGCGCTGCTGGCAAATTCCACCAAATTCGCAAGTGCAGTATCTTCGCTAAAGAGCTGGCGCACTTGGCTTTGGATGGCTAGGGTGTTGGCATTAGCTTGAGGCCAGATGGCCAAATCATTAATCCTCTCATCACGCGAGAGCTGCACATACTGCGCATGATCCATCACGATCGAGCCAAACTGCCGCACGTAATCACGCCAGACGCCTGCAACATAGAAAACGGGCGGCGTTTGATTTGCTATAGATTCAGTAGCACTTTGGGTAGATTTGATGCCGGCTACAAGCCACTTTTGATCATAAATCTGGCCTGGAACGGCTTGATGGAGCTGCAGCATCGCCTCACTGACAAACACAGGAATCGCACCTGCTGCGGGAGGCTGAAAAATCTCGCCTACCAGCGGTAGCGTCTTCGCTGCGTTTTGCAGCTTGATCGGGCGCGCGATCAGCTGCACATCAGGCAGCGTCGATCCCAGATTCAGATTGCGCAAGCGAATCCCCTCCACGCGCTGCACACCGGGCAGCATAGCTATAGCTTGCACCCTATCGGGAGAGAAATACAAACCGTCGGCCATCTGGGTTGATGAAGTGAGTCGTGTATAAAGCGGCGCGGGCAGCATGGTATCGAGCCAAGTGCTGACCGACACGCGAAAACTGCTGACCATCACCGTGAGCGCCACACCTAAGCTGAGCGCTGCCACCACACCGCTGACTGCGACCACAGCCACTTCGCGCATGCGCCGAGCGCGCTCCACCGCAAGCATCGGCAAAGCTTTTGTAGCCACCAGCGGCGAGAGGCGGTCGTACAACAAGCTCACGCCCCAAGGCAGCAAGCCCATGCCGCCGACCAGCAGCAACCCCACTGCAAAGTAAGCAGCAATGGGCATGCCAAATAAAGGTGGAGCCCAAGAAAATAGTGCGCTGAATGCTATCAAAAGAAGAGCGATCCAAGGTTTGCGCTGCTGACTGTGAACGTGGCCTAAACCTTTCAAGGTTTGCGCGAGTGGCAAGCTTTGCGCAGCGCGCGCTGGCCACCAAGCGCCTGCAACCGATGCGAGCCAGCCGAGCGTGCCATAGGCTATTGCTGCAAAGGTGCTCCATTGCAGCGGCGGCGTTGCGCCCGAAAAGTAGCCGCCCCCCAAATCCCCGCCGAGCGCTCGCAAGCCCCATGTGGCAAGGCCGGCACCCAGCGCAATGCCAAGCGCAGCACCCAGTGCGCCAAGTAAGCTGGCTTCAACCAATACCAGCTGCAGGCGCTGGCGAGAAGTTAAACCCAACACGCCGAGCAATGCGAATTGCTGAGCGCGTTTGGCGACTGCCAGCGTGAGAACGGAGTAAACGAGAAATGCGCCTGTGAATAGCGCGACCAACGAGAGCACAGTCATGTTCACGCGGTAAGCGCGCGAGAGCTGATCCGTGCGTTCGCCCGCATCATCGGGTTGGGCGAGCAGCAAGTGCGAGGGCAGCGTGATGGAGGAGGGTGATGCGCCCGCACGCATCCGAAGATCGATTCGACTGAGTTGGCCTTGGGCATTGAAGGCGTCTTGCATCGCACCCAAATCCATCACGATGAGCGGCGCTCCCGGCGCGGAGATGCTGCCCGCCGCTTGCAAAGTTTCAATGCGGCTACCGTTGACAATGCGCAGCTCAGCATCGCCTAACGCCTGCATCGCTGCTGCATTTAAAAACGCTTGGCGCGGTGCAAACAATGCAAACCGTGCAGCAGTCTCTTTTGGGCGCGGGATCAGCGCAGGCGCCATTTGCGCTGCAGACAAAGCATCCAAACCGACGATACGAACTGCAATTTTTTTGTTATTGGAATTCAGGGCGTAGGTCGATAACTCCAATACCGGGAATGCCAATTCGACTGCTTCGTGCGCAGCAATGGTTTCAAAAACTGCTTCATCAAAATGGCCTGAGCCTGAGCCTGATACGCCACGCACGCTCGCATCAGGCTGACCCTGCACGGATTGGAGCGCTGAAGAAAACTCGGCGAGCGCACTCGCATTGATCAAATGCACAGAAAACGCCAGCGCCACGCCAAGCGCTATGCTGGAGAGTGCCGCAGCATAGCGCCAAGGATGCTGGCGCAGCTCTTGCCAAGAGAAGCTGCGCAGCAAATCCATCATGCGCGAATGCCTTGCGCAGTCAGATGCAGCACACGGTCAGCGCGCGATGCAGCGGCTTGCGAATGCGTCACGAGCACGAGCGCCGCGCCACTGCTTCGCGTTTGCGAAATCAAAGCATCCATCACCTTTTCGGCGGTGCTCGGATCAAGGTTGCCAGTGGGCTCATCGGCTAGCACGAGAGCTGGCGCATGCACGAGGGCTCGGGCAATGGCCACGCGTTGGAGCTGGCCGCCAGAGAGCTCCTGAGGCAGGCGAGCGCCTAAGCCTTCTAAACCAACGGCTTGAAGCATCGTGTTGACGCGTGGCGTGATCTGCGCAGGCTGTGCCTTGAGCAGCAGCAAAGGCAGGCCAATGTTTTGCGCCACATCCAAATGCGGCAACACATGAAAAGCTTGAAAAACAAACCCGACAGATTTGCGCCGCCAAAGCGCAAGCTGCTCATCGCTGAGTGCGCCAAGGTCTGCGCCCTGCACATGGAGCGAGCCTGCATCCCAATGATCGAGCCCAGCCATGCAATTAAGTAAAGTAGATTTGCCTACACCCGAATCGCCCACGATGGCAACGAATTCACCAGCAGCTACTTGCAAACTCACGCCCGTGAAAACATTTGTCTGGCCATAGCGTTTGGCAAGATCTTTGATTCGAACAACGATCGCTTCGCTCACACTTGACCTTGCATGTGCAGTTTCTTCATAACCAAGACTGTATCAACCGCATTGCATCCGGTGCAGCAGTGGGGCTATCTGCTTCAATTACATGCTTGTTAAACGCTGGCATCTGCATGCTGCGCTGCCAGGTGGCTTGCCGTTTGGCGAGTTGCCGCGTGGCGGCTAGGCCTTTTTCCCTGAACTGTGTTTGACTACACAAACCATCGAGCATCTCCCAAGCTTGCCGATAGCCCACGCAGCGCATAGAGGGCAGATTGAGATGAAGATCAGCGCGAGCTTTGAGTTGGCGCACCTCATCGACCAAGCCCTCGCGTAGCATCTGCTCAAAGCGCACAGCGATGCGCTCGTGAAGCCAAGCGCGGTTGGCAGGCTCTAGGCTGATGATGGGCATATTCGCTATTGAATTTATAGCAGTTTGCGCATATTTTTTGCCGGCTACAGGCTGTTTTTGATCATTTTTACGGTGAAAAGATGAGATCGGCTGTCCCGTCGCGCGATACACCTCAAGCGCACGCTGGATGCGCTGCGAATCGTTGGGCGAGAGGCGTGCGGCTGTGATCGTATCGACCAAAGCGAGCTGGGCATGCATGGCCGGCCAGCCTTCAAGAGCAGCCTCTTGATCAATGCGTGCGCGAATCTCCGGATTGGCTGGTGGCATCGCATCCATGCCCTCAATCAGCGCTTTAAAATACAGCATCGTGCCGCCCACCAATAGCGCCAGTTTGCCGCGTGCGTTGACCTCTGTGATTAAGCGCTCAGCATCTGTCACAAATTGAGCGGCGCTGTAGCTTTGTGTGGGATCGAGCGTGTCGATCAAATGATGCGGCACTTGGCGCATTTCTTCGCGCGAAGGTTTGGCCGTGCCAATATCCATACCGCGATAAACGATGGCTGAATCGACGCTAATGATTTCGCTGTCAAAGCGCTCAGCGATGCACATTGACAAAGCAGACTTCCCACTCGCCGTAGGCCCTGCGATCGCTATCGCACGAATGTCAGCTGGATCGCCAGCGCTAAGTATTACTGAGCTTGCCATAGCGCTGCACCAACACCCAAGCCGTGATCAAGATCATCAGTCCCCAAAACATGATGCCCAGTACCATCGGACGTACGCTGCCATCCATGTTTGCGCCGAGGCCGAGGCCTGTAGCGAAAGCAGCCACCATCATCAAAAATCCCGCCATGGCTGAAGCAGCGCCTGCGGCTTGTGGAAATGCTGCCGCGCTGCCCGATTGCCCCGCAGGCTGATGAAAGCCATGCCCCGTCATGAAAACGAATTGGCAAACTGCCAAAGCAATCACGCTGCCCGGCAGCATGACAAGCACCGCGCCATACATCACACAAGCCGTGAGCGTGATCCAGCCGCCTGCCCACACCATACGTTGAACGCCATGCTTGGCCAGCACGCGGCGGCTCGCAAACGTACCGAGCACGTAGAAGGCCGACATACCCACCATCACCGCGCTATACACCCATTTGCTCTGATCCAGCACCTTCAAATAGACAAACGATGAGGTGGCTAGAAACACAAACAAGCCGCAATACGAGGTGAGCGCAAGCAAGGCATACGTCCAAAATTGCGGATGCGCCAGAATGCTGCGCCAAGTGCTGATCAAAATAGCGGGTTGTAGAGCGGCAGGATTGCGCCGTGCGTTGGTCTCGTTGAATTTCAAAAGCACCAGCACCAGCGCCGCTGCGCCATAGACGGCTAGTGCCAACAAAGCAAAGCGCCAGCCAAGATAAAAACTAATCACGCTGCCCGCAGGCACGCACAAAATCGCAATCAGGCCAAGGCCCGAGAGCCCTTTGCTCATCAGTCGTGCAGCTTCTTCTGGCGCATACAGATCACGCGCCATCGCGCGCGCACACATCACAGGCGCGCCCATCGCTGCGCCTTGCAAGGCGCGCCAGGCAATGAGTGATTCGACGTTCGCAGAAAACGCGCTGCCCAAGCTGGCCATGGCATACAGCGCCAAGCCCGCAATCAACACTGGCTTGCGGCCGTATTTGTCAGACACAGGGCCCCAGATCAATTGCGAGATGCCAAAACACAACAGCAAGGCAGACAGTGTGAGCTGCGCTTGTGGCATCGAAGCGCCCAGCGCCGTCGTCATGCTCGGCAGTGCAGGCAAATACAGATCGGTGGTAATGGGCTGTAGGCCGAGAAAGAGGCTGGTGAACCAAATGATGAGCACTGCGGGCATGGGCTTAAGAGACATATCGCAAGAGTTTAACGGCTATGTGTACAGCGCACGTCAACCCATACTGCCCCAGTTCGTTACACTGCTTGCCAGCATCTATGTCAGGAGAGGACACCATGAAATTCAATTCACTCATTGTCGGCGCAATCATCGCAGCGACATTCAGCGCCAGCGCGTTGGCGCAGGTCTCTGCTCAGCCCAAAGCCGAAGTCACGCTGTACTTCCAACACTACTGGCCACAAACCGCGCTCACCGTGCGCGAGCTCGTCACGCCGTGGTGCGATAAAGTATCGAGCGAGAGCCAAGGCCGCATGAAATGCCTCACGCTGCCCGCGATGAGCGGCGGCGGCACGCCCGCGCAGCTGGTAGATCGCGTGAAAGAGGGCGTTGATGATCTCGTGCTCACTGTGCTCGGCTACACGCCAGGGCGCTTTCCGCGCATGGAAGTGTTTGAATTGCCTTTCATGACGCGCAACGCCGAAGCCGCATCAAAGGCCGCTTGGGAATTTATGAACAAGCATGCGATGCAAGAGTTCACCGGCATGAAAGTGCTGGGCATGTGGGTGCATGACGAAGGCCAGATTCACACGAAAGATAAAGCCATTCGCACGATTGAGGATTTCAAAGGCATGAAGATGCGCGCCCCATCGCGAGAGACAACCAAACTCCTGCAAGCTTTGGGTGCAACGCCCGTGGGTATGCCGATCACCGGCGTAACCGAAGCCATCACCAAAGGCACGATTGACGGCACGATGGTGCCTTGGGATGCGGCCACATCGTTTCGCATTCACGAAGCGGCCAATATTCACACCGAAACACCGGAGGGCAGTGCGGCGCTCTACACCGTGGGCTTGATGTTTGCGATGAATGAGAAAAAGTACAACAGCCTCAGCCCCGAGCTGCGTGCCGTGATTGACCGCAACTCTGGCGCAACGCTCTCAGCCCGAATGGGCAAGCTGTGGGATGACAGCGCCGCCCCCGCGCGTGCGAAGGCCAAGGCCGCAGGCAATCAGTTTTACACCTTGAGCGCACCAGAAGTGGCGCGCTGGGTAGAAGCGGCTAAGCCCGTGCAGGCAGGCTGGATGATCGATATGCACAAGCGGGGAATAGATGGCCGTGCGCTGTTTGACGATGCGAAGGTGCTGTTGGCCAAGTATGAAGCGCCAGCGTCGTTAGCAGCTGCTAAGCCTATTGCAAAGGCCATTGCAAAAGCCAAACCTACGAAGGCCTCAGATCCAGCGAAAAAAGCGCCTTGATCGCTTCGCGGTATTGGGATTGCCCGATACTATTGGTGTTGTGATGCGAGCCGCCTTGCACAAGCTCAAAGCGCTTCGGTGCAATAGCTGCTTCATACAAGCGACGGCCTAGCTCGGGGGCGATCACGCGGTCTTCACTGCCATGCACGACCAATAAAGGCGAGCCAATTTGCGTGACTTTGCTGGAAGAATCAAAGCGTTGCGAGATCATCCATGCCAGAGGCACCCAGCCCCATCTCAAGGTGGCATACACATCCGGAATGGAGCTAAACGTGCCTTCTACCATCGTGCCGCGCTCATCGCTTACTTTACTAGCCAAATCAATCGCAATGGCGCCACCCAGAGAATGGCCAAAGATCAAACGCGGCTGATTTGGATACTTTTGAGCGATCCAGTTCCATGCAGCTTGCGCATCTTCATAAGATTTTTCTTCAGAAGGCGGATCAGCATCACTTTTGCCAAAGCCTCTGCAATCCGGCGCGACCACGGTAAAGCCCAACTCTCGCATGCGCTCAATGCGCCCCGCACTGCCCACCACATTCCAGCGAGCACCGTGCAAATACAGCAGCACCGGTTTGACGGGATCATCACCACTGATGAGCACATGCAATTTGGCCTGCTTACCGGTGATTTTGGAGTCAAACGTTACCCAGGCTTCTACCATCGCCGAGGCTAGCTCGACGGTGTTGCCCCAGGTGCGATCTGTCGGGCTGAAAATCCATTGGCCTTGTTTTTCACGCAGCGCAGAGCAACCCGCAAAAAGCGCGCTGGAGAGTACGGCTAGGACTGAAAGACGAACGACATTTTTGCGCATCATGTGCAGATACTTTTTCGCGGCGAAAAGTTCAGCGCCCGCGCAGGAAAAGTGCGTCTAATTCTTTGATGCTGATCTGCCGCCAAGTGGGGCGACCATGGTTGCATTGGTCGCTGCGCTCAGTCGCTTCCATTTGGCGCAGCAGGGCGTTCATCTCCTCGAGCGTGAGGGCGCGATTTGCGCGCACAGCGCCGTGGCAAGCCATGGTGGAGAGGATTTGGTGCTGTGCTCTTTGGATTACGGTGCTTGCATCATGCTGCGCAAGCTCGCCCAACACGCTACGAGCTAGCTCCACGGCATCGCCTTTGGCGAGCGTGGTGGGCACAGCTCGCACAGCGAGTGTTTTCGCCGAGAAGGCTGTGATATCGAGCCCAAGTTGGCCGAGCGTGGCTTCATGCGCTTGGGCAGTGGCTACCTCTATCGGCGTAGCTGGAAAGGTGGCGGGAATCAAGAGCGGCTGTGAAGAAATCCGCGATGCGTCAATTTGGTTTTTTAAGCGTTCATAAACGATGCGCTCGTGCGCTGCATGCATATCGATGATGACCATCCCTTGCGCGTTTTGCGCGAGGATGTAGATGCCGTGAAGCTGGGCAATCGCTTTGCCAAGGGGCCAAACGCTTGATGCTTCTGAGTCGGCGGGCGTTGCGATGAACGTGGGTGCTGCAGTCAGCGAAGTCGTAGGCGAGACGCTAGCTGTGCTTGATGCCCAAAGCTGCGCCACATCGCGCACCTCGTTCATTCCTAAATTGATAGCACTCTGCGCAGTATATATGCCGGCTAAGTGCTGATTTCTCTTAAAAATATCGGATTCAAAGGGATGATGGGCGATAGGCGCTTGAGCAACGGATTGCTCAGCTTGCGCCGCATGCATCGCGCCCCTAGGTGCGGCCAACACGCCATGCACCGCATGCCGCACGCCTTGATGAATCTCGCGCCCATCTCGAAAGCGCACCTCAATCTTCGTGGGATGCACATTCACATCGACCCTGCTTGGATCGATTTGGACGAACAACACATACACCGGCTGCCGCCCGCCATGCAAGACATCTTCATAGCTGCTGCGCACTGCGTGTTGAATCACTTTATCACGCACGAAGCGGCCATTGACATAAGCGTATTGGTGATCTGCGCGAGAGCGGGCCGCATCGGGCAGGCCTGCAAATCCAGTGACTTTTATTGAGCCCTCGCTGTGATCCACCGTGAGCGCTGCTTCGATGAAATCTTCGCCCAATACATCTTGCACACGCTGCCTTGCATCCGCTGCACGCCACTGCTCAAGGAGCTTGCCTTCATGCCACACGGCAAAGCCTACATCAGGCCGTGCTAGGGCGTGGCGGCGAATCGCTTCCAAGCAATGCGAAAGCTCGGTCGCATCGCTCTTCAAAAATTTACGCCGTGCAGGTGTGGCGAAGAATAATTCTTTGACTTCGACTGTCGTTCCGTGCGCCCGCGCGGTGGCGATGAGCTCGCCCGAGCGGCCATCCAGCATCCAAGCAGAGTTTTTAGGATTATTTTGGCTGTTAGCCCGCGAAGATACTGCGCAATCAGCTATGGAATTTATAGCGGCCAATGCCTCGCCTCGAAACCCTATCGTACCAACAGATTCCAAATCCTTCAGGCTAGAAATCTTAGAAGTGGCATGCCGCTTAAAAGCCAGCGGCAACTGATCGCGCGGTATGCCACAGCCATCGTCTTCCACAATGATGGCTCGCACACCGCCGCCCAGCAGCCGCACGATGATCTGGGCTGCGCCCGCATCGAGCGCGTTATCAAGGAGCTCGCGCACCACCGAAGCCGGGCGCTCGACCACCTCGCCCGCAGCGATCTGGCTGATCAGCTCATCGGGTAATTCGCGTATAGCAGCGCGGATGATGGGCGTGGGGGAAGAAATAGACGCATTCACACGATCATTTTGCCAGAGGTGATAATCCATCCCCATGGAACTGATCTCTCAACTCTTCGCCCTCGGCATCGATTTCATCGTCAACATTGACGAATACCTGCTGCGCTTCGTTGCAGCCTACGGGCCGTGGATCTATGTACTGCTTTTTGCCATCATCTTCACGGAAACGGGCGTGGTCGTGATGCCCTTTTTACCCGGTGATTCACTGCTTTTCGTCGTTGGCGCGATGTGTGGCATCGGGCTGATGAGCTACCCGCTGGCCTGCGCGGTGCTGATTGTGGCGGCGATTTTAGGAGATCAGTGCAATTTCATGATTGGCCGCTACTTGGGCCCCAAGGTTTTCCAGTGGGAAAACAGCCGTTGGTTTAATAAAAAAGCTTTTGACCGCACACACAATTTTTACGGACGCTACGGCGGCATCACGATCATCCTCGCTCGTTTTATACCCTTCATACGCACCTTTGCGCCCTTCGTGGCGGGCGTAGCAGATATGAATCGCGCGAAATTCACAGCTTACAACGTGGTGGGCGCTTTTGTTTGGGTGCTCGGCATCGTGACGGCGGGCTACTTCTTTGGCAACTTGCCGTGGGTCAAAGCCAATCTAGAAAAAATCATCTGGGCGCTGATCATCGTGCCGGGATTGATGGCGATTTTTGGTGCGTGGAAGGCGGGGCGTGCGGAAAAAGCGAAGGTCGTTTGATCGTGATTCTCTGGTTGAGAGTGCTTGCACTTCGTTAGCGCCATCAGCGCTCAATGCATACTTGCGAAGACCTGAGCGCGCCGCCTGCGCTTGGGTTATCCCACTCCGCGAATGTCCCCCGCCTTCGGCTCCTCCTTTATTTCGCTGCATGGGACAACCCAACCACAGGCGGCTGGCTGTGATTCTGGCGCCCAAAAACCTCTAGCAATTTCATAGACCTCGGTTGTGATTGGGTCGTTTACGTAGCTACCATATTGGGGGAGGGCCAGCCGAAGGCCAGCCAGGAGGACGTTCGCGGAGTAGAACAGCCCAAGCGCAACCGCAGCCGCGCTACAAGGGCAGAATATTAGGCTTTGACTTTGGGCACACGCCCCATCAAATAAAACTCTGGATTGGGCATCATCCCGCTAAACGAGGCCATGCGGTTGGACAGACCAAAGAAAGCCGTGATCGCGGCGATATCCCAAGCGTCTTCGTCATTGAAACCATGCGCATGCAAAGCAGAAAAATCGGCATCGTTAACCTGATCAGAATGCTGGCAGACCTTCATTGCAAAATCGAGCATCGCCTTCTGGCGCGGTGAAATCTCCGCTTTGAGATAGTTCACAGCCACTTGATCGGCCACGAGTGGTTTCTTCTCATAAATCCGCAAAATCGCCCCATGTGCCACCACGCAGTAAAGGCAATTGTTCGCAGCGCTCGTGGTGGTGACGATCATTTCGCGGTCGCCTTTGGTGAGAACGCTAGTCCGTCCAGTGGTCTCGGGTATCATCAGCGCGTCGTGATACGCAAAGAAGGCGCGCCACTCGGCGGGGCGGCGGGCAAAGGCGACCAAGACATTGGGGATGAAGCCCGCCTTATCTTGGGTTTCAAGAATGCGCGCTTTGATGTCTTCAGGCAAAGTGTTCAGATCGGGATGGGGATAGCGGGTGTTCATGCTGGCATGATAGTGCTTTTCACAAAACAATAGAAAACGACACCATGAGCAAAATCACTGCCGAATCTAAGGGCGATCCAATCTACGACAAAGGCTTGGCGCGGAGAAAAGCCGTGCTCGGCGAAGAGTATGTGAACGGCGCGTTTGCGCGATCCACCGAATTCACCGCGCCCCTGCAAGAGTTGGTTACGGTGCATGCATGGGGCAACACTTGGCAGCGCGATGGCATCTCACTGAAGATGCGAAGTATCGTTACCATCTCCATGCTCGTTGCACTCGGGCGTATGCATGAGCTAAAAATCCATGTGCGCGGCGCGCTCAATAATGGTGTGACGAAAGAAGAGTTGCAAGAGATTTTTATGCACGCCAGTGTGTATTGCGGCTTCCCGGCGGCAGTCGATGCGTTTCGCGCCGCATCCGAGGTGATTGAGGCTTAACTCAGTAGTACGACGGCTCGCCCGGCGGGCGAGTTTTAAAGCGCTTGTGCACCCAGTAATACTGATCAGGCGCTTGCAATACCAATGCCTCTAACTCACGGTTCATGCGAGCCGTGTCTAGGATAGCATCGCGGCTGGGGAAGTCGCTCCAAGGGGAAGAAAAGTTGACTTCATAACCATCGGGTGTCATGCGATTTGATAGGGTCATGACGTTCGCTTTGCAAAGCCGCGCAAAGCGCGACAGTGAAGTCACGGTAGCAGCATTGACGCCGAAAAAAGGCACAAACTCCGCGCCGTGCCTGCCAAAATCCATGTCCGGGAGCAAATACAAAGCCTCGCCGGTTTCTACCGATGCGGCAATCTCTCGCACACCTTCCATCCGAGCGAAGAGACGCAAGCCCCCAAAGCGCTGGCGACCCTTCAAAATCCAATCATCCACCACGGGATTACGTTGGCTCGCATAGATGCTGCACAGTGGGCGAAGCTTCTCTTGGGTGATTGCCACACCGCCAGCATCCAGCCCGACAAAATGCGGCGAAAACAACACCAAGCGCGGCTCGTGCTTTAAGGCTTGCACATCGCCCGTCACTTTGATACGCCGGCTCAAAAGTTCACGCGAACCATGCCAGAGCCAGCTTCTATCAAGCCAAGCTTGCGTCACGCGCACAAACACCTGCCGGGTCAGCTTGTTGCGTTGCGCTGCAGACTGGCTGGGAAAACACAAAGCAAGATTAACGCGAACAATAGCTCGCCTGGGGCCAATCAGCAGATACAACATCAGCCCCAGCAGCCATCCCAAGCCGCGCAGCAGTGGCAGCGGCAGCGGCGCAATCAGGCGCATGAACAATACGCCGCCGTGGCTTGCGAGACGAGTCAAGATCTGCATCAGCTTGCTTCAGAAGAAGTTGGATCAGCCGGTGCAAATGGTGCAAATGCGCGTGGCGATTTGTATCGCGCATAGCCCCACATGTATTGCTCTGGGCATTGGCGCACCAAGCCCTCCATCGCGGTATTGATTTGTAGGCAGGCTTGTGCAAGATCGCTTTGCAGTTCGCCTTCAAATTTGCTGAAATGCACCGCATAGCCTTTGCCAGAGGGCAGCCGCTCGCCCCACACCAAGATCAGCTGCGCGCCAGTTTGCAGAGCCAGCTTGGCAGGAAGCGTCATGGTGTAGGCATCTTTGCCAAAAAAACTCGCCCACTGCCCTAATCCCAGCGGTGGCACCTGATCAGGCAGCATGCCCAAGGCTTGCCCGCGCCGCAGCGCTTTGACCAGCGTTTTCACGCCAGCCAGCGTGGTGGGCACGGCGCTCATACCAGCTCGGTTGCGTGCGGAGGCCAAGATGGTTTGCAGCCAAGCCATTCGCGCAGGCCGATACAGCACATTGATCTGTCGCCCCTGCGCGGCATAGCGCGCGGCAATCGCCTGAGCAGTGATTTCAAAGCAACCCAGATGTGGTGTGAGGAAAATAATACCTTTTCCGCTGTTGTGAGCCGCGTCAAATACATCTTGGCCTGTCCAAGTGATGGGCGCAGGCTTGCCCATCCACAATTTGGGCAGCTCAGCTGCCATGCGGCCTGCATGCGCGATGGCAGGGCGCACTTGGGCGCTGGTGTAGCCGGCTTGGTGCGAATTCTCCACAAAGCGGCGGCGATAGGTGGGCGAGAGTAGGTAAGCCAGCCAACCCAACCCAGCGCCCAGCCCATGCAGCAGGATAAGCGGGCATTTTGCACACAAACTGAGAAGAAAGGGCATCTGGAAAAAGGATAAAATTAGCGCGTCGCTGAGTTAACCCGAGCAACTTGCAGAGCGACATTAAACCCAACTGCTAAAGCGTTCGCCAAAACACTCCAGAAGTTTCCTGAAGTTTGCGGCAACGCAGATTCACATCAACATAGGAGTGTTACACAAATGGCGAACGATTTTCTCTTCACATCCGAATCCGTCTCTGAAGGCCATCCCGATAAGGTGGCTGACCAGATATCTGACGCAATCCTCGATGCAATTTTCAAACAAGACCCGCGCAGCCGGGTAGCAGCCGAGACGCTGTGCAACACCGGCTTGGTCGTGCTTGCTGGTGAGATCACCACCAACGCGAATGTCGATTACATTCAAACAGCACGCGACACGATTCAGCGCATTGGCTACGACAACACCGAATACGGTATTGATTACAAAGGTTGCGCTGTCATGGTTTGCTACGACAAGCAAAGCAATGATATCGCCCAAGGCGTGGATCAAGCATCGGATGATCACCTGAACACCGGCGCTGGCGACCAAGGCCTGATGTTTGGCTATGCATGTGACGAAACGCCAGACTTAATGCCTGCGCCGATTTATTACGCACACCGCTTGGTTGAACGCCAAGCGCAAATGCGCAAGAGCGGCAAACTGCCTTTCCTGCGGCCGGATGCAAAGAGCCAAGTGACGATGCGTTATGTGGATGGCAAGCCCCATAGCATTGATACCGTAGTGCTCTCCACGCAGCACGATCCCGATCAAAGTATCGACATGAAAACCCTCAAGCCCAGCTTTTACGAAGCCGTGATTGAAGAAATCATCAAGCCGGTGTTGCCTAAAGAGTGGTTGCAGAACACAAAATATCTGATCAACCCAACCGGTCGTTTCGTCGTCGGCGGCCCGCAGGGCGACTGCGGCCTCACGGGCCGCAAAATCATTGTCGACACCTATGGCGGCGCTTGCCCTCACGGCGGCGGCGCATTCTCTGGCAAAGATCCTTCCAAGGTTGATCGCTCAGCCGCTTACGCAGCTCGCTACGTCGCAAAAAATGTCGTGGCTGCAGGCCTAGCAAAGCAATGCCAAGTGCAAGTGGCTTACGCGATTGGCGTGGCCAAACCGATGAACATCACGGTCTACACCGAAGGCACTGGATTGATCTCCGACGAAAAGCTATCCGCTCTGGTGGCCGAGCATTTTGATCTGCGTCCGAAAGGCATCATCCAGATGCTCGATTTGCTGCGCCCGATCTACCAAAAGACTGCAGCTTATGGCCACTTTGGCCGCGATGAACCGGAGTTCACTTGGGAGCGTACGGATCGTGCAGCAGCACTGCGAAGCGCAGCAGGCCTGTAAAGCTTAGCTGCTAATTAGCAAAATGGCGGGCGGGGGGAGCGCTCGCCATTGCGAAACGACGTGATGCGTTCACCCTAGTGGCTTATATCAGCGCCATTTTGAGCGAAACACTCTGCTCGACATGTTCTTGCCACTCCGAAAATTCTTCAGCCGTTGGCTCCGGGCCTTTGCCCACCTGATACCTAGAGATCTTGGCAGTGAGCTTCTTGCAGCGCTCGGCTCGCTCTGCAATGGCAGCCTTTTCAGCAGCGGTTGCGGCGCGAAGTTTTGTCAGGGGATCATCTGTCATAAATGAAGCATCCTCACACATTTCCATAAAACGCTCTCCGAAGGAATTGGGAATCTCGCTGAAAATCGGTCTCGCATCACGGCACTTGCTGCACTCATTTTCCAGCGCGCTGCAGAAGGCGATCATATTCAGCCTTGACAACGAAATAGCACTCGCAGCTTGATGCCTCAATTCCCTTGCGATCTCGGACGATGATCGTTCCCTCTTGATAGTCAATAAGGCCTCGCTGGTGCAATTCGCTCGCGCACTCGGCGACCTGCTCCGGGGTCGTTCCGAGCATATTGGCAAGCAGCTGCTGTGTCATGACCATTTCATTGCCCTTCAGGCGGTCTAGGCTGAGCAGTATCCAGCGCGACAGTTGTTGGGGGAAGGTGTGATGGCGATTGCAAGCCGCAGTGAGCGTCATCTGGCTCATCAGCGCTTGTGTATATTTCAGCAATTGGTGCAACGTAGCCCCGCCGCGCGCGCATTCTCGCTTCAATACAGCCGCCGTCACGCGAAATCCAAGGCCAGCATTTTGAACGACTGCTCGGCTCGACGTTGCACCCCCTCCCATGAAAAGTGAGATACCCACCATACCGTCGTTTCCAACGATTGCGATTTCGGCAGACTCGCCGTTATCCATTTTGTAGAGAAGTGAAACGATGGAGGTGGTTGGGAAGTACGCATGCGCCGGAGTTGCTTCGACTTCGTAGAGCACCTGCCCAAGAGTTAAATCAATCTGTTCGAGATCGGGTAGCCAAGTAAGCAGAGCATCTTCTGGTAGCGCCGCGAACAGCCCATTTCCGCAGGCATCTTGAGCCAAGGCTGAATCGAAGCGGTTTGTCATAGCACTTTTTTTCCAAATTGTTTGATATCCCAATGCTGACGCTTGGATAATTTATCAACCGTGCGATACGACACTTAATAAACAGTTTGATACGTTAAACAGCACGAGCCATCTGGATGACGAAAACGAACCTGTCGGATGACACACTTCAATGAAAAGGCATGGCGTAATGCGGTCAATATTTGCAGTGGGTTAGGGTCTTTCAAACCCATTCTCTACCCAAGCCACTGCGCTTGCGCGGTTGAGTTTGAAAGACGGCAGCACTTTGATCCGTGCAACTTCATCGCCGCCTGCATCTTGCGCGCTCAGGGTGGCCGATGGGTTGTCGTCATCGGGTTGAATGTCTAGGCTCACGGTGAACCGCGATCCTTTGGCTGTCACGTCTAAGCTCTGGTGCAAAGAAGCATGCAGTTGCTGCTCTTGCCGCCGCACAAACTCTGAAGCTGTTTTGACCAACGTACTGAAGGCAAATTTATCCAGCGGTTTGGGATTTTTCTTGTCGCGCCCCATCGTCCACGGGCCGACCAGCGCTGGCTCGGCTGCGCCATCTTTCGTCATAGCCACGGCCCAGCCGTCATCGTCATCGTTTTTGATCACCAAAGCCGTCCAGCCATCGCCTTGCCACAGGCGTGGCTCTTTGCGCAGTTCGGGGGCAGAGTCGTTTGTATTAAGAGTTTCCATGCTTGGATTAGAAGCGAGAAATTGGCTCAATCAGAAGCGCAAACAAGCCAATTTCGGCTACATATCACCCAAAAGTGTCATTTTTTACGACCCAACCAAGCGCCCACAGTCACTGTGCAGCATGTATTTGGCAAGCGATCATGTTGCTAGATGCTTCCATTCATTTTCAACAAATACTAGGTGTTGATGAGTGACCCAATCATTCGGCGCGAGACCAAAGCTTGGCAAACGCAGGTTTGTATTTCTTTTCGCTTGGGCGCTGTGCCTGTGGCACTCACGCTCTGATTCTTAAGGCATTTTGAGCGTAGTGCCTTCGTACATACTGGCCTGAGTGCTATCAAAATTATAGTAATTATTACAAACACAAGCATCTCTTCTATCACTGCCGCTGACAAGAAGCCGCAGGTATTTGTCCTACAAAAGATGTCGTCCTTTCCGATAGACCGCTCTCGGTGTAAACCATAGTATTAGTTGTACCTCTGGAGTTAGCGCTGTGCACTGCTTACTCTCGCTCTCGCTCTTGCATTCTCAGTCGATTAGGAAATGATCATGACAACTTACAACCCCACTGTTGATTTTGTATCTACCGATGCTGCCGCTTTAGCATCACATATGCGGAGTTGCGCCGACAAGAAGAGTCGGTTTTTTGGCTTGCATGTTGTGTTGGAGCATCTGCATTCCTTGATGTTTCCTAGGTTACTGACCATCACCGTGGTCACTGTGCTACTGATCGCCACAACAAGTATTGTTTGATGATGTGAAAGCAACCGTTTTCAATCAGCTCAATAGCCTTAGTGTCTATGCCAAAGATGTCCTGACCGCGAACCCGCGCCCACCCGATGCATTGATTCGTGCAGAACTCTTTGGAACTCAGCGGTTTGAAGAGCATGCCCGCAGCTTGGCTCAAGCCCAAACGGTACGAGTTAGCAAATTTTGGAAAGAAAAGTTGTCTTTCTTTCCCCGAGTGCAGGACAACATTGTTGCACTGCGGCGCGCTTATGACTATATCGCTGTGCTTTCTGAAAGCGGGCAGTATGTCACGCCAGCAGCGAATTGGTTACTGGATAATTTTCATTTGGTCGAAGCGCAATTGGCGCAAATCTATGACGGCGTACCGCTGCGCTACTATGCCGATCTCCCCAAACTCACCGACGAGCCACTTGAAGGATTGCCGAGGGTTTACGGCATTGCTTGGGCATACACCGCCCATACAGACAGCGTATTAGCACCGGCACTTTTCACTTCTTTCTTGCATGCGTATCAAGAAGAGAGTCAGCTCACACTCGGCGAACTGTGGGCGATGCCCACCACGCTACGGGTCGTTATGCTGGAGAATCTGCGCCGCGTTGCAGATCACATAGCGCTAGGCAAAGCAGCGCGTGAGGTAGCTCATGCCGTGTGGGATGCACAAAGCACGCTATCTGAAGATGCTTTAAATACGCTGCTTGAAAGCATGCGCGCTCGCGGCTTGGAGCGAAGCTATTTAGCGCAGTTGTGGCAGCGTATTCCTGATCAAATGGGTGATTCGGACGCTTCTGCCATGCTGGTGATTTGGATTCGCAAGCACTGTACGAACGGTCAAACACTGATCGCAGAAAATCAGACAGCGCAGGCAGCGACAAACCTGACGATCAGCAACATCATCAATAGCCTGCGCTTGGTTGGACAGATTGACTGGCGTGAATTGATTGATCCGGTGAGCCGTGCGCTTCAGGTGCTGCTACAACTACCCAGTTTTGTAGCGGAGAGTGAAGGCACGCGCCAACAAATCATGCAAAGCCTGCAAAAAGCATCGCGCGATAGTGGTCAAACAGAGCTGGCGGTGGCTGAAAAAGTGGCGTACATTGCAACGCACTCCCATGCCGATGGTATGGATACGCGCTTGGCGTCTGCTGCCTACCATTTGATCGGCCCAGGTTATCCATCATTGCTGGCGATATTGAAGCCTCAGCATCAGATCATTGCGCCAAGCGTTTCTCTCGCAGGCAAACCATGGCGTATGAGGCCCAGAAGGCGTTTGCTGAATTATTTGCTCACGCTGTTGTTTGGAACGCTTGCCTTTGTCGCTTTAAGTAGCAGGCAGATCACCGCATTCCCAGACTGGCAATGGCACCACTGGGCCACATTATTTTTGATGCTTTGGCCTGCTTCTCAAGCGGTAGCTGCGGTCATTCATAGAGTGGTGGCTGAATCCGTGCAAGTCAAAGTGATGCCGCGCATGGATTTCTCTAGCGGTATTCCACCAGAGCATCGCGTCGTGGTGGTGATGCCTTGCATGCTTACCTCCACGACCGCCATCTCCAATCTCTCGCAACAACTGCGTCTGCACTGGCTGGCCAGCCTAGAAGAGAACGCGCAATTCGCGCTTTTGTCTGATTGGGCAGATGCCGCTCAGGCCACGATGCCCACAGACCGTGCGCTGCTTGATGAAGCGATTGGGCAAGTCAAAGCATTGAATGATGAATTTCCATCTGGTGATGTGAGCTTGCCGCGTTTTTTGGTGATTCACCGGCAAAGACGTTGGTCTCGTACCGAGAGAAAATGGATTGGCTACGAGCGTAAGCGTGGGAAACTAGAAGCGTTGATACGCTTCATTGCCGAGACAAACGTCCATGCGTTGCCACTGGACAACGAGGATGCGGGCTTTTCTTTTATAGAAGGAATGCATTTGGCCAGCGGTATTCAATACATCGTCACGCTCGATGCTGATACGGGTATGCCGCCAACAACGCTGCGTGAGTTGGTATCCATTGCAGCACATCCGATGAACACCCCGCAAATCGACACAGCCGCGAGGAGAGTTACCGCAGGATATGGCATCTTGCAACCACGCGTCGTCACCCCTTTGCCGACGGCTAGGGAAAATACACTGTTTCATGCCTTGTTTGCAGGCCAGTGCGGTATTGATCCCTACAGCAGTGGCGCATCAGACTTGTATCAAGATTTGTTTGATGAGGGCTCATTCACGGGCAAAGGGCTTTTACACGTCACGGCGCTATATGCCGTACTAGATCGGCGTTTTTCTGATGAATCCATATTGAGCCATGACTTGGTTGAAGGCAATATAAGTCGCTGTGCCTATATCAGCGACGTCATGCTTGTTGAGGAGCACCCGCACCACCCCAGTGTTGATGATTCTCGCCACCATCGCTGGACGCGTGGAGACTGGCAACTGCTACCTGTGATATTTGAAGCCAAGCGCTATGGATTGAATCGTTTGGGTGCATGGAAAATGCTGGATAACTTAAGGCGTTCGCTAGTGATTCCCGCTGGTCTAGCACTACTGATGTTGGTGATTTTTACTGACGCTATTCCCTTAGCGAAAGCAGTTATGTTGGTGGTGGGTGCATTTTTGGCAGGGCCTTTGCTTGCAGCACTGTCTGAACTTGTGCCGAGCAGGCGAGGCATCGCGCTTGCGCATTTTTTCTATGCGGGTTTGGGTGTGCTTTGGCAATCGATTGCAGCAACTGCTTGGCAATTTAGCCAACTGTTTCATAAATCAGGGTTGCTCATTGATGCGATCTTCCGAGCTTGCTGGCGTATGACTGTGAGCCGTCGACATCTCTTGCAATGGACAACAGCCGCCCAAGCGCAGGCCATGGCGCGCTATCCATTGCGTGACTTTGTTAGACAGCACGCCCGATCATCGCTGGCCTGCATTGCACTGGGCATTCTGGCATTCGTATACAGCCCTAATCCGACAGGGGGTGTATGTTTGTTCACGCTGTGGGCGTTGAGTCCGGTGTTTGCGTGGTGGGTCAGTCAAACGAGAGCTCAGCCCAAAGTGCGCCAGCTAGATCCTGCTGATCAAACTTATTTATACGATATCGCACAAGATACTTGGCGGTTTTTTGAGCACTGTGTGACATCAGAAGAGCATCATTTGCCGCCTGATAATTTGCAAATCGACGCGCAACCGACAATAGCGCACCGCACATCGCCCACCAATATCGGTCTGTACTTGCTAGCCGTGATGTGCGCGCGCAAGTTCGAATGGATTTCTACCGGCCAAGTGGTCATCCGTTTACAGGCGACGCTAAACACCGTGGAAAAGTTACCCAAGCACGCTGGTCATCTTTTCAATTGGTACGACACCCGAACATTAGAGGTTTTGCAGCCTGACTACGTATCGACCGTAGACAGCGGAAATTTAGCCGGACATTTGCTTGCCACCAGCGGCGCATGCCATAGTTTGATACGCGAGGCCGGCAGCACAGATGAACAGAAGCAACAACTTCAAGATATTGCTGCGCAGTGTGTGCGGCTGTGCATGGCGATGAATTTCAGCAGCCTCTACAACCCCAAGAGGCACCTGTTTCATATTGGCTTTCGGGTGCACGACCAAGTACTGGATGCGAGTTACTACGATTTACTGGCGTCTGAATCTAGGCTCGCTAGTTTTGTCGCTATCGCAAAAGGCGATGTGCCGCGCCGCCATTGGATCGCCTTAGGACGCCCTTTTTTATCCAGTGGCGTGACGCCAGGATTGAAATCGTGGTCTGGCTCCATGTTTGAATACTTGATGCCCTCCTTGGTGATGCGAGAGCCTGACCAAGGGTTGTTGCTATCGTCTAGTGTCGCGGCTGTGCAGGAGCAGCAAGTTTTTGCTGAAACGCAAGAACTACCTTGGGGTGTGTCTGAGTCAGCGTATTTTGCGCAAGACCACTCACTGGCTTATCAGTACGCGCCATTTGGCGTGCCACGCTTGGCATTAAGGCGTACGCCCTCTGGCGAGCGGGTTGTAGCTCCTTACGCGACCATCATGGCGGCGATGGTGATCCCAAAAGCAGCAGTGGCGAATCTGCGTCGGTTGGAGCAACTCAATGCGCGAGGCGAGTACGGCTTTATGGACGCCATTGACTTTACTCTGGCTCGCCAACCGCACATTGAGCAGTACAGCGTTGTCAAAAACTATATGGCACACCACCAAGCAATGAGCTTGGTCGCTTTGTGTAATGTCTTGTGTGAGCAAGTTGTCCAGGATTGGTTTGCGAGTATGCCGATCGTCGCCGCCTACGAATCGCTACTACAAGAACGTTGCCCGAGGCAGATCATTAACAGTGTGAACCCGCGCAGTGCTCCCATTTCTGACGAAAGCGCGCTAGATACGGCGTTTCAGTCACGCACACTCTATCCACAAAAACTTCAATGGCAGCCTACCCATTTGCTCTCGAATGGCCGCTATAGCGTCGCGCTGAGGGCTAATGGCGCGGGGGTGAGCCGCTGGCAACAAGATCATGCACGTATCAACATCAATCGCTGGCGTGACGACCTGCTACGGGACGAATATGGCAGTTTCGTTTATCTCAGAGCCCATGATGCTACGCTAGTCTCTGAACGCAATCTCGCGGCATATTCCATCACATCACATCCAGCTGCGCACCCACATTGGAAATACAGCTGCTGCTTCATGGCTGATCGCGTCCAATTCGATGCCACCTCAACGGAGGTGGATGCGCGGATGACGGTTCTGGTCAGCCCAGAAGACGATACCGAGCTACGTACCGTTGTTATTACGAACTTGCTGAGCACTGCAGTGACGTATGACGTGATGTCATGCTTTGAGGTGGTGCTCGCGGATGGAAAAGCCGATGAGGCACACCCAGCATTTTCAAACTTGTTTGTGGAAACTGAGTGGCATGAGCCTTGGCGTGCTTTGCTTTTAAGCCGACGAGCCAGACTGCCAGGAGATACTTCTACGTCTGCCGCACATTTCCTTGCGCATGCCGATGCCGAGATCGTGTCGTTAAGTTGCATCACTGATCGGCGCACATTCTTGGGTCGCAATTTGAGCCGCTCTCAACCTGCGATGGGTCAGCAGGCTTGGGCTAGCGCAAGTAGCCCCATCAATGCGATGGATCCAGTGGCTTGCCTCCGTGTGAGAGTACGTATCGCAGCCGGTGGTGTTGCTCGACTGAGCTTTGCAACGACAGTCGCTCTGACTGGCGTTGAGTTGGCAGCTCGAATTGACAAGTATTTAGAGCCGATGCACCTCGAGCGTGCAGCTCGCATGGCAGCGACGCTCGCGCAGGTTCGGTTGCGTGATTTAGGCATAGATGCGGAAGAAAACGCAGCCCTGCAAGATCTGACCACTGCACTCATGTATAGCTGCGTGCGTGCGCATAACTTAGCGAGCGCCTCAGTTGAGCTTGTTGATCAATCGCTTCTGTGGCGATTGGGCATCTCTGGCGATAAACCTATTGTTCTCGTGCGTATTCATTCCGCCGAAGGTTTGGGGCTTGTTCAATCTCTTTTGCGAGCTCAACCTTGGTGGAGCTTTGGCGCTTTAACGATCGATGTTGTCGTGCTCAACAGTGAAGACAGCTCTTATCTGGCGCCATTGCAGCATGAAATCACGGCGCAGCGCGATCACTTGCTCCAGAAAGTACAACACAGCTTTCCATTTGCTCATCGTGCGGGCTTTTTCTTGTTGCGCGAGCATGACATTTCGCCTTTGGAAAGAGCGGCTTTATTCGCTATCGCGCGAGTGGTGTTGGTGGCGGACGGTAGATCTACAGAAGCGCAAGTGGCTGAACTTAAAGCCATCTGGTTAAGGTCAACGCCTCCTGAACCCTTTGGCAAGCGAGCTTCAAGCGATGAGCAGGCACTTGGCACCAACCAGCGCAAGCGCCCGACGACATCTGGCAAAACACCGGTGGGTAAATTTGATGCTGCAAGTGGGGAATTTCGATTCAGTATGAGCGCGGATCAAAGCCCACAGCGTCCGTGGGCCAACGTGATTGCGAATGCCTCGTTTGGTTTTCAAGTGTCTGAGACAGGCAATGGTTACACCTGGGCTACGAACAGCAGGCTTCAACAAATCACGCCTTGGAGCAACGATCCAGTACAAGACCCATGCTTTGAACATTATTTGCTGCAAGACACAGACACTTTGGAGTTTCTCAGGTTGACACCAAACCATCGCTTGGAGGCATCGAGCAGAGGGGAGCCGAATTATCATGTGCGACATGGCCAAGGCTACAGCATCTTCGAGACCCATCACGCACAGCTAAGCTCACGCACCACATTTTTTGCTGATTGCAATGATGCCATCAAGCTGGTACATGTTGAAGTGCGCAACGGGGGTAATCGACCGCGCCGCTTACGAGCCATTGCAATGGCCGAATGGCAAATGGGCGAAGCACTTGATTCGCGTCACACCATTTACACCTCGCGCTTGAAGGGTTATCCGGCGGTGATGGCATTGCAACGCCAAAGTCGTTCAGGGTTTGGCGGCAGTACGGCTTTTCTTGCTATCGCAGGTCTGGCTAGCCCCTTGCAGTGGACTTGTGATCGGAGTGAATTTTTTGATCACGATGGGCGGCTGATCTTTCCTAGCACCTTAGGCCAACGCGGTGGCAATGGCCTTCATCCATGTGGTGCAGTCGCTGGAAACTTCAATCTTGCCGCAGGTGAAACCTTCCAATTCACCTTTTTATTGGGCCACGCAGTTGATGCTGCGAAGGCAGAGCAATTGGTTAAAGCGTGGGTATTGAAAGATGCGTCGCAAGCATTTGATCAGTTAAAGCGCTACTGGGACGACCTGCTTGGTCGCATTCAAGTCAGTACGCCTGATCCATTATTTGATAGCCTCACCAACCGCTGGTTGCTGTATCAAACACTCAGCTCGCGCTTGTGGTCGAAGGCAGGCTTCTATCAAGCTGGTGGTGCTTTTGGATTCAGAGATCAATTGCAAGACAGCATGGCATTCGCAGTTGTCGCGCCTGAGCTTCTGCAGGCTCAGATTCTCTTAAACGCGTCTAGGCAGTTTGCGCAAGGCGATGTCCAGCATTGGTGGCATGCACCCCTTGGTAATGGCGTCCGTACCCACTTTAGTGACGATTTACTCTGGTTACCTTTCGCATGTGCCCACTATATCGACGTGACGGGTGACACCGCGATTCTCGACATGCAAGTCCCATTCTTAGACGGCGCTGATGTTGCTGCTGGACAAGAGGATGCCTATTACACACCCAGCATCAGCGAAGAAGTGGTGTCAATTTACGAGCATTGCGCGCGCGCTATTGATCGAAGCCTCGCAGTCGGCCAACATGGCCTGCCCTTGATGGGCACTGGCGACTGGAATGATGGAATGAATCGCGTTGGTCATGAGGGGCGCGGCGAATCGGTTTGGTTGGCTTGGTTCTTGTGTGCGGTGACGCAAAATTTTGCTCCTTTGGCTCATGCGCGGGGAGAAACCTTACGCGCAGATGCTTGGCTGAATGCGCGAAAGGGGTGGATTGAGGCGCTTCATACGGATGGCTGGGATGGACATTGGTTTAGGCGAGCATTTTTTGACAATGGTGATGCCCTTGGTTCGGCCAGCAACGACGAATGCCAAATCGATTTGATCGCTCAGGCGTGGTCTGTTATGTCGGGCGCATCATCTGAGCCGTTTATGCACAGCGCAATGCAGTCAATCCAACACAGACTCACGGATGCAACTGGCGGATTGGTGAATTTACTGACGCCACCGCTTAAAAATTCTTCCAACAACCCAGGCTATATCCAAGCCTATCCCCCTGGCGTGCGTGAGAATGGCGGCCAATACAACCATGCAGCAACTTGGGCGCTCATTGCGCAGGCGCAAATGGGCGACTCGAAAGCCGCATGGGAAACCTTGCGATCCATCAGCCCCGCCCACCGAAGTCAACACCCAATCCGTGGCTTGTTGTACGAGATAGAGCCGTATGCGGTTGCCGGTGATATTTGTGGCACAGCACCCTACACGGGTCGTGGCGGTTGGAGTTGGTATACCGGCTCAGCGGCGTGGCTCCACCGGGCAGGAGTTGAATATCTTCTTGGGCTGAAAGTGCGCCAAGGTGAGCTCATGCTTATGCCTTGCGTACCTGAAGAATGGCCCTCATTTGAGATCACTTTGAAGCTTGGCGGCAAGGTCATCACGATTCGGTGGCAACGCGACCGTCAAACTGATTTGAAGCCCGATCAAGTTGTCTCGACAGGTCAACCAGTGAGGCTGGCAGATTTGCCTGAGAAAGCATTGGTACTGATTTGGCAGGCGAGCCCCGAAAGTCCGCCAATGGATCCTCATGCAACCAACCCTCCACCCAATGTTTTGCCACCGTCATCTATTCATGGCGCAGTTGTAGACGCTTAATGAAAGCTGGAACAATGAAAAATGAAATCACCTACACCACCCCTGTGATTCAGAAAGCGGTTTTTCCGATTGCCGGTTTGGGTAGTCGCTTTTTGCCGGTGACTAAAGCAACTCCTAAGGAGATGCTGCCAGTGGTGGATAAACCCTTGATTCAATATGCCGTGGAGGAAGCTTATGCCTCTGGCATTCGCCAAATGATCTTCGTGACGGGGCGCACCAAGCGCGCTGTGGAAGATCATTTTGATACCGCCTATGAATTGGAGACGGAGCTAGAGCGCGCAGGTAAGCACGAACTGCTTGCGTTGGCCAGATCAATCGCACCCAGCGATATGACATGCGTCTACGTCCGTCAGCATCGTGCATTGGGTTTGGGGCATGCGATATTGTGTGCGCGGCCATTGATTGGTGAGGAGCCGTTTGCCGTCATTTTGGCCGACGATTTTATGGTGAGTGAGCATCCAGTTTTAGCGCAAATGGTGGCGCATTTTGAGCAGTTTGGCTGCAGCGTCGTTGCTGTGGCAGAAGTACCGCCTTCAGAAGTGAATAAGTACGGCATGGTTGAAGGCAGACACCATGTCAGTGGTGCGTTGGAGCTAGATCATGTTGTCGAAAAACCAGCTGTGGGTCAGACTCATTCAACCACGGCAATCGTAGGTCGTTATGTGCTTACCCCGAGCATCTTCAAATATTTGGCCTTGATTGCTTCATCGCAAACGAAAGGCGAAATTCAACTCACTGATGCTATCTTGCAATCCCTGCAGAGTGAATCCGTGCACGCCTTAGCTTTTGAAGGTAAGCGATACGATTGCGGAAGTAAGCTCGGTATGCTTCAAGCGACAGTGGATATTGGCATGCAACACGCTGATGTTGGGCTGCAATTTGCTTCTTGGCTAGATAAGCGTCACCTTGGCACATGAAGAATAGCCGGATGACGCATTACACGCCTCGGGCACGATCCTCACGAAACGTCTTTCTGAATTCGCCAAACGTGCCTGCATCGAGCGCCTCGCGCACCTCGCGCATCAGGTCTAGGTAATAGTGCAAATTGTGAATCGTCGCTAGCATCGGGCCGAGCATCTCGCCGCAGCGGTCTAGGTGATGTAAATAAGCTCGGGAGAAGCCGCCGCTCATGTTGCCCTGTCTATCTGCACTGCCTTTGCAAGCGTAGCAAGTGCAGGTCTGATCAATCGGCTCTTGGCTGGTTTTGTGTTTGGCATTGCGAATC
Organism: Comamonadaceae bacterium; assembly: GCA_043777675.1. Lineage (GTDB taxonomy): Bacteria > Pseudomonadota > Gammaproteobacteria > Burkholderiales > Burkholderiaceae_C > JANMDU01. The sequence continues at coordinate 156,377 of JAYWHR010000047.1, read as the reverse complement.
TTCACATCACCGAAGCGAGTGAATAAATGCCCGTTGCGTGCATTGCGCGTGGGCATCACGCAATCAAACATATCTACACCTGCGGCCACGCCATCGACCAAATCTTCTGGCGTGCCCACACCCATCAAATAGCGCGGTTTGTTGGCTGGCAGGCGATGCGGCGTGTGCGCCATGATGCGCAGCATCTCCGCTTTGGGCTCGCCCACGCTCACGCCGCCTACCGCATAGCCGGGGAAATTCATGTCGACGAGTTGGTCGAGCGATTCTTGACGCAGGTTTTCGAACATGCCGCCCTGCACGATGCCAAAGAGCGCATTGGGATTTTCAAGATTGGCAAATTCAGTTTGGCAACGCTTGGCCCAGCGCAGCGATAGCTCCATCGAGATACGTGCCTCGGCCTCTGTCGTGATGTGGCCTTTCACGTCATACGGTGTGCATTCATCAAACTGCATCACGATGTCGGAATTGAGCACGGTTTGGATTTGCATGCTCACTTCTGGCGTGAGAAAGAGCTTGTCGCCATTGACAGGCGAGGCAAAGCGCACACCTTCTTCGCTGATCTTGCGCATCTCGCCCAGCGACCAGACTTGAAAGCCACCACTATCGGTCAAGATTGGTTTGTTCCAACCTTCAAACTGATGCAGCCCACCAAACTGCTTCATGACATCTTGGCCAGGCCGCATCCAGAGATGAAATGTATTGCCCAGAATAATTTGCGCACCCATCTCATGCAAGCTGCGCGGCATCACGCCCTTCACCGTGCCATACGTGCCAACAGGCATGAAGATCGGTGTTTGCACCACACCATGATTGAGGGACAGCGTGCCACGCCGGGCGTGGGAGCCTTCGTAGCTGCGCTCTGGGGCGGGGGGATCGGTTTTGAGGAGTTGAAATTCGAGCATGGGAGGATTTTCCCACGTTGAGTCGCTTGCCAACGCGCTCCTGACTTTGCGCGGCTAAACTCAAGTAACTCAACATAGATTTTCAAGTCGAAAAAGTCACCGCATGCTCAAAATCGCTTTTTATCTGTGTACTGCTCTGCTGGCATTTGCGCTTTACAAAAGCCCTAGCTTGCCGCAGTCCACGGCGATTACAGAGCAGCTAAGCCAAGAACCCGTACAAGAGGCGATTGCGCCAGCCGCATTCAAAACCGAAAAAAATGGCGTGATTTACACGATCGAGCCGTTACATCGCTATGAAATTTATGGCCTGGTGGTCAGCAAATACAACACAGACAGTTGGTGGGGCTGGGCGCATAAAGCTTGGAATGACCACTTGAACGTGACCGATTTGTGCGTGGTCTGGGGCACCAACGCTCTAAGCAGCGGACACCACGACCTCTCATTTTCAAGCGGCCAGTGGACTTGCAACGTAGAGACATCTAGCGATGCGGCTTGGAAAGCGTTTGATATGAACAAAATATCAAACAATCATCTGCTAACAGACAATGCGCAGATCGCAAAGAAGCTTAAGAGCATCCGCATTGGCGATCAAATTCATCTCACCGGCCATTTGGCAAACTACAAGCACTCCAGCGGAAATGGCTTCGCACGAGGTACCAGCACCGTGCGCACCGACACTGGCAACGGTGCATGCGAGACGATTTTTGTCAGTGACGTGAATGTTCTGCGCGCTGCACCCGGCCCATGGCGTAATACGGCTTGGCTGGCTGCTCTTGGCATGCTGTTGGCGCTTGGCCTCGGATTTATGAGGCCGCATCGCGCCTCCAGTTAGCCGGAGCAAACGGCAAATGGTAGTCCTACCAGCGCCATGCCTTGCGGGCGATTGGAAAGATCTGAAGCTTAATCCTAAGGCCTGAAAATAGCGTATTTGCTCATCGCGCATTCCTGCCAACGACCTGCAACAACTCGTTAGGCCCCGCCCAATCAGCCGGTGTGCTAAACACCTCAAGCTGACGGGTGATATCGTGCCACGCCTTCTGCCGGGCAGCGGCAGAAAGGGGGGCCAAAATCTCTATGATCGGAGACGCCGACGACCGGAGAAAGTCAACATAATGCGCTGCGCTTGTGGCGTGAAACGGTGCCGATACGGCGCGCACCTCTACATCGGTAAAGCCAGCCGCGAGAAACAGCTCTTCAAGCAAGCCTGGTTTGCCCAAACTCATCAACATGCCCGGCTCAAAAGCGCTGGAGGGGCTGGTTGCCGAGCCATTGACCAAGCCCACGTGTTTGCGCGCCGTGGCGAGCGTGATCGTCAAACACGGGTTGTGCTCTGGCGGCCCAAATACCAATGCGCAAAAACGTCCCAAAGGTCGAAGCGCAGCACGAATTTCCTCTAACGCCGTCAGGGGCGAGTGGCAAAACATCAGGCCAAGCCGGCACACTGCTGCGTCAAAGTTAGCGTTGGACAGCCCAAGCGATTGCGCATCTGCCGTTAGGGTGCTGACCTGCGTGAGGCCAGCGGCGGTTGCGTTTTTTTGTGCCAAAGACAAAATAGTTGGCGACACATCTGTGGCAAGTACCCAGCCACTTGAACCCACACGCCGTGCGATGTCCAGCGTCTGATCGCCTGCGCCGGCGGCAACGTCCAAGACGCGCGCACCTGGCTTGATGCGCGCTTCATCCAGCATGGTCTGCGTTGCATCACGCAGCCAGTTGTGGATGAGCGCGCCATGGTGGTTCCAGCCTGTAGCTGCTGCGTCCCATGGATGGGGGCGCCCTGCGGCGCCAGACAAGGATGAAACTTTTTCTGCGAGCATGGCCATGGCTATCATTGCGCTTTTATTCCGGTGGCCAAAATGATCGGTTGCCAGTAGCGTTGCTCTTGCGCAATGCGGCTGGCCAGAGCCGCGGGCGAGCTGGAAACAGCGAACATGCCAGAGTCGGCGAAAGCAGCGCCCAGTTCGGGGCGGGCGATGGCCTGCTGCACGGTTTGCGATACCGCTTCTATCGTGGAGGCTGGAACGCGCGCTGGCATGAAAAAAGCAAACCACTCGCGCACGACCAAGCTGCGGTAGCGCTGCTCAACAAAGGTGCCGACATCTGGGAAATAGGTGCTGCGCTGAGCGCCCGATGTTGCCAGCACCCGCACCTTGCCGGTGGCTTTGTGTTGGCGAAAAAGCCCTTCGGGAAGCACCAAGGCCGCAATTTGTCCGCCGAGCAAATCCACCAGAGCCGGCGGGCCACCGGCATACACCACATGCTGCCAACTCACATTCGCTTCGCGAAACAGCATCACCTCCAGCAAGTGCGGCAACGTCCCTGCTCCGGGGGAAGCTACATTGGCAAGCTTGGGATTGCTGCGCATCCAGTCGATCAGGTCCTGCACATTTTTGACGCTTTCCGGAACAGCTGACCCGACGGCCAACGCCAGCGTCATCTCGCCGGCCATCGACACCGGCTGCAAATCAATGATGGGGTCATATGCAAGCTTGTCGTACAAGTAGGGATAGACAGTAGCGACAGCACCCTGGGCCAGCAGCACGGTTGCACCGTCCGGAGCAGAAGCTTTCAGTGCGTTCACGGCAATTTGACCTGCGGCTCCCGGGCGGTTGTCAACAATTGCGCCTTGCGGATACTGACGTGTCAACTGTTCGGCTACGCGCCTTGCCACAATATCCGGGATGCTACCCGCCGGGCCAGAGCAGAGAATGCGCAGCTGTTGAGTGGCAGCAGTTGTGGACGGCTGCGCATGTACACTGCGGCTGGCGGCCAGCCCAAATAGCGAAGCGCTTGCCGCGCAGCCGTAACTCAGCACCAAACGGCGCGAAGCTGTGCAGGCGGCTGCAGTGAGGGTGGTGGTGATCATGAAATTCTCCTTGCCAAACGGCGGTATTGATGGGTTGGATACTGGCAGATTGATCCAACATATGTGAAGATGCGCTGTGCAGCAGCCTGATGCGGGCTGTGCATCACGCAGGAAGCACCGATGCGCCTTCAAGCGATTGAACAATTCATTGCTGTTGTAGATGCTGGCAGCATTCGCGGAGCTGCGCGCCAGCTGGACATGTCGCAACCTGCATTAACCCGCGCTCTGCAACAGTTGGAAGAAGAACTTGGTGTGCAATTGATGGACCGCAGTGGCCGCGGCGTCACGCCAACCGCCGCAGGCAGTGCTTTTTTATCGCGCGCCCGGGTGGCAGAGTCCGAGTTGCGCAAGGCCGCTGAAGAAGCTAAAAACACGGTGGGTGACAGCACGCGGCTGCTGGCGCTGGGTGTCTCTCCGGTGGGCGCAAGCCTGTTGCTGCCAGAGCTTGCCATTGCGCTGCGACGCTTGCACCCCAAAACACGCATCCGTATTTTGGAGACCACGCCCAGTGCGTTGCTGTCTCTGGTGCGCGATGAGGTGATGGACGTGGCGGTCACCCAGCGCACCCGTATTCACCTAGACGCAGGGCTAGATTACCGGCCGCTGGCTGAAATTCAGATGCGCATCGCGGTACGCCCCGGCCACCCGCTGCTTGTCATGTCGGGCAAAAAAGGCGGATGCAGTCTGCGGGACATTGCGGGCGCAGCGTGGCTGTACATGACGGCGCATGACAGCTCTGACGATATTGTGAGCAGGTCATTTATTGCCAGTGGCTTGCCTGTACCACTTCCAGCTGTACATTGCGGCTCTTACTTTGTGGCGCTTGATCTGCTTGCTTCCACCGACATGGTGGGCGTGTTGCCGCCAGCGCTCCTGCGCTCGTGCATGCGGTCGGGGCAACTCGTTGAAGTGGTGTTGGCGCAGCCGTTGATACCGATTCAGCTTGGAATGTACACGCGCTCTGGCTCGCCGCCGACTGCACCGGCAAAGTCTGCTGCGGCAACCATCATCGCCATCTCAAAGCGAATCACCTCAAATGGAGAGCTTCGCAGTACGACTCCGCTAAAAATCTGACGGGTTGCGGTAGGCCGCAAAAGTCGATGACTTCAATAATCCCAGCTTTTCCATCAGCGCTTTTTCATACACAAAGGCGTCTTGCGCTGACCACGGCGGGCGTGAGAATCGTTATCGGTTATGTGGAGTTCAAGATGCGTAGCAAACCGTCAAGCCGCAGAATCGGGCTCAAAAAACAACCACCGCACCTCAGGAAACGCCACACGCAAGGCTAGCTCGCAGCGGTTGATGGCCTCAATCAATTGTTGTGCAGAGACCGTCTCGTGCATCCGAGCCTTGATGGCGACGACAACATCGTCGCCATTTTGCAGCGTGATCAAATTGAACACTTCAGCAATCTCTTCTCGTTCAACCAGAAAACGATGTATCGCCTCGCGCAAGGCAGGATCGGCGCTTTGCCCAACCAATAAAGCAGTGACTTCAAGGCCGACAAATACTGCCACGACCAGCAGTAAAAGCCCAATGGCAAGGCTACCCAAAGCGTCGTAGAGCGGATTGCCTGTGAGCATGGCCAGAGTGACTGCAAGCAAGGCAAAAGACAGGCCAACCGTTGCGGCGATATCCTCGCCAATAACGACAAGCAGCTCGCTGCGGCGCGTCTGGCGAAACCAGCGCCACAATGATTGCTGGCCTCGCAGCGCGTTGACCTGCGTCATGCCTTTCCAAAGCGAGATCGACTCGGCCACGAGGCTCAAAGCCAGCACAATGATCGCAACCCACGGGTTCGAAATCTGTGTCTCACTGCTGATTTTGTGCACGCCTTCGTAGATTGAAAACATGCCGCCCATGCTGAAAAGCATCAAGGCAACAATGAACGACCAAAAGTAAATCGCCTTGCCGTGGCCCAGTGGATATTCCGCATCGGGTGGGCGAGCCGATCGCTTGAGTCCGAGCAGCAGCAAGCCTTGATTACCACAGTCTGCGACAGAGTGCACCGCTTCTGCAAGCATGGAGCTTGAGCCAGTTAACCATGCAGCGACACCTTTTGCGATGGCAATGAAGGCATTGGCGCCGAGTGCGAAAAATATGGTGGTCGTGGAATCGTTGTGGTTTGCCATTGTGATTCCCTCGTCAGCGCGAAGCAAAGAGCATGCTCCGCAAGGATAAGTGTTGAAAAGCGCAATGGTCGCTCTCCATGCGGTGACTGGCTGTGCGTTAGCGCACGAAGCAGCTAGGATTTACATACAAAGGTGCATGCACTGTTGATATACATGTGCTGCGGAATTCGCCACATCGCGCGCGGTAAAACTTGCATCATGGCAATGGAAAGGCGCGAAATCTTCGATGGATGACTGACGAGGAAGTTGCAGAGCTTGTTCGCCCATGCGCAGCGGCTCCGTTGCGGGTAGTAACTCGCAAATTTTTTCAACCAGCTGACTACCCAAAGGTAGCCCGTAATGCAGGCCAGCCCCAGCTCCTAGGATAAGTGCCGTATGTCCGCTCATTCATCAGCGCCCTTTCGGGAAGTACTTGACGCCGGGCAGGCCTTCAAAATGTGCATCTTGTGTCCAAAGCGTGGCGTGATGCCTTTGGGCTGTGGCGTAGATCAGGCTGTCGGCGAGTGGTAGGCCGTTGGTTGCGGCCGCTAAGGTAATGGAGACATCTGCCTCGATGAGGTGGCACTGATACATCAAGCTGACCACAGCATGCCCAGCATCATCGCTCACTAGGCTGCACAGTTTTTTGTACACCTCGTAGAGAACGATCATTGGAACGATCAGTTCTTCAGGTTTTTCAATGAGATCAGCAAACAGTGCCGCGCGTTCTGAGTTGCCAAAGTACTCGATCCAGCAAGAACTGTCGAGCACCACTGGACTCGCAGTTTTTTTTGTCATTGGCATATCAAAATTCAGGATCGTTTTCGATTTCTGCTGCACAAATACCCTCCGCAATACCGCGGTAAGACTGAGGTTTTTTGATTTCGATCAAACGCAAGTCTCGACCAAAATCGACCCACACCATTTTTGCGCCGGGCTTGATTTGATGACGTTCACGTACATCCTGTGGAATGACGACTTGATATTTGGAGGAGACAGTGACGAATTGAGTATTCATATCGATCATTGTATCGTTCAACGAACCGCCTGTCGATCACTGTGTGCGGGTGCGTCCTATTGGCGTCGAGTGTCCATAGCTGAAAAATCGGTATTTCTCTTTCGCGGCTGTGGCGTACAAAGCCATCGTGTGCTCATAACCTGAGAAAGCGCTGACCAGCATCATGCGGGTGCTTTTAGGGAGATGGAAATTGGTGATGAGCAGATCGACGATGTGGAAATCGAAGCCGGGCGTGATGAAGATGTTCGTGTCGCCGCTGGGCTGCTGGGTTTTGGCGTAGGTTTATAGGCTGCGCACGCATGCAGCGTGACGAAGGCGCGCTCGATGCCTTTGGCTTCGAGTTGTGCAAACAAAGCTTCATCAAAATGCAGAGCGGCCGTGGGCGCTACGACTGTAGCGGGATGTTGGGCGATGAGCTCAGGCGGGAGTTCAAAATCGAAATCTTGAGTAAAAATTGCCGGGTGGCCGGCATGGAATATGCGTGAGTTGCTATTAAATTCATAGTATCTTGAGGATCGGACAGATCCGTGCCAAGTGGTGGTGGGCATGTATAAAAACCAAACAGAATGATCCCAGAGCCCGTCAATCATCATTTCGCGTTTTTCGCGTTACGGCTGTTTGCCTTCCATTCGCTTGCCTGCCCAACTAGCCACACAGGCGATAACTTTAAATTAATCGACATTTGATGTAAGATTCTTACTTTATGAGGTAAGAATCATGGAAATTATCCACAAAGTCACTAGCAAAGGCCAAGTCACGATTCCGCAGGATATTCGTGCGCAGGCGGGCATGCCGGCCAATTCCGAGGTGGCGTTTGAGCTGCGCCGGCTGGATTCGGGCTTGAGTGAGGTGGTGATTCGGCCTGTGGCCAAGCCGGTATCGGCATTGCGTGCTGCTTTGCAAAAAGTGCGTGGCAGTGCGAATGCGGCAGAGTTCAAGGGCATGGGCACGGATGAGTTTATGCGCTTCTTGCGCGCCTGAAAATCATGGCTGGAAATGCAAACGAAGTGCGCGAGCCTGATCCGCGCTATTTGATGCCTGCAACTTTGGTGGACAGTTGTGTGCTGATTGATGTGTTGGCCGATGATCCTACTTGGGCCGATTGGTCGATCCAAAAACTGGAAGCGCTGGGCGGGCAAGCGCCCTTGGTGATCAACCCGCTGATCTTGGCCGAGATCAGCCCACGCTTTGCTCGTGCCAGTGATTTAGAGGCGGCGCTAGATATCCTGCCGCTGCAAAAGCAGGCGCTGCCTTGGGATGCCGCTTTTCTTGCGGGGCAAGCCTTCAAGGTGTATCGTCAAGCCAAAGGCATGCAGCGCTCGCCGATGCCGGATTTTTATATCGGCGCGCATGCACTACTGGGGGGCATGCGTTTGCTCACGCGCGATGCCAAGCGCTATCGCTCGTATTTCCCCAAGCTGCATGTCGTGTGTCCTGAGAGCAGCCCACTACTCTGATCGGGTTTTGATTCATACCAAAGAAAGATGCCGCCGTCGGCGATGCACCTTCTGCTAGCCAAAGCCAAAGCCAAGCCAAAGCCAAAGCCAAGCCAAAGCCAAAGCCAAAGCCCAAGCCCAAGCCCAAGCCCAAGCCCACACTCAAGCCGCCGCCAAAATCTGCCACAGAGAAAGCGCTGGATAAGCTGCGCGTGAATCGCCCCATTGACTTTGCATTGCATCTGCCGATTCGCTATGAAGACGAAACCGAAATCACGAAGCTGGAGCGGCGGCTGCCACTGCTAGTTTTTGAAGAACGCCGCGCTGCGGCTGAACGGGTGCTAGCCTTCACGGCTTTCTTCTATTTGCCGGGATGATGATTTTGAAGAGAAATCGTGGTATGGCCGGCGTGGAATATGCGCTAGGTGCTATTGAATCTGTAGTGAATGGCCTTGAATCGGCAGAGGAAATGTCGCAATACACGACTTCACCCTCTGCTTCCACTGCGTGCTTGAATCCGCCGCTCTGCGCCCAGCTTTAACGCTACCAAAAAATGACGCGCGTGCGCTTATGCTAACAACATAAAAATGTTTTTCATGCTACCTTGAATGAAGCATTGTGCGTTGACACAGCGTTTCGCGACATTGCACCGCGCTCAGCAAATGAGCGGTGTGAATGTGCGTTTTTAGCGGCGATGCGCTAGAGCCAAGTTTTTAGAATTCGGAATGTGCAGCTTGTTGCATGAGTGTGCAATTTCAGTGCAGCGAATAGGCAAAGGATCAGTATGAGGACTTGCAGCCGTTACCTGACAGGCTCATTGGTTGTGTATTTAGGCCTTGGTCTATTGCTGACTGTCTGTGCTCAAACGAGCTCGACTGCAGTTGTGAATGCTGACGCAGCCGCTGAACCTGTTTTACCTGCAGTCACGATCAATGTGACCCGCACAGACGCTAAGAATTTTGAAACGCCTGCTTCAGTGGACACCGTGACTCGCTCCCAGATAGAAGATGCGAAGGCGCAGGTTAATCTTTCTGAGGTGCTGGGCACGGTGCCAGGCATCGTCGCGAATAACCGAGGCAATTATGCGCAAGACCTTCAAATCTCCAGCCGGGGCTTTGGCGCACGTACGGCATTCGGTGTGCGAGGTATCCGCATTTACGTCGATGGCATTCCAGGCAACTCGCCAGACGGGCAGGGACAGGTATCGCATATTGACCTAGGATCAGCCAAACAAATTGAAGTGTTGCGTGGTCCATTCGCGTCCATCTATGGCAATTCGTCGGGTGGTGTAATTAACGTCACCACGCATGAAGGCGGGCCAGACACCGTAGCCACCACCACGCTGTCGGGTGGCAGCTCCAGCAGCTACCGCCTGGCGCAAAAGATTAGCGGAGTGGTCGGAGCGTTTAACTACGTGTTGGATGTTTCGCGTTTTCAGACCGATGGATGGCGCATGCAAAGCGCTGCGCAAAAGGACAATATCAACGCCCGCATCGGCTTCAAGCTGGGGGATGACACGCAGGCCGTGCTGGTGGTGAACCGCGTCAATTTGCCTGATGCGCAAGACGCGCAAGGCGTAACGCTGGCTGGCTTGTCTGATCCCAAGGCAGTGCCACCAGCAGTGCTTACTTTCAACACCCGCAAATCCACCCAGCAAGCCCAGCTGGGCCTCGACATTGAGCATCGCATCAGTGCCGAGCATTCGCTCAAGCTCATGGGATACGGCGGCAAACGCGAGGTCACGCAGTATCAATCGATCACGCTCGGCGCGCAAAATGCACCAACCTCGGCGGGGGGCGTGGTAGATTTTGGCCGTGACTACCAAGGCATAGAAGGGCGCTGGACTTTTAAACGCAATCTTGCCAATGGCCCCTTGCTCATTCAAGCGGGCTTCACCGCAGATCGCTTGAATGAGGAGCGCCGTGGCTTCGAGAATTTCATCTCAAGCGCCACCATCAATCCAGACCCACTGTGCGCCAACGGCATGGTGAGTTTGTTTGTTTGTGGCGTTAAGGGCAGACTGCGTCGCGACGAGGACAACACCCTAAAAGCTGGCGACCAGTATCTTCAAGGCCAATGGTGGCCCAGCGCTAGCGTTAGCTTGCATGCGGGTCTGCGTCGCAGCAGCATCAAGATTCAATCGCAAGACAAATACATTGCAACCGGCAACCCCAACGACAGTGGTGCTGTGGCTTACAGCGGCACCACGCCCATGCTAGGCGTGCTCTACAACCTCAACGACCGCGTCAATTTGTATGCCTCTTGGGGAAAAGGCTTTGACGCCCCGACGTTGAACGAAATAGCCTACAACGCCGACAGTACGCAATCAGGCCTGAACCTACAACTTAAGCCCGCTCGCAGCCAGCAGTTTGAGCTTGGCACAAAGTTGCAACTGGAATCTGGTGCAAACTTGCAATTGGCCGTATTCACCGCTAAAACAAAAGATGAAATCGTGGTGCTGAGCAACAATGGCGGGCGCTCGCGCTTTCAAAATGCAGGTGGCACCAAGCGCGATGGCTTGGAGCTGGCTTACAACCACCAGTTTGCCAAAGGCTGGAAAACTCAGGTGGCCTACACGTATTTGCGCGCTAGCTACACAGACGCGTTCTCTGCTTGCTTCAGCGCCACGTGCTCGGGCATACAAGGTGTTCCTGTAGCTGGTGGCAACCTGATCCCCGGCGTGCCTAAGCACAGTGTTTTTACCGATCTCGCCTGGACAAGTACGAGCGGCGGCGTACAAGCTGGCGTTGAGTGGCGTGCCACCAGCAGAGTCTTCGTGAACGATACAAACACCCAGTCTGCGCCAGGTTACGGTAGCATCGCTGCACGCGTCTCGTTTCATCAAAAATTGGGGAACTGGACTCTGCGCGAGTTTGTCAGGATCGACAATCTGTTGGCCAAGTCGTATGTGGGTTCAGTCATCGTTAACCAAGCCAGCGCCCAATTCTATGAGCCATCGCCCGGACGCACTTGGCTGCTTGGCATAGCGGGAAGCTACAAATTTTGAACGCTACGTAAAGAAGAGTTGACCCCTTTCACGGGCACCTTCTCGTTACTAAACCAGCATCGCCAACTACACGCACATTTTTTGAGAACTTTCGATGTGTGGTCTTGTTGTAGTACGTTAGAAAAAGTTAATAGGAACTACAGGCACATACATAACTTTATTTATATTTTCAACTATTACATTTTCTAAAAATATTCTTCTTCAATTTCTTACTTGAAATTCACTTTATGCGCTAATGTCAGGTATCGAACATACACGGCATGGACTGGACTAATACCTAACCATGCATTGATTCTCACAGCCATACGAGCTAACTATGTCATTGCCCTGCCGCCATCCATTTATGCGCATCTACGAACTCTGTCGAGTGAGTTGCCACGCGGTGATGACATGTATTTGTTTTGCACTAATAACGGTAACTTTGGGCGGCTGTACAGAGCAACAACGCATGAGCGGCGCGCCAGTCGCTGACAGTCTATTGGCTCGTTCCGACCCTGGTCTGCTGCTGCTGCTGGTTCCGGATGGTCAAAACCTCACTTCCCCCGAAGTGCGTGCTTGGATGGATGCTGCGTCTGAGAGTGGGGTGCGTCTGCAAGCCGTGACCGACCGGCAATTCATGGCTCTTGGAAGTGATGCGCTCAAGTTTGCCGGGTTGATCTTGCCTGATGTGTTGCATACAACCACCTCAGATGCGGTGGTCAATGGAATTCGTGACTACACCACGGCAGGGGGTCGCACTTTACTGGTACACGATTTCGGTATCTTTGCACTGGATGGCAACCAAAAGCGTACCTATGCAATACCCCGGGCGAGGTTGAGCGATCTCGCCGGAGTGGATTATGGCCTTTACCACGCACTACGCGAACAGAGCACGGTAGTCGGCCCCGTCACCGCCATGCGTAGCACGCTGCGAGCGCTTCAAGTTCCGCCGGGAAAGTCAATTCCCTATGTGGCCGACCCACGCGCCGATGCGCCCGTGCTTGACGTCGCGGGCGCACCGACCGAAGCGACGGCACAAGCTGCCGGCCTGTTGAGCGCGCCCCTTGTCTATCTGCCTGTTAGCACAGCATCGCCAGCAGCAGGCCGCAACTTGCTGGGTGCAAGCATGGCCGGGGACGTGCTTGAAACCTACAGCGGATATCTGCTCGGTAGCCTGAAGTATGCGAGCTTTGTCACGCGAGGCGCTTTCTCTGGCAAAGTGTTGGCAGCATCGCCCAAAGGCGGGCTAGTGGCCGGCCTGAACAAGGTGGGTCGCGGACAGGTCTTATTTGTTAATCTGCCGTTGACCTCTTTGAAAGTTGCACGCACCGATGCTTTGCCACTCCATGGCTTCTTGCACTACTTTGCGCACAATGTACTGCAGTTGGCGCAGTTGTCGTCGGTACCCAATGCCGTGCCCGGACTGACTCTGAACTGGCACTTAGACTCCATCGCCGCACAGGAACCCACCTTATCGCTGGAAAAACTTGGCATTTTTGAGCATGGGCCTTTTTCCATTGACATGACAGTCGGGCCAGACGCTGTGACGATTGGAGACGGCGAGGGCTGGAACTTAGATAGCAATCCAGTCGCACAAAATATCCTGCGTCGCTTTGCCAAACAGGGGCATGAGATTGGCAGTCATGGCGGCTGGAATCACGACTATTACGGATTGAATGCTGACGAGTCCAATCGTGACAAGTTCTTGCCCTATTTGGAGAAAAATGTGGCTTCTATCAGGCGCACCATCAGCCATGCGTGGCGTCCTGCCCTTGGCTTGGGCTCGCCTACGCCACCCGGCGTTCCGGCAGTCTTTTTGCCCGTGGTTCAACAAGCCAAGGCATTTGTAGATTGGGTCTTTGGGCCACCCATGCGGCAATATTCCCCACCTGTTGGCAACAACCCCACTTGGGCCATGGATTGGTTGGAGCAGCAGGGCGTGGTGGCAGTTTACTTTGCTGGCCATACTGGCTTGGGGCCCACGCGCAAGTATCGTGAGGGTCAACTGCGCAATTCAAGCTTGTGGGTTTTTCCAGTCACACCAGCAGGTTTTTACGCGACTTTTGAAGAGTTTGAGGATAACGGTGTACCAAAGCAGGAGGTTATACGCTGGTACCGCGATTCGGTTGACTTTACGATCAATCACAACACCACCCGAATGATTTACATGCATCCCAACGGTGCTAACGTCTGGACTGACGTTTTGCAAGATCTGATGGCTTACGCAAAGGCAAAGGGGCCGGAGCAGTTTCGCTGGTACACCATGACACGCTTGGCCGACTTCATGACGACCCGCCAAGCGGTCGTTTGGAATGAGACACGCGAAGCGCCGGGTGTCTCTAAATTCGAAGTGAGCCACCCTCAGAGCCTGAACGAAATGGTCTGGCTTCTGCCCAAGTCGCGCTACACCACTATGCCCTCAAGCGCAGACGGCAGCGTTTTGGTGTCAGATCGCGGCAGCCATTGGGCGGTTAAGGCTAGCAGCACCCGCCGCGCGCGTTTCGTGGCTACGGCGGTGGCCGATGCATTTCAGCCTTAATAGCTTCGGCGCCTTGCGAAGGCAACTCATCGGTGCATTATCCGCAGATGTACGAATGCTTTGTAGGCACTACATGCTAGTAGTGAATTATTCGCTGCTATGTGGGCTAGCCCACAGATTTATCTTTTCTTAAATCGTATAAATAACACAACGCAATCGCGATTGATTCTCTATCGTGTTAGCCCCAAAGTCCTCACAGCGTTTCAAGGTGGCTTAGCGAAACGGTTTATAGCCGGCTCGCGCTAGTGCCCGCTGCAATTGACAATTTTTTCTGTGGTCAGGAACATGGCCGCTTGGGTCGTTGTGCTGATCATTTCCTTGCCATCAAGCATATTAATGCGAAATTATCATGAAGGATTTTTCTATGTTGCATTTATCAAAATTTGCACAAGCTCCAGTAGCTTTTGCATCTGCGCTTTTGTTTGTTAACGTGGCGGCGGGGCCAATGGCCTTCGCAGAGTCAGCCAATGATTCCAAGATAAGAAGTCGCGGTGCTGCTCATGCGCAGCATCCCACGGGCCCGCGCGCCTGTCAGCCTGCAGAATTGGAGTCGAAAAAGCACAAACAAGAAATAGACCAACTCGGCCAGCGCCACGCGGATCAGCATGTACGCATGCGCTTTGTGCAGTGTGAGGTTGAAAAGGGCGTACGGAAGGTGCCGAAAGTGGAGAATGTCAAGTCCGCCGCGCAAACGCTCGAAGATGACGAAGCCATAAAAAAAGAGTTTATTAAACGTCATTCGAAAAATAGCAAAGATTCCAATGTGAGCCAGTTGCGCGACATCGCCACGCCGCTCCTTGCATCGCCCATGAGATTGGCGCTAGCTCAAGCCCCGGCGCTAGACCCACTCACCATGGGTCGCTGGAGTGATCCATTTATTGTCCCGGTAGTGGGTGTGACGGCGGTGCTTTTGCATACCGGTAAAGTGATGTTCTGGTCGTACGATCCGGTCGATTATCACAATCCGGCTAATGCCCAAAATGGCGTCGGCTACATTTGGGATCCCAAGACGCGCTTAGGCTACAACATCGCCCCTCCAGAAAATATCTGGTGCGCCGGCCAAACGATTCTCGCCGATGGTCGTGTTTATGTGGCAGGCGGCAACCTCGGTTATCCCGACCCTAATGCCCCAGCCGGCACGGGAAGCTGGAAGGGCACACTGACCAACTACACTTTCAATCCTTATACCGAGACTTGGGCCAAGCAACCCAATATGCAACGCGGCCGCTGGTACCCGACCGTGACCCAACTTGCCGACAACCGCGTGGTGATCACCAGCGGCATCGACGAGACCGGAAGCAATGCGATCAACAACGTGGTCGAAGTCTTGACGCCTGACCCCAACATTGACGGCATAGGCACGATCCGGGCGGTCTCCACGCACGACTCGTCAGGCCTGTATCCGCTGCAATTTCTGTTACCAAGCGGCAGGATGCTAGAAGCTGGGCCCAGTGCTGCCAGTAGCTTTCAGCTCGATCCAGCCACTTGGAATTGGAGCAGTTTGCCGCGCATGAACAACGATCATTATTACTTGGGCAACGGAGTTTCTTACACGGATGCAGCAGTCACACCGATGAAGCAAACCATCATGGTCGCAGGTGGGCATGATTACAACCCGCCCTCCGTTAACATGCCATTGGCCGCGAATGAGTGGCTAGACGGCTTCAACCCCTCCGCTGGTTGGAAGCCTTATCCGAAATGGCAAACGCCACGGCATAACGCCAACACGGTGATCCTGCCAGATGGCACGATGTTGACCGTCGGCGGCAACCGGGGCATCTACGGCTACGAGGATCCTGAATTCAGCACCGAGCTCTATACCAAGCAGATCAGCGACACCACGGGAGTTTGGCGCAACTTAGCACCGCACACGATCCAAGCCGCCTACCATTCCACTGCTATTCTTTTGCCAGATGCCACCGTGATGCTCTCGCAAGACGACATGGACTATTCGGCACAGGCTGCCTTTCAGCACAAGGTGCAGGTGTATTCACCACCCTATTTGTTCAAGGGGCCACAGCCAGTGATCACCGCCGCGCCTTCCTCACTCACCTATAGCCAATCGTTCACCGTGTCTACCGACCGCAGTGGCATGGTCAGCGCCATGCTGGTCGCACCTGGCGCCACCACACACAGCAACGACATGCATCAGCGCGCCATCAAGCTCAAGGTGCAGACGAACACCAACGGCCTGACGGCCACCGTGCCCGCTTCAAGTGCCCTCGTGCCGCCGGGATACTACATGTTGTTCGTGCTTGATTCGGAGGGCATTCCATCGGTGGCAAGGTTTGTGCGCATCGGCTGAAAAGGCGCTACAGATAACAAAATCCTACCGATGACATTCTTCAAAATCTTGTACGTAGAGGACAAGCTTGCAGTTCGTGAGGCGATCACTGAATTGTTGCAAACTAACGGCCACGAAGTGTTGGCTTGCTCCTGCGCTGAAGCGGCTTGGGATGTTTACGCAAAAGGCGCGTTCCAACTGGTGGTGACAGACCTTAGTTTGCCCGGCATGTCAGGAACTGATTTGATCCGACGCATCTTGGCGACGCAACCCCAGCAGTGGGTCATTTTGTGTTCGGGCTATGCGCTGCCTGAAGATCTCACGACCTTCGGCGTCAACGTGCGCTCACTGGAAAAACCCTTCGAGGTTGAAGATTTTCAAGCCGTGATCGATGAAATCACTTCAAGGCACTGAACGCGATGCTGGGATTTGTTCCAAGTATTCAAATAATCTCAGGAACGCTCAGAGTGAACCAAGCTTTGCCTCGCGCCATCGTCACATCGAATTTGGTGGGTTTGTTCAGAGTCTACTAAGTATGTGCGCCGGCGAATACATTTGAATAAGACAGATGTAAAAGATAGACATTGCTCTAAATAACCGCTACTTTGTTCGCTAACGAACACAGTTTAATTTAGAAAAAATATATGCTTTTTCATCAATTGATGAGGCTATATATTTTTTGAAGTTTATATATCGTTTTGCATGAGTATTTATTGATGATGACGCCTTCGCAATCCCCATAGCACTACACCACTCAGCAGGTAAGCATGAGTTTACCAATGGACTATAACCCAAAGAAAAACCGCCTGCTTTCTGCCTTGTCTGTCCAAGATTGGCATCGCTGGCAATCTCAGCTTGAATCTATTGAATTGCCTCTCGGGTATGTACTTTATGAATCAGGAAAAACGATCAACCATGTTTACTTTCCCACCACGGCAATCGTATCCCTGTTATACGTGATGGAAAATGGTTCATCTGCTGAGATTGCTGTAGTGGGTAATGAAGGCGTGGTGGGTGTATCGCTGTTTATGGGTAGCGGCTCAACGCCCAGCCGCGGGTTGGTGCAAAGTAAGGGCCACGGTTTTCGGCTCAACGCTGCGGCACTCAAAGCTGAGTTTGATAGAGGTGGCCCGCTCTTGCATTTGTTGCTGCGCTATACCCAAGCGCTCATCACGCACATGGCACAAACCGCTGTTTGCAATCGGCATCACACTTTGGATCAACAACTTTGCAGGTGGCTTCTGTTTAACCTAGACAGACAAGAGAGCAATGAACTGGTGATAACACAGGAGCTTATTGCCAATATGCTGGGTGTGCGCCGCGAGAGTGTGACTGAAGCTGCTTTGAAGCTGCAAAGTGCTGGGATGATCAAGTACGCCCGGGGGAGAATTAACGTGTTGAATCGGCCGGGCTTGGAAAAGCGCACCTGCGAATGCTATGGCGTCGTGAAAAGAGAATACGATCGCGTAGTACCCAAAACAATACCGATTTGATCCAAAAATTTACACACCTTATGTTCGGTACAGGTGGATGAAGGTGTTGCGTTTACGGTACGCTACTTCAGTGTTTTTGGCATAAAAAGACGGAAGTCAAACAGCCAACACAGATTCGGCTTGTTCCTTCCCCCTGAAGGCAGGCAGGTAAACAGCTTTCTTTTTATGACCGCTCACTCAAATTATCTCGTTGACTTGCTCCCTCGCAAAGATAGGATCCGTTTCACAGCCGAGTGCGAAGTTGTCGAACTCAAGCTCGCAGAAGTGTTGTGTGAACCAGGCAAACCTACCAAGTACGTTTACTTTCCGATTCAAGGTTTTATCTCCTTGATTGCTGTGGTCAAGGGCAGCCCGGGCGTAGAGGTTGGCATGGTGGGGCGCGAAGGCATGTTGGGTGTGCAACTCGCTTTAGGCGTAAATATCGCCCCACTGCATGCGCTAGTACAAGGAGCAGGGCAAGCGTGGCGAATTGATACACGCGCTTTCAAAGTTGAGCTCGCAGCGAGCCCAGCTTTACAAAGCGAGCTCAACCGCTACCTGTATGTGCTGATGTCGCAGTTGGCAGAATCGACGGCATGCGCACGTTTTCATCAAATCGGTCCACGCTTGGCGCGTTGGCTTCTCATGAGTCAAGATCGCTCTCAAAACAGCAGCTTTGATGTAACGCAAGAATTTTTAGCATATATGTTGGGGGTGAGAAGAGTAGGAATTACAGCAGCGGCTGGTGCGCTACAACGTGCTGGGCTCATCAGCTACAGCAGAGGCAGGCTTTCAGTGCTCAATCGTAAGGGGCTGGAGGAAGCTTCCTGCGGCTGCTATGCAGAAGATCAAAAAACTTATACAGACATGCTTTAAAAAAACGATGTAGCTAAGATGCCATAACGCTCAGCTTTAGCGCTGATCAAAGCGTCGCATGAGGCGGCGCATTGCTGGCGGCCCAAGAATATAAAGCAATAAACACGATGGCATTAAAAACTGCTCCAAAGCAAATATAGAGCACTGGCATAAACAAAACTGAAAAGTTCTGCAAAATCAGCGCGTGCATGATGACCTGATGCGGCACCATGATGAGCAAGAACATGATGATTAGCGTGGTATACATCAGCTTGATTAGAATGCGCTGGTTCAAAATGTAATAGCCTACTCCTAGCATGACAGGTGTGGCTAGGATGCCCACGTAGCCGATGTTGATGAGTTCTTGGCTATGGCGCGTGATGCTGTAAGGAAAGCTAGTCGGGTTAAGTGCAAAATACACCAGCGCAGCGGCTTGAATCACGCTCATAATGCGCAACGGATATTTCAAGGGTAGCATCGCGCCCTTCATAACCAGTGAAAGCACTAAAGCAGCTAAAGTGAGGACTGCCGTTATCAGCATGGTGGCCCGCCCCGGCAGAGGGGTGTCTGACCAGCCAGATACCGGTGTTGCGCCTAAACTTATTTCGTTGCCCATGCCATCTATCAACAGCAGAGGAAGCCCCAAGCTGCCAGCCCACAGTTCGATGCAGCCCTGCCAAAATTCAATGATGGTGGGCTTTGCCCACCAAAGTAATGCGCACAACACAATTGGCAATCCGATGGCTTGAATCATCAACCACGGCGTGACTTTCATCGGCGTCATGGATCGATGCGGCCGTAGCTGCACATGTCTGCTCTTCATGGCTTTCACAGCTTGGAAAGTCTCATGAAACGCTTGGTCGTGTAGCCGAGATTCTTGCGAAACGGTGATGATTTTGGAATTCATGCTGCGCACTCAAAAATCATGGAATAGACCGAGCTGGATACCGCTGCGTCGGTAAGAAGGGTTGGTGTATCGGTGAACACCCAACACAACGCCTGTATCCTGCGTCAACCAGTGACGCCAACTCAGAGATGCTTCACGACTTTGAAAATTCACCAATTGCGCGTTGGCGGCTACCGCCAAGTATCCCTCGCCGCCCCAGCCATAACGCGCACTGATTAAGTCTTGACGGTTTCTACCCCATGTCAAAGCGACAAACTGCTGGCGCGTGTCGATGCTGCCGGGATCACTGCTGTTCAGTCGAAGGCCAGCTTCGAGAATCCATGGAGCTTCAAAATAGTAAGTCACGCCGAGAGAAGAGCTGCGGTCAGAGCTGCCATTTGGCGCGGAGTAGTAGCCAATACCTAGAGTTGTCACCAAATTGCGTTGTGCTAACCACTTGCGACTGACTGAGGCGTCCACGCGATATTTAGGCAAGTAAAAGACACCGTCGCCGAAGCCAACCGCTAACGAGCCGAACCAATCAGGGCTGAAGTCGTAGGTATCGCGCAACCCAATAAAAGCACCATTTTCTCCAAATCGACGATGGGCTGAAAGCTCCCCCTGAAGCGTGTGCGGGCCTAAACCATAGGCTCCGCGTAAGGTAGCGTCATGCCAACGGCCAAAGCCATTGCTTAATTCTTGACTGCCTACGCTGATCTCCAAATTGCGAACTTCGCTGGATGTGGATTCTTTCTCAACAATCGTTGGCGTCTGCTGCGCGATTGCAGTCAGCGGAATGGCGAGTGCGGCAAGGATGAGCAGTTGTTGTTTGTGCAAGATAAATACTCCGGTTCATTTACAGTTGATTTGAGGTGCTGCGGGTCGCAATTTGCGGTCTACGATAATTTGATAGGCCACTTCATCGGTGATCGCCCATCGATCAGAATGTCGCAAGTTGGCCGCTTCGCGTAACCAGCATCGTGCACTGAAGCTATCGTTCTGCCGCAGAGCCAGCACGGCAATCAGACCCCATGGGTAGTCAGCTTTACCTTGACTGAGCCATTCATCACGGTGCGCCGCCATCCAGCGCTTGTAGTGCTGTTTTGCGCCCCCTTGCATTTGCGGAAAATCGACCAATAGCGGGAAGATCTGTGCTACGTGGTGAGGATAAAAAGTGGGTTTCAACGCTTGTTGCTCCATTTGCGTTGAAACCCTGAAAACTTGGTTCGCTGGGTCCCAGAAGGTGGCGCGTATTGCCTGCGCCAATTTTTGCGTGTCGGCATCCCTAGGTGCACCCGAGCGATGAACTTTGTACGACCACACCTCCAAGTTGTCCATGAACAGGCCATGTAAAACAACAGGCGATACCATGTAGATTCCCTGTGAGGGTTGGTATAAATGCGCCAAAGCAGCTTTGCTTCGTAGCACACTTTGCTGAAGACGTGCATCTTGAGCTACAGCATTGGGCTGAGTTTCTAGAAGTTTGAGCCACAGAGCCAACAGAGAGTCATCTGCATCGGAGGTTTTGCAGGATATCCACGCAGGCGCAGCGGCGCTGCGACAAAAGCGGTCGAAGGTACCGTCTGGCTTTTGCCGAGGGACAAGCCATTGGGCAAAACGGCCAGCCGGTGCTGTGATATCCCAGCCATTTTCGTGTGCCATCAACAGCGCCTGCATGGCGAAGTACGGATCGAGGGAGTCGCCCTTGTGCAACACGGTGATAGCGCCACCGTCAGAAACATAGCCCGTTAAGTCGAGCTCAGGCTTTTTTGCTGTTGCGTTGGTGAACAAGCAACTGCATACGAAAAAAGCGAAGGTACAGATGAGTGTCTTCATGGTGCTTTAACCATTCCAATATCGTGCGCCCAAACTGCGCCGTGCACTTCAACACCCGTTTCGATAATGATGTTTTCTGCAGTCACCGTCGTTGGTGCACTAATAGACCCAATCTGTGCATCTGCACCGATCAGGATGTCACTTTCCGAGACTATCGGACCCATCACGGTAGCCCTTGCGAAAACGTAGATGCGGGTATCGCATGTAATCGCCCCTAGAATTTCACAGCCCGTACCGATGCTGACGCCTTCACGCGCTTTTATACTGCCACTTAAAGCACTACCTTTACCGATGACCAAAAATCCGGTCACGATCAATGAGCCAACATAACTCCTACCTGCAGGAAGATTGCAATCGCCACGAACCATATACACATCGGGTGCTTGGACAATAACGTTTGGTAAATCAGCCAAGCTTGCTGCGATCCTCGGCGGCGGTTCTAACGCGGTATTGTGGTGCGTCAAATGACCAAATCTTAGCGACGGAGCCTGCAGTCGTTCAAACCAAGTTTCGTGTCCCAGTTCGATGGCATGCCCAGCAGAGATGCGACGCAATGCAGCACCGTATCCATTGATCCTCAGCGTTCCATCCGCATGAGCCCAATCTTTGAGCATGCTGCGGGGGCCTAAATCTATATCGCCAGTAGCGTAGAGGGCTGTGAACGCTGAGTCTGCGCCTGCTCTAATCGAGCCCTGTACATACAACGGTTGAATGCAATTGATAGGATGTGCTACGTCTATGTCAAACTTGACTAGCAAACGACCTGTCGATCCAGCCCAGTCCGGTTGCGTGCTTGGCGCAGTGACGATAGAGAATTCTTCAAACCCAGTGGAAGGCCCTGTACCCAACCGAGCTTGCGCATCCGCATGTAAGCGGCGAGCAAAATGGTCGATGTCATTGCTGTAGTCGGGCAAGACTCGCAATGCGGCGATATCGGTTGGTTTCAACCACTCGCGCAATGCTGGCACAAACGGAGCGGTGAGCAACATCAGGCACACCAACACAAAGAGAAGATAGGTCATAGAGTTGTCGGTGGTCATTTGGCAGGCCCTTGTCGATAACGTACGGTTTTGTCCCAAACCATTTCGCGCTTGAATACGCTGTCTAGCATCTGGCTCCATACTGCGCCTGAAATCGCAAACAAGCTAACCAAGAATCCCAACATATTGAACGGCAGCAGTCGCAAGCGCCGACGATTTCCATCAATCAGAACCGCTACCACAATCTCAAAGAAAGCCGCAAAATTACCCAGCGTTCCATAGATCGTTAATGCAAGAACTGGTAATAAAACCGATACCAATGTGCTGGCATTCAAGAAATATAAAGCCAGAGCTAATAACCAGCCCGTCAACATAATCAGCGGTATCACAAAAACAAACAGCAGAAGCAAGCCATCGATTCGCTGCGAGAAATTGAGGTATTTGCTACTGGCAAATTGCCACCAATAACGCGTCATGACTTGGTTGTGCCCCTTGGCCCAACGTGATACCTGCTTGATGCGCACACCCCATTCCTCAGGCACTTCCTCGTAGCACTCAGATCGGTTGGTGTACACAGTCTTCCATCCACTCAACATCAGGCGAAAGGTAATGTCAGTGTCCTCTGCCAATGTGTCGTCGTGCCACCCGCCCACCGCTTCAACAGCAGACAAACGAATGCCACCCACGGTGCCACCATATTGAGGCAGCAGATTCATGTTCATTCGAGCTTGTTGATCAACTTGGTATCCTGCTGATCGCTCCAAGTCCAACAACCGGGTGAGAAGATTCGCGCCGCTGTTGACAGGTACGACCCTCCCCATTACAGCCCCAACCTCTGGATCAAAAAATGGTGCGACCAGTTGTTTGAGGAGGCCACGTCCGGGCACATAGTCGGCGTCAAAAATGATGGCGATGTCGCCTTGGGCGAAAACTAGCGCATCCTTTAGCGCCGCTGATTTTCCGGCTTTTCCGCTGATGCGGTGAAAAGGGAAAATAGCATGGGGGTGCGCGGCCTTGTAGTGATCGATGATCGCTGCGGTCCCGTCACTAGACCTATCGTTAACCGGGATGATTTTTAGGCGATCTGCTGGATAGTCAGTATTAAGAAGTGCCTCGATACAACCGGCAATTACTTTTTCTTCGTTGTGCGCAGCGATGTATACAGTCAGCAACGGCCAGTTCGCGACCGCGATGTCGATGTATGGGTGGCGCTGACGCCCAACCAGCCGGTTCACTGTAAATATAAGGTGTCGAATGCCATACAGCATCATGATTAACACAATCATCACGAGCATGATTGCCATGATTCCTGCTATGGGGGTGGCTTCAAATGACGCTTGCATATATTCCTTAGAAATTTTGTTTATGCAGCCATCGCAAGGTGTCGTGGTGCAGGGACGGCGGCAAATTTTTTGGCCAAAATATCGACGATTTGCCGAGATGCTGTGCCATCGCCAAATGGATTGCCTGCTTGCGACATGCGCTGGTAGGCCTTCTCATCCATCATCAACCGCGTGGTCTCGGTCACGATGGAAGTGCGACTTGCGCCAATCAATATCGCGCAGCCTGCCTCAACCGCTTCAGGACGCTCGGTTTCCTCGCGTAGCACCAGCACAGGCACACCAAATGTGGGGGCTTCTTCCTGAAGGCCGCCGGAGTCCGTTAGCACAATCCACGCATCAGCAAGCGCTTGTTGCATCTGGGTATAGTCCAATGGAGGGCACAGTCGCACGTTGCTTACAGCGCCCAAAATATCGTGAACGGGCCCTTTCACCACTGGATTCAGATGAACCGGGAAAAGCACTTGCAACTGCGGCATGTCTTTGGCTAAATCAGAAATTGCATGACAGATTTCGCCCAGATCGTGCCCCCAGTTTTCGCGCCGATGTACAGTGACCAATAAATGCCCACGTCCACTGGTACTGCGTTTGATGCCGTGCCGCTTACAAGTCCACTGCTGGGCATCGACCACAGTGTTCCCCGTCATGTGGACTAGATCTACCGCAATGCCCTCTGCGTGCAGCGCAAGCTGTGATCTGCGGGTTGGTGGGAAGTGAAATTGCGCCACCCTAGAAATCATTTGTCGTAGTCCCTCCTCTGGAAAGGGGCGGTTTAAGTTGTAGGTTCGTAGCCCAGCTTCCACATGCGCTAGCGCAATACCGTTATAGAACGCTGCTAAAGAGCCTTGGAAGGCACTCTCAGTATCGCCTTGCACAATAATCAAATCCCAATGCTGCGCGACTAGTACCTCTTCCAATTGTTGGCGGCAGCCCGCGCTGAAATCGCCTAGACTGCTTCCCTCGCGTATCAATGAGATATCTGGCACCACATCAAAGCAAGCCAATATCTGGCTGGCCATTTCGCCATGCTGGCCCGTATGCAGCCAGCTGACTTGCGTCCAGCCTACATCGCGTAGTGCGTGGTACAAAGGTGCTAATTTAACAATTTCTGGTCGAGTGCCAGAGATGATGAGAATTTTACGCATGGTGATTCACTCAGCTTGTAGCAACAAAAGAGTGTGTCGATGTATTTGGCATATCTACCACCACGACTAAATTACCTGCAAAGCGGCCAACACCTAAAGCAGCCATTAAATGGTTTTCCTCTTCCACGGAATTCATTCTCAGAAAACACAAGGCTTGGTGTTTGCCAGCTTGGAAAGCTGAAAGAATGTCCAATTGAGAAATGCTGCCATATTGATCGCAAATTGAGCGTAAAGTAGTTCGCAAATGGGCAATCTCTGTACAATTTTTTAATTTTTCGAGCGGATGATTCATGTTCGGAATTCCAAGTTTTGTTGATTCGTTAAGAAGGTGTTCGCAAAAGCAATTTGATGAAGTACCAAACGACAAAACGTGAGTTTCAGTGACCTAAACAACGCCATCTGTGCGCTACCGAACACAGCTTTCTATATTCTCTCTTTAAACTAACCGATAAGCATTCATTTATTCAGCACAGCACTTTGTCCTACATGTACCCCTCTTCTCATCTGACCAATCTGACTTCGTCGCTGAATTCACAGCAGCGACAAACAAGCGCGTTGCAGTCCCTGATGTTTGATCTAACAGGAGCTTGTACATGGGAGGTGTCAGTATTCGACTGGCAAACCTATTGGGATGGGCCAGTAGCTGCTGTATTAGGTTTACCGATGGGGTCGGCCCCGAATCTGAAATCAGTCATTGCTTTGATGACTCCAGAGACACATTTGCACTTGGCCTACGCCCTTGATACTTGCTTAACATCGCAAATATCTTTCGATGAAAAGGGGCAGCTAGCGACGGCACAAGGAAACCATCGCTGGGTGAGGCTTGCAGGTTTCACCGAATGCGACGTCAGCGGTGCCGTGGTACGTATGCGTGGGGTGTTGCAAGACGTGACTAGGGAGGTGGTCGCGCAGCAAAACTCGTTGGCAGTGACGATGAGATTAGGGGCAACGTTAGCCAGTATCAGCGAAGCATTTGCCACGCTGGATCATGAGGGTCGCCTCACCTTTGTTAATCCTTTTTGCCAGCAATTACTCCGTAGCACGGATTCACAATTGTTGGGCCAAACGCTATGGCTTGCACTTGAAGCTGAGAATACAGACGCAGAGGCTAGATTGCGCGATGAAATCATGGA
Organism: Comamonadaceae bacterium; assembly: GCA_043777675.1. Taxonomy (GTDB): domain Bacteria; phylum Pseudomonadota; class Gammaproteobacteria; order Burkholderiales; family Burkholderiaceae_C; genus JANMDU01. The sequence goes on along the minus strand of JAYWHR010000047.1, from coordinate 130,588 downwards.
GGCCTTATCGGGGGAGAAGGTGGTAATTTTTGAGGTGTTCGCCTTACGCCTAGGGGCGTGGCTAGAGTTGCGGGCGCATCCGTTTACTGACGGGCTTGCGCTGTATTTGCGTGATGTCAGCCGTCGTCGGTATTTGCAGCAACATTTGTCTTTGCTGCAAACCTGTATCTCTCGCATGAACGACATTGTCTTGATTGCAAAAGCAGGTACAACTGATGCGCCGTCATTGTGCATCGTTTTTGTCAATGACGCCTTCGAACGCAATACCGGCTATCAGCGAAGCGAAATATTGGGGCAGTCACCACGCTTATTGTTAGGGCCACTGACACAGCATGACGAACTCAAGCGCATTCGTCACGCCATTACGGATGCGAAGGCTGTACACGCCGAATTGATTACTTACCGAAAGAACGGTCAGCGGTTTTTGTTGGAACTTGAAATTACACCGGTTGACTCCCTAGGCAGAGGGCTGACGCATTGGATTGCTGTTGGCAGAGACATCACGGATCGCAAGGCCGAAGCTGATGAAATTGAACACTTGGCTTTTTACGATGCGCTCACGCAACTGCCTAACCGTCAATTGCTACTCAGCCGCCTTCGATATACGCTGAGTCAAGACAGTACTCATATCCAAATGAGTGCCTTGATGTTTATTGACTTAGATTATTTCAAATTACTCAACGATACCAAGGGGCACTCCAAAGGCGACTTGTTGCTCAAAAAAGTTGCCATGCGTCTATTGGTATGCGTGCGGCGCGGCGACACAGTGGCGCGGCTGGGCGGTGACGAATTTGTTGTGATGCTGACCAACCTTGGAGATCAACCTGCTGCGGCCATAGCTACGGCGCGCCAAGTCGGTGAGGCCATCAGGATAGCACTGAGTGAGCCCTATGACTTAGCAGGATACGCCCACCATTGCACCTGTAGTATCGGCATCACTGCGTTTAATCAGCATGATGGCAGCATCGAAGATCTGCTCAAGCAAGCAGATCTGGCGATGTACCAAGCCAAGGCATCCGGGCGTGATGGCGTTTGTTTTTTTGATCCGGGTATGCAGTCACACGCTACAAGTCAGGCTACTTTGAGCGTGGACTTGCGCAACGGTTTACGTGATCAAGAATTCTTACTTTACTATCAACCGCAAGTCGGTTCAGCGGGTGTGATGGTCGGCGTAGAAGCACTATTGCGCTGGCAACATCCGGTGCGTGGCATGGTCATGCCAGATGAGTTTATTGGGCATGCTGAAGCAAGTGGCCTCATCGTTTCGCTTGGAGAGTGGGCGCTTGAGACGGCATGTCATCAATTGGCTACATGGGCAAAGCGACCGGAGACAGCCTCGCTGAGCATTGCAGTCAATGTCAGTATCCGACAATTTACACACCCAGAATTTGTGGAGTGGGTCATGCACGCCATTCACACTTCGAATATAGAGCCACGCCGCTTAAAGCTGGAGTTGACTGAAACCCTGTTGGCAACGGGAATGGATGCATGTATTGAAAAAATGGCATTGCTCAAGGCTGCTGGCGTCAGCTTATCGATAGATGATTTCGGCATTGGGTATTCTGCGTTGTCGTACCTCAAACACCTGCCGATTGATCAACTGAAAATTGACCGAAGCTTTGTCAAAGATGTGCTGATAGATGCCAATGATGCTGCGATAGCTCGTACCATCATCGGCTTAGCACAAAGCTTAGGCTTGGATGTTATTGCCGAGGGCGTCGAAACGATTGAGCAACGTGATTTTTTTGCTAGTCATGGCTGTCATTGCTACCAAGGCTATCTATTCTGCAAGCCTTTGCCGATTGATCAATTGGAAGTGTTTATGCGTGGAAAGTTGAGTAGCTGATCTGTTGCTATACACCCACACATGAAACATGTTCAGCATGCGACATAGATCTCATTGACCATTGGCCTACAGCAGGTTGCGGCGTGCTCTGACAGTTGTTTCTTCTCGTTCAAATATGCTTATCAGGCAATAGGCTTATCTATAAATTCTGAAATGTTGTATTGAGTGCAACTGGGAGATAATTTTGATCGCTGCAATCGTGCCCGCACATAATGAAGAAGAGCAACTTTTTTCCTGCTTGGCCGCGCTTCGCGTTGCCGCTCGTGATCCGCATTTGGGGGGAGAACAGACCATGGTGGTGGTGGTTCTCGATGCCTGTACTGACAAGAGCCGCCATATTGCGGAGAATGCAGGTGCAACGACCATCATAGTCAATGCATGCAACGTCGGGGCTGCACGAGCAGCGGGGGCTGAATTGGCTATAGCAGCTGGTGCACGCTGGCTGGCATTTACTGACGCAGATTCAGCGGTCGCACCTGACTGGATCTCAGCGCAGCTTAGCCAGCGTTGCGATGTGGTTTGCGGAACGGTCGCCGTACGCGATTGGGGCAGCTACGGCGATAGCATGCGCAAGCACTATGACGCCAGTTACAACGATGCCGATGGACACAGTCATGTACACGGCGCAAATCTAGGCGTCAGTTCACGAGCCTACTTCCGCTCTGGTGGATTTCAGCCAATTCAAAGCAGTGAAGATGTCGCTCTCGTACGTGCTTTGCAAGCCATTGGCTCAACCATTGCATGGTCTGCCGCCCCACGCGTTTTTACCAGTGCTAGGCGTGTTTACCGCGCGCCGGGTGGCTTTGGAGAAACCCTTGCACGGGTTGAACGCGAAAGCCAGCAATCCGTCATGCAAGAGGCGGGCGCATGAACATGGCATAGGGGCGCAACGCTGCATTTGATTTAACGGCTGCTTTAGCGCATCTAAACCCCATTAAAAATACAAGTGAACAATTAGACGAGTTGTTGTCGTTTCAGCTGGATCCTTTGCCTGTACCCGGTTCAGGTGCGACGCTCAAGCGCTGGCAGGCGCTGGCGCAAGTGGGTCAGCACAGTCTGTCTTTGGCCAAGCTTTATGAAGGTCATACCGATGCATTAGCCATACTGGCTGAATTTGCAGAGCCTTCTAGTGCGTCTGTTTCAGCGGCTGGGGATAGCTGGGGCGTATGGGCAGCTGAGTCTGCTAACACACGCGTTACGCTAACACCAGCGGCTGGCGCTGGCGCATTTGTGCTGCTGAATGGCACAAAATGCTGGTGCTCTGGCGCTCAAACGCTGAGCCACGGACTTCTCACGGCATGGCTCGCTGACGGGCAAGGGCCGTATTTGGTGCGTGTTGCAATGCATCAACCCAGTGTTGAGGTTTCCGCTTTGGCGTGGCAGGCAGTTGGCATGGTGGGAAGCGCCAGCGTTGACGTTACTTTTACGCAAGCGTTGGCGTATCGTGTGGGCGACAAAGGGGATTATTTATCTCGCCCAGGCTTTTGGCAAGGTGGTGCAGGCGTTGCCGCTTGTTGGTACGGCGGTACGGTAGGTTTGGCAAACGTTTTGCGGCAAACGCTGATCGATACGATGCCTGTGCAGCGTGGCCCGTATCGGCTGGCTGCGCTGGGTAAGGTGCATGTTGCTCTCAGCGGCACGGCGGCACTGTTGCAAGATGCGGCGCAATGGATTGACGACTACCCGCTGGCGGACGCCAGTGCTGTGGCATTGCGCTGCCGTTTAGCTGCTGAGCGTTGCGCGGAAATTGTGCTCGATGAGGTTGGAAGAGCTTTGGGTGCCTCAGCTTTTTGTCGCAATGGGTATTTCGCGCGCATGGCGGCCGATTTGCCGGTATTTATTCGGCAAAGTCATGCCGAGCGCGACTTTGCCTCGCTGGCAGAGAAGGTGATTCCCATGGAAAGCCAGCCATGGTCTCTTTAGAGTACAAGCGAAGCATAGAAGGTGAAGGTACTTCGGAGCTGGCATGGCAAGGCTGGCTTGCGTCGGACGTGATTAGCACCCGCGCGATGCATGATTGGATGCCACGAGGCGAACGCCTTGTGGTCATTGCCCCACATCCTGACGATGAAGTGTTGGCCTGTGGTGGTTTAGTCGCTATTGCCTGTGAACGAGGCGGCGAGGTGTTGGTGATTGCAGTGACTGACGGCGAGGCCAGCCACCCCGGTTCTTCTTTGTGGAATCCGAAAACGCTGGCAGCAGTACGTCGCAGTGAAAGTGTGACGGGGTTAGTTCAGCTTGGTGTAACGAGCGCTGCCGTCAAGCGGCTAGCTCTGCCCGATGGCGCTGTAGGGCAGCACATTGAATACCTTGCCAAGCAATTGCAAACGTTGCTGCGTCCATCTGACTGGGTCTTGACCACTTGGCGGTTTGACGGACATCCCGATCATGAAGCCACTGCATTGGCCGCTTCTTTGGCGTGTTGTGCTTTAGGTTGCCACTTGATTGAAGCGCCAGTGTGGATGTGGCACTGGGCCATCCCGCGTGATAGGTGTGTACCGTGGAATCATCTTTATCGGTTGCCACTGCCAAGAGCTGCATTTGAACGCAAGCAGGCGGCACTAGCGGCGCACGTCAGCCAATTGGATTCGCATATGCGCACTGATGGCGCGGTGCTCGGTCAGATGATCTTGGCCAGAGCGCAGCGTGATTGCGAGTATTTTTTCTTTCCTGCCGAGCTCGCGCATGCAACACACCGCTGAGCACTTTGATTCGCTTTTCTTGCGCGACGTCGATCCTTGGCAATTCCGTTCACGCTGGTATGAATTGCGCAAACGCGCTCTCACATTGGCTTGCCTGCCTCAGCTGCGCTATGCGCATGGCTACGAGCCGGGCTGCGCCAATGGGGAATTGTCAGTTGCATTGGCATCCCGCTGTGATTATTTGATGGTGTCGGACGGTTCCTCAGAGGCTGTTGCGCTTGCTACCTCAAGATTGGCAGATGTGTCAAATGTGCGGGTGAGACAACATTGGGTGCCACAGCAATGGCCTGCACAAACCTTTGATTTGATTGTTTGTAGTGAATTTGGGTTTTACTTGAACGCTGAAGATTTGGACGGACTTGCAGACCGAATCAGCTCATCTCTGCGCCCGGGTGGTACGGTTGTCGTTTGCCATTGGCGCAGGATCATTAAAGGTTGCGCGTTCAGTGGCGATGAAGTACATCAACGTTTGTTGCAGCGGATGTTAAGAACAACTGAACTGACTCAGGTATGCCAAGTGATAGAGCCTGACATGCGGCTGGAGGTGTGGTGTCGTGATGAACGTTCTGTTGCGCAGCGTGAAGGATTTGCGTAGCCTGCTTTTTCCGCCCTACACTGCGTTCAACGCCGCAGTGCTAGCAAAGTCGTCAGTACGCGGTCAACTTGTGATTGCGTCGACAGCCTGAACTTTGCCTGAGTCGGCTCCTGGCTTGAGCTAATTCGCACAGTGACGGATCCTACGGGTGCTTTCTCAAATGCCACCTCATCGTTGACGTCGTCTCCCATCACCAAAGCATGCGAAGCGCGGCAGTCATGCATGATGTCCAGCAATCCATCGCCCTTGTCAGGTGCATCAATCGGCGTGATATTCATGACGTTGTGTCCATGGCTTGTGCAGATTTCTTGGTTGACGGGTTCAATCAACCTATCTAGCCAAGTCCTGACCAAGGGCACATTGGGACAAAGGGAGTAGTGCAGCGCCAGCGAGAGGCCCTTGTCTTCCAAGACGATCCAGCGCGCCTGCATTGCCGCTTTGTGCCGTTGAAAATGCTCACGGCAGCGGTTAAGTCGAGTGATCATTGCAGCAGACGCAGGAACATATTCGCGCTCAGCGCCATGGTTACCAAGGAGGTATTGTGGCGTAAAGCCCAATCTATCTTTCGCGTCGTTGATGGCACGACCCGTAATGACGCTGAGTGGCCAGACGCGGGATAGCGCTTTGAGATACGCAGCGGTATGAGCCGGCACTTTAGCGTTTGCAGGCAACGGCACCAGCGGTGCCAAAGTGCCGTCAAGATCAAAGGCGAGCAATGACGGCATAGCAGACAGTCGTCGCATCGAATGCAATCCGTAAGGGGAAAAAAGACCAGGCGTCACGCTCTTTGAAGAACCTTATAAGTGGATGCGTTAGTCGACAATCCGGAAGATAGAGGCTCGCGCCACTGGCTGCTCATGCGCGCAGGTATGGACGAACGAAGTGTTGCGACATCCGCCAAAATTGTGCCTGCCCATCGATAAACATTTGCACTTTTAACGGTGCGCCTGAGCGCAAGCATTCGCTGCTGCTGCTCACTGTGAGGCATGGTGAGCGCTTGATGCAATGATTTGGCAACTTGGGTGATGTGATAAGGATTGACAATCAACGCGTCAACGAGTTCGTGTGAAGCGCCCGCAAATTGGCTTAAAACCAGAACACCCTGTTCATCGTCGCGCGCTGCGACGAACTCTTTACACACTAAGTTCATCCCGTCATGCAAACTGGTGACGACGCAAACATCCGCTGAGCGATAAAAATGATCTAGTTCGTGTTGATCGTATTGGGCGTCTAAAAGCACAACCGGCGGATCGCCCAGTGATTCAAAAGACGCATTAATACGCGCGACTTCTTGATAGACGTTTAGTTGAAAATCAGTGTACTCTTTCAAGCCTTGACGGCTTGGCGCGGCTATTTGAATAAAGCGTACTTCACCTTGCCAACGGGGATGATGGATGAGCAGCTGCTCGAAGGCTTGCAATCGCTCAATGATGCCCTTCGTATAGTCAAACCGGTCAATTCCCACGATTAACCGCTCGCTAGGCCGTATAGCGAATTGCTTTTGCACCAAGGTTCTACAAAATTTCGCACTGTGTGTCGCCAGATGATCTTTCGGTGCGGGCCACGCAATAGAGATGGGATAGTTTCGAATACGAGCAGCACGACCCTCGTTAGGAATTTTGATGGCATCACCTGTAGCAGCGCTTTGCCCGTACTCCTTCGTTAAATCTGAAAAATTACGCGCGTGTTGTTCCGTCTGAAAACCAACGATATCGCTGCCAAGCAAGCCAAGCGTGAGGTCTTTGAGCCACGGGCACATTCTCATTTGTTGAGCATGCGGCCATGGAATGTGCCAAAAACTTACTATCGTGGCTCTTGGAAGCAATGCACGCACCAATGCGGGCACAAGCGCCAAATGATAATCTTGTATCAATACAATCGGATCTGGTCCGCGAGCTTCTTGTACGATTGCGTTCGCAAACTTGATGTTGACGGCCTGATAATGCAACCAGTCTAATTCTCCAAATGTTGGCCGAACATGCACTGTATGGCACAAAGGCCAGAGGCCGGAATTTGAAAAACCGTCGTAATATGCTTTCGCCTCCTGCGCCGTGAGCCATATGCGGCGTAATTTATAGGTGCCGTTGTTGGCGGGTGCTACGCATCGGTCTGAGGAATCAACAAATTCTTTGTCGGCCTTGCCATGACCTGTAGCAATCCACGTTCCATTGCAAGCTCGCACCACGGGCTCAAGCGCAGTCACCAAGCCGCTGGCGGGCTGCTGTATGACGAACGTCCCGTCAATCACTTCATGCGAGAAAGGCTGCCGATTTGAGGCAACAATAATTTGATCGCCGTCAAGCGTCGCTTTCAGCATGTGCCGCAGTGCTGCCTCATCCCAAATCTGCGGGTAGACCCATGTGTTTGAAGCGCTTTTTTTCACAGGACGCTTTATGGGTTTCTTGACCAATGGCACCCTAGCGTCGCCGCAGACTGGCGCATAGCGGGCATCGTTAATCATGACATTCCTAGCAATTTTTCATCTGCACTCATTTGCTACTAGCATCGCCTAGTTTCAGTGCTTAGGCTGTAGGATGTCACCGCGAATGAAAGTCGGCGATATCAGCGTAGACCTTTATTGGCTGTCGCGCCGGTGTAAATTACCTACCCCTTTCGAAGGGTTGATTGGCGTGTTTTATACCGAGTTGTCCCCGGGGTTAGCGCCTTTGTAAAAAGCACGGCAATGTACGCGCCGATAGCTGACCTTAGGAGAAGGTTTGGTAGGCAAGCCGCACTGACGATAATCTTTAAGCAAATCCATAGGTGAGAGTTTTTGTCTAAGGTCTCATCTGCACCCATGCTGTTTCCCGCTTGACACTAATCCCATTCTCGGCCCAACATGGGCGCTTTTTTTCCGCGAACCAAGTTGGTGATGGGGATTTCCATCATGACAACTTTAGGCTTCTCGTCTTTAAGTAGCACGACGTTTAAGAAAAGTGTTCCTAAGCCTTTATTTCTGCGCCAAAATTTCAGGCCATGCTTATTATTTGTCAGTGCATGTATGTCTAGCTCACTCCACTCCTCAGGAAGAGGAAGATAACTATAAGCTTGCTCACGATGACGCAGCATGACGTGGGTGTAGCTGTATCCTAGGATGGTTTGGCCATCAGCGCCGATAGGACGAAATTTGATTTCATAGTCACCTGTCGCAGTATTACCGTGAGCAAACCGACCGCCTCGCAAGCCACTTGTAAACTTGAAATTAGGTCGACCAATCACAAGAGGCGAATCCATCAAATTGCGTAATTCGATGTTGAGAACGTTTGGATAGTTTTTGTGCCCAGTACCTATTGAGTAGGTTAGGAAAACAGAAAATTCTGGAATTTTCTTTTTCCATTTGCTAACGAGCGCAGTAGATATCAATAAGCCAGCGCCGGCGGTTAAAAAATCCCACAGGCCTTGGTCTTTGGCCCACTTGATCCAAATTAAAGGCTGTTGGATGAATGTCCATAATTCTTGCAAACTGATGGTAAAAATCTTGTTTTCCTCGTGATGAAAGGTGGCAATGTGACACGGATTATGCATTTCATGTAAGCGGTTGCAAAAATTCTTATCAGCTTCGGTTTATGCCGATCGATTCAGGAGCATCGAATCACCATAACTATAAAAGCGGTATTGCTCTTGCACAGCCGTTTTATAAAGTTCTATGATGTGCTCATAGCCTGCGAAGGCGCTCACCAGCATCATGAGCGTACTTTTGGGAAGATGAAAATTAGTGATGAGTAAGTCGACGATGTCAAATTTGAAACCGGGCGTGATGAAAATATTCGTGTCGCCGCTGGTTTGTTGATTTTTCGCGTAGCTCTCGAGCGTGCGCACAGTTGTTGTCCCCACAGCGATCACGCGGCTACCGCGAGCTTTGCATTGCTTAATCGCTTCCAATGTTTCAAGCGGGATGCTGTAACGCTCGAAGTACATGGTGTGATCTGCAATCTGCTCGGCTTTCACGGGCTGAAAAGTGCCTGCGCCAACATGCAGCGTGACGAAGGCGCGTTCGATGCCTTTGGCTTTCAGCAGTGCAAACAAGCCTTCATCAAAATGCAGTGCTGCCGTAGGTGCGGCCACTGCGCCAGGATGTTTGGCGAAGACGGTTTGGTAGCGCTGTGCATCCTCCGCTTGATCGGCATGCTGAATATAGTGTGGCAGTGGTACGTGGCCGAACTGCTGCATCACCCAATACGGATCGTGAGAAAGCTCGAAGCGAAATAGTCCGCCGTTATCATCTGGCCAGCGGCCGATCAGCTGGGCTTTGATCGTCTCTCGGTCGTTGCCGTAAAGATGCAACCAATCGCCGATACGCGGCTTTTTGCTGACCTTCATGTGAGCAACCACTTCGTTGCCGGAGACGACGCGCTCAATAAGAAGCTCTAGCTTGCCGCCCGTGGCCTTCTCGCCAAACAAGCGCGCGTTGACGACCTTGGTGTCGTTAAACACCAGCAGATCGCCCTTTTCAAGCAACTCAGGCAGTTCACTAAAGATGCGGTGCGCTGCGGAAGAACTGCGCCCATCAAGCAAACGCGAGGCGCTGCGCTCGGCAGCGGGGTGTTGGGCAATCAGCTCTGAAGGGAGCTCAAAATCGAAATCTTGAGTGCTGAATTGCCGGGTAGCCGGCATAGAATCTGCGCGAGTTGCTATCAAAGTCATAGTATCTTGAGGGCTGAACGAACCCGTTCCAAGTAGAGTTGTTGCACGATGCAGCAACTGACAAGGCACAATTATGCAATGCCGAAAAAAGCCGCACTGAAGACTCAAGCTGTCGTTACTAAACTGCAGCCCAAATCCGCCACAGAAAAGGCGCTGGATAAACTGCGCTTGCATCGACCCATTGATTACGCGTTGCACTTGCCGATTCGCTACGAAGACGAGACGAAGATTACCAAGCTAGAAGATGCGTTGAATGGCGATTTGTCGCAGATAGAAGGCGAAATCACAAGCTGCGAGATCGTGATTCGAGGGCGCCGCCAGCTGGTCGCGGTATTGAATGACGGTACAGATTCATGCCAGCTGCGCTTTTTGAATTTCTATCCTTCGCAGCAAAAGCAGCTTGCGATCGGCAACAAGATTCGTGCTCGGGGTGAGTTGCGTGGCGGCATGTTTGGATTCTCGATGGTGCATCCGGTCTGCAAAACAGCTGGCAGCGCGCTGCCTACTTCGCTCACGCCGGTGTATTCCACTGTAGCGGGGCTGCCGCAGGCTTACTTGCGCAAAGCTGTAGTGAATGGTTTGGCGCGAGCAGAGCAGAGCGGGGCGCTGCAGGAGACGATTCCCTCTCAAATTTTGAAGGAAATTGGTGCCCAGCCGGCATGGAATCTGCGTGAGGCGCTATCATTTTTGCACTACCCTGCGCCCGATGTCACGCTCGCTCAGTTTGAAGATCACACGCATCCCGCTTGGCAGCGCCTCAAAATCGAAGAGCTTTTGGCGCAGCAGCTATCCCAGCTGACTTCAAAAATGGAGCGCGATGCGCTGCATGCACCGCCTTTGAAAGCTCAACCCAGCGGCTCGCATGAGAAGCTGCTCGCGGTGCTGCCGTTTGCTTTAACGAAAGCCCAGCGGCGCGTGAGCGAAGAGATTGCGCAAGATCTGATGCAAACGCGCCCAATGCACCGCCTGCTGCAAGGCGATGTGGGTTCGGGCAAAACGATCGTGGCCGCCCTCGCTGCTGCCATCTGCGTCGATGCAGGCCAACAATGCGCACTCATGGTGCCCACCGAAATCTTGGCCGAGCAGCATTTTCGCAAACTCGTAGAGTTACTCACGCCGTTGTTTGAGCCTCTTGATCTGAAAGTGGCATGGCTCACCGGCAGCCAGACGGCTAAGCAGCGGCGCGAAGCGTTGGCTCTGATAGAAAGCGGGCAAGCGGCATTGGTGGTGGGCACACATGCCATCATTCAAGATAAAGTGATCTTCAAAAACCTCGCGCTCGCCATCGTTGATGAGCAGCATCGCTTTGGCGTGGCGCAGCGCTTGGCTTTGCGCGCGAAGATGAATGCGCCCGGTGCAACACAAATTCAAGAGCCCCATTTGCTCATGATGACGGCCACGCCGATTCCGCGCACACTGGCCATGAGTTATTACGCGGATTTGAACGTCTCCACGATCGACGAGTTGCCGCCGGGCCGCACGCCCATTGTTACCAAGGTGCTTTCTGATGGCCGCAAACCGCAAGTGATTGATCGCATCGAAGATCAGATTGCGCAAGGCCGGCAAGTTTATTGGGTTTGCCCTCTGATTGAGGAGTCTGAGATGCTCGATCTGAGCAACGCTACGCAAACGCATCAAGAGCTCACCGAAGCCTTTCCTGGCATGCTGATCGGCTTGCTGCATTCGCGCATGCCGCCTGCGGAGAAAAAAGCTGTGATGGCGCTTTTTACCAGTGGTGAAATGAAGCTGCTCGTGAGCACCACTGTGATTGAAGTCGGCGTGGATGTGCCTAATGCAAGCCTGATGGTGATTGAGCATGCCGAGCGATTTGGTCTTTCGCAATTGCATCAGCTTCGCGGAAGAGTAGGGCGCGGCGCAGCGGCATCGGCCTGCGTGTTGATTTTTTCGACCGGAGAGAGTGGCCGATTGGGCGATTTGGCCAAAGCGCGCTTGAAAGCCATGGCCGGCACGAACGATGGCTTTGAAATCGCAAGGCTAGATTTAGAAATTCGCGGCCCCGGAGAATTTTTAGGTGCAAGGCAAAGCGGCGCGGCGCTCTTGCGCTTTGCAGATTTGGCAGAAGACGCTGCGCTCTTGGAGCGCATCCGCGCAATAGCTCCCGAGATGTTGCGTGATCATGCCGCGCTGGTCCAGCAGCATATTGAGCGCTGGATGGGCGGCAAGGTCGATTTTTTGAAGGCGTGACGCAAGAGTCTCCTCGCTTTTTTGGCAGCAGTCTGCCTGTTGCCTGCAAATACTTACAAATCCCTTCTTGCTCCAAACCAACCAATCGGTACAATGCATACCAACCAGTAGGTTTAATTAAAACGTATCATGCAAGACACCGCTCACCCCACCCGCACCAAGCTGCTCGACGCCGCCCTCAACGTCATTCGCGCCAAAGGCTACAGCGCCACCACGGTTGACGATATTTGCGTGGCCAGTGGGGTGGGCAAGGGCAGCTTCTTTCATCATTTCAAAAGCAAAGAAGATCTGGCCATCGCCGCCACGCAGCATTGGAGCGCTGTCACAGGCGCGCTCTTTGAATCCGCGCCGTATCAGCAGATTGCCGACCCGCGCGAGAGAATCTTGGCCTACATCGATTTCCGCTCACATATCGTGCAAGGCGATTTGGCCGATGTCACATGCTTGCTGGGCACCATGGTGCAAGAGACGTATGACAGCCACCCCGCCATCCGCGCCGCCTGCCGCGAAGGTATCGAGAGCCACGCCCGCACCCTCACGCCCATGATCGCGCATGCCAAGGCGCTGTATGCGCCCGATGCGGATTGGAATCCCGAAAATCTCGCGCTCTACACGCAGGCCGCGCTGCAAGGCGCATTCATCGTGGCTAAGGCGCAGGGTGATAGTGCCATTGCCCCGCAGCTCATCGTGCATTTGCGCAACTACGTAGAAGGTCTGCTGACCCCAGCAGATGAAACCCGAAACCAAGTACGAAAGGAAATTCATATGGCCACCAACTCGTCAGGCGCTGTCGTTGTGAAAGGGCCCGCGTCCTACTTCCCTTCAATTGAGTCGAAATATGCCAAACCCATTGCGCATTGGTTGAAAACACTGGACAAGATCAAAGATCAAAAACACATGGAGCAGGTGGAGTACTTAAAGCGCGAACACAACATAGGCCACGGCCATGCCAACGCATTGGTCGCTTACAACAAAGCGAAAGGAGCTAAGCCGTGAGTGAAAAACACACGTTATCTTTCGATGCCAAACGCATGCTGCGCGGCGGATTCCAAACCATTGTCAATGGCTGAAAGGCCAATTTTTTTCATCAGCCTCAAAGGAGTAAATCCATGAAGATCACCGTTCAAACTTTGGTCAAAGCACCCATCGCCAAAGTATGGAGTGCCTACACCACGCCAGCAGATATCATGAAGTGGAATGCTGCATCAAGCGACTGGCACACCACGGCAGCGAGCGTGGATTTGCGCGAAGGCGGCGCGTTCTCATCGCGTATGGAAGCCAAGGACGGCAGCTTTGGTTTTGATTTTGCAGGCACATACACCAAGGTCGTGCCAAACAAGTTAATTGCGTACACGATGGAAGATCGCGACGCGCAAGTCGATTTTAAAGAGAGCGCAAACGAGGTCATTGTTAGTGTGAGTTTCGACAGTGAAGCCTCGCATTCAGAAGAACAGCAGCGCCAAGGCTGGCAAGCCATTTTGGATAACTTTGCCAAGCATGTGCATGCGACGTAAGCGTTTTTGTCCAAACCTAGTGAAAAGGAATTCGTCATGATCGCAAAAAACACAATCTGCCTGTGGTTCGACGGCGGCGCAGAAGATGCGGCGCGTTTCTATGCCCAAACCTTCTCGAACAGCTTCGTTGGCAAGGTTCATCGCGCCCCGGGCGACTATCCCTCAGGCAAGCAAGGCGATGCGCTCACCGTGGAGTTCACCGTTTGCGGCATTCCTTGCTTGGGGTTGAATGGCGGCCCCGGTGTGCCGCATACCAATGCATTTTCTTTTCAAATCTCCACCGAAGATCAGGCCGAGACGGATCGCCTCTGGCATGCCATTGTGAACAACGGCGGGCAGACCAGCGCCTGCGGCTGGTGCAAAGACCGTTGGGGTCTATCGTGGCAAATCACACCGCGCGTTTTGATGGAGGCCATCACCGATTCAGACCCCGCTGCGGCCAAGCGGGCGTTCGACGCGATGATGACGATGGGAAAAATCGATATCGCGGCGATTGAGACAGCAAGGCGCGGCTGAGCTATTTTTTAAGCAAAACCAGCACATAGCCGGCATGGAATCTGCGCGAACTGCTCATTTTTTAGGAGTAAATATGTCAACTGGAACTGTTCAACTGCACCGCGTGCTCACCACCACGCCCGAGAAAGTCTGGCGTGCGTTCACTCAAGCAAGAGCGTTTGCTAGCTGGCTGCCGCCCAACGGCTTCGTGGGCAACATCGAAAAGATGGAGGTAAAAGTAGGTGGCGCATGGCGCGGCTCGTTTATCAACTTCACCACTGGTAATGAAATGTTCTTTGGTGGCAACTATGTCGAACTCAAAGAAAACGAGCAGATTGCCTACACCGCCAAATTTGACAATCCACACTTGCCCGGCTAGATGACCACGCGCGTCACGATCAAAGCGGTTTCGGTGGGTACTGCGATCAGCATCACGCAAAGCGGCATTCCCGAAATGATCCCCGCCGAGGCTTGCTATCTGGGCTGGCAAGAATCTCTGTTGAACTTAGCCCGCCTAGTTGAGCCGGATATTCCTGAATAAGAGTTCGGGCGGTGTTCAAAGCCTCATTTTTAAGAAAAATCAGCACCTAGCCGGCATGAAATCTACGCAAAGTGCTATCATATTAGGAGTAACTCATGAATTACATTGATGGCTTTGTTGCCGCTGTGCCGCAGGCCAACAAGAAGGCGTATCTCAAGCATGCGGCTGATATGGCCGTGGTGCTCAAAGAATATGGTGCGCTCAAGAGCATTGAGGCTTGGGGCGACGATGTGCCCGAAGGCAAGCTCACTTCATTCACGACGGCGGTGAAGCGGGAAGAGGGCGAGGCCGTCGTCTTCGCGTGGGTAGAGTGGCCCAGCAAAGCCGTGCGCGACGCGGGCTGGGAGAAAGCCATGCAAGATGCGCGCATGTCGAGCGCAGAAATGCCTTTCGATGCCAAACGCATGATCTACGGCGGTTTTCAGATTGTGATGCAGGCTTAATTTTTTAAAAAAACTAGCACCTAGCCGGCATAAATACTGCGCAGAGTGCTATTGAAATAGGAGTAAATGATGAATCCATCAACGCCCTCTCTCACCCTCACGCTAGAGCGCACGCTCGTCGCCCCGCGCTTGAGCCTTTGGCAATGCTGGACTGAGGCTGATTTGGTGGAGCAATGGTTCTGCCCCAAGCCTTGGTTTGTGAAGGATGTGGATTTGGATGTGCGCGCAGGCGGCGCGAGCAGTATGACTATGTGTGGGCCCGGTGGTGAATCGTTTTCTAATCAAGGCGTGTACCTCGCGGTTGAAGAAGGCAAGCGCTTGGCGTTTACCGATGGATTCACCAGTGCGCGGATTCCATCGGGCTAAGCCTTTATGGTCGGCGAGATTTTGCTTGCCGATGCGACGAATGGGCAAACGCATTACATCGCCCGAGTGCATCACTGGAATGAAGCTGACATGCAAGAGCATGTGAAGATGGGCTTCCATGAAGGCTGGGGCATTGCCGCCGATCAGCTTGAAGCTTTGGCTAAAACCTTGTGAGTCTTTTAACCATGACGACCTCATTCACCATCCAGCGCCTGCGCCCGGAGCACATTCATCTCGTGCCCGGCTTGCTTGATATGTTTGGCTCAGCCTTTGAAGACCCAAGCAACTATGCCGCCAAACGACTCGATGCGGCTTACTTGACCAAACTGTTGACCAAAGATGATGTATTCGTCATCGCAGCGGTGGTTGAAGAAAAAATCGTCGGCGGTTTGGTGGCGTATGAGCTGCAAAAAATCGAGCAACAACGCAGTGAGATTTATATCTACGATTTAGCAGTCGATGTAGCGTACAGAAAGCAAGGTATCGCCACCGCTTTAATCGAAGCCCTGCAGCCACTGGCACGCGCATGCGGAGCGTGGGCAATCTATGTACAAGCCGACTATGGCGATGAACCTGCGATTGCGCTGTACACTAAGCTGGGCGTGCGTGAAGATGTGATGCATTTCGATATTGACGTGAGGTAAAAACCATTGAAGGAACTCAAGCCATGCCAACACAAGCAACCCTAGACAAATTCATCGCCCGCGTAGTCGAAGGCGCACATACAGAAGCCATCGAAGAGTTCTACACACCAAACGCCAGCATGCAAGACAACCAGTCTGCACCACGGCAAGGCAGAGAGCTTTTGGCAGCGAAAGAGCGAGCCACGATGGCGCGCGTCAAATCCGTGGCCTCGACTTGTGTACGCCCGGTTTTCCAGAATGGCGATCACGTCGTGATCCGCTGGGTGTTTGAGTTTCAATGGTTGGATGGCAAGCACACTCGCATCGAGGAGCTGGCCTATCAGCGCTGGGAAGGCGAACAAATCGCGCAAGAGACATTTTTCTATGATCCAGTGCAGTTTGCAGCAAAGTGAATCTGCATATTGATGCTGATCAGAGCAAAGCCTTCGCTTGCCGCACCGCTTCAATCAAACTCGAAGCATCCGCAATGCCTTGCCCCGCAATATCAAACGCTGTGCCGTGATCGGGGCTGGTGCGTATCAAGGCTTTGCCTTGGCCATTGTGCAGGCCGAGGGTGACGTTCACACCTTTTTCCACGCCGAGGTATTTCACCGGGATTAAGCCTTGGTCGTGGTACATCGCAATCACTGCATCAAACTTTTTGAAACCACGAGCTTGCATGAAGATCGTGTCGGGCGGGTAGGGGCCTGTGGCGTTGATGCCTTGGGCGATTGCGGTTTGGATGGCGGGCAGGATGTGCTCGATCTCTTCGCTGCCGAATAACCCGCCTTCGCCTGCATGTGGGTTCAGGCCAGCGACGGCGATGCGTGGCGCGCGGCCTAGGCTTTGCGAGAGTGCGGCGTGGGTGATCTGGATGGTTTGCAGCACATTGGCCTGCGTCACGCGCTCAATCGCATCGCGCAAGCTCACATGAATGCTCACGAGCACGGTGCGCAGCTCATCATTGGCCAACATCATGCGAACGGGCATGTCGCTCATCTGCACGCCTGCAAACGCAGTAGCCTCATGTTGCAGCAATTCCGTGTGACCGGGAAACGCGATACCCGCTGCGCCCCAAGCCTCTTTGTGAATCGGCGCTGTAACGATGGCTGCGACTTCGCCGCGCAGCGTCATGCGTGTGGCTTCGCGCACGCATTGGGCAGAGAATTTTCCCGCCAAATCGCTTAACTGCCGGTATGGAATATGCGCAATATGCTCATCTTTTGATAGTAAATCGAGAACGGGAATACCGGTGGCTGGGCTGGCGCTGACTTCGTTCAGAGTAGCCAACTTGCGCACCGCAACGCCGTCAATCAAATCAGCCGCCCGCTGCATCAGCGCCACATCGCCCAGCACGAAGCAGCCCGCCATCACATCAGGTACATCGCGAAATGCTTTGGTCACAATCTCAGGGCCGATGCCGGCAGGGTCTCCGGGGGTGATGGCGATGGGTAAAAATGCTGTCATGCCGTCATTTCATCACACTTAAAGCCTTGTCAGCCTATTGGCAAATGCTGCAAGATCGGGTGAGAATGCGGTTTTACGTTTTAGGAGATACAAATGCGCTCAGTGCTTACCACCGTGTTGATGGCTTTATCGAGCGCTGTCATGGCTCAAAGTAGCACCAAACCTGGCCTCTGGGAGATGAGCAGCAAAATGTCGTCCCCCACCAATCCGCAAATGGCCAAGCAGATGGAAGAGGCGCAGAAAATGATGGCTTCGATGCCACCTGCGCAGCGCAAGCAAATGGAAGAGATGATGGCCAAGCAAGGCGTGAACATGAGCATGGGCGCAGGTGGCGTAACGGTACTCAAACAGTGCATCACGCCCGAGATGGCCAGCCGCCCACCCGTGGAGCAGCGCCAAGGTTGCACTTACAAATTCTCCGAAAGCGGTGCAACGCAAAATTTCAGCTTCCAATGCACCAACCCGCCCGGCGATGGCGCGGGCCAAGTCACTTTTGTGGATGCGGACAACTACACCGGAAAGATGCGTATCAATACAGTGCAAAACGGCAAAAAAGAAACGATGGACATGCAAACCAGTGGCAAGTTTTTAGGCGCGAACTGCGGCGCAATCAAGCCCATGCCCATGGCCGCTAAGTAAACACTTATTAGAGCGTTTTCCCAAACGCAAGGGCTTGAAACAAGCGGCGCGGAACTTATCTACGAGGGTATTGATCTGCCAAGGCAGTACAACACCCAACCCGAGATTGCCTACCATGCCTTTTTCTTCACGCACCAGTTTGCGCATCACAGCAGGCAGCACTCTCGCTGCTTCATTGCTCGTCATCGGATGCGCCAACAGCAGCCAACAACAAGCTTGGGACAGTCGCGCCACCTCGCGCACGCAGGTGCTGGCCACAGCCGTGGGCATGCCCGAGGCGAGCACGCATGAGGTGCGCGATGTGCAGTGGACGGATCCACAGCGCCAACGCCAAGTGCCAGCACGCTTGTATTTGCCCATCGACACCGCACAAAAAACGCCTCTGGTGATCTTCTCTCACGGTATCGGCGGCTCGCGCGAGGGCTACAGCTACATTGGCAAATACTTGGCAGCCCATGGCATTGCCGCGCTGCATGTGCAGCATGTGGGCAGTGATCGTAACTTGTGGTTTGGCAACCCGATTCAGATGGTGGGACGTTTGCAAGACGCCGCAAAAGAGAGCGAAGCGATTGATCGCACGAAAGACATGCGTTTTGCACTTGATCAATTGCTCTTAGATCCGCAACTAAGCACCCGTTTGGATGCACAGCGCATTGCTGCGGCTGGCCATTCCTACGGCGCAAATACCACGATGCTGCTTGCTGGCGCAAGAGTACAGCGCGATGGCGTGGCGATGGATTTGGCGGATCCGCGCATTAAAGTGGCAGTGATCATCAGCGCACCGCCGTTCTATGGCGAAAGCGATCCGAAAGAGATTCTCAGAAGCATACGCGTACCCAGCTTGCACATCACCGCGACCGGCGACGAAATCAAGATTCCAGGCTACTACTCATCGGCCAAAGACCGCGTGGCAGTGTACGAGGCTGTTGATCACAAGCAGGGCAAGATGTTGGCAGTTTTTACGGGAGGCAGTCACAGCATGTTTACCGACCGCTTGGGCACGGGCGGCGAAGCACTTAACCCGCAAGTGAAAAAAGCCACGAGAGAACTTGTGCTTGCTTTCTTACAAAATCATTGGTTAGGCGACGCGAAGGCGCTCGCCGGATGGCAAGCTCAGCATGCGTCGCTGATAGCTCGCTTGGAGCAGAAACTTTAGAAAAATGCACTTTAAAGGCGCTGAAGAAGCGCGCTGTGCTATAAAAATAATAGCAAATGCCTGTTTTCACTACCAGTTATCGCAAAATGTGGGTAATCCTACTAAGCGGTTTTGGGGGCATCGGCAGGCTAAAATCATGAGTGCTTTTTGACATGCTCAAATACGAGGAGAGATATGCAGTTTCTTGACAACACCGTGGCGCAAGCTCTGATTCAATGGATGGCGCACGGATTGACCGAAGCCTCTTGGTGGCAGATTGTGCTTTACACGCTGCTGACCACTCACATTACAATTTCCGCAGTGACGATTTACCTGCACCGGGCCATGTCTCATCGTGCGCTTGATTTGCATCCGATTGCCTCCCATTTCTTCCGTGGTTGGCTCTGGATCGGCACCGGCATGAAAACTGCCGATTTCGTAGGCGTACACCGCAAGCACCATGCTAAATGTGAAACTGATGAAGATCCACACAGCCCGCAAACGCGTGGTTTGAAGGCTTTGCTCCTCACAGGCACCGAGCTCTACCAAGCCGAAGCGGCTAACCCAGAGACACACGCTAAGTACACCCACGGCTGCCCGAAAGATTGGGTGGAAAACAATGTCTATTCCCGCTACACATGGCAGGGCGTGGGAATCATGCTGGTGTTGAACTTGGCCTTGTTTGGTGCGCTTGGCTTAACGGTTTGGGCAGTTCAAATGCTTTGGATTCCCGTGCTTGCCACAGGTGTGATCAACGGCATTGGCCACTATTGGGGTTACCGTAATTTTGAATCGCAAGACGCAGCCACCAACGTGAGCCCTTGGGGGATTTTGATTGGCGGCGAAGAGTTGCATAACAATCACCATACCTATGCCACCAGCGCGAAGTTTTCCGTCAAGCCCTATGAGTTTGATATCGGTTGGCAATACATCCGCGCTCTAAGCGCTTTAGGCTTAGCCACTGTGCGTAAGACGCCGCCCAAGCTCGCATTGGGCGATGTGCGCCCCGTGGCGGATGAGAAGACCCTCGAGGCATTGATTGCGCACCGCTACGAACTCATGGCAGCTTATGCGCGCGATATGCGCACTGCCTGCAAGATGGAAATTGAGAAACTCAAAGCCAAGCAAGGCGATGTGTCTCTGCTGCAAACAGCCAATCGCTGGCTGCACCGCGACGACGAAAAAGTGCCGGCCTCTGCCGTGGCTGACTTGCAGCTCGCTCGCAGCCAGTACCCTGTTCTCGGAAAAATGGCTGAGATGCGAGATGAGCTGCGCCAGATGTGGAGCAACACCCACCTCTCTCGTGAGCAGCTCGCCGCAAATCTAGCCGCTTGGTGCAAGCGAGCTGAAGAAAGTGGCATTGCAGCACTCCAAGACATGTCATTGAAGTTGCGTGCTGCACGCGCCTGATCACCCTATCTCAATAAAAAAAAGCCTGCAAGCGATAAGCTTGCAGGCTTTTTTTATATTGCAGGGCAAACCCTGCACAGCTGAGATCAAACCATCACAGTGGATACCGATTTGGTATTGATGTAAGCCTCCAGCGCCTCAGGCCCGCCTTCTGAGCCATAGCCTGAATCTTTCACGCCGCCAAACGGCATTTCTGCCACTGCGAGCGCGGGTTGATTGATCCAGAGCATGCCAGCTTGGATGTTTTGTGCGAGGTTGTGCTGATGCTTGAGCGAGCTGGTGAAGGCGTAGCTGGCAAGGCCGAAACTCAAACGATTCGCTTCGCCAATGGCCTCGTCCATCGTCTCAAAGCCGCGAATGCCGGCAATGGGGCCGAAGGGTTCGTCGTTGAACACGCTGGAGTCGAGTGGGGCGTCGCTGATGATGGTGGGGGCGAAGAAGTTGCCTGTCGTGCCCACGCGAGAGCCGCCCGTCTCGATCTTTGCGCCATGGGCGCGGGCATCTGCCACCACTTTTTCCATCGCATCCATGCGGCGCGCGTTGGCCAGTGGGCCCATGGTGGTGCCCTCCGCTGTACCGTCGCCGACTTTGATCTTGGCTGTGAAGGCCACAAATTTTTCAATGAACTCAGCCTTGACGCTGTTGTGTACCAAGAAGCGCGTGGGCGAAATGCACACTTGCCCTGCATTGCGGAATTTGGCAGCGCCGGCAGATTTCACCGCGAGGGCGACATCGGCATCATCGCAAATGATCACGGGTGCGTGGCCGCCTAGCTCCATCGTGATGCGCTTCATGTGTTGGCCGGCCATGCCCGCGAGCATCTTGCCCACAGGCGTAGAGCCAGTGAAGCTGATTTTGCGCACGGTGGGGTGAGCTATCAAGTAGCTAGAGATTTCAGCAGGCACGCCGTAGAGTAAGTTGATCACGCCAGCAGGCAAACCTGCATCGATGAAGCATTTGAGAAACATCGCTGGAGAAGCCGGCGTCTCTTCCGGGGCTTTGACGATGATGGCGCAACCTGTGGCTAGCGCAGCGCCTACTTTGCGCACAATTTGATTGACGGGAAAATTCCATGGCGTGAACGCAGCCACCACACCGATGGGCTGCTTGAGCACTTGCATTTGTGTGTTCATCGAGCGCGGCGGCACGATGCGGCCATACACGCGGCGGCCTTCGTCGGCCAGCCAATTGAGCGTGTCTACAGAGCCGAGCAGCTCACCTTTAGATTCAGCCAGCGGCTTGCCTTGCTCCAGCGTCATGAGCAAGGCAATCGTGTCAACGCGCTCCGCGAGCAACGAGGCGGCCTTGCGCATCACGCGCTGGCGCTCAGCCACTGGCGTGTTGCGCCAGATTTCAAAGCCTTTAGCGGCAGACTCAAGCGCCGCATCCATCTCTACTTGGCCAGCATGTGCTACTCGGCCAATTTCTGTGCCGTTGGCGGGGTTGACAACCGGAAGGCTTTTCTTGCTTGCGGCTTCGCGCCATTCGTTATTGATCAGGAGTTGGGTGTCTTGGTAGCTCATGGGGTCTCTCGGTTGGATGTGGGAACAGCCCTCATTATCTCTCGTAAGATCAAAGTATGCACTCTGCGAAAGACACAGCTGATTTAACCGTAGAGGCGTGGCTTGCAGGTAAAGATTGGCATCCGTTTGACTTTCAGCGCGAAACTTGGGCACACATTGCCGCCGGGCGCAGCGGCTTGCTGCATGCGAGCACCGGCTCGGGCAAAACGTATGCGGTGTGGTTGGGTGTGTTGCAGGTTTTGCTCAATAAATTACCCACAGGCAAGGCCGCGCCGCTGTCTGTGATCTGGCTCACTCCCATGCGCGCGCTGGCGGCAGACACAGCACGCGCCCTCAAACAGCCCTTGCAAGATTTAGCCCCTGCGTGGACGCTCGGCTTGCGCACCGGCGATACGCCCAGCAGCGAACGCGCCAAGCAAGATCGGCGCATGCCCACTGTGCTGATCACCACGCCTGAATCGCTCACGCTGCTGATTTCGCGTGAAAAGAGTCGTGAAGAGTTGGATAGCGTGCGCTTTGTGATAGCGGATGAATGGCATGAGCTGATTGCGAATAAGCGCGGCGTGCAAACGCAGTTGGCGTTGGCACGGCTGCGAGTGTTTAACCCCAAACTCGTGACTTGGGGCTTGAGCGCAACGCTATCAAATCTAGAGCACTCCGCGCAGGTTCTGTGCCGGCAAGATGCCGAAAATGCTTTAAAAAAGACGAAGAAACCAGTGATTGTGCAAGGTGAGCAAGACAAAGACCTGCGCATCGACACCCTGATTCCCGACCAGCCCGGCAAGTATTCATGGGCGGGGCATTTGGGTGCGCGCATGCTTGAGCCCGTGGTCAGCGAGCTTGCTCAATCCGGCACGACACTGGTGTTTACCAACACGCGCTCACAAGCCGAGATTTGGTATCAACTCATCTTGGCCGAGCGCCCTGATTGGGCGGGGCAAATCGCACTGCATCACGGGAGCCTCGATAAAGAGGTGCGCGATTGGGTCGAGCAGGGCTTAAAAGCTGGCCAGCTCAGAGCGGTGGTGGCCACATCGTCGCTCGATTTAGGTGTCGATTTTCTGCCAGTGGAGCGCGTGCTGCAAATCGGCTCAGCCAAAGGCGTGGCGCGACTGATCCAGCGCGCAGGCCGCAGCGGCCATGCGCCCGGGCGCACGAGCCGCATCACACTCGTGCCCACGAATACGCTGGAGCTGGTGGAAGCGGCTGCGGCTCGCCGCGCTGCGCAGGCGGGGCAAATTGAGAGCCGCCATTCGCCACACATGCCCTTGGATGTGTTGGTCCAACATATCGTCACAGTTGCACTCGGCGGCGGTTTTTTGCCAGACGCTTTGTTTGATGAAATACGTACGGCTTTCGCCTACCGCGATTTGTCGCAGGAAGAGTTTGACTGGGCACTTGCGTTTTGCGAACGCGGCGGGCAATCGCTACACGCCTATCCAGACTATCACCGCATTGCTCAGGACGAAGCGGGCATCTATCGCGTGCCGGATCGTGCGATCCAAAGACGCCATCGCCTGTCAATCGGCACGATCGTCAGCGATACGGCAATGCAGGTGAAATACCAAACCGGTCAACGCATCGGCTCGATAGAGGAGAGCTTTATTTCGCGGATGAAGAAAGGAGATTGCTTTACGTTTGCCGGACGTATCTTGGAGCTGATCCGCGTCAATGAGATGACAGCGTATGTCAAGCGCGCCACGAAAAATAAAGGCACCATACCCCGTTGGCAAGGCGGCAACATGCCGCTGTCAAATGAGTTGGCAGACAACGTGGTGATATTGCTGGCACAAGCAGCGCAAGGCGAGTTTGCCGAACCCGAGATGCAGGCGGCGCGGCCCATGCTGGAGACGCAGTTGCGCTTGTCTCATTTGCCCACGCCGCAAACGCTACTGATTGAGCAGTACAAGAGCAGAGAAGGCTTTCATCTCTACATCTATCCATTTGCTGGACGCAATGTGCATTTGGGGCTGGCGAGTTTGCTGGCCTATCGCTTGGCACAAGCGCAACCCAATACCTTCAGTATTGCGGTCAATGATTACGGCTTCGAGTTGCTGAGCTCCGTCGCGTACGATGTGAGTGGCTTGCAGGATCAAAGCTTGTTTTCTAGCAAAGATCTGCTTGAAGACGTCTTGGCTTCGCTCAATAGCTCAGAGCTTGCGCAGCGGCGCTTTCGGGAGATCGCTCGTGTATCGGGCTTGATTTTTACGGGCTATCCTGGCGCTGCTAAAAGCGGCAAGCAGCTTCAAGCTTCGAGCGGCTTGTTTTATGAAGTGTTTAAAAAATACGATGTAAATAATTTGCTACTCAATCAAGCTGAGCGCGAAGTGCTTTCGCAAGAATTGGCTATAGAGCAATTGCAAACCACTTTGCAAGCGATGCACAGCCGCCGCCTTGATTGGGTACAACTCGCTCACCCCAGCCCGCTGTGCCTCCCGCTCATGGTGGAACGGCTGCGTGAGAAGCTGAGCAATGAAAAATTGGTGGATCGTCTGGATCGAATCCTTCGAGATGCTGAGAAAATAGGCTGATGCGCCAATTTTTCGTCTGTTTATTTTTGATGACCAACCAGAGCGCGGCACTAACAGAAACGCTGCAAGGCACGGTAAGTCGTGTGAGCGATGGCGATACCGTGCAAATCACCGTGAGCAATTCACGTAAGCCCGTTAAGCTGCGCATTCAAGGCATTGATGCGCCGGAGATTTGCCAGAGTGGCGGCAAGGCATCGCGCGATGCGCTACGCACTCGCTTGCTGCGGCAAAACGTGACCTTCACCACGCAGGCCAGAGATCAATTTGGCCGCGTGATCGCTCGTGTGGAGCATCGCAGTGAAGATGTGGGGCAATGGATGGTGAGCAACGGCCACGCTTGGAGCGATGCCTATCGTAGCAACCCGGGCCCTTATGCGGCAGAGCAAACTGTCGCACAAAAGAAGTCACTCGGCCTGTGGGCGCAGCGCCCTGCCATAGAGCCCAAGCAGTGGCGTAAGCTTTATGGCGCATGTTCTTATTTGAAGTGACTTCTATACGTTGTCGGCTGCTAGCCGGCAAAAAATATGCTTAACGTGCTATTGAATACAGAGTGACTGGCTACGGAGTCTCTTGACACACAAATGTCATGCGCCTGTGATGCTGCTGTCATAAATAAGCGCTAACTTCGCTAGTCATGAACAGTCATGTCATGAACCCTCTGTTAGTCAACCGGCAAAGCTTGGTGGAAGCGACGCATTTGGCCTTGCCCGATGTGACGAGCCTGATCAAAGCGCCGAAACATGCCCCCTTGGATGATGATGATGAGGAAAAGACGCATGTTCGAACCATCTTTATTTCTGATATTCATTTAGGCACCGCGGGCTGCCAAGCGCATGCGCTGCTTGATTTTCTGCGCGTGACGCGCTGCGATACTTTGTATTTGGTGGGTGATATTGTCGACGGCTGGCAGTTGCGCAGGCGTTGGTTTTGGCCTCAGGCACACAACGATGTGGTGCAAAAAGTGCTGCGCGCTGCGCGCAAAGGCACGCGCGTGATTTTTATTCCGGGCAATCATGATGAGTTTGCACGGCGCTATGAAGGCCATGAATTTGGCGGTATTGCCGTGATGAATGAATGTGTCCACATCACAGCCGATGGCAAAAAGCTTTGGGTGACGCATGGCGATTTGTTTGACGGCGTGATTCAGTGCGCCAAATGGTTGGCCTATTTGGGCGATCAAGCCTACGAATTCACTCTGCGCTTGAACCGCACGTTCAATCATTTGCGTGGTCGCTTGGGGCTGCCTTATTGGTCGCTCTCGCAGTACTTAAAGCACAAGGTCAAGCGTGCGGTGAGCTATGTGTCTGACTTTGAAACCGCTGTCGCGCATGAAGCCAAGCGGCGTGGGTTGGATGGTGTGGTTTGCGGCCATATCCATCGCGCTGAGATGCGCGAGATTGAGGGCGTGTTGTATTGCAACGATGGTGATTGGGTGGAAAGCCTCACCGCGTTGGTGGAGCATGCAGATGGCAGATTGGAGTTGATCGATTGGTCCACACGTGCTGGCGCCGCACATGCGATGAACAAGCGCGCCAAAGTGGCTGCATCAGAAGCACGCCAGCACGCCGCTGAAACTGAGAAGGTATAAACCGATGCGAATTGCCATCATCACAGACGCTTGGAAGCCGCAGGTCAATGGCGTGGTTACTATTTTGGTGGAGCTAGTGGATCAGTTGCAAACTTTGGGGCATGAGGTGTTGGTGATCCATCCGTATTTGTTTGACACACGACCTTGCCCCGGCTACCCAGAGATCGCACTGGCGCGTGGCATAGAGCCGCGTTTGTCGCGCGAGCTGGAGGCCTTTGCACCCCAAGCTATCCATGTCGCAACGGAAGGCCCTCTTGGAAGCAAAGCGCGCAGATTTTGCATGAAGCGCAAATTGCCGTTCACCACGGCATTCCACACGCGGTTCCCTGAAATATTGCTGGCTGCAGCGAAGATTCCCTTGTCGTTGGGCTATTGGTGGTTTCGCCGGTTTCACGCGCAGGCGCAGCGTGTGATGGTGCCCGCTCCGGCTACGCTGAGAATGCTGCAAGCGCGCGGTTTTGAAAATGTTGCGCAGTGGACGCACGGCGTAGATGGGCAGGTGTTTGCGCCCGGTGCGCGCGATGCGCTTGACCACCTAAATCTACCCCGGCCGATTCACCTGTTTGTGGGGCGCGTGTCTTATGAAAAGAACATTGCTGCATTTTTGAATCTGCAGTTATCTGGTAGCAAAGTGGTCTGTGGTGTAGGGCCGCTAGAAGCTAAGCTCAAAGCACAATTTTCTGATGTGACTTGGATGGGCGTGTTACCACGCAAAGAGCTGGCAGCTGTGTATCGAGCAGCAGATGTATTCGTCTTCCCTAGTAAATCAGACACCTTCGGCCTCACGATGCTCGAAGCGATGGCCTGCGGCACGCCGGTAGCTGCCTATCGCGTGGAAGGGCCAATTGATGTGATTGCCGATTCGCCAGCGGGCGTCATGCATGACGATTTGGCGCAAGCGGTGAAAGGGGCACTGAGAATTGATCGCTTTTTCCCACCGCAGCGTGCAGCCTATTTTGATAACGCAACTGTGACGCAAGAATTCCTGCAAATGCTTGCGCCCATCACAGTCTCCGAGCTTAAGCCGCAGCTCGCTCTCGGGTAACGGCCAAGCTCAGAGCGTTAAAATCGTGCAACCGGTGGTTTTGCGCGCTTCCAAATCGCGATGTGCCTGCTGCACATCTTCGAGTTTGTAGCGCTGATCAATCTTGATTTTTACTGCGCCGCTTTGCACGATAGCAAACAAATCATCGGCCATCGCCTGCGTGCTCTCGCGCGTAGCGATGTGCGTGAACAGCGTTTGGCGGGTCACGTAAATCGAACCTTTCGCGCCAAGCATGCCAGGAGCAAATGGTGGTACGACACCTGACGCATTGCCAAAGCTGGCCATCAAGCCGAAGGGCGAGAGGCAATCGAGGGATTTGTCCCAAGTGTCTTTACCCACTGAGTCGTACACCACTTTGACGCCTTTGCCACCGGTGATATCTTTCACCCGCGCTGCAAAATCTTCTGTGGAATAGTTGATCACATGCGCCGCGCCGTGTTCTTTTGCTAGCGCGCATTTCGCATCAGATCCTGCCGTGCCGATGAGTTGGTAGCCCAAAGCCTTCGCCCATTGGCAAGCAATCAAGCCCACGCCGCCTGCAGCAGCATGAAACAACACAAAATCGCCCGCTTGCAAACCACCCTGCGGCAAGGTCTTGCGCAGCAAATATTGCGCCGTAAGCCCTTTAAGCATCATCGCTGCACCCGTTTCAAACGAAATCGCATCAGGCAGTTTGCAAACGCATTTCGCCGGCATGACCCGCGCTTCGCAATAAGCGCCCGGGGGCTGGCTGGCATAGGCCGCACGGTCACCCACCTTCAGATGCGTCACGCCCGGGCCCACAGCTTCCACCACGCCAGCAGCCTCCATCCCTAGCTGCAAAGGCAAGGGCAGGTTGTAAGTGCCGCTGCGTTGATACACG
The DNA here is from genome assembly GCA_043777675.1 of Comamonadaceae bacterium. GTDB lineage: Bacteria > Pseudomonadota > Gammaproteobacteria > Burkholderiales > Burkholderiaceae_C > JANMDU01. Next base: position 102,414 of record JAYWHR010000047.1, on the reverse strand, counting down.
TCGATGTAGTTCAGCCCCACCGCATGATGCCGAATACGGATCTCACCTGCGCCCGGCTCGCCCACTTGCACATCCACGAGCTTCATTTGCTCTGCACCGCCCGTTTGGTTGATGATGATTGCTTTTGTCATATGTGTCTCCAAGAAAATAATGTCTAAAATTTTACGTCGCTTTGCTACGACTGACCCAATACACACCCAGCAACACCAGCACTGTGCCGCCGATGATCCAAGTGTTGAGTTGCTCGCCCAGGAAAATCACGCCCATGGCAATCGTGCTCATCGGGCCGATCATGCCGGTTTGCGCGGCTAGGCTTGCGCCAATGCGCTCAATGGCCATCATCACTAGTAGCACCGGCACAGCGGTGCAGAGCGTGGCGTTCAAGATCGAGAGCCAAATGACCTCAGGCGCAACGACCGCCGCTGCCATTGGCTTCAAAATCACAAATTGCGCAATACAAAACAAGCAAGCTACGCTCGTGGCAAGGCCAACCAGGCGCATCGAGCCCAGTCGCTTGACCATCTCCCCGCTATAAACCAAATAAATCGCATACGACACAGCGCTGCCAAACACCAGCGCCGCGCCCAGCAGCACATTCTTGCCTTCAAAGCTCACCTCGTGCCCAAACACCAGCATCACGCCGCCGTAGCTCAAAGCCATAGCAATCGCCTGTGTACGCGTGATTTTGCGTTTGAACAGCAGCGCGCCGAGGATGAGCACGATGGTGGGGTTCAAATACAAAATCAGCCGCTCAAGACTAGCAGAGATGTATTGCAGCCCGAGAAAATCCATGAAACTCGCCAGGTAATAGCCGCTGAAACCTAAGCCAATCACGCCCAGCCAATCTTTGCGTGAAAGAGGCTCTTTGCCGCGAGAAGCCCACCAAGCCATGATGGCAAACATCGGCAGCGCAAACAACATGCGATACATGATGAGTGTGACGGCATCGACGCCATAGCGATACGCAAGCTTCACAATGATGGCCTTGCCGCTGAAGGCTATCGAGCCAGTGATGGCCATCAGCAAGCCTGTGAGTTGCAGGTTGCGCATCGCAGGGGCAGTCATGTAGATACTACTAATTTAATAGCATTCCGCGCATTATCTATGCCGGCTACATGCCAATTTAGCTTTAAAAAGCACATAAAAATTGCTTAAAAACCAACCGCCTGCCCATCACGCCGTGCATCGCTGGCCGCCACATAACCTTGCACCTTGGGATCACCTGCACGGCAGATGAATTGGCCAGCGCCAAAGTCTTGATAGGAATCGTTGATCACCTCCGTGCGATGGCCCAAGTCTTTCAAACCTTGCACAGTCTGCGGATTCATCGCAGCTTCCACATTGATCTCTAGCCCTGCATTGAAGCGCCAGCGCGGCGCATCGCATGCGGCCTGCGGATTCTGGCCGTAATCAAGCATGCGTACCAAGGTTTGCATATGGCCTTGCGGCTGCATATTTGCACCCATCACGCCGTAGCTCATGACAGGTTGACCCTCTTTGGTGAGGAACGCGGGAATAATGGTGTGGAAAGGGCGCTTGCCGGGAGCCACTACATTGGGGGAGGCTGGATCAAGCGAGAAAGCATGGCCGCGATTTTGCAAACTTACGCCGAATGTAGGCTCCACGCAGCCCGAACCAAAGCCCATGTAATTACTTTGAATAAAGCTCACCATCATGCCGTTTTCGTCGGCGGTACTTAGATAAATTGTGCCGCCTTTAGCGATGTTGCCGGCTTGGAAATCTTGCGCTTTGTCCATGCGGATCAGCTTGGCGCGGCTTGCGAGGTAGGCATCAGAGAGCATCTCCTCGGGCGTGACGCTCATGGATGATGGCTCAGCCACGAATTTGTACACATCTGCAAACGCCAACTTCATCGCTTCAATCTGTAAGTGCTGCGAATCCACGCCATCGACTTTGTGGCTAGAGATATCGAAATGATTCAAGATGCCCAAGGCGATCAACGCGGCAATGCCTTGGCCATTGGGGCCGATTTCATGGAGCTCATGATCACGATATTTTTTGGAAATCGGTTTCACCCACTCTGGCTTAAAGGCTGCGAAATCGGCGGCTGTGATGCTGCCACCGTTGGCGCTCGAAAACTTTTCAATCGCCGCAGCAATTTCTCCGCCATAAAATGCTGCGCCTTTCGTTTCTGCGATCTTGCGCAAGCCATTGGCTGCCGCTTTGAACTGAAACAGCTCACCCACATTCGGCGCACGCCCCCAAGGCAGAAAGCTTTGCGCAAAGCCGGGTTGGTTTTGCAACTCTGGAGTGGCAGCAGCCCATTTCTGCTGCACGACAGGCGGCAGCAAATAGCCGCGTTCAGCGATTTCAATGGCAGGCTCAAGCAAATCGGCAAATGATAATTTTCCAAACTTTTCGCTCATGGCCACCCAGCCAGCCACCGCGCCTGGCACGGTCACGGTATCCATGCCGCGCTTCGGCCAGCCTTGGGCATTGCCGTATTTGCGGAGGAAATAATCGAGCGTCCAGCTTTGCGGAGCGCGGCCAGAGGCATTCAGGCCATGCAACTCTTTGCCATCCCACAAAATGCAAAACGCGTCAGAGCCGAGGCCATTGCTCACGGGCTCGCATAGTGTGAGTGCAGCAGCAGCAGCAATCGCCGCATCCACCGCATTGCCGCCCTTGAGCATCATGCGCAAGCCCGCCTGCGCAGCCAGCGGATGCGAGGTGCTCACCACATTGCGGGCGAACACGGGAATGCGTGTGGTGGTGTAGGGATTGGAAAAATCAAATTTCATTGGATGATTATCAGGCTGAATAGAATGCGGCAACAACATAACAGGCATCACCATGGCAGATACCACCCTTCTCATCGATGTGATCAAGCAAGAGCTTAAAAGTCGCAATAAAACCTATGCTGATATGGCAGATGCCTTAGAGATGAGTGAATCGAGCATCAAGCGCATGTTCAGCAAAAAAGAAATGCCGCTCTCTCGTATTGACGATGTCTGCCGCTTCTTAGGCACTGATTTTGGTGATCTCTCCCGCAAAGTGGCCGAAAGTATGCCGCTCATGACGCAGCTGACCTACGAGCAAGAGGCGGCGGTGGTGAAAGATCCACTCTTACTACTCGCCGCGATTTGCGTGCTTTCCTACTGGGAGTATGAGCAAATCGTGCAGACCTACCAAATGAGTGAGGCGCAGTGCACCGCCAAACTACTGGCTTTAGACAAACTCGGCGTGATTGAGCTCAAACCTATGAATCGCTATCGATTGAAAGTGGCCAAAACTTTTCGCTGGCGCAGTGATGGCCCCATCCGCAGCTATTTCACGCAACACGTTGTGAGCGAATATTTCTCAGGCCGTTTTGACCGGGAGGGCGAAACCCTGCTCATGGTTCACGGCAACATCAACCGCGCCGTCGCCCCAAATTTCGTAGAACGCATCAACCGAATCGGCCAAGATTTTGCTGCGCAGCATTTGGCGGATAAGAAAATGGATGAGAAGCATCGTGATGGTTTTACGATGATCGTTGGGTTTAGAAGGTGGGAGTTTTCGGCGTTTACCGGGCTGCGGAGGAAGTGAAATCCAAATACGAATACCGGACGCAGGGGCGCAAAGGTTACGCAGAAGGAATACCAAAGAGTCAGAAGTCCAGCAGTTACGGTTCTGATTTGGTAGTGATCTATCAACTGAATTGTCTTTTTTGGTATTTAGTTCTGCGTAACCTTTGCGTCTTCTGCGTCCGGTGTTTGACTTTGGAAGTCAAAGCTTCATCAAATTCTCGCGATAGTGAATCAGCTCGTCAATCGATTCATGCACATCGGCCAGCGCCGTGTGTCTTTGCTTCTTTTTAAAGCTTTTGTAAGCCTCAGGCTTCCAGCGCTTGGCCAGTTCCTTCAAAGTGCTCACATCCAAATTGCGATAGTGAAAGAAAGCTTCTAGTTTTGGCATGTAGCGCACGAGGAAGCGCCTGTCCTGCGCGATGGTGTTGCCGCACATGGGGGCTTTGCCGGCGTTTACATAAGTTTTGAGGAAGTCGATCAAGGGCTGCTCGGCTTGGGTTGCCGAAACTTTGCTATTGCGTACGCGCTCTACCAAGCCGCTTTTGGTGTGGGTTGATACGTTCCACTTGTCCATCTTCTTCAAAGCCACTTCGCTGACTTTGAGCGCAAACACTGGGCCTTCTACGCGAATGGAAAGATCGGGGCTGGTCACGACGATGGCGATTTCGATCAGGCGGTTGTCTATTGGATCAAGCCCCGTCATTTCGCAGTCGAGCCAAACGAGGTTGTGTTCAGATTTTTTTAGTAAGGGTGGCGTCATGGCTTGATTCTCGCTGAAAGCGGGGGAGATTCCCAAAAGTCTAAAATCATGCTCCATGACGCCTGCCTTTTTCACTGCCGTATTTGCCGCCGCCTTAGTATTGGGCCTTCTCCTCAAACTCTGGCTGGCCACGCGCCAGATTCGCCATGTGGCGCAGCATCGTGATGCTGTGCCTATTGCATTCGCTGAGCGCATCTCGTTGTCGGCGCATCAAAAAGCAGCAGATTACACGATTGCCAAAGCACGCCTAGGGATTCTAGAGCTGGCTTTCGGCACGGCCGTATTACTTGGTTGGACGCTTTTGGGCGGCCTCGATGTGCTCAATCAAGCCTTGCTCTCATGGCTTGGCCCGGGCCTGTTGCAGCAATTGGTGTTGCTGGGCAGCTTCATTGTGATTGGCGGCATCATTGATTTGCCGTTTTCTCTTTACGGCATCTTTGTGCTTGAAGAGAAGTTTGGCTTCAACAAGATGACATGGAAGCTTTGGCTGATCGATGCCATCAAGGGCGCATTCATTGGCGCGTTGATTGGTCTGCCGATTGCCGCGCTGATCCTCTGGCTCATGGGCGCAGCGGGCGATTTGTGGTGGCTTTGGGCTTGGTGCGTATGGATGGGTTTTAACGTGTTGCTCATGCTCATTTATCCCACCTTTATTGCACCGCTTTTTAATAAATTTGAGCCATTGCAAGATGAAACTTTGAAAGAACGCGTCACAGCTCTCATGAATCGCTGCGGCTTTACCGCCAAAGGTTTGTTTGTGATGGATGGGAGCAAGCGCAGCGCCCATGCGAATGCGTATTTCACGGGTTTTGGTGCAAGTAAGCGCGTGGTGTTTTTTGATACCCTTTTGAAAAGCCTCACGCCGGGCGAGGTGGATGCCGTGCTCGCTCATGAGCTGGGGCATTTCAAACACAAACACATCATCAAACGCATTGTGAGCATGTTTGCCATCAGCTTGGCTGGCTTTGCGCTACTGGGCTTCTTGAGCGCTCAGCTTTGGTTTTTCTTGGGGCTGGGCGTGCGCCCGATCACGGCTGATGTGCAAGGTGCAAATTCTGCGCTGGCGGTGCTGCTTTTTATGATGGCAATTCCCGTGTTTACCGTATTCATCTCCCCCTTGATGGCACAGCTCTCGCGCAAGCATGAGTTTGAGGCTGATGCCTATGCAGTGAGCCAAACGCAGGCGAGTGATTTAAAAAATGCGCTGCTCAAGCTCTATGAAGACAATGCATCTACACTCACACCCGACCCTTTGTTTGTGAAGTTTTACTACTCGCATCCGCCTGCCTCCGAACGCTTGGCAAGAATGGGTGTTTGAGATGAGTGATTTAAAGAAGAACGACTGGTCAGCCGGCGTAAGACGTGCGCTGAGTGCTCCTGAAATAGTAGCAAAATTGGTGACGATTCCCGGCTGGATGCTCGATGGCGATGGTGCGCAAGTAGCGATTCAAAAGACCTTCCGCTTCGCCAATTATTTAGAAACTATGAGCTTCGTCAACGCCGTGGCCTTCATCGCCGAACGGCATGATCATCACCCCGATATGAGCGTGCATTTCAATCGCTGTGTGGTGCGTTTTAACACGCATGATGTGAACGGTATTTCCGTCACAGACATTGAATGCGCCGCTGATGTGGATACATTGGTGAAATCGCGTTGAAAGCAGCGCAAGACCTCGAACTCGGCTTGGTCATTGCCAGCTTCGGGCGGCATTGTTTGGTGGAATCTCCCGATGGCCGGCGCACGATTTGTCACCCGCGTGGCAAAAAATCGCAGGCTGTGGTGGGCGACAAAGTGCAGTGGCTTGCCAGCCAAGACGAGGGCACCATTGAGCGCGTGGACGAGCGGCGTAATTTGCTCTATCGCCAAGATGAAATCCGCAGCAAAATGTTCGCCGCTAACCTTGATCAAGCCTTGATCTTGATCGCTGCCGAGCCAGAGTTCTCAGAAAGCCAGCTCACGCGCGCTTTGATCGCCTGCGAAGCCGCAAAAATCGCCCCGATCATTGCGCTCAATAAAAGCGATTTGCAAGAGCCCTTCGAGCGCACATGGCAGCGATTAAGTGCGTATCGCCACATGCATTACGGCGTTTTGCCACTGTCTTTGCGCTTGTCCAGCGATGCCGACCAAGCCGCTCTGATGAAGCGTCTGCACGGCAAAACCACACTCGTGCTCGGGCCCAGCGGTGTGGGAAAAAGCACACTGGTGAATCTCCTCGCGCCACAGGCCCGTGAAATTCAAGGCGAGTTGGTCAAAACGCAAGAAATCTCCCAAGCTCTTAATTCCGGCAAACACACCACGACTTCAACAACCTTGTATTGGTTGGACAAAGACAAGCAAACCGCCCTGATTGACAGCCCTGGTTTTCAAGAATTTGGCCTGCACCACGTCGAGCCTACGAAATTAGCGAGCCTCATGCCCGATCTGGCGCAGCATTTGGGCAACTGCAAGTTTTATAACTGCACCCACCTGCACGAGCCAAGCTGTGGTGTACGCGAGCATCTTATTTCTGATGCTAAATCTGCATCTAGCCGGCAAAAAATAAGCGCTAGGCGCTATCAAATTTATAGCGAATTGTTCGCGCAACTCAGTCAACCACCACACTACTGAGTTAGCCGATGAGCCGCGCCAAGCTAAGTAGCGCAATCAGCAGCAACCACAGCACCACGGCTCGCCAGACCAAGCCCACGAGACTACGCAAATGATCGGGCAGCGCGGTATCTCCCAAAGCCAATGAAGCAGTCATCGCCATCTGAATCAGGCTGTCATTGCTGGCTGTCTGGCCTGAACTCAAGCGATTTCTCCACGCTTCTACCACTTCCTCAAAATTTCCTACCACGGCAAACGCCATCGCTGTGGCTCGCGCAGGCACAAAATCAACCACATGCCAAGCGGTTTGCGCCGCTTTTTGGCTGGAAGGGCTGCTCAAGCCTAGCGTCATCGATGATTGTTTACTGGACAGGAAGCTGCTTGGCGAATACTGCGAACCATATAGATCATCTTGATCAGGTGAATGAAAATAACGCGCCACAAATTCAGCCATACGATAAAGCACAGCGCCGGCTGGCCCCAAGCCTAAAGCGGCTAACACTGCATACCAGCCGAGCACTGCAAACACATGCCGATGCGCTGCAATCACAGCATGCTCCATCAAAACCCGTGTCAGCTGATCAGCAGGAATTTGGGTGGCATCCACCTGTTTCCAAGCTGCCAAAAGTTGACTGGCTTGCGCGATATTGCCATCATCCAAGGCTTGGCGAACTGCAGAAAAGTGATGACTAAATTGACGAAAGCCCAGCGTGCAATACAGTACCAATACGCTCCAAGCAAAGGCCAGCACCGCACCCACCCAGCCGCCCAACCAGAGCAGTAGAGCGTAAATCATCCAAGTCAGCAAAGCTGGTAAGAGCACTGCCGCACTCCAAAGCAACCAGCCATGATGCACTCGCCCCGCATCCAAGCTACGCGCACACGAGCGCACCCAAGCAAATGCGCCGCGATGCACGGCGCTGCCCAAATGCAGAGGGCGCACTTGTTCAAGCAGCAAAGCAAGGAGGATGGCGAAGAAGCTCATGCATGCAATGATACTGCCTAGGAACTCATCTCACGCGAGGTCTCACCTTTCGGAAAGACCTTAAATCTTGCAGCGCAATCGTACAACTCAATTGTTATTGGTGTATCGCCAAACACCTGTGACGCATTGCGCAAGGTTTGCGATATTACAGGCTTGATAAGTACCAGTAATAGTGTAGGGCGGCGGCTCTGGGCAAGATTGCATGCGAATATATCCAGCTTGCGGTGTAGCTCCGTTTTGATTCAGGGTATAGCAGGCTGCAAATGGCAATACATTCCATGGCGCATCCGCCGTCGCAGTGATGACAACGTTGTGTGAATCACCAGCACCCGAACCATATGCTACCCCACTGTACAAATTTATCGAATTATTGGCCACATAGCTGACGCTAATAAGGGACGTACTCATCATGGGCACCGGCGTAGTCACAAACGATCTGGTGGTAGCACATGGCGATGAGCTAGGCAGCACACAAGCTGTGTAATCGACGCTATAGTTACTCGGCCCCACCGCATTATTTGCCACGGTTAAAACGCCCGCGCTAGAAATACTCAGGTCAAGCGGAGAGGCATTGATGGCCGAAACACTGGCCGAGAGCAAGGCTGTACCCCGATAGCTGTCGTTTGCCAGCAAGTTGTACGGGCTGCCGCCGACCGCATAGCTAGCGTTGATCGACTCAGAGACAACAGCAAACTGCTCGCGCACTGTGATGGATACATTAGCCGTGCTGCAGACCTGTAATCCGCTAGAGGTGCACATCACGTAGCTTGCTGCCAGTGTTGAGCCATCAATAGCGTTCGACGAAACAGAAACTACGCCATTACTGTAAGACAGAGCAGGTGAGAGAGTCGTGAATTGAACTGTCACGCTAGATGTTGTTGGCACTGAGCCGTTGAGAAAGTCATTGTTCAAAATAGATAGCGTCGAGCCCGCTGGTAAGGTAGCAACATCGTTGTTGGCATTAAGCGTAGCTAGCTGTGCGGACGCCGAATTAGTGTATGCCCAAGTTCCGTTGACGCACTGCGAGAGGTCACTCACATTACAAGCTCTGTAAGTACCCGTAATGGTGTAGGGCGTAGGCGCGGCGCATGCTTGCATGCGGATATAGCCCGATTGTGTTGTCGTGCTGTCTTGGTTGAGCATGAAGCAGCCAGAGTAAGTGGGCTGTGTAAAAGCCGGATTGACATTCGTTGTGATGCTGACATTATTCGCATTCCCAGCGCCAGCACCATAAGTCACACCCTCATACAAACTAAACGAGCTATTGCTAGCATAAGTTGCGCCAACATGTCGGGCATTGATTAAAGGTGTTGGCGTCGCAATGAAAGACTGTGTGCTTGCGCACGGTGTTGAACCCGGCATGGCACAAACGGTGTAGGTCAGTGTGTAATTTTGTGGGCCTCGAGCGTTGTTAGCCACAGTCACAATACCCGCACTAGAAACACTCAAATCGCGCGGGTTTGGGTTGATGGCTGTTACGTTCGCACTGCTCAGTGGCAAGCCGAGCAAAGTATCGTTGCGCAGCAAGTCAAATGTATTCCCGTTGGTTGAATAGATGGCGTTGAATCGGTCTGCAGTAGCAACGATGAGGTTTTGTACTGACACACGTACTTGTGCCGTACTACAAGCGGATTGACCCGTAGAAGTACAAATGCTGTAAGTTGCCGTATGCACTGAGCCAATTATTGCTCGCGAGCTCAGACTGAGCAAGCCGCTGGTAAATTGAAGGTCGGGCGATTTGGCAATAACCTGAAAATTGACTTGATCTAGAGAAACTGCTCGACCGCTTTGCGTGTCGTTGTTCAAAATGAGGTAAGTGGAACCTGGTGCAAGGGTTACGATGTCATCTCGCGCTGTCAGAATAGAAGCGTTCGCTGGACTCAGGACAGGGCTAGCAAGATAGGCTTTGGCGCAATCAATTTCAGGTCGTTGTCTGTTATCGCTAGCCACTGGCATCACGGCGACTAATCGTCCAGACGTATTGATTAACCATGGCGATCCATTTGGTGAAATAGACAGGTGTGAGCCTTGAATGCTGCCGAAGTGTGGCGTAATCCAAGATTGCGTTTTGCCATCGAAAATTTTGATGCCATCCAAGGGCGATATTGACCATCTGCTGCCATCCATACCGAACGCAATATCTTGAGCTGGATGGCTGGGCATCGCGCATCTGTTGCCATTGCATTGCTGCAATAACCCGTTGGGCGAGATGCTCAAGCTGGCTGCTCCAAAACCAGAAAATTTTTTTGCAATTAGCGCTGTTGTGTCTGCAAGATGAAATGGAACAAATGAATCATTGTTCCAACGGTGAACGATATTTGAGTTCGCAGCAATTGCGAAAATACGCCCATCTGCCGTGCTTTCGATATCGCTGGCTTTGAAATTTTCGATCAATTGCCAGCGACTAGATGCCCAGCGAAGCACATCGCCGTTTCCGGTGACCAGCCACGGTTGGCCACCTCGATCAACACTCACTTTGCGTATCAAGCCTGCATTGATGGCAGAGAAAGTTTTTTGCGCAGGATTAAAGCATGCCAATTCGCCATCCGACTTAACAACAAATACCGTTTGTGATGCAGCGGAAACGTCCACAAAACTTCCCTCAAAGCTCGCTACCGTCACTGTTTTTGGCAAGCTCATCACAGCTGCTGGCGGCGGGAGCACAAATACCGGCAAACCAGTAGGCGGTTTATCTGCTATTTTCTGTTGCGTTTTTTGTTCGCTCTGTTCTAAAAATAGCTTACTAGCAAACAACTCGCTAGAGTTGGATACTCTCCAAGGCATACCCGCAGGGCCTACGGCGACTGTGGCCGCTTGTCCAGTCGCGGGTTTCCAAATGTTTTCTCGTTCATCTAGCCACATCAAATCTGAAGCAATTGTGGCTACATATGCAGTACCTTCTGGACCAATGGACAGAGATTGCGCATCTTTGCCTGGTATCGCTTTCCAACCCAACTCCGTTTTACGCCAAACCGCACCATCAGCAGCGACTAGCCAGGGATTTCCTTTGGGGTCAACAGCCAGACCTCTTAACCCAGTGCTTGAAGAAAATGTTGAGTCAGTAGGCATAAACTGAACGAGCCAGCGGCCAGATTTTACATTCCACAATAGTAGTTCGTCATTCATTGAGAGTGCAAAAACCTCGCCTTTTGCACTAGACGCCAAGCTCTTTGCTTGTAAATTCCCTACCGGTGTCCAGTAGCCTGTTTGTAGCTTCACAACACGCTGATCAATTCCAATACCCCAAAGCTCTGATGCTGCTGCCACAACGACTCGCAATTTACCCATCAAAGAGGTCCATTGATCTTTATGGTGCCAGCGCCAAATGCCTAAATCACGATCCAAGCTGTAAACTGTTCCGTCGGGCGAAATACTTAAACCCAATGACACGCCGCGTACTTTTTGCCAAGTCAGTAACTTGGTGAACAGTGCAGGCTTGGCCTCAGTAGCCTGTTCTTTGAGCGCTTGAAACTGCTTGACAGCACTGATGCGGCCAGACGGATCGACAAACCAAGGAGCATCACCGGGGCCAAGTCCTAGCGTTTTGACAGGGAAGGGTAAAGACAAAGCCTGCCAACTTTTACTCTCGTGTTGCCAAGCATGCACTGCGCCTGAAGTGCTGAGCAACAATACACTCCCCTTGGGACCTACAAAAAGGCGTGAAATACGTATTTGTGTATCCGTGAGCATGAAATGCCAACTCACACCATCGTGGCGATAGAGTCTCCCCTCCTCACTCCAAGCCCAGAGCAGACCGTGTTCGTCAGAGGCAATACCCCGAGCTTGCCCCATCTCCGCAGGCCAGTTGATTTCAGCGGCAGCATTGTTTAAAAAACTCAAAAGCCTACCGGTTTTCAAAAGTAAATAAACCGTCCCGTCGGGTGCAGCAGCTATGTCGGTCGTTGCCTCTGTATTTTGTTTTTGCCACCATAGTTCATTGACCCAGCGAAAGACTTCACCAGAATTGTTCAAGGCCCAAACACTGTCGTCCATACCCGCGTAGATTTTTTGAAATATACCGGGTATCCGTTGCCATGATGTCTTCTCTCCCGGCAATTTTCTCCAAGTCTGATAAGCAGGGTCTATTGCAAATGCGATACCGTTGGACTGCAGCGCAAGCTCAATAGCCGTGCCGCGTTGCTCCAAAAGCTGATCCGTCGCAATCGCAGCCGATGAAGAAGTGGGAGTTTGCGCAGATACTTGTACATAGCTGCTTGATATGGCTGTCAGAACACAAATCGCAACAAACTTCAGCAGTAATATTCGGCGCAAGTGCAACTCCTAGCGCCTGTCATAAGACGAGGCGCATTAGCAAAAAGAATGACCCTACTTGGTATGGAAATTAAAAGAACAAAAAGTCCAACACAGTGCGTAGTCGTCCAGTATGACCTCTTCTAGTGATCCAGTCCGATGAGCTGATATCGCCTGTTCTGAATTCACGAAAAATTGCGCTGTCGTTCAAACTATTAATGATACTGGCGCTTTGAGGCAAAGGCGCAAACCACAACTTGTGTTTATCTTCAAATTCAGCTTGAACTCGGTCATATTCTGTGAACTTAGCACGATCTTCTTCGATATGAGTTTGTGCGCGCTGCGTGTATTGCGGGCGACGTGGGGTAAGCAAAATCAGCACGCTTTTGTAATAATCTCGTTCAGCTTTGCGCGAGAACAAATACTGCACTACGGGGACGTCTCGAAGCCCAGGAACGCCAGAGTTATCGACTCCTTTGTCGCGCTCGCTCAAACCGCTCAAAATAATCGTCTCGCCAAATCGCATAGCCACATTGGCATTCACGATTGTTTTAGTGGTGTCAAGTCGAAAATCAAAAACGACGTTGGAATTCGGGTTGGTTAAAAAGGTGCGCTCAGCGGCAACTTGAAGCTTGATCAAACCATCTGGTAAAAATTCTGGCGATACGGACAACTTCACGCCCACTTCTTTTTGAATTTGCACGGAACTACCTTGCCCAGCAGATACTGCAGCACCTACAACATCCGTACCCGAGAAAAACTGTGATGTTTGGCCGCCTAGGGCTAGTAAAGTGGGTCGGGCTAAAACCTCGTTACTTCGCTCGCGTGCATTTGCAATGTTAAGGCTGTATGTGATGCCAGGAATACTGATTTGCCTCGTGACGGCTCCAGTAGTAGCTCCTGTGCCCGAAGTGGCTACTGCGCCTAAAGCATCCACCGATGTATTTGTACCATCCGTGATCCCGCGTGTACGTGACCACGCTGGTGTGCCTGAGCCGCTCCCAAACTGAATCTTTAATCCTTCCAGCAAGTTAACGCCCATCGTGCTGCCATTGTCTTCCTCTGAGGAAATGATGGCCACATCGACCATCACCATTTGTTTTTCAACAAAATCGTTAGCACCGCGATTGCCAAACGCTTGCTGCCCTGTAAAGCCCTGCGGCGAGCCACCTAATGCAGTACCACTTGGTACTGCATTGCCTAGCCTAGCTCCGCCTTGCTGTAGTGGTGTGGGGGAGGGTAAACCACTTGAGAATTGCGTTTTGATTTTGCTTGTTGAGTGCACAGACTGCCATGCATTGACACGCCGCGCGACCAGAGTCAGCTCACTGGGATGAGTCGTGCTTTGCTCCAGTTCTTTTAAATACTTTCGAGCAGTATCAAACTCGCCCAGCGCCGCACTAATCAGAGTTTGTGCGCGGAGATGGCGTGGATTGGGCGTATCTCCAGAGGGGAGCGTTTTAAGCCCTTCAAGCGCCGCCGCTGCCACCTTGATGTCTTTATTGTTGTAGGCTGAAACCGCAAGATCGTAGAGCAGCTCTGGATCATCTGGGTTGTAGAGCAATGCAGCCATGAACATCTGCTTGGCTCCTTCGTAATCTCTGCGATCTAAATACAAGTGTCCTAAATACTGTCGCGCGATCCAGTTGTTCGCATCAAAACGAACGGCCATTTCGTAGCCTTGCTCTGCAAGTGCGTACAGATTACTCTCTCCATCAAGGCCTCGGTAATGGTAGGCTAACGCATTCAAAAAGTGCAAATACGAATTGTTAATGTCTGTTTTTAACCCAAGGTTAAACAGATCACTGGCTTTACGGTATTGCTTCTCGTCTAGTGCTTTGATGCCTTCGTGGATCAGTTGCTTAGATGCTGTGCGCAATTTTTCCATCGGGATTAAGCCAGAGAGCTTTTGAACTTCTCTGCCTTGCTCAATTTCAATGTAGCCTGGGTTGGGCTGCGCTTCATTAAGTGCGCGATTGCTAGCGCAACCCGCCAAGCTCACTGCCAGAGCCAAAGGTAAAAGCTTAAAATGATGGTTTTTCATAAAATCGTGTGTAAGATAGCAATACTGGGCGACTGTTACAGAAAATAAGACTTGTGTGTCAATTCAAGATTTAGCGTTTGGCTTGTCTTGCCGTGCTCACCATGGCTTTCATACGATCAAGATCGATAGCGCCAGGCGCGATTTGATTGCCGATGATGAAACCAGGCGTGCCGCGAATATTGAGTTTTTCTGCGAGCTGCAAAGTGCGCTCTATTGGGCGCTGCAGCTCAGGGCTTTGGGCATCCGCCTTCAGCTTGTTTAGGTCAAGTTTCATGGCACTGGCTAGGCCACTAAGCGATGCCTCATCAAGCTGGCTCAATTCCATCACGCCCTCGTGATACTCTGCATAACGTCCTTGCATGCCAGCTGCCAACGCATACCGTGCAGCCAAAATAGAATTCGGTCCTAAAACTGGCAATTGTTTGAGAATGACTTTGACATTAGGATCTTGGGCAATCAAAGCCTTTATTGCTGGATGAACGCGTTTACAAAAACCGCATTGAAAATCAAAGAACTCCACAACGGCGACATCCCCTTTTGGATTGCCCAAAATTTGATCGCCAGCATCTTCGAAAATAGCACTTTTTTGATCGATGAGCGCTTTTTCAGAAGCTTGTGTTTGCGCTTGACGCTGGCGTTGCTGAAGGGTGGCAACCGCCTCTTGGATCACTTCGGGGTGGGCGAGCAAATAATTTCGAATAATCGTGTGAAAAGAATCGAGCGTTTCCTGCGCTTTTTGATCCTCAGTTTTTGCACCTGTACTGGCTTTTATGGCTGGTTTGCTAGTTACTGGTCTGGCCGCAGTGTCTGACGCTTTGACTTGTGCGCTCACGCTCATCCCGTTCGCTAGCGCCAAGGAGATAATGAAATACTTGATGCATTGAGAAAGTAATTTGACCGATTTCATTGGGCAGTGCAGTTTAGGTGATCTTGGTTTAAAAAAAGGGCATCCTAGGCAGGATATCTCCTGCCTAGGATAGTGCTTATGGCTTTATCACAAAGCGTTGATTTGCCAGCGCTTTAACTCGCCATTCCAAGCGGCCTGATAAAATTTATTATCCCAGCTCTTGTAATGAATGATGTTGTCGCGATGCGAACGAACACGCGGCCCTTTCTTATCGTTCTTTACCCATTGCTCATAATCAGCCTTGAGTTGGTGAATCCAAAAACCATCCACGTCCAGTTGACCCACATATTGCTGGCCGCTGGGTGCCGTGTAAAACACAGCATTGATGCCGAGGGGACGACCGTTGGCATCGATTACGTTGATTGAACTCACTACGCCTTGAGCCCGCGCCTGAGCCAATCTGCTTTCCATCATTTTGACTTGATCTGCATAATTTGGGGTGCCTAGCATTAGCCTCGCTGCGAATCTATCGCGATCAATCTCAACATCCTTAACGCTCATGCGTACGCCGGAATGATCCAAAAATTGGAAACTGTCGTATGGTTTGAATACTTGTTGGTTGGGAATCAATTGACGTGTTTTTGTTGTTGCGCCATTAGCATCGCCACAAATCGGCTTGTCATACGCTTGCACCATGCTGGCAATACCTGTTGGGTCTAACATGCTCCAATCCACATCTTCTAGACCAACCGAAGCTTTGGCCATGTTGCTGAGTTGCGCCTCTCCAAAAGTTTGGCCTGACTTAAGAGCTGCTTTTTTGATGGCGTCTTTCGCTGCATCTGAGGTGATTTCTTTAGCGACATGCTTGCTAGCACCTTTCGCACCTTCGAGCGCAAGCTTTACCGTTATTTTGGCTGCAGATGAAGCGGCCGTTTTTGCCGCTGCTGCAGCGCCGCCCGTAGCTACCATGGAAGCTACGGAGCCAATCATTTCGAGCGTGCTGAGCACAATGTTGGTGGTTGCAATCGCGCATTCGTCTGCAGTGTTAGCACACAACGCACCACACTCGACCTTGAACGTGAGCGTGGAATTTTTCACCGTTGCATTAGCGCAAGATCCCCAGCAAACTGGGCCAACACCGGTGTAGCCGGCATTGCACTTGCTATAACACAACCCGGCGTCAGAATCTTTACCCGCACCGCACACCATCGGCACACCCGCGTCTCGCCATTCATTGGTTTTTGTACAAGTACCTACAATGGTCTTGATTGTGGTGGGCGGACACTCACTTTTTGCGTTTTGTAAGCAAAAAACGCCACGATCTTCAAAGCCCTGTGGGCAAGCGGACCAACACCCAGGGCCGTCGCCAATGCGATTCGGACCGCATTTGTTGTAGCACAAGGCACCGCTTTTCTCCCTGCCGTCTGCACAAGCATTTGGAACAGCACCGACGTTGCGTCCGTAGGAATTTTTCCAACAAACATCCTCACCGAATTCTGCTCTGGCTGTTGTAGTGGCGAATAAAAAAACCATGATGATTGCCCAAAATGGTAAGCTCCGCAATAATTTCATTAAATTCTCCAGATTAGATTTATCAATATCTAAATGAGGCGTACTACCGCGTCAATCTCATCTATTTGTATATTTTGTGACAAATTACCTCTTCAATCCATCGCCCAAAAGAACTATATTGCTCCAAAATTTTCACGTAACAAGCAACCGAATCTGGTTTTATAAGCAAGTCGTGTTTGGTTGAAATGACCTTGTCAAATTCGCACTCGACAGACGTTTTTGCGACAACTTCATCGCGGGTTTGGCTCGAACAATTGAGTGTGCTGCACACAAACCAGCTCACAACATTTATCGGCAGTTGGATTGCAGGACTGCTTTTGTACTACTTATATGCTGATGCAATGCCAGCCAGCTATTTAAGAGCATGGTTGGGTATGGCAAGTGTCGTTGCGGTTAGTCGCGTGGCGTGGTGGTTTTCACAAAAACCAGAGCACTTTGTGTCAACGGATACAAGTGCAGCAGCACGCTATGTACGTGGGAGCATCATCGGTTCATATTTTTCCGGTCTGGTTTGGGGCATAAGTGTGATTGCAATCAGCATATGGCCGGTATCTGACTTATTGCGGCTGACGCTGCTCTTTGTGTTGATAGGCCTGGGCTCATCCAGCATTTTTGCTCTAGCGAGCGTGTGGCACGTGTATCTGGGGTTTTTTGTCGTTGCATACATACCAGTTGTATTTGCATTCAGTTGGATCGCTTGGCGTACTTCCAGTCAGTGGTACGCTGTTATTGCTGCACTAAGTTTGCTCTATTTCATCGTGAACACGAGATTTGCTTGGCGTTATCACAGTACCTTGTTAGAGGCATTACGATTACGATTTAACAATCAAGCACTGGCTCTGAAAATTGAGCAAGAAAGAGATTATGCAAACAGCTCAAAAGCTGCGCAAGAAAATTTCATTGTTGCTGTGTCGCATGACTTGAGACAACCATTGCAGGCATTGACCGTTTTCACAACGCTTTTAAAAAATAAAACTACTAAAACCCCTGCGCTTTTGCCGATCCAAGAGCTAAGCGATTTGATCCATCAGTCCACATTTGTTCTTTCTGAGCAGGTGGAGCACTTACTAGATATTCATCGTGCCGAGCAAGACAGCCCGCCCAAAATGGAAGCTACTGATCTGAGACCTGTCCTAGAAAGGATAGCTCGTGAAATGCGCTTCATTGCAGATCAGCGTGATCTTGTATTCAAGCTAAAACTTCCTGCGACAGCCGAATTAGACTGTATGGTCATGACGGATGGTTTACTGTTAGAGCGGGTTGTGAGAAATTTGCTTGACAATGCTTTCAAATACACCCATCGAGGCGGCGTAGTAGTGCGTCTCAGATGCAACTCAGATGTCGCTTGCATCGAAGTGATCGATACAGGCCGTGGTATGAATACCCAGCTATCTCAACAGGCTCATGCTCATCCAGAAAGCTTTGGATTTGGTTTAAATATCGTCAGACGTATTTGTCAACGCTTAGGTCATGAAATTCATGTCTCTAGCCGTATTGGCCGTGGTACGCGTTGCACTGTCGAAATGAAGCGTCTGCATTTGCAGCACCAGATACCCCGAGCGCAAACTACAGAGCCGATAACTATGCAATCAATCTTGGGTGACTACACAGATCGCCGGCTATGGAATGATGTTTGGGTTTTTGATGATGATCCTCTCGCATTGCGTGCGTTAACAATCTTGTTAGAGCCGCACGCAAAAAAAATATATAGTTTTAAAAAGAAAGCTGAATTTCAAATTGTGATCGGTAGAGAAAAGAGACCAGATTGCGTCGTAATAGATTGGCAAATCGGTTACGGAGACCAAGACGAGCAAACAACCCTCCCAACTAAAAGAATTTTGCACGGGCAACACACTTCTGCTGAGCTGATATATCAATTGCGTGAAGAATACAATTTTGATGTGCCAATATGCATTGTTAGTGCAAATATTCCACATGCACGAAAAGAGTTGTCAACTTTAAAGCAGATTGTTTTTATAAAAAAACCAATGAGTAACCAAGATTTGCTAAGTGCTTTCGATCAACTCAAGGCCTAACTCTTACGGATGCGCTTGACCAATTGTGCGCCAACATTTTCCATCGGTGCACAGCCTGTGTTCTGCTTTGTACATTCAGCTTCTTAAAAATATCCGCAACATGTGCCTTAACGGTGTATTCTGAGATGCATAAGCTATCTGCGATCTCGGAATTTTTCAGACCCAGCTCGAGGAGTTCCATCATATTGATTTGCCTAGGTGTCAAATGAACTGAGTGTGCGACTTCTCCTTGCAGTAGTTTCCTAATCATGCCCGAAAAAATATGCATTGTTTGATTTTTATAAATAACTTGAGGGCGAAGTATTTGTAAACTTTGAACAGAGGCTTCAATCGATGCAGGTTCTCCTGCAGATAAAATAAGAAACTGCATTGCTATTGATGCTGGTTGAATTGGCAAAAGAGCCAACTCTGCATCGAATTTTTCAAGTACCTGAAGAGCAGATCCATCTGGTAAATGCCAGTCTAAGATAACAAGATGTGGCTTGGAGTGATTCCTAGCGTGTATGAGAAGTGATTTGATATTGGTAAAGTTGGAAACTTGGGCGCGCGGTATATCTTGCAAAATAATTGCACGAATCGCTTGAAGCACCAATGGATGATCATCTAAAAGCCAAATATTTATTTCTTGAGATTGCATATTTGATGGTCGTACTGATTAGCATCCAAGTAGAATTCGGTAGCGATTTTTTTGATTATTTTCTAGTTATAAATTATCACATATTTCATTGTTGCTGAGACCCTAAATGCCCCAGCGGCAATTGCCTCGAAGCTTTCACCTCGCCAAGCGAGAAGCTCGTGTGCAAATCCTTCACATGCGGCAAGTTGATCAGTGTCTCCATTGCAAAGCGAGAATACGATTCCAGATCGGTGGCGAGCACGGTGATCTCGAATGAGCCTTCACCGGAGATATGGTGCACATCCATGACTTCTGGAAGCTTCACCAGCGCTTGGCGCAGCTCGCGGGTGACTGAGCCGGTGTTCACATCGGCATACAGACGCACGAATGCGATCACGCCGAGGCCAAGTTTGTGGCGGTTGAGTTGGGCGTGATAGCCGCTGATATAGCCTTCTTGTTCCAAGCGCTTCACGCGCCGCCAGCAGGGCGCGGGTGAGAGGCCGATGCGTTCGGAGAGCTCGGCATTCGTCAACCGGCCATCGGCTTGCAACTCGCGCAAGATGCGGATGTCAAACCTATCCAAGCCGGAAAGCACTTCTTCCACTTCAGCGGTGCTTGGCGTAGGCTCGGGTGTTTTAAGCTGCAGGGGTTGCTTTTTAGGCAGGTTGGTCGGGATGATTTTGCGTTTCGTAGCCATTGCGTTACTCGAATTTGATGCGAATGATTGTTGCTGATATTAGATGAATCGCGCTATTAAAAGCAAGAGTTGATCACTTTACGGCAATCAATAGCGCCGATTTTCAGATGACAATGCTTGAATGCGCTCCATCATTGAATCCCTCGAAGAATCTAAAATCCGTGAAGTAGCCAATGCTGGATTGGGTCGAGAAGGCGTTCTGCCTTTTTGGTTTGGTGAAAGTGATGAAGTCACGCCTGAATTCATTCGCCAAGCCGCGGTGCAATCTCTGCAAGATGGTGAGACTTTTTACGCTCACAACCTTGGTCTGCCTGCTTTGCGCGAAGCAGTTGCGCAATATGCTTCTTCGCTGCACAGCCCGATTGCAGCAGATCGCATTGGCATCACCGCCGGCGGTGTGAATGCGCTGATGCTGGCCTGCCAAACTTTGCTCGATGCTGGGGATTCTGTGGTGGCTGTGACGCCTGTTTGGCCCAATCTCACCGCGCAACCACTGATCATGGGCGCGAAAGTGCGCTGCGTGAGCCTCGTGCCCGATGCCCAAGGCGCGTGGCGGCTTGAGATGCACAAGCTCTTAGAAGCAGTCACTTCTAACACCAAGCTGCTGATTTTGAATGCGCCGAACAATCCAACGGGTTGGACGATGAGTCGCGCTGAGCAAGTGGCGGTTCTCACGCATTGCCGCAATACCGGGACTTGGATTTTGGCTGATGAAGTGTATGAGCGTTTGTACTATGCTGGCGACACCACCAATGGTTGTGCGCCGAGCTTCCTCGACATCGCTACACCCGAAGATCGCGTGATCGTCGTGGGCTCAATGAGCAAAAGCTTTCTCATGACGGGCTGGCGTGTAGGCTGGCTGGTGATGCCACAGGGCATGAGCACTCAGGTCGGTAAATTGATTGAGTTCAACACCTCATGCAGCCCGGTGTTCATTCAAAAAGCGGCAGTGCTGGCATTGCAGCGAACGAATGAAGTGACGCCGCGTGTAGTGCAGCATCTCCATCAATGCCGCGATCAACTGATCAAACGACTTCAAGCAACAAAAGGGGTGAAAGTGGCCGCTGCGCCTGGCGGCATGTATGCCTTTTTTCAAATCGAAGGACACACGGATGCCCTGCAAACGGCTAAGCGGCTCGTGCTCGAAGCCGGCGTTGGCCTTGCGCCGGGCAGTGCTTTCGCACCTGATCAACACACTTTCGGTGAAGGCTGGCTGCGCTGGTGTTTTGCGTCGAAAGATCTTTCGCGGTTGGATGAGGGCGTGCAGCGTCTACAGGCATGGTTGTCGCATCAATAAGTGATGATTTGTATTGTTTGCCGGCATAGAATATGCGCAGAGTGCTATTAAAATTATAGTGATGAAACTTCTTCATGATGATGCTCGCCCTGCCTTTATGGACGGCGTTCGTGAGTCACTGATCATGGTGCCTTCGTATTTACCGTTTGCTTTAGTCTGTGGCGTGGCGGCGGTGAATGCGGGGTTAGTGTTGCCAGCGGCTTTGGCATTGCCAGGCTTGGTGTATGGCGGCAGCTCGCAGGCTGTGCTCACGCAGTTCTTGCAGAGTGCGTCTTCCCTTTGGGTGGCCGTGCTCTCAGGCCTCGTCGTGAATTTGCGCATGGCAGTCTATAGCGCCGCGATGGCACCACGGCTGCGCCATCTGAGCACACCGCGTCGCATGCTCGGCGCAGCTTTTTTGGTGGACAACGTCTTTGCATTCATGGAGCAGCGCAAACTAGACAGGCCGCAGGAGAGCACAGATCATCTTCTGGCCTACTACGCGGGGATGACTTGTGTCATTTGGCCGAGTTGGATCGCGTTTTGCATCGCCGGCTCGCTTCTCGGGGCAGTGATCCCCATCAGCTGGCAACTAGATTTTGCGATTCCGCTGGCTTTTGTGGCCACGCTAGCAACGACGGTACGAAGCATGCCTCTGGCGGCAGCTGCTGTGGCAGGTGGCGTGGCGAGTGTGGTGTTGTTTGCTTTGCCACTGAAGCTGGGGATGATCGCTGCCTGCTTGCTTGGACTACTTGCCGGGTTGATCGTAGAGCGACTGATGCCCGTGGCATCAAAAGAGGAGCCAAGCCCATGAGCGCATTAGAGAGCTGGGGTGTGGTGCTCGCTTTGGGCTTGGGCACTTTCTTGATCCGCTATTCCTTCATCGGCCTGTTTGCCAACCGCGATATGCCCGCTTGGCTCTCGCTTGGCTTAAAACTCATCGTGCCGGCCATCTTTGCGACTATCGTGGCCAGCGGTGTAGCCATGAGTGCGGGCCAATTCGGCGGCTGGGCACTTTGGCCAAAATACGGGGCAGCAACGATCGCGCTTGCCGTGGCGCTGCGCTACAAAGGCAATATCCTCATCACGGTGATCACAGGCATGGTCGCCCTGCATGTGTTGCTGGCTCTGCAGCGGTTTTTGGGGTGAATCTGCGGGGCGATAGGGTTTTAGCTATCGGCCTCTTCGATACAAGCAATCGCTGGGCGGCACGCCTATCAATAGATTGGATTTATGATAGGGGCATCGTCGATTGAGATTTTGCATCAAGCACTGCATCTGATTTTCAGTGCTCAGTGCAAAGCCGCAGTTAATGACAAGGGTATCTTTTACCTTTGACAATCTATTTTTTTTCATTCATTGGAGTTAGACATGTCCCTCATCAATACAGCCGTTGCACCGTTTAAAACGACCGCTTTCCACAATGGCAAATGGCTCGAAGTCACAGAGAAATCCTTCACAGGCAAATGGTCTGTGCTGATTTTTATGCCTGCAGCGTTCACGTTTAACTGCCCCACCGAGATTGAAGATGCGGCTGACAACTATGCTGAGTTCCAGAAAATGGGAGCAGAGGTGTACATCATCACCACCGACACGCACTTTTCTCACAAAGTTTGGCATGAGACTTCCCCAGCGGTGGGCAAAGCCAAATTCCCACTCGTGGGTGACCCAACACACCAACTCACCCGCGCATTCGGCGTGCACATCGAAGCAGAAGGCCTTGCATTACGCGGCACCTTCATCATCGATCCATCGGGTATGGTCAAGACAATGGAAATCCATTCCAACGAAATCGCCCGTGATGTGAAAGAAACTGTGCGCAAGCTGAAGGCCGCGCAATACACCGCTGCTCACCCTGGTGAAGTGTGCCCAGCCAAATGGAATGATGGCGCTAAGACACTCAAGCCATCTCTGGAGTTGGTTGGCAAGATCTGATTCTCAGGAATCTGATCCGCAACCAGACCACCGATCTTTGTGTTCCTTTTCATCTCAGCTTCGCGGCGGAGATGAATGAGGGCTGTAGGCTGCGGAGTCTGGTTTTTTAACGTCTTTTTGTATCGTTTTCAGTGGATAGCCGGCATAGAATATGCGCAAAGTGCTATTAATTTAGGAGTATTTCCATGTTAGACCAAGACCTTCAAGACCAGCTCGCCTCTTATCTCGAGCGCGTGAAAGAGCCGTTTGAAATCGTCGCGGCACTGGGCGATGACGAAGGATCGCGCGAGATGCGCGAGTTGCTGGAAACCGTTGTCAAACTCTCCGACAAAATCACTTTGCGTACTGATGGGCAAGATGTGCGCACGCCATCGTTTGCTTTGCAGCGCAAGAGTGGTGCGCCGATGAAGCTGCGCTTTGCTGCCATCCCGCTCGGCCACGAATTCACGTCTCTCGTGCTCGCACTGCTGTGGACGGGCGGACACCCGCCGAAAGTGGTAGCCGACACACTCGCGCAAATCAAATCGCTGCAATTCGATGCGCCGCAAAAATTCGATGTGTTCATGAGCTTGTCATGCCACAACTGCCCTGATGTTGTGCAAGCGCTCTCGCTCATGGCGATTAACAATCCTGCGTTTGACGTGACGATTGTGGATGGTGGTTTGAATCAAAAAGAAGTTGAAGATAAAGGCATCATGGCTGTGCCCGCCGTGCATTTGAATGGCGAAATGTTTCACTCAGGCCGCGCCTCGCTCGATGAACTGGTGGCGAAGCTCGATACGGGTGCAGCAAAAAGAGAAGCCGAGAAGCTCAGCGCCAGAGCGCCTTATGAAGTGCTGATTTTGGGCGGCGGGCCTGCGGGCGCAGCAGCGGCGATCTACGCTGCCCGCAAAGGCATCCGCACCGGCTTGCTGGCCGAGCGCTTTGGCGGCCAGGTTAACGACACCATGGGCATTGAAAACTACATCGGCATCGTCGAGACCGATGGCCCCAAGTACGCCGCTGCGCTCGAGCAACATGTCAAAACTTATGATGTGGATTTCATGAATGGCCACCGTGCGGCCAGTGTGATCCCTGCAACTGAAGAGGGCGGCTACATCACATTAAAGACCGATGCCGGCGGCACGCTGCAAACGCGTAGCCTGATCATCGCCACCGGTGCACGCTGGAGAAATATCAATGTGCCCGGCGAGCAAGAATACAAAAACAAAGGTGTGGCTTACTGCCCCCATTGCGATGGCCCGCTCTTCAAAGGCAAAGATGTGGCCGTGATTGGCGGCGGCAACTCTGGCGTGGAAGCGGCGATTGATTTAGCTGGGCTCGTCAAGCATGTGAGCGTCTTTGAATTCATGCCCGAGATGAAGGCCGATGCTGTGCTCATTAACAAGCTGAAAAGCCTGCCCAACGTGACGATTTATACGAATTCGCAGACGTTGGAAATCACCGGCTTAGAAGGCAAAGTCAACGGCCTTAAATACAAAGACCGCGCAACGAATGAAGAGCGTACTGTGCCGCTGGAAGGCGTGTTTATCCAAATCGGCCTTGTCCCGAATACAGAATTCTTGGGCACAACCATTGAACGCAGCAAGTTTGGTGAAATCATGATTGACGCAAAAAACCACACCAATGTGGCCGGTATCTTCGGTGCAGGTGATTGCACCACCGTGCCTTACAAGCAAATCGTGATTGCGGCGAGCGAAGGCGCTAAAGCGGCACTGAGCGCTTTCGATCACTTGATTCGTACACCGGCGCCAACGGCGCAAGGTGTAGAGCGCGAGTTGGTGGCTGCATAACGCGACTGCTTGATAATCAAGGGATGAATTCAACATACCTTGATCCCGCAGTAGATCAGTATGCCGTCATCGGCAATCCTATCGTTCAATCTAAATCGCCCATCATTCATGGCTTGTTTGCTGCGGCTACTGGCCAGCAAATGGCGTACACGAAAGTGGAAGGTGTGATCGGAGGTTTTGCTGGGCAGCTCGATGCCTTGCGAGCTGGCGGTATGCGCGGCATGAATGTGACTGCGCCTTTTAAAGTTGAGGCGTTTGCGTATGCCACGCACTTGTCAGAGTCTGCGAGATTGGCAGGCGCTGTAAACGCGCTCAAGTTTGAGCGCGGCGAAACGCATGCAGACAATTTTGATGGTGTGGGCTTGGTCAATGATATCGAGCGCAACCATCAAACGCCGATGCGCGGCAAACGGGTGCTGCTGCTCGGCGCGGGCGGCGCTGTGCGCGGCGCTTTACTACCCTTTGCTCACACTGAACCGGTACTACTGGTGGTGGCGAACCGCACTTTAGCGAAAGTGCAAGAGCTGGTCGATATGTTGCGTACGCAATCAAAAGTGAACGTTCACGCTTGCAGCTATGAAGATTTGCGAGAGCCATTTGATGTGATCGTCAACGGCACATCTGCTTCGCTTTTTGGCCAAGCGCCTGAGTTGCCGAATGCGGTGTTTCACCTCGGCAGCTTGGTCTATGAAATGGCTTATGGCAAGGGTGCCACGCCCTTCCTGCGTCAGGCCAAAGCAGCAGGTGCTGGCCGCATGGTTGATGGCGTGGGCATGCTTGTGGAACAAGCGGCGCTGGCTTTTGAATGGTGGCGTGGTGTTCGTCCAGAAACCGCGCAGGCGATCGCACAACTGTCGATTCCTATAGATTTTTCGTGAAGTTCGCTTTAGGGAGTGTCCTATCAGCCCGAACGATTTGTTTAGGACTTGCTCAGAGGCTCCCTAGCTATTCGCTCATTGCATAACTGCTGATCTCCCTCGCATTGTCTGCTAGGTACAAACCAGATAAACCAGCCATGTGCGTGTAATGTACTATTTGGTACGTAATTTTTGGTTCGCATTTTTTCACATGATCAGGAGATATTTCATGCAGCGCCGCACATCGCTTTCTTTCGCTCTCAAAACTGTAGCGCTTAGCGCAGCATTGGTAACGGGCTCAATCGCTTTCGCTCAAAACATCAAGCTCGCAGCCATCGTTGAACTGTCTGGCGGCGGCGCAACATCAGGTACCAATTTTAAAAACGGCGTGGAACTCGCAGTGAAAGAGATCAATGCCGCTGGCGGCATCATGGGCAAGAAGCTGGAACTGTCCATCAACGACACCACGACCAACCCTGGCGTGGCACTTGCACTCACGAAGAAAGCGATTGACAACGATGTCTTTGCCATTTTCGGACCCGTGTTTTCCGGCTCGATCATGGTGAGCATGAAAGAAAGCCAGAAAGCGGAGATCCCGAACTGGACGGGCGGCGAAGCAGCCAGCATCACGCTGCAAGGCAACCCCTACATCTTCCGCACCAGCTTCACGCAAGCTACCGCGATGCCAAAAATTGGCCGCTACATCAGCGATCAAGCCAAGGTGAAAAATTTGTCGATCATTTATGTCAACAACGATTTCGGCAAGGGCGGCCTCGACATGATCAAGAAAACGCTGGCCGGTGGTTCCACGAAAATCGTCGATGAAATTTCTACCGATGCAGGCCAAGTGGACTTTTCAGCTGCCGTACTCAAAGCCAAAGCCAGTGGCTCCGATGCGCTGTTTGCCTATGTGAACGAAGACGAATCCGCACGCCTTTTGCGCGAGCTGCGTAAGCAAGGCTTTGCCAAGCCCATCATCGGCGAGACCACGCTCACGGGTCAAAAAGTCATTGAACTCGCTGGCGATGCTGCCAATGGCGCAGTGGCGCACGTCGGCCTCACGATCGACGCGCCGAGCGCCGAGATGCTGAAATTCAAAGCCAAGTTTTATCAAGACTACAAATACCTGCCGGATCACAATGGCCCCAAGGGCTATATCGGCGTTTACACCATGAAAGCGGCGATTGAGAAAGCGGGCAAAGTCGATCGTAAGGCCGTCGCTGCAGCGATGAAAGGCTTGGAACTCGATGTGAAAAAACATCCCGGCGTGCTCGTGAGCGGCCGCTTCGATGACAAAGGCGATGTCGATCGCGAGAGCTATTTGGTGCAAGTGAAAAATGGCCGGCAGGAAGTGATTTCTGTGTTGCCTGCTGTGTCGGCCAAGAAATAACGCCTTAGAGCTTGAAGAAGGAATACCGGACGCGGAAGACGCAAAGGTTACGCAGAAGACGCAAAAGAGAAATACAAAATAGAAACACCATAGACCAGCTGATTCAAGCTCGCATTGAGAAGAGATCAAGCCCATGCATTTTTTTTGGTATCTTTTGTATTACTTCTGCGTAACCTTTGCGTCTTCTGCGTCCGGTCTCCGTTTTTGAATTTGCATTCGTATCTGCGCCAACACCTCACCTCATGACCGATTTTTTTCAGCTTGTCTTCAGCGGTATGGCCACGGGTAGTATTTATGCGCTGGTGGCGCTTGGCTTCACTTTGCTTTGGCAAGCCGCTGGCACGATTAATTTTGCGCAGGGCGAGTTTGTGATGTTGCCAGCGTTTGGCATGTTGGCCTTCATGGCTTGGGGTGCGCCACTGCCGATTGCTTTTTTGCTCACCGTGATCGTCGCGACCATTGTGCTCGGTTGGGCTTTTAAGCGCACGATCGTTGATTCACTGTTTACGCACGGCATGATGCAAATTGTGGTGGCGACGATTGGCTTGTCCATCGTGATGAAGAATACGCTGCGAGCCGGCTACAGTGCAGAAGCCCATGCGTTTCCCAATATGTTTGGCGAGAAGCTGTTTCAGTTCGCGGGCGTGACGGTTTCGCTCGGTGATGTGGGCACGCTCGTTGCAGCGCTCGTGATTGTGTTTGCCACACAAGCCTTCCTCTCGCAAACGATCACGGGCCGCGCGATGCAAGCAGTGGCGCAAAACACCGAGAGTGCAGCCGTGCTCGGCATCAATGTCCCGCGCATGATTTTTTATACCTTTGCCGTGAATGCGATGCTAGCTTGCACGGCGGCGATTTTGGTGACGCCGACTTATCTCGCTAAATTCGATATGGGCGATTCTTTGGGTACGAAAGCTTTTTTTGCAGCGATCATCGGCGGGTTTAACAATTCGCGGGGCGCGCTCCTTGGCGGCCTGATCGTGGGTGTCAGTGAGAATCTTGCTGCGGCTTATATATCGCCGGCTTACAAAGATGCGGTGGCGCTGGTCGTGTTTATGGCGGTGATTTTGTTTCGTCCGCAAGGTTTGCTCGGTCGCAAAGAAGAGCGCAAGGTTTAAGGCGTTATGAGCACTTTATTCAAAGAAAAACGCTACCTTGCCGGCGTATTTGTTGCGCTAATAGCTATTGTTTTAATAGCAGTTCCACCTTTTCTTAAAAACTACGGCGTGTATCTCTTCAGCCTTTGGCTGGTCTTCGTGGTGGCCACGATGGGGTTGAACCTCACTGTGGGCTATGCCGGGCAAAAGTCGCTCGGGCATGCTGCATTCTTTGGCATCGGTGCGTATGGCGTGGCGATTTTGATGAAAGCCGGGCTGTCTTGGTGGCTCGGGCTACCTATTGCCATGTTGGTGTGCTTCGTCGTGGGCTTGATCGTTGGCTTTCCTGCGTTGCGGGTGCAAACGATTTATTTGGCATTCGCCACGCTGGGTTTTAACACCGCGATGTGGCTTGTCTTTCGCAATGAAGAATGGCTCACGGGCGGCACGTTTGGCTTCAATGGCATCGCGCGGCCGGAAATTTTCGGCTTCTCGCTGAAGGGGCATTTGGCCTACTACTATTTCACGCTGGCTATATCGACAATCGCGATTGCGTTGCTCTGGGGCTTATTGCGCTCGCCTTGGGGCAAAGCATTTCAAGCGCTCAGAGACAACCCGATTCGCGCAGAAAGCTTGGGCATTGATACTCGCGCCTACACGCTACTCTCCTTTGCAATTGGTGCGGTGTATGCGGGCTTGGCCGGTGGCTTGTATGCCTCGTTGGTGGACTACATTGAACCTGCCTCATTTACCGTCGGCGCATCGATTACGATGTATCTGATGGTGGTGGTCGGTGGCGCAGGTTTGTTTGTCGGCCCGCTGGTCGGCGCACTGATCAGCTTGATCTTGCCGGAATGGATTCGTGATGTGTCACCGATCTTCTCAAATTGGTTTTTGCCGATCTTCGGTTTGATGGTGATTGCGATTTTGGTGTGGTTGCCCGATGGCTTGGCGAGCCTGCCTCAGAAGCTATTTTCAAAGAGAAAAGTGCTTCAAGCCGGCGTATCGACTGCGCAATCTGCTATTGAAAAAGGAGCAAAATGATGGTTGCTCCAGTACTGAAAGTCACCGACATGAAGAAGGCCTACGGTGCGATTCAAGCCGTGGGTGGTGTGAGCTTTGAAGTCATGCCGGGCGAGATTTTCGGCGTGATTGGGCCCAATGGTTCGGGCAAGACGACGTTGTTCAATTCGATGCTCGGGCAGATCAAACCGGACTCAGGCTGCATTGAATTCAAAGGCCAAGATGTGACCAAGGCCGGGCCTCTGGAGCTCTCGCGCCTCGGCGTGGGGCGCACGTTTCAAACGCTGCAAGTCTTTGGCAAGATGAGCGTGCGAGACAACTTGATTGTGGCTGCGCAAGAGCATCATGGCAGTAAATTCAGCCGCATGTTTGCTGCGCCAGATTCTGGGCTGGGCGCAAAGGCGGATGCACTGATTGAGCAGTTTCGTATCAGCCACGTGGCAGATTTGAAAGCGGGCACGCTCTCGTATGGGCAACAAAAGCTGGTAGATATCGCTACGGCCTTCATGCGCGAGCCCGATTTGGTATTGCTCGATGAGCCTTGTGCAGGCGTGAATCCTTCTCTGGTGGGAGGTATTTCTTCGCTTCTGAAAGCTTTGAATGAGAAGGGCTTGGGTGGCAAAAAAAGCAGCTTCGTTGTGATCGAACACAACATGGATTTCGTCATGAGCTTATGCCACCGGATCATGGTGATGGTGGAAGGCAAAGTGCTCGCAGTGGGCACGCCGGCCGAGATTCGCGGCAACAAGGCCGTGCTTGATGCGTATTTGGGAGCGTGATGATGAGCTCAGACATCGCTATCCATTTCGACAAAGTGCTTGCAGGTTACAAAAATCTGATGATCTTGAATCATCTGGATTTGAGCATTCGCCGCGCGGCCATCACGCTGCTGATTGGCCCTAACGGCGCTGGCAAATCTACCGTGCTCAAAACGATTTTCGGTTTGCTCAAGCCCCGTGAGGGCCGTGTCTTGTTTGAAGGCGAAGACATTTCAGGCTATACACAAAAAGCGCTGCTCGGTAAAGGTTTGGCTTTCGTGCCGCAGGGGCGCAATCTGTTTGCGCAGCTCTCCGTCTATCAAAACTTAGAGCTCGGCGGCATCACGCTCGGTACGAAGCTCACACATGAGCGCATCCCTGAAGTGCTCAAGCATTTCCCGCGAGTGCAAGAGCGCATTCATTCGCAGGCTAGCGCACTCTCCGGTGGTGAGCAAAAGCAATTGGAGATTGCGCGCGCTTTGCTGCTGCGACCGAAAGTTCTGCTGATTGATGAGCCTTCGATTGGCCTTTCGCCGATTGTGGTCAAAGATGTGTTCAAGCTGCTCCAAGATTTGGCTGCGCAGGGCACGACGATTTTGATGGTCGAGCAAAACGTGAAAAGCGCTTTGAAAATTTCTGATGAAGCGATAGCGTTGGAATCAGGGCGATGCGTGTTGCACCGCAAAGCCACTGAGTTGTTGGCGGATCCAGATATTGAGAGATTGTTTCTGGGCGGGCATGTGGCGTCGGCTGAGGTTGTCTGATGGTTTGGATTTAAATTCAGTTTCCGGGCGCGAAAGACGCGAAAGTTACGCGAAAGCCGCGAAAAAGAGAGAAGCCAAAAAAGAAAAAACTTGAAAACCTGCAAAAAGCAGAATAGTGTTTGGTTTGTAATGCAATTTTTTGAATTTCAATTTTAAGTTTCTTTTTCGCGTCTTTCGCGTAACTTTCGCGCTTTTCGCGATACGGATATTTGTATTCGGTATTTCTTTGGAGCAAGTAATGAGCGACCTTTTGATGAAAGCGCCAGAACGTGTAGATGGGCGCGAGCCTTTGCAGCATTCGTTCTCTGATGCGGTTAATCCGATTGGAATGGATGGCATTGAGTTCATTGAATACGCCACTTCCAAGCCGCAAGCGTTAGGCCAAGTGTTGGAGATGATGGGCTTTAAGCCGGTGGCTCGGCATCGCTCTCGGGAGGTCTTGCTCTACCGACAAGGCGGTCTGAATATCGTGCTCAACGCACACCCCGATGAAGTACGCGGCGCAACGCATGGCAAAGAACAGCCTGTGATTGCGGCAATTGCATTGCGCGTGCGAGATGCGCGATCGGCCTAAAACCCTTCAAAATACCTTTATGACAACACACCAACACACCATCACCGGCCTTTGGCCTGCTCTGCTCACGCCTATTCAACCTGACGGTAGCGTGGATGTGCAGCGCATGATCGCGCATGGCAAGCGCATGCTTAGCTGCGGCAGCGATGGGCTCACGCTGTTTGGCACAACAGGCGAGGGCACATCGTTTACGGTGCAGCAGCGTATGGCTGTGGCTGATGCATTGGTGGCAGCTGGCGTGATGGGCAATCAATTGGTGATCAATCTCACGGCGCTCTCGCGAGACGATGCTATTGGCTTGGCCCGACACGCTGCAAAGATTGGCGCGAAAGCAGGGCTGCTCATGCCGCCCTTTTATTACAACGGTCAGCATGAAGCCGGTCTTGTGGCCTATGTGAGTGAAGTGATCGCAGCGTGCCAAGGCTTGCACATCATCCTCTATCACTTCCCCGGCCTCTCAGGTGTGGGCTGGAGTCAGGCTTCTATCACCGAGTTGATGCAAAAGCACCCCAAAGAAGTGATCGGCATCAAAGACAGCAGCGCGAATGTGGATCATTCCAAGATGCTTGCGCAAACATTCCCGAAGCTCGCCGTGCTCGTGGGCTGTGAGCCTGATGTGATGCCGACGCTGCTCGTGGGCGGCGCGGGTTCGATTTGTGGGCTGGCCAATATCGCACCCTCTCTCATGCGCCGCATGATGGATGCACCGGCCAGCGTGAGCCAAGCGGATGACAAGCTCATGCGCAGTCTTTTGGCTTTGCTGTCTTTAGAGCCTGGCATGCCGTTCGTGAGCGTATACAAAGTGATGCTTGCAGAACTTACGGGCGATGACGCATGGCTGCGCGTGCGCTCGCCGCTCACGCCCTTGACCACATCGCAAGAGCAAGCGGTACGCGAAGGCTATCGCAAGACGCAATAGCTGCTGTTTGCATGATTTGGAAGCAGATGCGTACAAACCCTTGTCGAAATCATACCTAAGAATGTACTGATTAGTACATAATTCAAGTCATGCTGAATAAATTCATTGATGCCTATTGCAAGCTGCTTGAATACGCCATGGCGCTCTTCTTAGCGCTGATGGTGCTCATGGTGTTTGGCAATGTGGTGCTGCGTTATGGTTTTAATTCTGGCATCACCATCAGCGAGGAGCTCTCGCGCTGGCTGTTTGTGTGGGTCACCTTCATGGGTGCCGTGGTGGCGCTGAAAGAAAAAGGCCATTTGGGCACAGATATGCTGATTGCGCGGCTCGGCGTGCAAGGCAAAAAGTTGTGTATGGGTGCAAGCCTGCTGCTCATGCTGGCGCTGTGTGGTGTGCTCTTCAAAGGCGCTTGGGAGCAAACCAAGATCAATGCCAGCTCCAGCAGCGCTGCGATGGAAGTGTCGATGGGTATTTTCTTCTCGGTGGGCTTGATGTTTGCCGTGCTTGGCGGCTTGATCATTGCGCGGGATTTTTACAATCTGATCACCGGCCAGATGAGCGAGGATGATTTGATGGCGGTGCGCGAATCCGAAGAAGTCCCCCACGGGGAACACAAATAAGCGAGCAGAAATAGGCTAATAACAAGATGACCATTGCTCTTTTCCTCCTCGCTCTGCTCGGCGCCATGGCGCTCGGCATGCCGATTGCGTTTTCTCTGTTGCTCACGGGTGCTGCGCTGATGTTGCAGTTGGGCATGTGGGATTCTCAAATTCTTGCGCAAAACGTGATTGAGGGTGCGAATAGTTTTCCACTGCTGGCTGTGCCCTTCTTCATGCTCGCTGGCGAGATCATGAATGCGGGTGGCCTCTCGCGCCGCATTGTGAATTTTGCGCTCGCACTTGTTGGCCATATTCCCGGCGGCTTGGGCTATGTAGCGATTGTGGCTGCCTGCATCATGGCCGCGCTCTCAGGCTCTGCGGTAGCCGATGCCGCGGCCCTGTCTGCCCTGCTGCTCCCGATGATGATTCGGGCGGGGCATGATCCTGCGCGCTCTGCGGGCTTGATCGCTTCGGCCAGCATCATCGCGCCGATCATTCCGCCTAGCATTGCTTTCATCATCTTTGGTGTGGCTGCGAACATTTCGATTTCGAAGCTCTTCCTAGCAGGCATCGTGCCCGGCATCTTGCTCGGTGTCTCGCTGTGGATCACTTGGTGGATATTGGTGCGCAAAGAAAAAGTCACGCCTGCGCCGCGTGCGACCAGAGCCGAAGTGGCCACGGCTTTCCGCGAAACTTTGCTGGCGCTTGGGCTTCCCGTGATTGTGGTGGGCGGCCTGAAATTCGGCGTGTTCACGCCCACAGAATCTGCTGTGGTGGCAGCGGTGTATGCGCTCTTGATTTCTATTTTTGTGTACGGCGAGATCAAGATCAAACAATTGCTACCGATCTTCATTCAGGCGGCGAAGACGAGCGCGGTCGTCATGTTCTTAGTAGCCGCAGCGATGGTCTCGGCTTGGATGATCACGGTGGCGCAATTGCCGGCGCAGCTCACCGCATTGCTTCAACCCTTGCTCGATAGCCCGCGTCTGCTCATGTTTTGCATCATGGTGATCGTGATCGTCGTAGGCACGGCGATGGATATGACGCCGACGATTTTGATTTTGACGCCAGTGCTGATGCCGATTGTGAAAGCAGCGGGTATCGACCCCGTGTATTTTGGCGTGATGTTTATCATCAACAACGCGATTGGCTTGATCACGCCGCCTGTAGGCACGGTGCTCAACACGGTGGCAGGCGTGGGCAAAATCAGTATGGACAAAGTCACACGCGGCGTGCTGCCATTCATGATCGCTCAGTTTGTTTTGCTGTTTTTGATGGTGCTGTTTCCGCAAATTGTGATCTGGCCTGCGAAGTTTTTGGCAGGCTAGATCAGGTTGGTGCAAGCCCTGACAACATCAGAAAAGTATTCTCGTTTTTAGTTCTAACAAAGCATATGAAAACACGCCATATGCCCCGTTTTCATTCATCGCGTGTTGTGTATTTTCTTGGAGACTCTCATGAAACGTCTGTTTGTTAAAAGCGTGATTGCTGCTGTGGCTTTGGTAGCGGCCGGCGTGGCTTCTGCGCAAAATTTTTCTGAGCGCACGATCAAGTTCGGCACGCAAAATGCTGCCGGTCATTCCATTGTGCAAGGCATGGATCGTTTCAAATCTATCGTTGAAGCCAAATCGGGTGGCAAGATCAAGGTCAATGTGTTTCCCGCAGCGCAATTGGGCAACGATCAGTTTCATGTGAGCGGTGTGCAGGGCGGTACGATTGAAATGGCTGTGATGAACAGCGGTATTCTTGCATCCCAAGTGCCTGCATTTGCGATTTACGATTTCCCTTTCATGTTTGAAAGCGAAACTGTGGCTGATCAGATCGTGGATGGTGCGTTCGGCAAGCGTATGCACACGCGTTTGGAAGAAAAAGGCATCGTTGGCATCGGCTACTGGGAGCTGGGCTTTCGCAACATGACCAACAGCAAAAAGCCGCTCAACAAAGTCGAAGACATTGCTGGCCTGAAATTGCGCGTGATCCCCAATGCGATCAATTTGGATTGGGTCAAAGCGCTCGATGCCAACCCCACGCCGCTGCCTTTCCCGGAGCTGTATGGCGCTCTGGAAAACAAAGCAGTCGATGGCCAAGAAAACCCTATCCCCACGATCAAGGGTAATAAGTTTGCTGAAGTGCAAAAGCATCTGGCACTCACGAAGCACGTGTACAACCCACAATCCGTGATGGTCAGCAAGAAACTGTGGGATACCTTGAGTGCTGATGAGAAAAAACTCTTTAACGATGCCGCTGCTGAGGCGGGCACCTTCCAGCGCCAGACCAATCGCGCTGCTTTGGCCAAAGATTTGGCTGATTTGAAGACAGCGGGCATGCTGGTCACAGAATTCTCTGCTGCTGAAACTCTGAAATTCGCAGACAAGATGAAGCCGGTCTACGCCAAGCATGGTCCAGTGGTCGGCTTGGATGTCTTGAATGAATTTACCGCTGCCGCAGCCGCTGCAAAGCGGTAAGCTGCTTCCCATCAACTCTGCATGCTTATGTATGCGGAGTTTGTGCAACGCAACTCGATTGTTCTCACGTCACAATCGGGTTGTGTTGTTTCTGTTTTAGGGAATGTTTTATGAAAATCCTCGTCTTAAACGGCATCAATCTCAACATGTTTGGCAAGCGCGATGCCGCCACTTACGGCACCGCCACGTTGGACGATATCAACGCAGCCTGCGTCGCTTTCGGCAAAGAGCTCGGCCATGAGGTGAGCTGCTATCAAACCAACATCGAAGGCGAGATGGCGCAGCACATTCACGCAGCGCATGGCGATGGCACGGCGGCTGTGGTGATCAACGCCGGCGCATGGACGCACTACAGCATTGGCCTACGCGATGCGTTGGCTATTCTCACATGCCCGATCATCGAAGTGCACATGAGCAACATCCACGCGCGCGAAGAGTTTCGTCATCATTCGGTGATTGCCGCGATTGCCAAAGGTCAAATCGCGGGCTTCGGCGTTGAAAGCTACTTGCTCGGCATTCGCGCGGCTGTGTCTGCGGCGAAGGCATAGCTATTAATTCAATAGCACCTCACGCAGTAACTATGCCGGCTATCGCCCCATTTTATTTATAAAAACCATGCGCATCGACGGCAACATCGAAATCATCGCCCACATTGGCTGGCCCACCTACAGCTTCAAAGCGCCGCTTATCTACAACCCGTATTTTGAGCAAGTAGGGATCAACGCGATGGTCATGCCGATGGGCTGCAAGCCAGAGTATTTTTCTGCATTTCTGCGTAATGTGTTCAATTTGGAAAATGTGCGTGGCGCGTTGATCACCATGCCGCATAAAGTGAGCGTGGTGAGCTTACTCGATGTCGTCTCGCCCGCCGTGCGCGTGGCGGGCGCTTGCAATGCGGTCAAGCGCGGCCCGGATGGCAAGCTCTACGGCGATATGTTTGATGGTGAAGGCTTCGTGCGTGGTGTCCAGCGCAAAGGCTTTGTCGTTGCTGGCAGCAGCGCACTCGTCGTGGGCACAGGTGGCGTTGGTAGCGCTATCGCGGCTTCGCTAGCAGGAGCGGGCATCAGTGAATTGGCTTTGTACGACGTGGATACAGCCAGCTGCGAAGCGCTTGCAGAGCGCATTCGAGCGAATTTCCCTGCTGCGAAAGTATTGACAGGAAGCAATGATCCAAAAGGCTTTGATCTGGTCGTCAACGCCACGCCGCTCGGTATGAAAGCAGGTGATCCGCTGCCCCTCGACGTGAGCCGCCTAGATGCCGAAACCTTTGTTGGCGAGGTGGTGATGGCGCAAAATGTCACAGCCTTCTTGGCCGCTGCCCAAGCACGCGGCTGCCGCACACAAATCGGCGCCGACATGCTCTACGAGCAAATCCCTGCTTATCTTGAATACTTCGACCTACCAAGCACCACAGCCGAGCATCTGCGCGAACTCTCTCTGGCCTAAATCAATTGGGCTGAAAGCCCAATTGATTTTTCTGCGATGGCAAGTAGGTTAGTGCTTCTCGGCAGGTTTTTCACGAGTGAGCCTCTCAGCAAACGAAATACCGATTGCAGACAGCACAAAGGTGAAGTGAATGATCGCCACCATCGTCACAATCTGAATGTTTTCCAGAGTCAATTCTCCGCTGAGATAAGTCTTCAGAGCGTGGACGCCAGAGATAGAAATGATGGCAAACGCCAGCTTGAGCTTCAGGTTGTAGGTGTTCACATGATCAAGCCAGTCGGGTTTCTTCATATCGGTTTTATCGAAGTGTCCTGTGGTCACAAAAAGCGATACCCCAGCGAGTGCCACGACCCAAACCAATTGCGCCACCATCGTCATATCTACCAACTCAAGCACCTTGATGATCAGATCAATTTTTTGTAAATCACCGTAGAGCAAAGTATTCATCAGTTTGTAGGTTTCAAACAAGAATTTGCCAAGAATGCCGAAAATAATCGCCACTAAGCCCACATAGAAAAACAACATGATGATGCGCATGCCGTAAAGCAATGAGCCAACGCTCGATAAAAGTTTTTCCATGTTTTCCTTGAATGCATTTAAATGACAACAGATTCTCAATTAAATCAAAGTGTATCGTCAGCCTACTCTTGGCTTCCAATTTGATTGTAGTGTGCTGTGTTTCATCGCATTATCTGTCCGGCAGGTAGTAGATGGCTGGAGTTTGTCATTGAATCAAGGTAGGATAATCGTTCACAGGAGATTTTTATGACGCCGCTTAACGCACGCCTGACTGCCGCTGATTTCGACCAAGAGCTTTTGATCTTATTTGATGCCTATGTGCATGGCGATTTAGATCGCCGAGGTTTTTTAGATCGTGCGCAAAAGTTTGCGGTGGGCGGCCTCACCGCAGCGGGCATTCTCGCTTCGTTGCAACCGAATTTTGCCTTTGCACAGGTCAGTGCCAAAGACGATAAACGCATTGCCACGGAGATGATCACGATTGCATCTCCTAATGGTTATGGCAGCATCAAAGCATATGTTGCCAAACCTGTCGGCGTTACGGGCAAGTTGCCTAGTGTCTTAGTCATTCATGAAAATCGTGGATTGAATCCCCATATTGAGGACATCGCGCGCCGTTTAGCGATTGATGGATACCTCGCTTTAGCGCCTGATGCACTCACATCGCTTGGTGGGTACCCTGGCGATGAAGACAAAGCCCGCGTGGAATTCGCTAAACTTGATCAAGCCAAAATCCGCCAAGATTTCTTAGCCAGTTATGCCGCCTTGAAGGCACGCGCTGATAGCTCTGGAAAAATTGGCGCAGTCGGGTTTTGTTATGGTGGCGGCATGGTGCACTACCTATCCACGCAGCTGCCTGATCTTGCTGCTGGCATCCCGTTTTATGGCAACCACCCCGCAGCCGAAGAAGCTGCAAAAGTCAAAGCACCGCTGCAAATCCATTTCGCTGGTGTCGACGAGCGCATCAACGCGGCGTGGCCAGCTTATGAGGCAACACTGAAAGCCGCTAATGTACGACACATCGCACACACATACCCGGGTACACAACACGGCTTTAACAACGACACGACGCCGCGTTTTGATGCAGCTGCCGCGAAACTCGCATGGGAGCGCACGATGAGCTTCTTTAAGCAAAATTTAGGTTGAGAATCGTCGGCGAGCTTCACATAAGTCGTCATCGATGTGTGATTTATTTCTCAAAGCGTTATCAAAATGATTACTTACAGGAGCTATGTATATGCGCGTGTTAATATTTTCACAATTAAATTGACAGGGTCAAACCTTGAAAAATGCTAGACATTTGCGCGTATTTGCAGGGACCATGATTGCCGCTTGGTTTTTGGTAAGTTGCGGAGGAGGAGGCGGTGGTGGTGACGGCAGTGGTGGTGCTACCGGCGGGGGCAACACTTTCGGGGGCGGCTCAGTTTGCCCCACAACATGGGCTCCACCGTCAGGGCCGTCGGTCACTGTGAGCGGCATTGCACAATACGAGCGAGTCGGCCAAAAAAGTAACGGCGGCTTGGATTACGCCAATATCACAACGCAGCCCGTCAAAGGCGCAACAGTTGAGCTGATTTATCAATGTCAAAGCATTGCAACGGCGCAGACCAACTCCTCGGGTCAGTACAGCTTCGTGGGCGTACCGGGTGGCAACGTGGTGTCTGTGCGCGTCAAAGCCGAACTCAAACAAGCAAGCGGTGCAGCAACTTGGGATGTCACAGTACGCGACAACACAGGAGGCAATGCGCTCTATGCCATGCAGTCTGTAGATTTCAACGCAGGGACGGGTACTGTACAAAATCTAACTGCGGCATCAGGGTGGGATGGCGCAAGCTATTCGCAAATCCGAACAGCGGGCCCTTTTGCGATTCTAGATACGATTTACACAAGCCAGCAAAAAATCTTATCGGCGCAGCCAACGATTGCTTTTCCTTTGCTGCAAGTGTTTTGGAGTGTCAAGAATAATCTCAATGATGGTTTGATTTCGGATGGAGACATCGGCACCAGCTTTTTCACAGCCACTAGCACCGGTGGCGCAATCACCTCGCGAAGCATATACATACTCGGTCAGGCAAACCAAGATACTGACGAATATGACAGTTCGGTGATCGCGCATGAGTGGGGTCACTATTATCAAAACGCATTCAGCCGCGATGATTCTATGGGCGGAAGCCATGGCGGTGGTGATGATCGTTTGGATCGCCGCATTGCATTTAGCGAAGGCTGGGGCAATGCGTTGTCAGGTATCGTGTTGTCTAAAAGTACGTACTCTGATTCCAAAGGCGCTAACCAAGCTTCAGGTTTCGTACTGAGTTTGAATTCCGGTCACGCCTCAAGTGCTAGTAATCCAAAGGGTTGGTTTCGCGAATCCTCGGTTCAATATATCTTGTGGGATCTCAACCGACAATCTGGTTTCACCGAGATACACCGCGCAATGTCTGACGCTGCCTTCAAGAATAGCTCGCCACTCACAGATATTCACTCTTTCTCTGCCGCCTATCGCACTGCAGCCGGCAGTGCATCGACCCGCACGGTTGCGCTGAATACTTTGTTGACGAGTGAATCTATCAGTAGTACGTCAAATGCTTATGGCAGTAATGAGAGTAATAACGGAGGCAGCACCACAACATTGCCCTATTACCGCGACCTCAATGCCAATGGAACGGCCGCAGTAGCTGGGCAAACAATTTGCACAACGCCTTTATCTTTAGGCTCAGAGCGGAATAAGTTGGGCTATTTTGCCTATGCACGATTGACGTTAGCCGCTGCAGGCTCTAAAACGATCACCGTGACGAGTTCAACGTCGAATTCAGATGTTGATTTTCAACTCTATAAAAACGGGCAGCGTATCTTTGCAGCTGACGTAGCGTTCAATCAAACCGAAACGAAGACGCAGAATCTTGCCGCTGGCGAGCATGTTATGGTGATTTACGATTTCAATAAGATCGCCAACACTTGCTACACAGTTTCTATCAGCTAAGGGATTCATCGTGATCAATACACTCAACACTCAGCTCATGACGATCATGGCGCTCGCGTTAATTTGCAGCGCATGCAGTTCTGATGTATCAATTCCTCACGAGGCAACGGTCGCTATGAAGCAACAAGTTTCAAAAACTTCACCGGGTTGGACGACCTCGTCTCAAAAGCACAATAACTCTGGTATCGGTATGCGCTATCGGATGGAAGGTGATCTGGCTGTGGGGCAGCCTGTCACGGTTTATGTGGAGTTTTCGGGTGCAAAATCGGCGGACGCATTTGTAAGCGTTGAGCCTGCCGCTGGCTTGCTGGTCAACATCGGCGAAGGCATGCAAAAAAGCGGTGCTCTGTATCAGGTCGCTTTACCTCAGGGCGAAACCACTGCACGATCCATGACTTTCACACCCACTGCGGAAGGAGAGCACTTTATTGGATTTCAGCTCTCGCAAAATGGGCAAAGCTCCGCCGCGGGCATCATGCTGCGGGTCGGCACGAAAAATCGAGAAAACGCGAGCTTGGGTAAAACAGTGACAACCGAGAGCGGCGACAAGCTGATCGTGATGCCAGCCAAGTAAGCGCTTCGTGTTTTTAAGCGAAAGCAGGCGCTGCCTTTTTTAAGCCAAAGCAGGCTCTGCCTGACGCATCACTCGCGCCGCAATATCAAGCGAACGCAGGCGCAGCGCCGGATCGTGAACATCACAGACGAACATGATCTCGTCAGCTTGGGTTTGGTCGAGCAACTCTTCTAAGCCGCTGCGCACAGTCTCGGGCGAGCCGATCACGCCGGCGGCTAGAAAATCATGGATGGCAGCGCGGCTCGCAGAGTCAATGCTTGACATGAAAGCTGCATCTGGCAAGGGCAGCTTGCCGCGCCGCCCGGTCAGCATGCCATAGACCCTTTTGTACACGCTGCTGGCAAGAAACTGGGCTTCCTCATCCGTAGGCGCGGCAATCAAAGGCACGCCGATGATGGCGTAGGGCTTGGCCAGCTGGGCAGACGGCTTGAACGTGCGGCGATAAACATCCAAAGCCTGCAACAGCAGGGCGGGCGCGAAATGTGAAGCAAATGCATAGGGCAATCCCATCTGCGCGGCGAGCTGCGCAGAAAACAGGCTGGAGCCTAGCAGCCAAATGGGCACTTGCGTGCCCGCGCCGGGATGCGCGGTGATGCGCTGGCCCTCTTGCGCTGGCGAAAGGTAACTCATTAACTCAGAGACTTCGCGCGGGAAATCATCGGCGCTCTCAGTGTTATGCCGGCGCAGGGCGCGCATGGTGAATTGATCGGTGCCCGGCGCGCGGCCTAGTCCTAAATCAATGCGATTCGGATAGAGCTCAGCGAGCGTGCCAAAAGCTTCTGCCACGACCAACGGAGCATGGTTGGGCAGCATGATGCCGCCTGAGCCGACGCGAATCTTGCTCGTGCCGCCTGCAATATGCCCCACCAGTACGGCAGTTGATGAACTGGCCACGCCTGCCATGTTGTGATGCTCGGCGAGCCAGTAGCGCTGAAAGCCCAGGCGCTCAACATGCTGCGCCGTTAGCAGCGCAATCTGCAAAGCCTGCGCCGTGGTGCCGCCTTCGCGCACCGCAACGAGGTCGAGCATAGACAGAGCGGTATTTGAGAGATGTTTCATGGTGCTTTATGCGTCTTTTGGGCCTATAGCCGGCATAGAATATGCGTTAGTTGCTATCGAATTAATAGTAATTTGGCTCAACGGTTATGCACCTTCATCGCCCGCTCCACCTCGCGCTTGCCTTCTCGGTCGGCCACGGTGTTGCGTTTGTCGTGTTCGGCTTTGCCTTTGGCCAGAGCGATTTCGCATTTCACGCGACCGCTTTTCCAGTGCAGATTGATGGCCACGAGCGTGTAGCCTTTTTGCTCCACTTTGCCTGTTAAGCGGCGAATATCGTCTTTCTTCATTAGAAGCTTACGGCTGCGCACGGCATCGGGGCTCACATGGGTGGAGGCAGTCTTCAAAGGATTGATCTGGCAGCCCATCACGAAAAGCTCGCCATTCTTGATGATCACATAGCCATCGGTGAGCTGCACTTTGCCATTGCGCACGGCTTTGACTTCCCAGCCCTCCAGTACCATGCCGCATTCATACCGCTCCTCAAAGAAGTAGTTAAACGATGCTTTTTTATTTTCGGCAATGCGGCCGGGGGGATCAGACTTGGGTTTGGCCATAAGGCTATTAAATGGAAGTGAAGCGAGAAATTACAATAGACGCTTCGATTGTATTGGCGCAGCCCCTTCCTTGAATTCCATCCAAAAATCCGTACTGATTTGGCACAGCGCCCAGCAAATGTTTGATCTGGTCTCGGATGTAGCCAGCTATCCCAAATTTTTGCCTTGGTGCGACAAAGCAAAAGTGTTGCAAAAGCACGCTGATGGGCAAACAGCCGAGATCAGCTTGAATTTCAAAGGCTTGCGGCAAAGCTTTTCAACGCGTAACACACATATTCGCTACGAAGACGGCACACTGGAAGATCGCTTGAAGCTCGTAAGCGGCCCGTTTTCTCAGCTCGATGGCGTATGGCGCTTCTCGCCTGTGGGTGATATTTCGCTCTCATCTTGCAAGATCGAACTGGAGCTCTCCTACGATTTTGACAACGCTGCTATGGCCGCACTCGTGGGCCCCGTGTTTGACTGGATTGCTTCGAGCTTGGTAGATGCCTTCGTACAGCGGGCGGAGAGCGTGTATGGTTCAAGCTGATTTCATCACCGTGCGCGTGGTGTATTCGCCAGCGCCACGGCAGCTGCTAGAGACAGCTCTTACCTTACCCCAAGGCGCGCAAGTGAGGCAGGCGCTTGATGTTTTGGCGCTGGATCCATGTTTTGCCGATCGTTCAGAGGAAGGCGGCTATGGCATTTGGAACAAAAAAGTCCGCACAAGTCATGTGCTGCAAGATCACGATCGCTTAGAAATCTATCGCCCTTTACGCGTCGATCCGAAAGTCGCTCGCTGTGAACGCTTCAAGAAGCAAGGCGCCAAATCCGCTGGGCTCTTTGCTAAGCGTAGGCCTGGAGCTAAGGCCGGCTATTAGTGAGAAGCCGGGTGGCCTCTTGCCAAGGCGCCATCTATTGGTTATGGTGTGAGTCCTTTCATTCATCTAGGAGAATTCTATGACCGTTGCCAAAATCATCGAAATCAGCTCAAGCAGCAAAAAGAGCTTTGAAGATGCGATCAACGCTGGTATTGCCCGCGCATCTGAATCCGTCAATGATATCCAAGGCGCTTGGGTGCAAGAGCAGAAAGTCGTGGTCTCTAAAGGTACGGTGGTGGAATACCGCGTGCAAATGAAGGTGACGTTTGTGTTGCAGAGTAAATCTGCTGCAAAGAAGAAATAAGCAACGTCGGCTTATTGACTATCAAATGCATTTCGCTCACATGCCCATAGCAAACTCGTGGCTAATTTAGCCCAGACTATAATTTGGTAGTGAAAAAAATCTTGTTAAAACTCATGATGGTTTTGATTTGCTTCCAAACGACTTGGTTGCAGGCTTCTACTATAGAAGACGGAGTTGCTGGATCCAGCCCACAAATCACTGTTTCTGAACACTTTGGCCACTACCACGTGACAACAGCTTTTCATGTGCACGACCATGATTGCGAAAAGTGTTTTCAGCATTGCCATCAAACCAGTGTTCTTTTGACGCAGGTCGTACTAACGCCACTTTCATCTGACTCTAGCGCTTTGAGCATTTACGCTAGGCGCGCTCTCGCCACTGCACCACCCTGTCAAATAGAACGCCCGA
This sequence comes from Comamonadaceae bacterium, assembly GCA_043777675.1. Lineage (GTDB taxonomy): Bacteria > Pseudomonadota > Gammaproteobacteria > Burkholderiales > Burkholderiaceae_C > JANMDU01. The sequence goes on along the minus strand of JAYWHR010000047.1, from coordinate 58,335 downwards.
AATGGAGCGCCACGGCTATTTAGTCGTGGCGAGCTGGTTTTCTTGATCTGATCCGATTGTTCGGGCACATCTCACAAAGTAGTTCGCCGATAGCAATTTTTTGCATCGGAGAGAATTTTGTTGATTTTTTCAAAACAGAGCCTTAGGCTGCTGAGCTTTTACTTTTTGCCGTTTGTTTTACTCATAGCTGGTAAAGCTTCATGGGCTCAAAATCCAGCTTTAGTGTCTAACCAAGGTGTTGCCAACAGCGAGGCAACTTCCCCACCAAGCTTTCAACAAGCTTTGGAAGCGGCTTGGCAATTGGATTCAACTGCGCGCACAGTCAACGCGAAGCAAGCCGAAATCGCCGCTAAGCGACAAGCGGCATCGGGCTGGATCGCAGGCGCACCCAGCCTGAGCATCGCGCATCGCACCGACAGGCTGAATAGAAACAGTGGCTTGCGAGAGTATGAAGCTGAGGTCGATCTGCCTCTTTGGGATCGCAGCACACAAGCCGCTGCCAAGCAGCAGCTCAGCATGGAAGAGCGTATCATTGCGCCAAGTGCGCAGCTGGCCAAGCTCAAGTTAGCAGGCAGCTTGCGAAGCTTGATGGCCGATGACGCCTTGGCACACCTCGAACACGATTTGGCGCTGCGCAAAGTAGCTGAGAGCGAGCAATTAGCGGCGGATATTGAGCGCAGGCTGCGCGCAGGTGATGTAGCACGGCTGGATGCTCTGCAAGCGCTTAGCAGCATCATTCAAGCTCGAGGCCAAGCAGCTATCGCCTTGGGTGCCAAGCAACGCATACTCGGGCGGTGGAAATCAGCCACAAACCTCGATCAGATGGCGCAGCAGAGTGCCGCTCCGCAAAGCATAGCCAGCCCCGCCCCTGCCGTACCGCAGCAGCACCCAGCCATGCTGGCGGGCCGTGCACAACTGGCTTTGGCGCAGGCCAAGCTGCGTTTGGCGGAAACAGACAGGCGCGATCCCATGGAGTTGGCGCTGGGCATCACGCGTGAGCGATCAGCTTTTGGCGCAGCATCTGAGAGTAATCTGCGAGTTGTTTTGCGCATCCCTTTGGGCAACGACAACCGCAACATGCCGCGCATCACATCCGCCCGCACTGAAGTCTCTCTGGCGCAGGCCGAGCTTGATACAACCGAACGCCAATTAACGCTGGATATTTCAGCGGCTCTTGCGGCGCTGCAAACCAGTCAGTTGCTTTACAAAACGATGCAAGAACGCGCGCAAATTGTCGCGCAATCGCAGAGCCTGATCACCCGCGCATACAGTCTGGGTGAGCGCGATTTGCTAGCGCGTTTGCGTGCAGACAGCGAAAGATATGAAGCCGATCTGGCAGCCTCCCGCGCACTGGCCGAGCAAAGCCGCGCTGCTGCCCAACTCCAACAAGCATTGGGACTCCTTCCATGAACTATTTTGTTAAAAAAAGCCTCCTTGCCGGCGTATATCGTGCGCGAGCCGCTATTAAATTTATAGCGGTTACTTTGACTTTTGCCTGGGGCATGAATGCGTTTGCCGGCCCGGGCCATGATCATGGCGACGAACCTGCGCAGGCCGCAGGTGCAGCGTCTCCTCGGATGAGTAGTCATTCAGATTTATTTGAATTGGTGGCGATGGTAGATAAAAGCCAATTGGTGATTTATTTAGATCGCTATGGCAGCAATGAGCCCGTCATCAGCGCGAAGATCGAAGTCGAGGCCGGCTCTGCTAAAGGCTTTGCTGAGCCCCAGCCCGACGGCACTTACGTTTTTAAAACGGAGCTATTGGCCAAGCCGGGCTCAATCCCGTTGAGCTTCACTGTGAGCGATGGCAAAGATACCGATTTGCTTGCAGGCGATTTGGTCATTCCAGACGCGCACGCTGGGCATGACCACAGCGATAGTCTGCTCGGCAGTGCTTGGGTCAAAGGGTTGGCGGCAGCAATCGCAGCAGTGTTGGCCGTGGTTTTTGGCTGGGTGCTTTGGCGCAAAAAACGTGCGCGGCCAGCTTTTTCGCTGGCCGCGCTTGGCATATTGATTGTTGCAATAGCAGCCACCGATGCGCAGGCCGGCCCCGGGCATGACCATGGCGATGAAGCGCCTGCTGCCAGCAGCAATGCGCCCAAGCGGCAAAGCGATGGCAGCGTGTTTTTGCCTAAGACGAGCCAACGCTTGCTTGCTGTGCGCACGCTGCCTGTTGAGCAAAGCAGCTTACCCAAAACTGTGGAGCTGGCAGGCCGTGTGATCGCCGATCCAAATGCAGGCGGCAAGGTGCAGCCGACGCAAGCAGGGCGTATCGAAGCCAGCGCCAATGGGCTGCCAACACTTGGTCAAGCGGTGCGTAAAGGCCAAGTGCTGGCCGTCGTGCGCAGCTCGGTCAGTGCAATAGAGCGCGCCAACCAAACGGCGGCCAGCTTGGATACGCAAGGCGGCATTGAGTTGGCAAAGAAGCGCTTGGCACGTTTGGATCAACTCGAAGGCACCGTGCCGCAAAAAGACATTGAAACCGCGCGCGCAGAGCTGCAAAGCTTGCAGCAGCGCGGCAAAGCCATCAGTGGCAGCGTTGCGGCTGTGGAAACGCTAGTCGCCCCCGTCTCGGGCGTGATCGCTGTGATCAATGTGGTGGCAGGCCAGGTGGTGGATGCGCGAGAAGTGCTGTTTGAAATCGTTGATCCCGCGAGGCTGATGGTGGAGGCCAATGCATTTGATGCGACCTTGCTCAGCAGCGTGGCTTCGGCCTCTATGAATGTGGGTAGCAGCAGCGCGCCTCTGCGCTATGTAGGCGCAGGCCGCGTATTGCGCGAGGGCGCGATTCCGCTGATCTTCCGATCAGAAGGAGCGAATGTATTGCCACTGGCGGTAAATCAAAGTATCAAAGTCGTGGTGCAGACCAAAGAAATCATCAGAGGCTTTGCGATTCCCAGCGGCGCAGTGGTAAAAAACCCGAGCAACCAAGACATTGTGTGGGTTCATACCGGCGCAGAGCAATTTGCGCCGCGCGTGGTGCGATTTGCGAATCTGGATGGCTCGCGCCTCACGGTGTTAGATGGATTGGTGGCGGGTGATCGCGTGGTGACGCAAGGCGCGGCCCTAGTCAACCAAGTGCGTTGAGAGGCCAACCACCATGTTTGAAAAATTAGTTCACGGCGCTTTGGCTAATCGGCTCTTGGTGCTGGTGCTGTCGGCCGTCTTGTTGATCGTGGGTTCGCTCTCGCTCGTCAAAATGCCAGTGGATGTGTTTCCTGATCTGAATAAACCGACTGTCACGCTGCAAGCGGAAGCGGGCGGTATGGCGCCTGAGGAAGTGGAGCAGCTAATCACTTTGCCGTTGGAGACTGCGATGAGCGGGATTCCCGGTGTGGAAAGTGTGCGCTCCATCTCCAGCGTCGGCTTAGGCTTTGTCTACATCACCTTCAATTGGAAGACTGATATCTACCGCGCCCGCCAGATCGTGGGTGAGCGCTTGGCGCAGGTACGCGAGGAGTTGCCGCAAGGTGCAGCGCATGTGGGCATGGGGCCGATCAGCTCCATCATGGGCGAGGTGATGCTGATGGCTTTGCCGGTAGACACCAGCAAAACCACGCCGATGGCGGTGCGCGAGTATGCGGATTTTGTGCTTCGCCCGCGCCTGCTCACGATTCCCGGCGTGGCGCAGGTGATTCCGATTGGCGGCGAGGTGCGGCAATACCAAGTGCAGCCCGATACGGCGCGCATGGCAGCGCTAGGCGTGACTTTGGAGAACATCGCGCAAGCGCTGAAAGGCTATTCCAGCAACACCAGCGGCGGCTTTTTGGAGCTGAATTCACGCGAATACCTGATCCGAAATCTGGGGCGCACCAACAAGCTGGAAGATTTGCAGCGCTTGGCGGTGAGCTATAAAAATGGCCGAAGCATTCAGCTGGCGCAAGTCGCTGATGTGAACTTCGCGCCTGCGCTGCGCCGAGGTGATGCAGGCTACAACGGCAAGCCAGCTGTGATCCTCGGTGTGCAAAAGCAGCCGGGCGCAGATACCGTGGCGCTCACGCAGCAAATCGAAGCCGCCATAAAAGAGATGTCTAAAACCTTGCCTGCGGGCATGGGAGAGCCGAAAGTCACTATGCGGCAAGCCACCTTCATTGAAACCTCTATCAGCACGCTGCAAGGCAAGCTCATGCTCGCTGGCATGGTAGTGGCGCTAGTGTTGTATTTCTTTTTGCAAAATCTGCGCACCACGGTCATTTCATTGGCGGCCATACCGATGTCGATCATGATGGCGGTCTTGGTTTTCCAATACTTTGGTTTGAGCATCAACACCATGACGCTGGGCGGGCTCACGATTGCTATTGGTGAACTGGTAGACGATGCAGTGGTGGGTGTAGAGAACGTGTTGCGAAGGCTGCGGCTGGATCGCGCAGCACATCCTGACAAACGGCTCAACCCACTGGAGCTGATTGCCAAGGCCACGCTAGAAGTGCGCTCTGGCATCGTGGTGGCCACGGTGATTATCGTGCTCGTGCTCGTGCCGCTGTTTTTTCTTCCCGGAATTGAAGGCCGCTTGATGCAACCGCTAGCGATTGCGTACATCGTCTCGCTGCTGGGCTCCATGGTCGTCTCACTCACACTCACGCCCGTGATGGCTTACTATCTCCTGCCCAATATCAAGGGGCTGGATCATGGCGATACCAAAATCCAAATTTGGATCAAGGGGCGCTATCAACAGGCGCTGCAAAAGGTGCTCGATGCTCCTCGCAAATGGCTCGCGGCAGCGGCGGTCTCGGTGGTGCTGGCCATAGCCGCGGTGCCATTTTTTCCGACCACTTTTTTGCCACCCTTCAATGAAGGCGTGGCGCTGGTGGGGCTGCGCCTCAATCCGGGCACCACATTGGCTGAATCCACCCGCATTGGCGCGATTGCAGAAAACGCATTGCGCGGCGTGCCCGAAGTCGAGCATGTAGGCCGCCGCTCTGGCCGTGCGGAATTGGATGAGCATGCCGAGGGCGTGCATGTGAGCGAGCTGGATGTTGGTTTGAAGCGAAGCGAGCGGCCACTGGAGCAGGTGTATGCCGATATGCGCGAGCGCATTTCTGCGTTGCCTGCTGCGATTGGCATCGGCCAGCCGATCAGTCACCGAATTGACCACATGCTCTCTGGGGTGCGTTCGCAAATTGCTATTAAGGTGTTTGGCGACGATTTGGATACGCTGCGTGCCCAGGCGGAAAGCCTGCGCACGAGACTTGCCAGCGTGGGCGGCATGGTGGATTTGGAGGTGGAAAAGCAGGTGCTCACGCCGCAAATCCGCGTTCAGATTAATTACGACAAAGCCTCCGCTTATGGGCTTTCTCCCGCGATGCTGCTGCGCGAACTGCAAATGCTGATTGATGGTGATCGGGTTTCGCAAGTGATTGAAGGCAACCGCCGCTTCAATCTCGTGCTGCGCCTGCCCGAGACAGCGCGGGGCGTGGAAGGCTTGCGCAACATCATGCTGGATACGCCTGCTGGGCGCGTGCCGCTTTCGCAGCTTGCCAGCGTGGAGGAATCTGATGGCCCCAATCAGATCAGCCGTGATGATGGCCGCCGCCGGATCGTAATTTCGGCCAATGCGCAAGGCCGCGCCCTGAGTGAGGTGGTCAAAGACATCCGATCTATCATCGCTGAGACTAAGCTGCCAGAGGGCTACTTCATCACCATCGGTGGCCAGTTTGAAGCGCAAGAGCAAGCCTCGCGCTTGATTGGATTGCTCTCGATGGGTTCAGCGATTTTGATTGCTCTGATTCTCTACACGCGATACCGTTCTTGGACGTTGGCGGCCATCATCATGGCGAATATTCCATTGGCATTGGTGGGCGCGGTGATTGGGCTTTGGATCTCTGGGCAGCCGCTCTCCGTAGCCGCGCTTGTCGGCTTTATCACCCTGTCGGGCATCGCAGTACGCAACGGCATTTTGAAGGTCTCGCATTACATCAACCTCTGCGCCTTTGAAAACGAAAACTTCGACACAAAAATGCTGGTGCGCGGCTCGCTGGAGCGGCTCACGCCCGTGCTCATGACGGCTTTGGTAGCCGCACTCGCGCTCGCACCATTGCTATTTGAGGCCGATATGCCCGGCACGGAAATCTTGCACCCTGTGGCTGTTGTGATCTTCTCGGGGTTGATCACCTCCACTCTGCTGGATTCATTTCTTACGCCAGCCATGGTTTGGCTGTTTGGCCGCAAATCTATCGAAGCCTTGGTCAGCGAATCTGGCCATGAAACGTTCTGATGGATTCAACTGTTTTTTAACCTGTGTTTTTAGCTTAAAGGAAACTTCTATGACATTCGTCAAAATTCGCCGAATCGCCCTTGCATTTGCCTTGGCGTGTGGTATTGCTCCAGCTTTCGCAGCCGGTAGCCACGATCATTCGCCGAAATTCGGCGGCATCATCGTCGAAGCCAAAGACATGGATTATGAAATTGTTGCAAAGTCTGATCTGCTCCAAATCTATCTGAGCGACCATGGTAAGCCGGCCAAAGTGGATGGCGGCAAAGCCAAAGTGACCCTGCTCAATGGCAGCGAAAAAACTGAAGCCGAGCTGCTGCCGGCAGGCAACAAGCTTGAGGCCAAAGGAAATTTCAAAGTAGCCAAGGGCACCAAAGGCATCGCCTTGGTGACCGTGGGTGGGAAGACCAGTACAGTGCGCTTTGCGGTCAAGTGATCACGAAGTTAACCCGACTTGCTAAATCGAACGGATATTAATTTGATAGCGCTCTGCGCACGATATACAACGGGCAGAGACCTAAAAGGCTTAAATTTCTCTTCGCTGGGATTTAAATCGCCCGCTGATTTAACTGGCGTTGTATCAGTTGGCAATTTCGCATCACTTCAGAAAAATCAGGCGCACCAGCAGATAGCAAACCATCTTCCAGCATCGCCGCGTAGTCTTTTTCTAGCGCAGAAAGTGCAGAGCCTTGGGGAACGATTTGGATTAGCCCAGACACGGCTTGGAAGTAATCAATGAGAGAACCAGTCGCATCTTTTTCGCTGAAAAACACGCTCTTGTGCGCGGCCACCGCTTTCGCCAAATCGCGATCATGCGCAGCCCGCGCGGCATGCCCGCTTGTGGCCATGGCAGCCAAATCAACCCAATGCCGCGAATACCGCTCTCCGCGTAAACGCCCTTGCAGGCAATACACATGCGCGGCGGTGGCTTTTTCCCAGAAGGTGCGTTCGGCAGTCATCACCAAAGGCCATGCGACGGGAAATTCAATACCCTCAATTGAATTGGCCATATCGCAAATGACAGTGTGCGTTTGGTGTGGCTCGCCAGTGGCGCGAGCGCCAAACTCTAGCAAGATCGTGGCTGCGGCGTAGCCTGTGCCCGTTTTGACAGGGGAATAAGCCAATACGAGCTTCTCCTTGTCTTTTCCTTCCAATCTCAAGGCAGCCTGAAGACTATCTCTTTGCAAAGCGGCTTCCAAAACGGGCTTGACGGCATCTTGAATCCAGTTGCTCAAGCGCTCGCGTACAGCGCCGCTGATTTTCTTTTGCTGGCTGCTTGACGCAGGCAGCGGATTGCCATCGCGCAGCAAATCCGGCACCAACTCGCGAATGTCGTAGGTCAGGTCAATGTCTTCTGAGAATCGGTCGATGATTTTGTAGACCTTGGAGAGTGATGTGCCGCCCTTGAAGGTCAGCTTGTCTGCAAAGGCTGCGCCATAAATCGCTGACAGTGCCCAAACCACCCACACATCTTTTTCTAACAAATGCGCAGGGCGGCCCAAGCGCCCAGCCGCCACCTCCAGCGCCTCCGCTTGGTCAGCTCGATTGAGGTCAAACCAACTTTCAGCCAAGTGTGGCCTCGCTCACGATTTGCGCCATCCAACTGGGCAACACCGCGCGCGCGCCGCGCATGGCTTGCCACTCTTCTGGGGGTAATGTTTGATGCAAGATTTTGAGCGCGGGCGCGGCATGCTCTGGCCCAAGCCAAGCCAAGGCGCGAATGGCTTGCCCCGCTGGGCGTTTGCCCATGGCCAGCTGCCAGCGGCTGCCATGCTTGATCTCGATCTCGCGGTTGCCAAGGCGCAGCTTGCGAGATGCGCCGGAGCTTAAAAACACTTCCCGCGTGGGCACCTGCGTGGTCAGGCCCAGCGCATTCGCTTCTGTTGCCCCACTGGCCACCATCGTCTCGCCACAAGCCGCCTCCATGGCCTCAACCACAGCCTGCGTAGAAGGAGGCCGCACACCAAAGCGCCCCTGCACAGGCAGCGCATACGCCCCGCGCCCCACGCGCAGCAGCGCCCCATCGCGAGCCAAGCGAGCCAACGCCTGATCCACCGCCGCACGCGCAGCCAAATGCAAAAACTCCTTGGGCGACAGCAAGCCTCCCTCGGGCAGGGCTTGTGCGGAAAGCAAGATGGATTGGGTGAGTTGGCTCATATTTTGTCAGAAGTATAATTTAGTTTCTGACAAAATGCAAGATCAAGTTGACTGATCAGGCTACAGATCAGTCCGCCGGTGCACTCAGCTTCGCGGCTGTCCTCCGTGGCGGCCTATCGCCGCCCACTTCCCTTTTACGCCGCTAAGCCGCTAAGCCGAGCGCACCGCCGACCTGATCTTGCAATGGTTGAAAAATTGTTTGAGGGTAACTGGCGGCACGGCATCTTTCGCCTATTCAATGCGTAGCGTGTCGTCAAAAATATGTGTGCAGCTTGATTTCGGATGCAACGCTAAGCTTTAAGCATTTTTGGCAGTTGCCCACCATATTAACTGCGTAGTGCGCTATTAAATTAATAGCAAGTCCATACGCACTTCGTAGCATCGCACTGCGGGCTGATCAATTTATTGAAAGCATATGCGATTTTGGAAGCGGCGACCGAAAGATGGCAGCCACACAGTTTCCAAAAACTGGCTGCTGAAAACACCCCATCGTTTCGCCGGGGGAAGGCTCGTTAACGTTGACGATGATTGCGTTACAACGGCGCTACCACAGCCGAAGAAACGCAAAGGTGCTGGCCGCCGTTGTGTAGCTCGCCGCTGAGGACGTTGACCAAGTAGTAGAGGCGCTCCGCGCTGGGCAGTTTTACAAAGCCATTGGGCTCACCATGCACCCTGTCGACAAGCGCGGTCCAGTACCTGTACTCGGCTGATGCGTAGACTGCTTCCCGCGCCTGCCGTTCTTCCTCGTGTAACCTAGTCCGCGCCTCAATCGAGAGCTGGTTTCCGCGAACGCTTGGCATGCAAAGGCCTTCATTGCGAGCGGCGGTGTCTGGGTGAATGGAGTCTCCATATCGGGAGCATGGGAGGCGTTGCATTGCGATGCCTAACGAATAGCGCTTATCTGTTGCAAGACCAAGTTTAAAGAAATCAAGAGCGCCTCCAGGTACAGATAAGCTACATTCGCCATAAATGAATCGACAAACACCGCAATGCGTAAGCCGATTTGTACCGCAGTTTTCAATCAGGACGAAGTTGTTTTTCATCACACTCATCAACTTTGAAGTGGAGAGCGGAGGGTGGTTGCGCTGGAAATTTTTTGGCAACTGCGCGTGGAGACCATTTTGAGTTCACCGCTGCCGCAATCGCGTGTGTTTTCAAAAAATTTGCAGGGTAACTGCGCGACGCTAGGCCGCAGGTGCATAAGGTGGAACGAAACATACAGCGAGCCAATCCTTCGACAAGCTCAGAGTGAACGGCGATCAAAACTACATATTTGATAGCAACCCGCGCACAATATATGCCGGGTAGAGCCCTAAAAGGCTTAAAAAAGCACGCTATGCAGCGTGCTTTCCGCAGAGTGAGAAAAAGCTCACATCACCTTAGCAATGCTCGCGCAGACGTGATCGATGTTTTTGCTGTTCAGGGCTGCAACGCACATGCGGCCCGTATCCGTACCGTACACGCCAAACTCGCCGCGCAGGCGCACCATTTGGTCTTTAGAGAGGCCGCTGTAGCTGAACATGCCGATTTGCGTGGTGATGAAGCTCATGTCTTGCTTCACGCCTGCAGCCTTGAGCTTCTCTACAAAGGCGCTCCTCATGGCTTTGATGCGAACGCGCATCTCGGCCAATTCCTCTTCCCACATCTTGCGTAGATCGGGCGTATTGAGCACCATGGCGCACACTGTGCCGCCGTGGGTGGGCGGGTTGGAGTAATTTGTGCGGATCATGATTTTGAGCTGAGAGAGTACGCGAGCACACTCTTCTTTGCTCTCGCAAGCCACGGAGAGTGCACCAACGCGCTCGCCATACAAGCTAAAGCTCTTGGAGAAGCTGGTGGAGACGAAGAAATTGAGGCCAGCTGCCACAAACTTACCGATGACCGCGCCATCTTCCGCGATACCGTAGCCAAAGCCTTGGTAGGCCATGTCGAGGAAAGGCGTGAGGTTGTTGGCTTTGACGACGGCGATCACTTGATCCCAGTCAGAGGCGGAAATGTCGTAGCCAGTGGGGTTGTGGCAGCAGGCATGCAAGATCACGATGGTGCCGGCAGCTGCGGCCTTCAATGCGGCGAGCATGCCTTCAAAATTCACCCCTCTCTTTTCTGCGTCGTAATACGGATAGCTTTCCACCACGAAGCCTGCTTGAATAAACATGGCGCGGTGGTTTTCCCAGCTCGGGTCAGAGATCAATACTTTCGCATTGGGCGAGACTTTCTTTAAGAAATCTGCACCAATCTTCAAGCCACCCGTGCCGCCGATGGCTTGCACGGTGGCCACGCGGCCAGCGGTCACCATCTCAGAATCCGCACCAAAGACCAAGCCTTTGACAGCGCTGTCGTAGGCGGCAATGCCGTCAATCGGCAGGTAGCCGCGTGCTTTGGGGGCGGCGGCCATTTGCTTTTCTGCTTCTTGCACGCATTTGAGCAGGGGCAGTTTGCCGTTGTCGTCGTAATACACGCCCACGCCGAGGTTGACTTTGGCAGGATTGGTGTCGGCATTGAATTGCTCGTTCAAACCCAAAATCGGGTCGCGGGGGGCCATTTCGACAGCGGAGAAGAGGCTCATTTTGTATTCCATAGGTTTTAAGAAAAAATACCGAACGCAGAAGACGCAAAGGTTACACAGAAGACGCAAAAGAAGATAGGAAAAAGGTCTTTTTGTGTTCTTGGGTAGCTACTTATGGCTGAAGCGTTCAAAATACTTGGTTGATTATTATTTTATCGCTGCACCGCAGCAATGCACGGAAACGTCATGCCAGAAGTCTTAGAAGTTATTCCTGAAGTGAAAGTAGGCGAATTCGTCAGCTACCCTGGCTCGCCGTTTGAGCTGTTTCAGCCTTATCCGCCTGCGGGGGATCAGCCGACTGCGATTGCGCAACTGGTAGAGGGCGTGGAAAACGGCGAGGTGTTTCAGACGCTCTTGGGCGTGACGGGTTCAGGCAAGACGTTCACCATGGCCAATGTTATTGCGCAAATGGGGCGGCCGGCGATTGTGTTTGCGCCGAATAAGACGCTGGCGGCGCAGCTCTATAGCGAATTCCGCGAATTCTTCCCGAAAAATGCGGTGGAATATTTTGTGAGTTACTACGATTATTACCAGCCCGAAGCCTATGTGCCGCAGCGGGATTTGTTCATTGAAAAAGATTCAGCGATCAATGAGCATATTGAGCAAATGCGGCTGTCTTGCACGAAATCGATTCTTGAGCGCAGAGATGTGATCATCGTGGCCACGGTTTCTGCGATTTACGGCATTGGCGAGCCGGAGAGTTATCACCAAATGATCATGACGCTGCGCGTGGGCGACAAGCTCGGTCAGCGCGATGTGATCGGGCAACTCATTCGCATGCAGTATCAGCGCAATGAGCAAGATTTTTCGCGCGGCAAATTTCGCGTGCGTGGCGACACGATTGATGTGTTTCCCGCTGAGCATTCGGAGCTAGCGATTCGGATTGAATTGTTTGACGATGAGATTGAATCGCTCAGCCTCTTTGACCCGCTCACAGGCCGCATTCGGCAGAAGATTCCGCGCTTTACCGTGTATCCCAGCAGCCATTACGTCACGCCGCGCGACAAGGTGTTGATGGCAGTGGAGACGATTAAGTTGGAACTTGACAGTCGGTTGAAAGAGCTGGTGGGTCAGGGCAAATTGGTGGAGGCACAACGCTTGGAGCAGCGCACGCGGTTTGATTTGGAGATGCTCTCAGAGGTCGGCCACTGCAAAGGCATTGAGAATTACACGCGGCATCTCTCGGGCGCTCCAGTGGGTGCGCCGCCTTCCACGCTCACGGATTACATGCCTAAAGATGCGCTGATGTTTTTGGATGAGAGCCACCAAATGATCGGCCAGCTCAATGCGATGTACAACGGTGATCGCTCACGCAAAACAACGCTGGTGGATTACGGCTTTCGCTTGCCGAGCGCTCTAGACAATCGGCCTTTGAAGTTCGAAGAATTCGAAAAGCGGATGCGCCAATGCATCTTCGTGAGCGCCACGCCAGCGGCTTACGAGAAAGAGCATGCGGGGCAGGTGGTGGAGCAAGTGGTGCGGCCTACGGGCTTGGTCGATCCAGAAGTAGAGGTGCGCCCAGCGACAAATCAGGTGGACGATGTGCTGCAAGAAATCCGCATTCGTGTGGACAAGAACGAGCGCGTGCTGATCACGACACTCACCAAGCGCATGGCCGAGCAGCTGACCGATTATTTGGCGGATAACGGCGTGAAGGTGCGCTATTTGCATAGCGATGTGGATACCGTGGAGCGTGTGGAGATTTTGCGTGATTTGCGGCTCGGTGCATTTGATGTGCTCGTCGGTATCAACTTGCTGCGCGAAGGTTTGGATATTCCTGAAGTTTCTCTGGTCGCCATTCTTGACGCGGATAAAGAGGGCTTCCTCCGGGCTGAGCGAAGCTTGATTCAAACCATTGGCCGCGCCGCACGAAATTTGAATGGCCGCGCGATTTTGTATGGCGATCGCATCACCGATTCCATGAAAAAAGCGATGGATGAGACCGAGCGCCGCCGCATCAAGCAAACGCAACATAACCTAGACAACGGCATCACGCCGATGAGTATTGTGAAAAAGGTGAAAGACCTGATTGATGGCGTCTACAGCGACAAAGCCAGCAAAGAGATGGCCAAACGCGATCTCGAGCGCGCGCATGTGGAAGATATGAGCGAGCGCGATGTCGGTAAACGTATCAAGCAGTTAGAAAAGCAAATGCTTGATCACGCGAAAAATTTAGAGTTCGAAAAAGCTGCGCGTGTGCGTGATCAATTGGCGCTACTGCGCGAGCAGGCTTTTGGCGCGACCGGGACGGACAACATCGTACCGTTTAAAGTCTAAAATTTATGTTTCAAAAGTTATGGCATTGGGCTGCGAAGAGTTGCTCACAATGTGGCGTATTTTCTGCAAATGCTGATTCATTTGTGTGGGTGACACCGATGCGCCGATGAACGATATGTAAGCGATCAAGCTGGCTTGGAGCTGCTCAAGACTGTTGAGGCTTTCAATATCGCTTAAAACCTCATACGCGGCTTGCGGCGCGTAAAGTAAAACAAATTCAGCCATGCAATCTTTCGCAGCTTCAAGAGAAACTGCGATATCTTTGCTTTCCTGTAGATCGAATGTGTCGATGTTTTGGGTCGCTGCATGAGTTGCGCGTAATTGGCTAGTGTCGATTGCTGATAGCTCGGCAGGCACAGTCGGCAAATACGAAAGGCTGTGCGTCGTTGTGTTGGGGTCTGTGATGGAGAACGCAGCCGAAACCGTTGATTCAATCAACCCGAGTTCGACCAATTGCTGGATCTTTTCTGGACTGCAAATATGCGGTTTGAGCGCGCGCTGTAAATCTGCAAACCCACGCTTTCCATCAACGAATTTGATGAGTAATTTCAAATCATCGGTAAGCAATGATCTCGGATTGAAGGCCTCCATGCGGCCTTGATTGGTGCGAATCAGCGAAGCCATTGATCCCCCAGCACTTGTTTGAGGCTTTGATGCGAAAGAGTCCATTCGGTATGGACGATCTCTAAATCGCCTTGGCGATCGAGATATTGCAAAAGGAAAACGGCGTCAGTCACGCTCCCGCGCATACAGCGCTTCAAGTTTTCAAAGTTAACTGGGCTATGACTGAGCAGTGACAAAGCGCGGTAATTATTCGCATTTTTCATCTTTGTGTTGATCTGTGGCCAACGCTTTAGCGCAAAAGCTGTGCCACTCGGTTCCGGTGTTGGCCATTCGTCTTGTAGGGTTTTAGTTTCCCAAAAGTACGATGGTTTGTGCATCCAATGCGAGAAAGAAAAGTGTCTAAATATTTTTAACATCGAAGTAGCGAATTGTTAGATATACGAAATAAGTATTAATTTTCATCTGTGTTTTGCGAAAATAAGTATAAAAGATTACATTCCTATGAATCTGCTCTTACACTCAGCAAAAAAACTTGGTAAAAGGAGCTGTGAAATAAAACATGTGTATTCACACTTTCACAATTATTAACACCAGTCTAGTAGAGCTGTGTCTCGGCGGTCAACTCATATTTCTGCAAAACATCTTTGTGGATCTGCAAGAAAAGAGAAAACTGTTGTATCGCTTAATCGATATCATCGAAGTGACAAAAAAGTAACTTTCCTGAGTATCCAAGGATATAAGATTTCATGACGATCGATCCAGCACTTATCAGTTATTTCACAGCCGTTGCTAATCTAGAAAGTATTTCAGGCGCAGCCGATTATCTTGGAATGAGCGCAAGTACGGTGAGCCGAAAAATTGATGAAGCCGAAGCGGCGCTTGGAGTTCGTTTGTTTGAGCGCGACACTAGGCATTTGCGTTTGACGGAAGCTGGGCAGGATTTCTTTTATTTTGCTCAAAAGGCCATGTATTTGCTTGAGCAAGGCCAGCAAACCATGGAAAATTACAACAAGCAAGTCACCGGCTCGTTGCGAATTTGGTGCCCTGCTGCGTTTGGTCGCGCTTTTCTTGGATGCACTGTTGCTGACTTTGGTGCAGCACATCCGCAGCTTAATCTTTTACTACAGTTAGAGCCTAGGCCGTTCGCGTTGGGCACATCGGAATTTGATGTCGGTGTCTGTGTTGGCATGCCTAGTGATGGGCGTGTTGTGATATCTCGGCTATGCAGTTATCAGAGCAGTTTCATAGCAACTCCCGAATTCTTCGAGCGCTATGGCATCCCTAAAACACTGAACGAATTGGTTGCTTTGCCGATCGTCACGGTATTCCACGAGCTCGAAATGAATGAGCGTACAGTGATCGAATCCGATACGGGTGAAAAAATCAGTTATGTTTCCAAGCTCGCTGTGAATGATTCTTTCTTGGCAATGAAGGCTATTCTCAGTGGTCATTACATCGGTAGAGTGATGCATTGGTTTGCACAAGAAGAATTACTCAGCGGACAGGTCTTTAAAACGCTCCCTGGCTTAGTCGAAGAGAAAACTGTTTACGCCATGGTGCAAGCCAGAAAAGGCAATCCTAGAAAAGTCCAGCTTTTTGTAGATTTCTTCAAAGAGCGCTTGCAACCCACCATTGCCGATATTGAAAAACGCACTGCTTTGCTGCCTTACTGCAATAAATAACTTCAATTTACTCTAAATACATCTAGTGACTATTTTTCAATTCAGGCTTGATTCTTGCGGGTAAATTAACATCCTTTACAAATCCAGCAGTTTTCAAGATTTATTAAGAAATTATGACTAATGTTTCTAGACTAACTACTTTTCGCTATAAGTTTTCTGGTGTGTTTTTTGCCGTATTGTTGTCTGCCTGTGGCGGTGGAGCTGATTCAGCTAAGAATGCTGGCAGCAATTCAAATTTAGTTTTGTCGGGCTCTGCCGCAACAGGGCTGGCAATTGTCAATGCAAGCGTACAAGTTAAGTGCAGTGGTGGCTATTCAGCGGCTGGAACAACATCTGATTTGGGTGCTTACACCGTTGCTATGCCTAGCGGGGCAAGGCTGCCGTGTGTGGTGAAGGTATCTAGCGCTGCTGGCGCACTGCATGCTGTTACGGATGCAATGGTGCTGCCGGCCGAAACCAACATTACCCCGCTGACTGATTTGGTTCTCACAGTGGCCGCGGGTCAACCTGCCGCAACAGCTTTCGCTCAATTTGAAAATTCTTCCGTCAACGCTTTGCTTCCTGCTCAAGCTGCGGCTGCTCATACAGAAGTGATCAATGTATTTCACAGCATTCTTAATCTCTCCGGCGTTCGCAGCTTCGTTAGTGAGCCGTTGATTCCCGCAGTGCCAGCGAAAGGGCAGCAAGGCAATTACTATGATCAATTGCTCGATCAGCTCAATGTCAACGTTGCGTTAAAGAATACTTCCTACGTGCAAATTGCGACTGCATTGCTTGCGCATAAAACAGGCTTTGCTGCAGCCACGGCGCTTTGGGGAGACGGCGGCCAAGGCCCTGTCGCAACGCCGCCCGCACCACCAGCGCCACCAGCACCGCCTGCACCACCAGCGCCACCAGCGCCACCAGCACCGCCTGCACCACCCGCACCACCCGCACCGCCGGCAACAGACATGGATGCTGCCATTGCGTATGGCCAAAATATGGCGACTGCAGCCTTCACAGCCGTGCAAAATTTCATCGCGCAGACTTATAGTGCGATTGCAAATTTGGGTTCGCGAACAATTGGCATTGAAACGCCATTGCCGGCTGCGCCTGTGAGCAGTGTCAATACCTCCAGCCCACAAAATTGGTCAGATTTGGCTCTGTGGGGCGGTGCATTGCCGGGCGCAGGTGTCGGTGTGGTGATCCCAGCCGGCAAAACAGTGATTTTGGATAGCGACTCGCCAAGTCTGGGCGACGTGACAATTCATGGCACTTTAAAGTTCGCCGACAAAAATGTCAGACTGACTGCCAGTAAAGTGACGATTAGTGGCACCGGCGCGTTGATGGTAGGGTCACCGAGCACGCCCTACGCCTACAAGGCCATCATCACGCTGACAGGAGCGCGCCCAAATTTTCCGGCGAATCGAATCATCGAGAACACCCGAGGCATCACGGTGATGGATGGTGGCAAGCTCGAGCTCTATGGCAGCTCGCCTTCGCCGGTGTGGACTCAGTTGAACGATCATGCCGCTGCCAACACCAAAGCGCTTACCGTGAAAGATACGGTGAATTGGAAGGTTGATGATGAGGTGATTGTTGGCTCCACCGATTATTTCGGCGTCAATCCGACGGAACGTTTGACCTTGGCTGTGACTGCCAACGGATCATTGCTCGAAACCAAAACTGCCTTGGCAAAATTTCGCTGGGGCAAGATGCAATACATGACGGATAACGGCTTGAGCCTGACTCCAGGCACCTACACGCCACCCGTGGAGCCAGCACCTCGCCAACTTGATCAGAGAGCAGCAGTGGGCAATTTAAGCCGCAACATTGTGATTCAGGGCGCTGATGATGCCGACTGGTCTAGCAAGGGCTTCGGAGCCCACGTCATGGTCATGGGCCTCAGCTCCAAAGTATTCGTCGATGGCGTTGAGTTTCGCCGTGTTGGCCAAGCCGGGGCGATGGCTCGCTATCCTTTCCATTGGCATATGCTCAGCTACGACCAAACCACGGGCGCTTTCAAGGGCAACGCAACAGGCCACGAGATTCGCAACAGCGCGATTTGGGATTCAGCGCAGCGATGCATTGTTGTACACGGCACCAATGGCGTTCGCGTCGTCAATAACATTTGTCACAACATCACGGGGCATGCCATGTTCTTGGAGGACGCGGTTGAGCGCAAAAATATATTTGAAGGTAATTTGGTGCTCACCGTGAAGCGGCCTACCGCCGAGAATTTGATTCTTCTGCATGAAGGTGACTTGCATCAATCCGGTTCATCGGGTTTTTGGATCACCAATCCTGACAATACGATTCGCCACAATGTGGTGGGCGATGTGATTGGCAATGCGTACTGGAATTCATTTCCCACTAGCGGTGTGGGCTTGAGTCGCAAAGCTGTGAACCCCGATTTGGCGGGCACGCAGTGGGCTGCATTGCAGATGAATCCGCGCAGCATGCCGCACGGCGTGTTTGACAACAATGTGGGCTATGCCACGGGGGAGTCTGGCATCAACACCGACATGATGCTTCTCGGTGGCGGCCCAGTAGGAGACGATCGGGGCGACGCGGGCAATGATATGTATCGGCCAACTGTGGATGGCAGGCCTTGGGATATCAATGGGGCAGTCAATGGTGGCGCAACAGGCAGTGCAAGCGCGAGAGCAACTTTTTCCCGAGTGACGCTATATAAAACCAATACCGGATACGCCAACCGTGTGACTGCACCAGATTACCCGCAGTGGCTGATGGCAGACGTGGCGGGCATCTATGCGCGCGGCGCAGGCAATGATGGTGGTTTCTTCCGTGGCTTATTCATTGGCCGTAGCCTCAACGATAAAGTGGGCGGCATCAACACCTACCCATCGTGGGCAGATCCGCAATCTTTCTTTGCAACCTATCACTCCACATTCCAGATGCGTGACAACACGTTTGCGCACATCAACTTTGAAGAGCGCGCTTCGCGCCAAGGGGCAAGCCAGCGTGAAATCATTAATGATTTAGAGCGCAATGAAAGCGGCGTTTTCAAATCCGATGATTACTACACCGAGCAAATGGAGCGCGGCACGGTACTCAATGGCAACAACAAACTGATCAAGGCTTTCGCGGGCGCACGCTCGATGCCAGCAAACCTCTTGACCTACAACCAACGAGAAGAAAGCAGGCCAGATATGGTGGAAAACTTTTCTCTCGCCGGTGCAATTTGGGATCCGCACGGCTACTGGGGTAACAAAGGCTTTTACTGGACGTATGACACACCCTTCTACACCTCGGGTGGAGGCTGTCAGCCCTCATTATTCCCAACGACTTCCGGTAAGAATTCGCTGGGCAGATACAACGGACAGTCTTGTTCGGGGGAATTCTATGGCATGAATTTTCAAGGTGATACGGATTTCATGAACGAGTCGTCGGGCGAAAATTCATCTTATTGGCCGATGGATGTCGAGCGCGTTGATTGCAACAGCGCCGCCTACAGCAGTGCAAGCTGGGGCACGCCGGCCAGAGCCTGCCGTCATGTTGTGGGCAGTGGTTGGAATTCTTGGAAACTTGGGCAAATGCGCGGAGCCAGTCTGCGCTCAGGTGGTAAATACATTCTTCGCTTCCCGAACCCCACCGATCCAGTCATCAATGGAACTGGCCCGAAGTATTTATCGGGCATTAAGCAAGGCACCATGGTCAACGCTGAGGGGCAAACTGTGGGTGTGAGTATTCCCAAAGTTGTGTCGGTCAATTTCACAAACGTCACCAAAGCATCGGATAGCTTTGTTTTTGCGGTGAGCTTTGATGGCAGTAAGACCCCCGCTGGAGTGATTGGCCGCACCGGCAATGCCAAGCGTTATCAGTGGCTGCTTGGGCCTAACCCCAATCCTGATTACCAACCTAGCAGCGATCAGGCACGCAAGCTCGTGCTGGTTAATACGCTGGCAGAGGTCGAATCTGACACCACGGGAACCAAGATGTGGCAAGACAGAGCCAACAATCTGATTTGGGTGAAGGTGACCGGTGGATTACGGCTTGAGCCTTGGTATCGAATCGTGAACTTCACGGCCCCTTTTGGCGCTGATCTTTACAACGTCATGAGTTTGTACATCAAGGATGAGACGATACCCAATCAGTAAAGTGACTGCGAAGCCCAGCGATTCCATGGCTTTATTGCTGAGAGGCTAAGGTGCGGAGCATCATGGTGATGGCATTGAGCGTTTGTGCATGTTGATCCCGATGCGGCGAATGCCCGCAGTGCTCTAGTTTTAATAGCGCTCTAGGCATATTAATTGCCGGCGAGGAGCTATTTTTGCTTAAAAAATTGACATCGTCACCGCCGAGGGCATCGATCTGCGCCATCGTGCCGTAAGGATCGTCCACGCCTTGGATGGCGAGGAGCGGGCAGGTCATTTTTCTGCATTGCTCTTCGATGTTGAAATCGCGAAATTCTGGGCTCAGCCAGATGTCGTTCCATTGCCAGAAAGCAACGTCAACGTTGTCGTGGAATTTGGCTAAGCGTTGGCGTAGATCGCCGCCTTCATACGCCAGTCGCGCTTGGGTGATGGCTGCAATGCTGATGTCTTCGACGAAGAGATGCGGAGCCATGACGATACAGGCCGCCGTTTCAAACTTGGCCGCGTGGAGGAGGGCAACCGTGCCGCCATCTGAGTGGCCGAGCAGGATGGGCCGCGTGATAGCTTCGATACGAAGCAACTCTGGGAGCACCTGCCACGCTTCGTGGTGCATGTAATCGGGCCTTAGGCGGCCAGCGCCGCGTACATCGGGCACAGTATCCGAGCGGCCGTAGCCGCGCCGAGAATACACGAGGCCAGCGCGACCCGTGGCATGGCAAACCTGCTGTGGAAAATCTCGCCACATCGCCACCGAGCCTAAGCCTTCATGCAAAAAGACGATGGCAGGCAGGCTTGAAGCATCAGTGGCTGGGATGCGCATAACCTCCAGATGCACGCCCAAAACAGAGATCTCGTCACTTCTAGTAGCAGTGTAGGCATTCATAGCCCTATTTTGAGCGGCTTTTGGAGCGCCACGAGGTCAGTGCATGCTCACTGAGCGGGTAAAATTATGGGCTCATACCGAGTTGAAAGTCCTTGTTTTGAAGCGTTCGCAATTTTTGGTGGCTCTGGCCAGTGTTTCTTTGGGTGCTGGATGGATGAGCCGCGTCATGGCGCAAGCTCCTGCTCCTGCTGCTCCTGCCTCCGCCGTGGCTAAACCTCAACTGAAGCCGCCTATTTTCGTGCTCAACTCGCTTGATGCCAATATCAGCGTGATTGATCCGAATACTTGGGCTGAGACGCAGCGCATCCCCACCGGCAAAGAGCCGCACCATTTGTACCTCACGCCTGATGAAAAATCACTCATCGTGGCTAATGCAGGTGGTGATTCGCTCACCTTTCTCGACCCACGCACGGCCACTGTGCAGCGCGTGATCAAAGGCATTCTGGATCCTTATCATTTGCGGTTTTCGCCCGATATGAAATGGTTCGTCACCGCTGCGAATCGGTTGAACCATGTGGATATTTACCAATGGCAGCCGCAATCTGAGCCGCAGCTCAAATTAATTAAGCGTATTTCTACTGCCAAAACGCCCAGCCACATGTGGATCGACAGCAAATCCACAACCGCCTACGTGACGATGCAAGACAGTGATGAATGGGTGGCGATTGATCTGGCCACGCAAAGCATTCGCTGGCGCATGCCCACCGGCGACATGCCCGCCGATATTTACCTCTCGCCCGACGATAAATTTGCCTTCATCGGGCTCACAGCTAGCGATGGCGTCCAGGTGTTTGATGTCTCTAAAGGAAGCACTGAGCCAGCAAAATTGGTCAAAACGATTCCTACGGGCAAGGGTGCACACGCCTTTCGTGCAGCGGGCGACAAGCGCCATCTCTTTGTGAGCAATCGTGTCGCCAATACCATCAGCAAGATTGATCTGCAAACGCAGGGCGTGGTGGCGCAATTTAATGTGCCGGGCGGGCCTGATTGCATGGATGTATCAAGTGATGGAAAATTGTTGTATGTCACCTCGCGATGGGCGAAGAAACTGGCCGTGATTGATCTGCAAACGGGCAAAATCGCTCGCCAGATCAACGTGGGCCGCTCACCGCATGGGGTATGGACGCTTGATCATGCGCCTCGTGAATAAATTTACACATTCAATTGCTCTTTTTTTAATAGCAGCTTGCGCAATAAGTACGCCGGCTAGAGCCCAATTAGGCTCAATATTTGGCAAAAAAGCTGCGCCTGTGGTGGCAGCGCCTGTGATCCCGCCGCCTGCGCTGTGCGACAAGCCGGTGTACCTCACATTTGACACCGGCCACATGGAGGTGGCGCAATTTATTGCCGACACGCTGAACAAACACAACGTGAAAGTCACGTTTTTTGCAGCCAATGAGAAAACGAAAGACGAAAGCACGTCTCTTGCGAAAAACTGGGGAGAAAAATTCTGGGCAGCGCGCGGCAAAGAAGGCCATGAATTTGCCTCGCACACTTGGGATCATCCGATTTTGATGGGTGATGCCAAAGGCAACGAGACGAAATTCATCGTGCAACCCACCGCGGGCGCGTTCGCGGGGCGCAGCTTCACATGGGAGCCCAAGAAATACTGCGAACAACTCGACACAGCCAAAGAGCGCTTGGAATACTACACAGGCAAGAAAGCATTGCCCATCTTCCGCGCACCTGGTGGCAAAACTTCTCCCAAACTTCTTGCAGAAGCCGAGAAATGCGGCTACAAACATGTCGGCTGGGCACCCGCTGGCTTTCTAGGAGATGAGCTGCCTAGTGAGCGTGTCTCGAATGACGCGCTGCTGAAAAAAGCTTTGAAGGACATCAAGTCTGGCGACATCCTCATGGCGCATCTGGGCATCTGGAGCCGCAAAGATCCTTGGGCCCCAGCCGTTTTGGCGCCTTTGATTGTTGGGTTGAAAGCGCAAGGCTTTTGCTTCAATACGATGCGCCAGCATCCGGCTTACAAAGACTGGATTGCTGCTAACGGCGGCTGATTGTTAAGCCTTTTAGGCTAATAGCCGGCGTATTTATTTCGTGAGGTGCTATTATTTTTGTAGCGATCTGGTGATTTCGTTTTGTTTAGAGCGGCTACGAGGGTTGGGGCTATTGCGTCTGCCTCATGTACCCTGCTCGGGTTTGGCGGCACCTGCCGCAAGATAAGAAACCAAAACGCTTCGCGTTTATTTAACCTGTGCTGCGAGAAATCGGCAGCCGCAATAGCCCCAACCCTCGCGGCCTGTCTGGAGTGCGGAAAATCTCTGCGCGCCGATGGTTGCAAACGCAAACCCGGTCTGCGCGCTGCGATCGTGCTTCGCCGCGCCAACCAATGGCCTGTGGGAGCCGTATTCGGGCGGGCGATTTCTCGCAGCGCAGCGTTTAAAGCGCTCGCGCTTTTCGTTTCTTAGGCGACAAGTGTCGCCATATTCGCGAGTAGGGACCATGAGCCCGCCCGAATACGGCTCCCACAGGCCTGAGTGCGCCGACCACTTAAATACCTAAACCTAGCGAGGTCTTGCAAAAAAGAAGGGAATTTCCTATAATTTTAGTAATTCCTGAAAATCAAGTAACTCCATGAAACTCACTCCTCTCGCTCAAAGCTTCGTTCTTCATTTCGGTGAAATGGGCAGCCGCTGGGGCATCAATCGCACAGTGGGGCAGATTTATGCGCTGCTTTTTGTGAGCGAACGCCCACTGAATGCCGATGAGATTGCCGAAGCGCTGGATTTTTCGCGCTCGAATGTGAGCATGGGTTTGAAAGAGCTCGATTCTTGGCGGCTCGTGAAATTGCAGCATTTGCCCAGTGATCGGCGCGAGTATTTCAGTGCGCCCGATGATGTGTGGCTGATTTTCCGCACGCTGGCTGATGAGCGTAAGAAACGCGAGATTGATCCCACGCTTTCCATGCTGCGCGATTCGCTGCTGCATGAGCCCACGAATCCGCAAGACGTGCATGCCCAAAAGCGCATGGCGCAAATGCATGAGCTGATTGAATTGGTCACCACTTGGTTTACCGATATTCAGCGCTTGGACGAACAAACCTTGCGCCAGCTGATGAAGATGGGCGCTGCCGCACAGAAGCTTTTAGAGTTTAAAGACATGATGCTTTTTAAGAGCAAAGATAAAAACACCGCGAAAGCGACAACGCCCGAAAACTTAATTCCCCCGATTTTTTAGGAGCTTGCTATGAATGAAGTCACCACCGCAGCTTTTGATCCCCTGATCCTGCACCGCATTCAATTCGCGGCCAACATCAGCTTCCACATTCTCTTTCCCACGATCACGATCGCGCTGGCTTGGGTGTTGATGTTTTTTAAATTTCGCTTTGCGCGGACGCAAGATGCGAAATGGATGGAAGCGTATTTCTTCTGGGTCAAAATCTTCGCGTTGACCTTTGCTTTAGGAGTGGTGAGCGGCATCACAATGAGTTTCCAGTTTGGCACCAACTGGCCGGGCTTTATGAACACCGTGGGCAATATTGCCGGGCCGCTGCTGGCTTACGAAGTGATGACCGCGTTCTTTTTAGAAGCCAGTTTTCTTGGCGTGATGCTGTTTGGATTGGGTAGAGTCGGGCACAAATGGCATACGGTGGCCACCTGTTTGGTAGCCTTCGGCACGAGCCTTTCGGCCTTTTGGATTCTCGCGCTCAACTCTTGGATGCAAACGCCTGCGGGCTTCGAGATGCGCCCGAATGCCAATGGTGAGGTGGTGGCCTTTGTGACGGATTGGTGGGCCGTGATCTTCAATCCATCGTTCCCCTACAAACTCTCGCACATGATGATGGCCTGCTTTGTGACGGTAGCTTTTCTGCTTGCGGGCATCAGCGCGTATCGCTGGCTGCGCGGTGATCGCAGTGCCAGTGTGCTCGCCACGCTGCGCACCGGCATCGTGATGGCCGCTGTTTGCTTACCCGTTCAAATCTTCTTGGGCGATTTGCATGGCCTGTCTACGCTCAAGCATCAGCCCGCAAAGCTCGCTGCGATGGAAGGTATTTGGGAGACGCAGCGCGGCGCGCCCGCAGTACTTTTTGGTCTACCTGACGAGAAGGCGCGCGAGAATAAATTTGAGATCAGCATTCCGAAACTCGCGTCGTTGTATCTCACGCACGACATCAATGGCGAAGTCAAAGGACTCAATGATTTCAAAGGCGTGCATCCTCCGGTGGCGCCCGTGTTTTGGGGCTTTCGCGTGATGGTAGGCACTGGAATGCTCATGCTATTCGTCGGCTGGCTAGCCATGTGGCAGCAGCGCAAGGGCAGGGAGATCAAGCCTTGGCTGGCAAAGGTGTTCGTGGGCATGACATTTTCTGGTTGGGTGGCCACGCTCGCAGGCTGGTATGTGACGGAGATTGGCCGCCAGCCTTGGCTTGTTACCGGTGTCCTTTCCACAAAAGCAGCTGCTGCCACGATCCCCACGCCCATGCTTGCTGCCACGCTAGCGATGTACATCACGGTCTATGTGATGCTGTTGGTGGCCTATATTTCTGTGGTGTTTTATCTCGCCCGTAAAGCGGCTCACCCCGAATCCAGCGCCGCGCAGACGCCGCTACTTGCAAGCGGTGCGGCACAAACGCCTGCACTTGCTGGGGGTGCGACATGAACGAACTCTTGACTTTCAACGACTGGCTGCCCGTGATCTTTATGGCCGTGATGGGCTTATCCATGCTCGCCTATGTGGTGCTTGATGGCTATGACTTGGGCGTAGGTATTTTGCTGCGCCGTGCAAATCAAGCAGATAAAGACATGATGGTGAGTAGCATCGGGCCTTTCTGGGATGCCAACGAGACATGGCTCGTACTCGGTGTGGGCATTTTGCTCACTTGCTTTCCAGCGGCGCACGGCATTATTTTGGGCGAGCTGTATTTGCCGGTGGCGATTATGCTGATCGCGCTGATTTTGCGCGGCGTAGCTTTTGAATTTCGCGTGAAAGCGCAAGAGCCACATCGCCCGCGCTGGGATGCAGCTTTCTATGCAGGCTCCTTGATTGCTGCGCTGAGCCAAGGTTGGATGCTGGGCAGTTACATCATTGGCTTTGAAGGCGGTTGGGCAGGCAACGCATTCGCTGCGCTGATTGCGCTCTGTTTGGCAGCGGGCTACGCCTTATTGGGCGCGACATGGCTTGTTTTTAAAACAGAAGGGAGTTTGCAATTGCGTGCTGTGCAATGGGCACGCGGTGCCTTGCTGCTCAGTGCGATTGGCGTACTGGCCATCTCCATGGTCACGCCTTGGGTGAGTGATCGTATTTTTGACAAATGGTTTACGCTGCCTTATGTTGTATTGCTAGCGCCATTACCAGTGATGACAGCTCTTTTGTTTTTCATCGTTTATCGCAGCGTATCGCGCCTACCCACACGCTTGGCTCTCGGCAATGCCTACGGCGATTGGGTGCCCTTCGCAGCAACAGTCGGCATCGTCATCCTCGCCTTTTATGGCTTGGCCTACAGCCTCTTCCCCTACTTGGTGATCGACAAAATGACCATCTGGCAAGCTGCCTCGTCGCCCGAGTCGCTCAAGATCATTTTGGCCGGTGCACTCATCGTGTTGCCCATGATCATCGTCTACACCGTGATCGTGTACCGCGTCTTTTCAGGCAAAACACAAGCCATGAGTTATGGAAATTAATTGGGGTCAGAACCCAATTAATTGTACGTTCTTCGTTCTCGAATTGTTGGCAGTTCTCGCGGCAGGCTACGCGTTATGCGCCTGCGCCCAGAGCAGCAAGCCCTTCGGGCGAGCATCTGCAGTACTCGCTTTCAAAGGCCGCAAAAACAACTCGCTGCGCTCAAACACGTTTTTGCTAAAGCGCTGTGCGCTTTGCCTTAGAAAGCTGCGTGCTTCGAGCTTGCTGCTCAATCGGGCGCAGGCGCATAACGCGTAGTCTGCCGCGAGATCAAGGGTTATAGGTGTGCAAAGAAGGAGCGCCCAAAGCACGAAGCAGCATAGCTACGGCACTTGCGCAGCGTGCGCTTTATCTCAAGTGAATTTCAAAGAGAACAAGCCAATCGCCGGCATAGAATCTATGCGATTAGCTACTAAACTAATAGCAAAATCAATGCTTAAACAGCAAAGCTTCACGCGTTTTCGGCTGAGCGAGTTGTGCTAACCACCAAGACAGGGCTTTGCCCAAAGTGCCGCGAGCGGGTGTATGCCAAGCGTAGTTGACTCGTGGAGCGCGCGGGATCCGCTCTGTGGTGAGCAGCACGAGGCGGCCTGTTTCGATGTAAGGCCTGGCGATGCAATGCGGCACGAAGCCGCAGCCCAAGCCGCGCAATTGCGCATCGAGCTTATCGGGCATGGTGCTTACCGTGAGCACATCTTGGCCGGGCAAGATGCCTACCGACATCGTTTGTTTGCGGTGCGTGGAATCGGCGACGGCGACGATGCGGTGCGCTTGGATCACGGCATCTTGCAGCGGCTGCTTTGTCGAGGCCAGTGGGTGATGCGGCGCGACGGCAAACACGAAAGGCACGTCGCCCAAGGGCTTAGCTTGGATGCCCGCTTGCGCAATTCCCTCAACCACGCCGCCAATGGCCAAATCGGCTTGGCCATCAAGCAAGGCATGCCATGTGCCGGAGAGCGTCTCGCCTTGGATGCGAAGGCGCGTGGGCGGCGGTGAGCCTTTTTCTCCACTCACGAAGAAAGATTCGCACAGCTCAAACATCGTGCGCTTGGAGATCAGGCTATCGACGGCAATGGTCAGCTGCGGCTCCCAGCCCGTGGCCACGCGCTGCACGCGCCGCGCCACAGCATCCAGCTCTTGCAGCACATGCTCCCCGCCTTGCAGCAGCTCCTCGCCCGCTGGCGTGATGCGGGCTTGCTTGGCTGAGCGATCAAAGAGCAACACATCAAGCGCATCTTCAATTTGCCGCACCCGATACGTGACGGCGCTGGGCACTAAGCCCATTTTTCGTGCAGCGGCGGCCATGCTGCCTTCAGTGGAGACGGTGCGGATAAGCGCTAGAGCTTCCGGGGTGATTAAATCTCGAACGTTCTTCATTTTTGAATGATGACATCAAAATCATTCGATTGCAAGATACTAGCTTTTGCCTAAAGTTAGGCGCTTAAGAAAACAAAACAGCCGGACGCAGAAGACGCAGAGGTTACGCAGAAGAAAGACAAAAAAGAGAAATACATCGTGGTTTGAAACTCATGGCGTATTTCTGTTTTTCATCTTCTTGTCTTTTGTCTTTTTTGCGTCTTTTGCGTAACCTTTGCGTCTTCTGCGTCCGGCTGTTTGAATTTCAATCCGATTTTTTGGAGCCCCATCATGATCACCCTTCGCAAATCTCAAGAGCGCGGCTATGCAGACCATGGCTGGCTCAAGAGTTTCCATTCATTCAGTTTCGCCGGCTATCACGATGAAGCCCACATGGGTTGGGGCAACCTGCGCGTGATCAATGAAGATCGCATTGCACCCGGAACTGGTTTTGGCACACATGGCCATCGCGATATGGAAATCATCTCTTACGTGCTCTCCGGCAACCTTGCGCACAAAGACAGCATGGGCAATGTGAAAGGTATCCCGCCTGGCGATGTGCAGCGCATGAGCGCGGGCAAGGGCGTGATGCACAGTGAATTCAACCACGCTGATGGCCAAGAAACGCATTTTTTGCAAATCTGGATTGAGCCGAATGTGCAAGGTATTTCGCCCAGCTATGAGCAGAAAACTGTGTCGGCATCTGATAAGGAAGGCCAGCTCAAACTCATCGCCGCGCCCCCTGGCGAGGGTGCAAGCATCGGCTTGAACGCGGATGCGCGGATTTACTCGGGCTTGTTCAATGGCACTGAGACTGCCACTCTCAGACTCGAGCCAGAGCGCAAGGCCTATGTGCATCTGATTCGCGGCAGCTTGTCGGTCAACGGCAAACCCTTGCAAGGCGGGGATGCCGTAAAAATCCAAGGCGAATCCAGTCTCTTGCTCAGCGCCGCAAACGATGCAGAAGTGCTGGTGTTTGACTTGGCTTCCTGAGCCAAGCAAGACAGGGAGATCATCATGTGTGGATCAGAACTTCGCCCGCTACTTGTTGTGAAAGCAATCATTGATATGCCGTCTCACAGCTTCGACGGCCTGTCTGGCGCGCAAATGCTTCGCGTAGACAGCCGCTGGATCGATCCCTTCATTGGGGTAGACAGCTACACCTTGCGCTCCAATCCGTTTGGCCCGCATCCGCATGCCGGTATGAGTGCTGTATCGCTGACTCTGCCCGAATCTGAAGCGGGCACGATCAACCGCGATTCCATGGGCGATCACAGCCTGATTGCGCCCGGTGATTTGCATTGGTTTCAAGCTGGGCGCGGCGCGATGCATGAAGAAACGCCGGCTGCAGCAGGCAAAACGGAGCAGGGCTTACAGGTTTTCGTGAATTTAAGCCGCGCTAACAAGGGCGCTGATCCCGTGGCGCTGCGTGTGAACCACAGCGACATGCCAACGGTAAGTTTTGAAGGCGGTAGCTTGCGCGTCGTTGCGGGTGAATTTGACGGCCAAAGCTCACCGATTACGCAAGATCCGCGATGGCTTACTCGCGTGAATATGCTGGATGTCACATTGCAAGCAGGCGCGAGTGTGAGCATTCCGGTTGCATCAGGCGACAACGGCTTTTTTGTCATCCGTTCAGGCACTTTTGAGCAGGTAGCCGGCATAGATATTGCGCAGAGTGCTATCATTTTCGAAGCATCTGGCGAGCCCGGCCAGAGCATGGCGCGCATCAAAGCGGGCAGCCAAGCGCTTCGCGGCGTGTTCTTCAGCGGCACACCGATCAACGAACCGGTCTTTCCTGGCGGCCCTTTCATGGGCAACAGCTTTGACGACATCATGGCCTATCGCCGCGCTTTCTCGCGTGGTGAAATGGGCCGCTTGGAAGCATCCGCTTAAATCATTCCCTCAACGCCTTCAAGGAGAAATCTCATGGCAAAAGTCGCAGTTGTTTATCACTCAGGTTATGGTCACACGCAGCGTGTGGCAGATTTCGTGGCCAAAGGCGCAGGCGCTGAATTGGTGGCCATCGATGCAGAGGGCAACCTCACGGAAGCGCAATGGGCCACGCTTGATGCGGCAGATGCTATTGTGATGGGCAGCCCCACCTACATGGGCATGGCCAGCTGGCAATTCAAAAAATTCGCCGATGCGACCAGCAAAAAATGGTTCACCAGCGCGTGGAAAGACAAAGTGGCTGGCGGCTTCACTTGCTCAGCCAGCCCCAGTGGCGACAAGCTCTCAACGCTTCAATACTTCATCACCCTCTCAATGCAGCAAGGCATGATCTGGGTGGGCCAGCCGGCACTCAACGACGGCACCATCAACCGCATCGGCTCCAACAGTGGCGTGATGGCGCAATGCGGCCCGAACGACCCCGCAGACAAAATTCCTCAAGGCGATTTGGATACGGCGCACGCTTACGGTAAGCGTGTGGCTGAGGTGGCTAGCAAACTCAATAAATAATCCTTGCGCCTTACCAGTTATATTTTAGATACATTTTGTAACTATGAGCGGTGGCGTTTTTCATTTGAAATGCTGGTTAAGATGAAGCGATATGCAAATGCTATCGCTTCTTCCTTGGCCCGATTGGTTGGCTTTGGTGTGGTTTTTTACCTCGTGGATGGCCTACTCTTGGTTCACCAAGACCCAAGGCGTTAAGCGCAATTCCTTGATTGCGACGACCAATCGCTATCGCAGCTATTGGATGCACGAAGCAACTCAGCGTGACCCACGCGTGCTCGATGGCATCATCACGCAAAATCTGTCTTCCACGCCCGCCTTTTTTTGCTCCACCACGATTATCGTGATTGGTGGTTTGTTTGCCTTGCTGGGAAGCACGGATAAAGCCACAGAGCTGGTCAAAGATATACCATTTGCTCAGCGCACCTCGGTGTTGATTTTTGATCTCAAAGTGCTGGTGATGATCGGCATTTTTGTGTATTCGTTTTTTCGCTTTTCTTGGAGCATGCGGCAATATACGTTTGTCGCACTTTTGATTGGCTCCATGCCAGATCCAAAAGAGTTTGAGTCGGGGAAGTTTGATCGTGAGCAATACTCTCTGCGAGCTGGCCGCATGCTCGGTATGGCCGCTGAGACTTTTAACGACGGCCTGAGGGGTTACTACTTTGCGTTCGCAGTCATCGCGTGGTTTTTCTCTACGCTGGCCTTTGCTGGGGCAACTGCTTTCGTGTTGCTGATTTTGTACCATCGCGAATACCGCTCCGATGTGCTGGAGGTGTTGGCTTGATCAGCTGTGCTTGCATCACTCGCCTTGTGGCGCTGGTGCTCCTGTTGGCTCATGCTCAGATGGCTTATTCAGCCCCCCAAATTAACTGGGGTGACAGGCTGCAGGAAACGCAAGAGCCGAAGGTGCGCAAGACATTAGACATTGATCTGCGCCAGCATTGGGAAAGCACGATAGTGGGAGGCGTGCAGATAGCCGATGAAATCGCGCTTGATCCGTCGCTTGTCTGGTCTTGGCCCGGGGAGCGGTTTAGCTCAGCACCGCATTATGAGCTTTTTACGCTGCGCAAAGGTGAGCGCATGGTTGCTCGATGGACGGTGCTTAACGAAAAGCAGGCCAACGATATTCTTGTGACTGTGCAGATGCCTCGGCTGGATCTGGTTCATTTGTCTTACCGCCATGATTTTGGAGCTTGGACGACTTTAACGGCGGGTGATCGGCTTGCGATGAATACTTGGCCTCTGCCGGATCGACAGCCTAGTTTTGAGATACCGTTGGCAGCAGGTCAGTTAGACCTTATGGTGCAAGTCATTCATAGGGGCGCGGTGGATGCCCCTGTGTTCATGCAAACTCAAGGTGCATTCCTAGAATCGCGATTCAAAAGCGTTTTTCCAACAGGAGTGCTGGTTGGTGTCAATCTCGTGTTGGCATTAATGGGTTTGATCATGGCGCTGCATTTCCGAAAAACAAGCTTTTTATCCGTCACCCTGATGAGTTCGGTCGTGGCTTTGGTACTGTTTTTTGGCAGTGGCTTGGGCGGCTTGTTGATAGGCAGGGAAAGTGCGCACTTTAATGATCAAGCAAAATTTCTGATCAATACGAGCTGGGGTGTGTTGTTGCCGTGGGTCACGGCTCAAGCTCTGAATATTCGGGTGTATTCCAAGCCGTGGTGGTGGGGTATGGTTGGCATCTCTGGGCTCAGTGCGGCTGTCAGTTGGATCTGGGCAGATTACGCTTCACGCGACACGGTATCTGGCATTTCGGGTGTGCTGCTCGCGTCGTTACTGGCCTTCACATTTACCCTTTTGATTTGGGCTTGGTGGAAAAATTATTCACGCAATTTTGGAGTGACTTTTGGAATCTTGCTCTATGTAGGAGGCTTGGGCGTTTTATTTGCTGCTTATAAAGGTCACTATAGCGCCCAAAGCGGTGCTATCGGGGCTGCTGTGCTAAGCATGCTGGCCTCTTTTTCGATCATGCGCGGCCTCTTTTTCCATCATCGCATGGGGCGGCAAGTGCTGGCGCGTGCAAATATTTCGCCCTTGCGCGATGTGCTCACGGGCTTGCTTAACCGTGATGGCATGCAAGCGCAACTGTATAAAGCGAGGGAGCAAATGCGTGAGGAGCAGATTTGCGGGCTCTTTATTTATATGCCGGTCATGGATGCCAATACGGCCTTGGAAGAGCTAGGAGAGCAGGGCTTTGAATCGGGGATGGTACAAATTGCTGCGTGTCTTTCTACCAGTGTATCGACCACAGCCAGTGTAGGGCGCGTCTCTCGACATGCCTTTGGAGTTGGTATTTTGATGCAGCCCGATGTGGCCACGGCGACACGCTCGGCTCAAAAGATATTGGCACGCATCATGGCTTTAGCAGCTTCCGGTACACCGCTTTGCCATAGTGCGCGATTGAGTTTGGCATGGTTGCCATTGAACAGTTTTCGCATTGATTTGCTCGAGCAGCTTTGCATGAAGGCGCTGGAGGAGTTGGAAGCGGGCAAACGTATCGCTTGGGTCGGGGGTGCGCATTCTTACAAAGAATCCGAGCAGATGATGCGAGCCATGACTATGAATCCGAGCAACCCACCTACGCTCGCCGCTGGCAACGCTTACGTATCGACCACAGGCAATGAATCACTTAATTTGTATGATCGAATTCACCGCATTGAGCGAGAAATGCTCGGCGTGGATTCGAGATTTTTTGAAGAAGAAGCTGATCGCATGAGCCGAGCGTTGAATGAAGCACAAGCCGCTATTGACAAACTGAACGCACCGCTAGTCGCGGCAGTCGTGCGCAACGATTTCATGCCGACCGAGCAAATACAAGTCAGGCAAAAAGCGTGGCCCGGTTGACGCGAACTATGCGCCGCTAGGCGATCGTCAATCTACGCTGCCTGTAAAAGCGCGTAAGGTGAGGCGTTGATTTCACTGTCTTGCCCAGCAATTTGATCGCCCAAGAGCCGCGCACTTCCGCAGGAGAGCGCCCAGCCGCTAGAGCCGTGGCCGAGATTGAGCCAAATCGGAGAGTTGCTTGCAACGCGGCCGATCACTGGGGGGCGATTGGCCAGCATGGGGCGAGCACCTTGCCATTCCTGCACGCCTTGGCTCATCAATGCTGCACCGGGAAACCAATCGTGCAGCACTTTATAAAGCGTGCGAAGCGCAGCGCGATTCATCTCGCCAGCGTGCCCACCCACTTGGGCGCTGCCGGCCGCGCGCACGCGCTGCCCCAATCGGGTGATGCTTACTTTGTAACGCTCATCCATCAAGCCAGAGCGAGGTGCGTTAAGCGGTTCTTTCACATGCGCGCTGACCGAATAGCCATACACCGGGCGCAGTGGCAAATGCACACCCAGCTGCGACAGCAAAGATGCAGCTTGCGCGCCAGTGCAAAGCACCACCGCATCAAAGCTCATCTCGCGCGCAGCCTGCGAGGCTTGCGCGGTGCTTGGAAGCAAGGAAGACAGTTGCGAGCTGGGCTGAATATCCGCTACTAAAAGAGTAGCGCCTTGCGCAGCTTTTGCGCCGGCAATCTGCACTTTTTGCACTGAAGTATTGAATTCAAACTGGACACCGAGGCGGCGGCATTCATCTTTGAGCAATAGGGCGAATTGGCGGCAATTGGCCACCTCATCCTGCGCCAGATAGATTGCGCCAGCAAAGCGCGTGTCCTGATTGATCGCAGGCTCAATCTCGCGTGCCCCGGCTTCATCGAGCTCGGTAAACGGCACATTCAAGTCACGTAGCATCTGCAAACTAGGTTGCGCAAAAGCGCGATCCTTTTCAGTACGCAGCGCAATCAAATAGCCCGCTGCGCGGTCGTATTCCAAGCTATGACGCTCTGTGATGGCGTGTAGTTGGCCGCGACTATAAAAGGCCAATTGCTGCAAAGCGGCGCGGTGGCGCTGGTAGGCGGGCAGATCACAAGCGCGCCAAAAGTGCCACAGCCAAGCAATATCCGCCCCTTGAAGAGGAAAATTCAAGCGAAATGCTGCATGCGAACTGACCATTTGCTTGATCACTTTCCACGGCATACCTGGCGCAGCCCAAGGCGTCACATAGCCCGGCGAGAGCACGCCGGCATTGGAAAAGCTACTTTCCTCAGCCGCAGCACCGCGCTTTTCATACACCGTGACTTCATGGCCATCACGCGCCAATTCATAGGCGGTGGTGATGCCAATAATGCCTGCGCCGACGACTGCAATTTTCATGTACTTCAAACAGATTCAAGTGAATATTTAAGGCAAAAATGCCCGATTGCCGGCATAAAATAAGCGCGGGCAGCTATCAAAAAGATAGTGAACAATATTGTCGTATTGTAAAGCCGAAGCGCTCTACGGTAGTCATCAGTTTAGATGATTCGCTCAATTTGAGCTGCGATTTTCAGCACAGCATGATCCAAGCCCGCGCCATGCCAAAGCATGAGCCCGGTGGGCAAGCCACCTTCGGGCTGATTGGGCAGGCTGATCGCGCAGCCATCAAGCAAATTCACCACGCTGGTGTTGCGCAGCATCAGCGCATTGACGCGGAAAAATTCAGCATCGTGCCGAACGCCGGGAGCGACATCTGCAATAGCCGCGGCGACCAGAGGTACGGTCGGCGAGAGCACGCCATCAAAGTCTCGCAAAGCCATGCCCACTCGCTCAATCCACTGCTGTCGCGCCATCTGCAAGCGTACGTAGTCGGTGGCGCTCATCATGTCAGCCATCGCAATACGTGCTGCTGCTCTTGGGTCAAACTCTGCTTTTCGATCTGGCCACAGGCCTGCGGGGATGAGCCACGATTGAAGTTCGGGCGCTGAAAAACTGCCGCGCGATTGAATACTGCCCAACTCGGCGATTTCGCTCAATGCGATTTCCGTGATCTTGGCGCCTGAATCTCTCACTGCTTTCAAGCTCGCCTCAAAGTTACGTGCAACATCCACATCGAGCGCATCTAGCATGTTGCTCCGCGCCACCGCGAAGTGGCAATCTTTCAAAGCTTTGCCCGAGGAGGTAACGGGTTGTTTACTCAGAATCTCGTGGGCCAAAATCGCATCGCGCACGCTGCGTGTGAGCGCGCCGATGCTATCGAGCGTGTGGGACAGCGGCACAGCGCCTTGTGTTGGCACTGTGTTCGCCGTCGGTTTGAAGCCGACCAAACCGCACAATGCCGCTGGAATTCGGATTGAGCCGCCTGTGTCTGAGCCTAACCCGATAAAAGCCGCGCCACTGGCAACCGACACCGCTGCGCCGCTGGATGAGCCGCCCGGAATGCGTGGCGTGGCAGGATCAACTTTTAAGGCCAGTGGATTGACCGGCGTGCCAAAGTGCGGATTCACGCCTATGCCAGAGAATGCAAATTCCACCATGTGCGTGCGGCCAAGGATCACGCCACCCGCAGCTTTGAGGCGCGCAACAGCCAAGGCATCTTGCGCTGCCGGCGCGTTGTCAGCCATCACCTTGCTGCCGCTGGCCGAGACTTCTCCTGCCACATCAAACAAATCTTTCACAGAAATGGCCAAGCCAGCCAGTGGCAAATCCGGGGAAGCTGCTCCTGCATCAGCGACAGCCTGCGGATTCAATCTGCGAAACGTATTCGCGCAGGCTTCGGATTGGGCGATTTCCAAGCTGCGCTGCATTTGCGCCGCAGCGGTGCTTTGGCCTGATCGCAAGGCCTCGCGGGTCGCGTGCAGGTCAGGGAAAGTTGTCGAAAAGCGGGTGTCGGGTGCTATAATCATAGGGCTTTGCTGCTGAGGCTGCGTTAGCGTAGCCAAGGTAAGTAAATATTCGCAAACCGGCTCAACCAAGGTGTTGGGCACTGAATTTACAGAGATTTTTTGTGAATTCTTTGCTCGATGCGAGCTGATTTTAGACCCAACCTTAGGAATCAAATCATGGCAATTTCCATGCGCGAGATGCTGGACGCAGGCGTCCATTTCGGCCACCAGACCCGTTTCTGGAACCCCAAGATGGCACCGTTCATCTTCGGCCACCGTAACAAAATCCACATCATCAACCTCGAAAAATCGCTCCCGATGTACGAGGAAGCGATGAAATTCGTTCGTCAACTCTCCGCCAATCGCGGCAATATTTTGATCGTTGGCACGAAGCGTACAGCGCGTGACATCGTCGCCGCTGAAGCAGGCCGTGCAGGCGTGTCCTTCGTGAATCAGCGCTGGCTCGGCGGTATGCTAACTAACTTCAAAACTGTTAAAGGCTCGCTCAAGCGCCTCAAGGACATGAAGGCTCAGCAAGAAACGGGCCTCGATGCCCTCTCCAAAAAAGAGCAGCTGACTTTCTCCCGCGAGATGATCAAACTGGAAAAAGACATTGGCGGCATCGCCGATATGCCAAGCTTGCCAGACGCTATCTTTTTGATCGACGTCGGTTACCACAAGATTGCTGTGCAAGAGGCACGCAAACTCGGCATCCCCATCATCGGCGTGGTCGATTCGAACCACTCACCTGAAGGCATTGATTACGTGATCCCGGGTAACGATGACTCGGCCAAAGCTGTGTTGCTCTACGCTCGCGGTGTGGCCGATGCCATCCTCGAAGGCCGTGCGAATGCCGTGCAAGAAGTCGTCAAGGCTGTGCAAGGCGGCAACGACGAATTCGTAGAAGTCTCAGAAGGCCAAGCTGCTTAATTGCGGGCTGTCCTCTCAAAGGGGCTCGCGTAGCCCCTTTTTTTGAATTCAAATTGAAGGAATACACATGACAATCACAGCAAGCATGGTTGCGCAATTGCGCGGCAAGACGGACGCCCCGATGATGGAGTGTAAAAAAGCGCTGACGGAAGCCGGTGGCGATATGGAGAAGGCTGAAGAAATTTTGCGCGTCAAGCTCGGCAACAAAGCGGGTAAAGCGGCAAGCCGCATCACCGCCGAAGGCGTGGTGACGGCATTTGTTGATGGTAACCATGCCGGCATGATCGAGATCAACTGCGAGACTGATTTCGTCACGAAAAACGATAGCTTCTTGGCCTTGTGCAATGCGGCTGCCAAAGCAGTCGCTACTGCTAACCCAGCCGATGTGGCCGCGCTCAGCGCCACTGCTTTCAGCTTGGACGGCTTTGGCCCTACGCTGGAAGACGTGCGAAAAGGTCTCGTCGGCAAGATCGGCGAGAACATGAGCTTTCGCCGCTTCAAGCGCTTTGCGTCGGGCTCAAAAGTGGCCACGTATCTGCACGGCACGCGCATTGGTGTGGCCGTAGAGTTTGATGGCGACGAAACTGTTGCGCGCGATGTGGCGATGCATATCGCTGCGATGAAGCCCGTTTCTTTATCTAGCGCTGATGTGCCAGCTGAATTGATCGAAAAAGAGCGCGCTGTGGCTGTTGGCAAAGCAGAAGAAGCTCGTAAAGAATTGGAAGCCGCCGGCAAGCCTGCCCAAACCGCTGAAATCGTAGCCAAGCGTATTGACGGCTCGGTGCAAAAGTACCTTAAAGAAGTCAGCTTGCTCGACCAAGTGTTTGTGAAAGCGTCAGACGGCAAGCAAACCGTTGGCGCCTATCTCAAAGCTGCCAACACCACGCTCAAGAGCTTTACGCTGTATGTGGTGGGTGAGGGTATTGAGAAGAAGGTGGACGATTTTGCTGCTGAAGTGGCTGCGCAAGTGGCGGCTGCAAAAGGGTAAGTTGATTTGGGTGCTTGATCTAGCGGCTTAAGCCTGTCAGATCAACAAAAAGACCCACCAAAAAAAGCGGCTCTTGAGCCGCTTTTTTCATGGCCAATTCACCGATAATCAGAGGGTTTAACTATTCTAAGGAACCCAGCCCATGACCGCACCCGTCTACAGACGTATTTTGCTCAAACTCTCAGGCGAAGCGTTAATGGGTGACGATGCTTTTGGTATTAACCGGGCCACGATTGTGCGCATGGTGGAAGAGATCAAAGAAATCACCGAAATGGGTGTGCAAGTGGCGGTTGTGATCGGTGGCGGTAATATCTTTCGTGGTGTGGCCGGCGGTTCAGTGGGCATGGATCGCGCTACCGCCGATTACATGGGTATGCTGGCCACGGTGATGAATGCGTTGGCGCTGGCCGATACGATGAATCATGCAGGTATGGTGGCGCGTGTGATGAGCGCGATCAATATCGATCAAGTGGTCGAGCCGTATGTGCGCCCCAAGGCTTTGCAGTATCTAGAGGAGGGCAAAGTGGTGGTGTTTGCAGCTGGCACGGGCAATCCGTTTTTCACCACCGATACCGCGGCAGCTTTGCGCGGTGCAGAAATCGGCGCAGAGATTGTTTTGAAGGCCACCAAGGTCGACGGTGTATATAGCGCTGATCCGAAAAAAGACCCAAATGCGACGCGCTACACCAAGCTCAGCTTTGATGACGCAATGCGGCAAAATCTGGGTGTTATGGACGCAGCCGCTTTTGCACTGTGTCGCGATCAGAAGCTGCCAATCAAAGTATTCTCTATTTTTAAGGCTGGCGGTTTGAAGCGTGTGGTTTTGGGCGAAGATGAAGGAACACTGGTTCACGTTTAAAGTTTAGGTTGTTATTGAAAGAACGCAGCAACAGTTGAAGGAACGATCATGAGCATTGCAGACATCAAGAAAAATATTGAAACCAAAATGGCGCAGTCATTGGACGCGCTAAAGAACAATCTTGGAAAAATCCGTACCGGTCGCGCCAATCCGGCGATTTTGGATGGGATCATGGTCGATTACTACGGTAATCCGACGCCGCTCAATCAAGTTGCCAATATTACTTTGTTAGACAACCGCACAATCAGCGTGCAGCCTTGGGAAAAAGGCTTAGGCGCGAAGGTGGAGAAAGCCATTCGTGACAGCGATCTCGGTGTCAATCCCGTTTCTATGGGCGACTTGATCCGTGTGCCGATGCCCGCGATGAGCGAAGAGCGCCGAAAGGAAATGACCAAACTCGTGCGCAATGATGGCGAGGCCTCAAAAATTGCCGTTCGCAATCTGCGCCGCGATGCGATTGAAGGTGTCAAAAAACTCGTGAAAGATAAGCTCGCCTCGGAAGACGAACAAAAGCGCTCGGACACCGAAACGCAAAAAACCACCGATAAATTCATCGCTGAGGTGGATCGTCTGGTGGCAGACAAAGAAAAAGAAATTTTGGCTATTTAAAGCGAAAATTAAAGCCTTCCCCATCACTACGCCGGCATAGAATCAGCACAGAGCGCTCTTATTTTGGTAGCATTTATGACCAAGCCACACCACATTGCTATCGTTATGGATGGCAATGGGCGCTGGGCCAATCAGCGCTATTTGCCACGTGTGGCTGGCCATAGGCAAGGCGTGGAAGCCTTGCGTCAATGCGTGAGAGCTTGCGCAGATCGCGGCATTAAGGTGCTAACGGTTTTTGCGTTTTCATCAGAGAATTGGAATCGCCCACAAGATGAAGTCTCTGGCTTGATGAATCTGCTGCTGGCAGCGCTGGCAGGCGAAGTCAAGCCTTTGCATGAAAGCGGCGTGCGCATATGTTTTGTGGGTGATCGCTCGCGTGTTTCGGAGCGCGTGAGCGCTGGTTTTGCTCAGGCCGAACAACTCACAGCGATTAACAAAAAAATTACGCTGAATGTTTGCTTTAACTACGGTGGGCGATGGGATATCGTGCAGGCCGCTCAAAAATTGGTGGCTCGTGGGCAAACGATCTCTGAGGAGGCTCTAGGCGCAGAAATGTGTACCGCTCACGTCGGCGATCCTGATCTGTTGATCCGCACGGGCGGTGAATGCCGCATCAGCAATTTCTTGTTGTGGCAATGTGCCTACAGCGAACTGGTTTTCAGTGACAAGCTATGGCCAGATTTTGATGAAACCGCTCTGGATGCCGCATTGCTCTCTTTCGCAAAGCGCGAGCGCCGTTTTGGCAAAACGTCAGAACAAGTCGCGCAAGTGGCAGTTGCTGCATAAAGCGCATAGCCTAAAGTAACTATGCTCAAGCAACGCATCATCACCGCTATTGCCCTGCTGGTTATTTTGATACCCGCCCTGTTTGCCAAACAGCCCGAGTGGCTAATGGGTGTCAGCTTGGTGCTGATTGTGCTGGCGTGCTGGGAATGGGGGCAACTGAACGGTTACACCAAAAAAGCATCGTGGTTGATGGCATTGGATGGGCTGGTGCTTTGCGCGCTGGCTTGGAAGTTCGGCTTGCACACGATGAAAACGCCGATGCTCTGGCTGATGGTCGGATCATTGTGGGTTCTTGTGGCTGCGTGGCTGATTCAACGCGGCGTGAGCCGCTGGCAGGATGTACCGCGTTGGCTGCGCGTCATAGGCGGTTTGCTGGCGTTGGCTGCGGCTTGGCTGGCAGTAGCTCAAGCCAAGGCGATTGGTGTAAATTTTCTGCTTTCGTTGCTGTTGATGGTATGGGTGGCTGATATCGGGGCTTATTTTTCTGGGCGTCGCTTTGGCCGGAGAAAGC
Organism: Comamonadaceae bacterium; assembly: GCA_043777675.1. Classification (GTDB taxonomy): domain Bacteria; phylum Pseudomonadota; class Gammaproteobacteria; order Burkholderiales; family Burkholderiaceae_C; genus JANMDU01. Next base: position 18,065 of record JAYWHR010000047.1, on the reverse strand, counting down.
TTGCACCCAGCATCAGCCCGGGCAAGACCTGGGAAGGTGTGTATGGCGGCTTCGCAGCCTGCATGTTGCTGGCGCTGGTGTGGGCAAACTGGCGGGCACAGTGGATGGATTCAGCGTCGCTTTACCAAATGCTGCTGCAAGGCCGTGGCTGGCTGTTGTTGATACTGGCCACTGCACTGATGGTGACACTCAGTGTGGCAGGTGATTTGGTCGAGTCGCTTGTCAAGCGCAGCGCAGGCATGAAGGATTCAAGCAATTTGCTACCGGGGCATGGAGGTGTACTGGATCGCGTCGATGCGCTTTTGCCGACCTTGCCACTAGGCATGATGCTGTATTCGCTGGCCTAGACGAAAGCATGAAAAAACAACGCGTCACCATCCTTGGCTCAACGGGCTCAATTGGAAAAAGTACGCTTGATGTGATCGCGCGGCATCCCGATTGCTATGAGGTGTATGCGCTATCTGCTTCTACCAATGTGGCGGAGATGGCGGTTCAAGTCGAACAATTTAAACCGCAACGCGTCGTGATGGCAGATTCAGCCTCCGCTGATCAATTGGCTGTAATTTTGAGGGAAAAAGGCCTGATTGCCGGCATAGAATCTGGGCAAGCAGCTATTGAAAGCATAGCATCTGATGCTCAAGTGGATATCGTGATGGCGGCGATTGTGGGCGCTGCTGGCTTAGCGCCTTCGCTTGCCGCTGCGCGCGCTGGCAAGCGCTTGCTGCTGGCCAACAAAGAGGCGCTGGTCGTAGGCGGCGATCTGTTTATGAATGCCGTGAAAAACGGCGGCGGCAAGCTGCTGCCTATAGACAGTGAGCATTCCGCAATCTTTCAAAGCTTGCCTGAAGATGCGTCGACTTGGAGCCGGCGCGTCGAGAAAATCATTCTCACCGCTTCTGGCGGCCCATTTCGGACGCGTGATGTGGCCACACTGGGTGATGTAACGCCTGCGCAAGCTGTGGCGCATCCCAACTGGGTGATGGGACGTAAAATTTCAGTCGATTCAGCCACGATGATGAACAAGGCGCTGGAGGTGATTGAGGCGCATTATTTGTTTGGCATGCCGCCTGAAAAAATTGAGGTGGTGATTCATCCGCAATCGATCATTCATTCGATGGTGCAATACACCGATGCTTCCACTGTGGCGCAACTGGGCACACCTGATATGCGCGTGCCGATTGCATATGGCCTCTCTTGGCCAGAACGCATGCAAAGTGGCGCAAAAGCAATTGATTTCACTTCATTGAGTGCGATGACTTTTGAACCTGCAGATCGCACTCGCTTTCCTGGCTTGTTTCTCGCTTGGGAGGCAATGAAAGCACCGGAGGGCACTTGTGCGGTGCTTAATGCAGCCAATGAAATTGCTGTAGCAGCTTTCCTGAGTGAAAAAATACGTTTTGATCAGATTCACCAAGTCAACACCGAAACTCTTTCACGCATCGCCCCCTCCAAGCCCCACAATTTGGTTGATTTATTGGGGCTTGATGAGATCAGCCGCCATGCTGCGAATCAATTGGTGAAGGAATTGATATGTTGACGATTGTTGCGTTTGTGTTGGCTTTGGGGCTCTTGATTGCCATTCACGAGTATGGACATTACCGTGTGGCGGTGGCTTGCGGTGTGCAAGTGACGCGCTTCTCGGTGGGCTTTGGTACGCCTTTGCTGAAATGGAAGCCGAAAAAACAGCATCCGGGACAAGACACGGAATTTGTGCTTGCGTTATTCCCGCTGGGTGGCTATGTGAAAATGGTTGGGCAGGGCGAGGCCGCACCTGCGCACTTGAAGGCTGTGTCTTTCGATGCGCAGCCATTGCGCAAGCGCGCTGCGATTGTGGCGGCGGGCCCGGTGGCGAATTTGTTGTTGGCTGTGGTACTTTACTCAGTTGTCAATTGGATCGGATCAAGCCAAGCCAAGGCCATCATTGCCCAGCCACCCGCTGCCTCTTTGGCCGCTACGGCCGGATTGAAGGCTGGTGATGAAATCCTTAGTTTGAGCAGTGCACAGAGCGATACAGAGCTGATCCGCTCCATGGAAGATTTGCGCTGGCATCTCACGCGCGCTGCGCTGGATCGTTATGACCTGTCATTGCAAGTGCGTGAATCGGGGCGAGATTCGCTACGCACAGTCGCGTTGCCGATTACCCAATTGGATATCCGCGAAGCGGATGCGCAGATGTATAGAAAAATCGGTTTGGCTGCGCCGTTGACGCAGCCTGTGATCGGTGAGTTAGTTGCCGGCGGTGCGGGTGATAAAGCAGGATTGATGCAGGGTGACCGCGTGCTCGCGATTGACGGCGTGGCAATGATGGATGGCGGGCAATTGCGCGAGGCTATCCGCGCTTCTGTCCAAGGAGATCAACCCATTAAAAAAACTTGGCGTATTGAGCGCAGTGGCCAAACTCGGGAACTGCCTGTCACAGTGTCTGTCAAGACGGAAGCTGACAAAAGCAGCGGGCGTATTGAAGCCTTCGTGGGTGGCATGCCTCAAATGACGGATGTTCGCTATGGCTTGTTTGAAGGTTTCACTCTCGGTGTGCAAAAAACTTGGGATATTTCCATGCTCACCCTGCGCATGATGGGCAAAATGCTCATTGGCGAAGCGTCTCTTAAGAACTTGAGTGGTCCGCTGACGATTGCCGATGTGGCTGGAAAATCAGCCAGCCTCGGATTGGTGCAATATCTGATTTTTTTGGCGTTGATCAGTGTGAGTCTGGGTGTTTTGAATTTGCTGCCCCTACCGGTTTTAGATGGCGGCCACCTCATGTATTATCTATGGGAGGGTGTCACGGGGAAAGCTGTGACGCAAGCTTGGCTGGAACGCTTGCAACGCGGCGGTGTGGCTGTGCTCATGGCCATGATGGCTGTGGCCTTATTTAATGATGTGACCCGAATATTTGGATAGAGAAGAATGTGGCTGATGCGGCTTTCATAGCCGCTCAATATGCCGCAAGACATTATGATTTTGCATCGAAAAACCATCTCAAATCGCGCCGTTTTCGCGCTCTGTGCCGCACTTTTTTCGGCAACGATGCACGTTAACGCATGGGCGATCGATCCGTTCACTGTGCGCGATATTCGCGTAGAAGGCTTATCTCGCGTCGAGCCCGGCACGATTTTTGTGACACTGCCATTTCAAGTGGGTGACACATACAACGACGACAAAGCCTCTGCTGCGATTCGCTCACTTTTCGGTCTCGGGCTATTCAAAGATGTGCGCATTGATGTGCAAGGCAATGTGGTCGTCGTGATTGTGGAGGAGCGACCAACAATAGCGGACGTGAGTTTCAGTGGTACCAAAGAGTTTGACAAGGAAGTGCTGGCCAAAGCTTTACGCGAAGTGGGGCTTGCTGAAGGCCGCGCGTTTGATAAAGCGCTCGCTGATCGCGCTGAACAAGAGCTTAAGCGCCAATACTTGAACAAAAGCTTATACGGGGCGGAAGTGGTCACGACAGTGACGCCGATTGAGCGAAATCGCGTCAATTTGAATTTTAATGTGGTCGAGGGTGATATCGCTAAGATCAAGACGATCAACATCGTCGGAGCCAACGCTTTCAGTGAAAGCACGCTCAAAGGCTTATTTGATCAAGATACTGGCGGTTGGCTAGCGTGGTATACCAAAAGTGATCGATATGCACGTACCAAACTCAACGCCGATTTAGAAGCCCTGAGATCTTTTTACCTAACTCGCGGTTTCCTAGAATTCAAAATCGATTCGACGCAAGTTGCCATATCCCCCGACAAGCAAAGCATTGGTATCACAGTCAATATCTCTGAGGGAGCTCCTTTTACGGTATCCGGCGTTAACTTAGAGGGTAACTATCTTGGCAAGCAGGATGAGTTCAAATCTTTTGTAAAAATCATTCCAGGCCAAGCGTATAACTCTGAACGTGTTGCCGAAACCACGAAGGCGTTCACCGAATATTTCGGTAACTTTGGTTATGCATTTGCGCAAGTTCAAACTCGCCCAGAGATTGATCGGACTAACAATACAGTCGTGATTAATTTGGTCGCAGAGCCTTCGCGCCGAGCTTATGTGCGCAAGATTAATATTGCTGGAAACAATCGTACACGCGACGAAGTGATTCGCCGAGAATTCCGTCAATTTGAATCAAGCTGGTATGACGGAGAGAAAATTAGGCTTTCTCGAGATCGTGTAGATCGCTTGGGCTATTTCAAATCGGTAGATATTGATACATCTGATGTCCCCGGCACGAACGATCAAATCGATGTCAACGTTAAGGTGGACGAAAAACCAACTGGAAATCTAACATTAGGTGCAGGATTTTCTAGCGCAGACAGGTTGTCGTTGCAGTTTAAAGTGCAGCAAGAAAACGTTTTTGGGTCAGGAAATTATCTTGGGATTGACCTGAACACTTCCAAGCTCAATCGCACCTTGGCCATCACGGCTGTGGATCCATACTTTACGCAAGATGGCATTTCAAGAGCATTTGAAGTCTATGTTCGCTCTCAAAAGCCAGTTGATACAAATCTTAGTGACTACCGCTTAAACACCCGCGGTAGCAGTATCCGTTTTGGTGTGCCTTTTTCTGAGAAAACGACGGTATTTTTTGGTGCGGGGGTTGAGCAAACCACCATTGTTCCGGGTACAAATTTGCCTGCAGCTTATTTGGCTTACGCCAATGTTGCTGGCTTCAAAAGCACTTTGTTGCCGCTTACCTTAGGTTGGTCTAGCGATTCCCGAGACAGCGCCTTGGCTCCAAACTCTGGTAGCGTGCATCGTCTCAACGGCGAATGGGGTGTTGGTGGAGATGCAAAGTTTGCGCGTACGAGTTATCAATATCAAGCCTTTGTTCCACTCAACAAGAAATTCACGGTCGCAGTCAACTCTGAGTTTGGTTGGGGCAAGGGATTGAGCGGCTCACCTTACCCGGTATTTAAGAACTATTTCGCTGGAGGTCTCGGATCGGTACGTGGTTTCGAACAAGGAACGCTTGGCCCCAGAGACGTGACAGGAGCGTACCTAGGCGCCCCCAAAAAATTGTTGGGCACAGTTGAACTGCAAGCCCCGTTTCCTGGTGCAGGAAACGACCGCACATTACGTGTTTTTGGTTTCGTTGATGTCGGCAACGTGTTTTCAGAAGCTGAAAAGTACAGTTTCAAAGATATGCGCGCCTCTGCCGGCATTGGTTTGAGTTGGGTGTCACCGGTCGGTCCACTGCGCTTGGCCTATGCGAATCCCATACGTAAGGAAGCTGGGGATAAAATCCAGAGATTACAGTTCCAAATCGGGACGACTTTTTAAGATGTTTTTTATGAAATCTGCACTTTTTCGTTCTTTGCTTGTTACCGGTGTTGTACTTGCAAGTTTGTTGCCTTTTGCCGTTCAAGCACAAGAGTACCGAATCGGTTTCGTCAACACTGATCGTATCTTTCGCGAAGCGAATATGGCAAAGTCTGCTCAGTCCAAACTCGAGACTGAATTTTCTAAACGTGAGCGAGAATTGGTAGCGCAAGGCGAGACACTTCGCATTGCGACGGAAAAATTCGAAAAAGACTCACCGACGCTTTCCGAGACGCAACGGACCACACGTCAGCGCACCTTAGTTGAGCAAGATCGTGATTTCCAGCGCAAACGTCGTGAGTTCCAAGAAGATTTGAACAATCGCAAAAATGAAGAGTTGCAAGGCGTGCTCGAGCGTGCCAACCGCATTGTTAAGCAAGTGGCAGAAGCTGAAAAATATGACGTTATCTTGCAAGAGGCTGTGTATTTCAACCCTAAGCATGACATCACCGAGCGTGTGATCAAGGCGCTTGACGCTTCGGGTGTGCGTTAAAGTCACGGGCTTCAAATCGCGTGGTAGTAGTCAATGGCTCGCACGCTCGCTCAAATCATCCAAGCTTTGGGTGGTGATTTACATGGCGATGCGGCGCTGAGCATCCATCGTATCGCGCCTCTGGCCACTGCGCAGGCGGGGGAAATCAGTTTTCTCAGCCATGCCAAATATGCGCCGCAGTTGGCGATGTCTCAAGCAAGCTGCGTGATTTTGTCCAAAGAATCTGCAACAGGTTTGCAAGACTGGCTCTCGCAAGGCCGCGCTTGGATTGAAACCGATGCACCGTATCTTTATTTTGCCAAGCTCACGCAGTGGTGGAAGCTGCAGCATTCCAACGCGTCTGAAGCCGGCATCCATCCCAGCGCAGTGATTGATGCTTCTGCGCACATTGATCCAACTTCAAGCATCGGCGCTTTCTGCTTTGTAGGCGCTGGCGCACATATTGGCGCACATACCAAGCTTGCTGCGCGGGTGTCAGTGGGCGAGGGCTGCAGCATTGGCCAGCGCTGCATTGTGCACAGCGGCGTTGTGATTGGTGCAGATGGCTTTGGCTTTGCGCCTCGCCCTGACAAATCTTGGGAAAAAATCGAGCAATTGGGTGCTGTGCGCATTGGTGATGATGTAGAAATTGGTGCCAACACATGCATTGATCGTGGCGCGCTGGACGACACGGTCATTGAAGATGGTGTGAAGCTCGATAACCTGATCCAAATCGGGCACAACGTGCGTATTGGTAAGCACACGGCGATGGCAGGCAATGCGGGCGTGGCAGGCAGTGCCACAATTGGCGCATATTGCAGCGTGGGCGGCGGCGCGGTGATTTTGGGGCATTTGACGATTGCCGATCATGTGCATATCTCAGCGTCCACAACGGTGATGCGATCGATAGCTGAGCCGGGGCTTTACACTGGTATGTTTCCCATCGACAAAAATGCCGACTGGGAGAAAAATGCTGTGACCCTGCGACAATTACACAAACTGCGTGAGCGCATCCGCAGCCTAGAAAAACACCTCGGTTGAACTCACCTCCACGCGCCACAACGACTCAAGAAAAGATTCAAAAGATGATGGACATTCACCAAATCATTCAAAAATTACCGCACCGCTACCCGTTTCTTTTGGTGGATCGTGTGCTGAGCATTGATAAAGGTGTGTCGATCAAAGGCCTCAAAAATGTGTCGATCAATGAGCCGTTTTTCCCCGGCCATTTTCCCCATCGTCCGGTCATGCCCGGCGTGTTGATGCTTGAAGCTTTGGCCCAGGTATCAGCGCTGTTGGCCTTTGATGCCATTGGGCAAGATGTTGATCCGACGGTCGTGGTGTATTTCGTCGGTATCGACAACGCGCGTTTCAAGCGCCCAGTCGAGCCGGGCGATCAATTGATTTTGAACTCAAAACTGGAGCGATGCAAAGCGGGAATTTACAAATTCAGTTGCACAGCGAACGTGGGCGAGGAGCTGGCTGCTCAAGCGGATTTGATGTGTACGATGCGCAAGGTTTGAAGGTGGCCGCATGACAGTGCCACGCATTCACCCCACTGCCATCATCCATGCATGCGCTGAGCTAGATGGCTCGGTTGAAGTGGGAGCCTATAGCCTGATTGGCCGACAAGTGCGCATTGACGCCGGCACAGTCGTGGGCCCGCATTGCGTGATTGAGGGGCAGACCACGATTGGGCGCGATAACCACTTCTATCAGTTCAGCTCAATCGGTGCGATGGCGCAAGATATCGCGCACGCGAAACAGCATGCGGATTTCCCTTCTCAGCTCATCATCGGCAACAGCAACACGATACGCGAGTTTTGCACCTTTAATTCAGGCACGTTCAAAGAAGACGGCATCACGCGTATTGGCTCAGACAATTGGTTCATGGCCTATGTGCATATCGCGCATGATTGCCAAGTGGGCAGCCATACCATCATGGCCAACCAAGCGACGCTTGCTGGGCATGTGCATGTGGGCGATTGGGCGGTCGTTGGGGGCATGTCTGGCATTCATCAGTTTGTGCATGTGGGCGCTCACGCGATGATCGGCTTTCAAAGTCATGTGGCGCAGGATGTGCCGCCTTTCATGACGGTGGAAGGCCATCCGCTGGCAGTGCGTGCTGTCAATGCCGTGGGGCTGAAACGCCGTGATTTCAGTGCAGCTCGTCTTGATGTAATCAAAAAAATGCACCGGGCTTTGTACCGAGTTGATTTGACGCTAGAAGCGGCCAAAAGCCAGATTGAAGCTTTGAATGATGTGGGCTCAGAGGCTGCGGCTGATGTGCAGACCATGCTGGATTTTTTGGCGAATGCCACGCGCGGCATTGTTCGCTAATCTGATCTGACGTTGTTATGCGTATTGCTCTCGTTGCCGGCGAAGCCTCTGGCGATCTGCTCGGCAGCCTGCTGCTCGACGGCCTGAAAGCGCGCTGGCCGGATGCGCAGTTTGTAGGCATTGGCGGCGCTCAGATGCAGCGGCGCGGCATGCAGGCATGGTGGCCGAGCGAGAAGCTGGCGGTGCGCGGCTATATTGAAGTGATCAAGCATTACCGTGGCCTGCTGCAGATTCGCAACGAACTCAAAGCGCGATTAATCGCCGACAAGCCGGATATTTTTATCGGCATCGATGCACCTGATTTCAACCTTGATCTGGAGCGCGATCTTAGAGCCGCAGGTATTCGCACGGCGCATTTCGTCAGCCCCAGCATTTGGGCTTGGCGGCCTGAGCGCATTGAAAATGTGCGCGCAGCGGTCGATCATGTGCTGTGTATTTTTCCGTTTGAAAAAAAACTCTACGACGATGCAGGGATTGCGGCCAGCTACGTGGGCCATCCGCTCGCACCTGTGATCCCCATGCAGCCGGATAAAAATGCAGCGCGCGAGAAGCTGGGTTTGCTGCCGTCTGACACGGTGATCGCGCTCTTGCCCGGTAGCCGAAAAGATGAGATCAAATACCTGATTTCAAGGTATTTTGAGGCGGTAGCCGGCATGAAATATGCGCAGAGTGCTATCAAATTTATAGTGCCTTGCGTGCCATCGCTCAAAGCTGCTATTGAAGCTGCAGCGTATGCAGCGGGTGTGCAGCATGATGTGCAATTGCTCGATGGCCAATCCCATACCGCGCTGGCGGCTTGTGATGTCGCGCTGGTGGCCAGTGGCACGGCCACGCTAGAAGCCGCGCTTTTCAAGCGCCCAATGGTGATTGCCTACAACATGCATTGGCTGAGTTGGCTGATCATGAAGCGTAAAAAAATGCAGCCTTGGGTGGGGTTGCCCAATATCCTGTGCGGGGAATTTGTTGTTCCCGAGCTGCTGCAAAAGGCTGCTACGCCGCAGGCTCTGGCGCATGCACTACTGTCTTGGCTCGATTCTCCTGAGAAAATACTGGCTTTGCAGCAGCGCTTTACTGCAATGCATCATGAGCTGCTGCGCGATACGCCGCAGCTTGCCGCTCTTGCCATTGAATCTGTCCTCACATCTGCTATGCCTCATGCCACGCCCGCTTAAACCTTCCTTGCAGCCTGATCTGCTCTCTTTGGCGCCCATGCCCATGCCACGCAAGCGCCGCTCGGATGCCAAGCCCGTATTTAAATCTAAACAATCTGCAACACAGGCAGAACTTGCATGGAACGCTCCCGGTTTGATAGCTGGAGTCGATGAAGCTGGGCGCGGGCCGTTGGCTGGCAATGTGGTGGCTGCTGCAGTCATCCTCGACGATTTGAATCCGATTGCAGGCTTGAATGATTCCAAAAAACTCACGGCATTGCGCCGCGAAAAGCTGTTCATCGAAATCCAAGCTAAAGCGCTGTGTGTGAGCGTCGGCCAAGCCAGCGTGGAAGAAATTGATCGGCTCAACATTTTGCAAGCCACCATGCTGGCGATGGAACGCGCCGTGAATGGCTTACGCCTGAAGCCCATGAAAGTGTTGATTGACGGCAATCGCATCCCCAAGCTAGATGTGTTAGCCGAGGCCATCATCGGCGGTGATGCATTAGTCAAAGCCATTAGCGCAGCGTCGATCATCGCCAAAGTTACCCGAGATCGGCAATGCGACGAGCTGCATGCCCAGTATCCGCAATACGGCTTCAATCAACACAAAGGCTACGGCACAGCCGAGCACATGGCGGCACTCAAGAAGCACGGCGCAACGCCGATCCATCGCAAGAGCTATGCGCCCGTTGCCCAAGCTATTCGGAGTCATGCCGCATGACCAGCTCACTCGCCGTCATCACCTCGCGCGACAACCCGCTCGTCAAAGAGCTGCGCCGCCTTGCGCAGGATGGTTCGGCTTATCGCAAGAGCGGGCGGGTTTGGGTGGAAGGCGAGCATTTATGTGATGCAGCGCAGGCGCGGGGCTGGAGAGCAGAAATTGCTGTGATTTCCGACAAAAAACAGCATCTAGCCGGTATGGAATGTGCGCGGAGTGCTACTAAAACGATAGTTATTGCTGATGCGCTCTTGCGCGAGATCAGTGGTTTGGAGTCTCCGGCGGCGATGGGTTTGGTGCTCCGCTTGCCGCAAGAGACGTCGATTGAAGCCTTAGCGCGCAGCGTGATCTTGGATCGCCTGCAAGATCCGGGAAATGCGGGCAGCATCTTGCGCAGCGCTGCGGCATTTGGCGTGCAGCAGATCATCGCGCTCAGTGGCACGGTCGCGCTGTGGAGCCCGAAAGTGCTGCGCGCAGGTATGGGGGCGCATTTCTCGCTGCGGATTGTGGAGGCTGCATCCATCGAGCAATTGAAGGCTTTGCAGCATCCTCTGGCTGTGACGAGCAGCCACCTTGGGCAGTATTTACATGAATTGCAGGCGCAGGCTTTGCTATCAAAAAATGAGCAATCTACGCAGGCTTTATGCCGGCGAATGAGTGATTTCGCCTATATTTTTGGCCACGAAGGGCAAGGCGTGAGCCAAGAATTGGAATCTCTGGCGCAGGCGAATGTGCGTATCGCGCAGCCCGGCGGGCAGGAATCGCTCAACGTGGCCGCAGCTGCAGCGATTTGCTTGCATGCAAGTGCTGCAGTAAGAGCCTCTTGAAGGTGTTTCGATGTAACCATGCATTTTTTGCATACCCCTCTGAGCTATACTCTCAACTACCAATTATCCACGTACTGCCTAGCGCAAATCAGCATTTCCCCTCAAGAGCACCGTCTTCGCCCTGCTAAATTTGCAAAGCAAGAAGCTAGCAAATTATTTAGTCAATAAGGTGGACATGCGGCACTGGGCGTACGAATAACACTCGTAGGAGTTAACCCAGTGCTTTCTTCTCTCAAGGGCAAACATCCCCACGCCCTCTTGGCTCTGGCAGATGGCACAGTCTTCATCGGTGAATCCATCGGCGCTCCAGGCCACACGGTCGGCGAAGTGGTGTTTAACACCTCCATGACCGGCTACCAAGAAATCTTGACCGACCCCAGCTATTGCCAGCAAATCGTCACGCTCACCTATCCGCATATTGGCAACACCGGCATTAATGCGCAAGACGTCGAATCGCGCAAAGTCTTCGCCGCTGGCTTGATCATCAAGGATCTGCCGCTACTCGAATCGAATTTCCGCAGCACGCAAACTTTGTCGCAATATTTGGTGGCTGAAAACTGCGTGACCATTGCCAGCATCGATACCCGCAAGCTCACCCGCATTCTGCGCAGCAAAGGTGCGCAGAATGGCGCGATTGTGGCGCTCAAAGTTGGCGAAGAAGTTACGCAAGCGCATGTAGACAAAGCCTTGGCCGCCGCCAAAGCCGCGCCTTCGATGGCCGGTTTGGATTTGGCCAAAGTCGTCAGTGTGAGTGAAAAATACGCTTTCACAGAGACGGAATGGAAGCTGTTCAACCATGACGGCAAGCCCGGATATGGTGAGCAATCCTCGCCCAAATTCCACGTTGTCGCTTACGACTTCGGTGTCAAGTTCAACATCTTGCGCATGCTCGCAGAGCGTGGATGCAAAGTAACGGTCGTGCCAGCGCAGACGTCTGCTAAAGACGTGCTCGCCCTCAAGCCAAACGGCGTGTTCCTCTCCAACGGCCCTGGCGATCCAGAGCCTTGCGACTACGCCATTGCCGCCACGCGCGAAATCATCGAAGCAGGCGTGCCCACCTTCGGCATCTGCCTCGGCCACCAAATCATGGCGTTGGCCAGCGGCGCAAAAACCTTCAAAATGAAATTCGGCCACCACGGCGCCAACCATCCGGTGAAAGATTTAGACAATGGCCGCGTCAGCATCACCAGCCAAAACCACGGCTTCGCGGTCGATGAAAAAACGCTGCCCGCTAACCTGCGCCCCACCCACATCAGCTTGTTCGACAACACGCTGCAAGGCTTAGCCCGCACGGATAAGCCTGCCTTCTGCTTCCAAGGCCACCCAGAAGCATCGCCCGGGCCGCATGACATTTCTTATTTGTTTGACCGCTTCATCGCTTTGATGGAGAAGCAGTAATGCCTTTGATGTGCTGCGATGCTTGCTCTGAGCTCGATTACAAACCCTTCGGTCTTGGAGCGGTTCATGTTTGTGTGTGCGCATTTTGCAAAAAACTCAGCACACACTCAGCCATTGTTCAACGTGGTAATTTCAATCCGAAACAGACTAAATCTGAAGAAATACTTGTCAACGATCCATACACATGGATTCATGCGAGCGGTGCAATTGAAAAAGCGAATTCGGGTTTAAGTTTTTATGCAACTAGCTTCTTAACGACGTTTAGGTATAGGGTTCGCTACAGTGAAAGACTTGAACCTGAGATACGTACGTCAATCGCCAAAGCTACGAAACACGAAAGCAAGCGCGTCATGACATGCTGAAATTGATTGGCTACTACAACAATGATCGTGCGCACAGCAGCTTGGGCATGCAAACGCCGGTGGCTTCGTGCGGGAGTAGCTGGTAAACCAAGCAAAACGTGTCGACACAAAATGTAAACGAGGAGGTCGCTCAGCTATGATTAAGCACTCCGGGCGAACAACCCAGCAATAGCTCTCTTTGGTGTCCACGCTATGGGACAAGTTCACTAATTTAGATAAACAATAATTCGTAAATTCACATGAACACGCGTAGTTACATCCGATTTGCTCGAGCGGTGCTTTTTGTGGTCTTGGCAGCTTCGCAACAGATTACAACAGCACAAACATGTGACACATATACAACCAATGCACTAATTTTGCCCGAGGAATACTACGGTCGATTCGGGCCAGGAAGTTGCGAGGAAATTGCCCCACTAGCTATTGCCAAATTCAATCAAGTCTATCAAGGCAACGGAAATCCCAACGTTCGAGCTAACGGAAAAATATGGGGCGAATGGCCATTTAGATATTACGGGGTGGACGTTTACGTAAACGGACAAAGCGATAAGATTGGAGAAAATGCAGTCGTTTGTCGGGGGTATGACCGCCCAGCTTGCTCACCCCCCCCCCCCAACGCCACTTGATCCTCAAACCTGCCAAGCAGGTGCAAGCACGGGGCATCCTATTACTCCCGCAACTGGCGAAAAACAGCTCTATGAGACAGACTGGTCTGATACCAGCGCCCATGGGCTAAGCATCAATCGCAGCTACCGTAGCCAAGTCACTGGCACATTTAGCGGTTTGCCCAATCATGCTGCAAATTGGCATCTAGCTTCAATCGCTTCTTTAAGCTACGGCAGCGGTCCGCTACAGTTCAAACTTGTCCTCGGAGATGGCAGCTTGCGCCTCTTCAACCGAGCAAATGTCAACGCAAATTGGATATCAGCGACTACTGGCACTGAGTATCTTGGTTCTGTTACCTTGCCAGCGGGCTTGGGTGGCTACTCCGGCCAGCCCGGTTGGCGCTACATAAGCGGAAGCGACGACAGCACAATTCTCTTCAACGCTAACGGCCAAATCCTCAGTCACGTAGCCCGCAGCGGTTGGGTGATGAACTATAACTTCAACGCCGCCAACGAGCTCACCGCGATTACCAACCAGTTTGGCCGAAGCCTCCTGCTCACCTATAACAGCAGCGGCCAAATCAGCCAAATCACTACGCCTAACGGGCAGCTTATTGACTATCAATACGATAGCATTGGACGTTTGATTTTTGCCGGCTATCCCGGCAATACCTCCAAAAAATACCGCTACGACAACGCCAGCTTCCCCCACCTGCTCACCAGCGTCGTTGATGAAAATAACCTCACCCTGTCCACCTACAGCTACGACGCCCAAGGCAAAGCCATCGAGACCACTAAAGCAGGTGGTGCAGACCGCTTCCAAGTCAGCTACGGCACTAGCAATGCGCAAGGCCAAATCAGCAGCGCCACTATCACCGACCCACTAGGCACGCCACGCACCTACAACTACGCCACCAGCTTGAGCCAACTGGCCGTGACCGGCGCAGACAAACCTTCAGGCCAAAGCCTGCGCGATGCCGCCAGAAGAGTGCAAAACGCCGCCGGCTTGATTGAGAGCGAAACCGATTTCTTGGGCTTCATTAGCACCACCAGTTGGGACGCAACGCGTCGCCTGCCGCTGTCGCAAACCAAAGCCGCAGGCCGCCCTGAGCAGCAAACCACCAGCACGCAGTGGCATCCCACGTTCAGGCTGCCAGTGCTAGTTACTGAGCAAGGCAAGACGACTGCCTACAGCTACGACACTGCAGGCAACATCCTCAACCAGAGCGAGCTAGACACCACCGGCGGCTCCTCCAACGGCCAAACTCGCCAAACCAGCTACACGTATAACGCCAACAACTTGCTCACCAGAATGACAGATGCTCGCGGCCAAATTTGGAGCTTTGGCTATGACGCGCAAGGCAACCGAGCCAGCAGCACCAATCCCCTTAGCCACATCAGCAGCAACACATTTGATGGCGCAGGCAGAGTGCTCGTTGAGACCGCCCCGAATGGCTTGCAAACCAGCTATCAATACGATGCCCGAGGCAGAGTGACGCAGATAACCCGAGGTAGCAATCTCGCCGCAGCGCAGCGCCAAACCACGAGCTACACTTACCGAGCCAGCGGCCAAATCGCCAGCGCCCAGATCCCCAACGGCCACGCCATCACCTACACCTACGATGCCGCCCAGCGCCTGATCTCAGCAAGTGACAACCGAGGCAACTTGCATCAATACACGCTTGATGCCATGGGCAACCGAGTCTCTGAACAAATCAAAGATGCCAACAACCAAATCGCCCTGTCCACCCAGCGCGTCATCAACAGCTTAAACCGAGTGGCAGCCATCCAAGGCGGCACCAACCCAGTAGCGCAAACAACCGCCCTCCAATACGATGCCAACGGCAACGCAGTGCGCTCCACCGACCCCCTAGGCGCAGCCACGCAAACCACCCTAGACGCCCTGCGCCGCCCCATCGCCACCACACTGCCCGATGGCAACCAAGCCGACAGCTACTACAACCAGCTCAACCAACTCACCGCAGCCATCGATCCCAAAGGCGTGCAAACCAGCTATGTGCGCAACGCTTGGGGCGAAGTCCTCACCGAGACCAGCCCAGACATCGGAAGTACAAGCTACACAAGAGACCCAGCCGGCAATGCCCTGAGCATGCTGGATGCGAAGAATCAGCAAACCACCTACCAATACGACAACCTCTCCCGCGTCACCCAAATCACGTTCGCAGACGGCAAGAATCAGAGCTTCTTCTACGACGGAACGGCAGCAGGCCAGCAAACAGGCTACCTGCGAGAAATGCAAGATGCCAGCGGCAGCACCAAATACGAGCGAGACCCCTTCGGTCGAATCACCAAAAAAACCCAAATCGTCAACGACAACCCCGCCAACCCCACAGTCCTAACCACCAGCTACGCCTACACAGCCGCAGGCGAGCTAGCTCAAGTGACCTACCCAAGCGGCCTCAACGTCTTCTACCGAAGAAACGCCAGCGGCAAAATCGCAAGCATCGACACCCAGCGCCCCAGAACCAGCGTGCTACGCGCCCCGGCAACGACCCCGCTGATCAACAACCTCAGCCACACCGCCCTCAATCAACCCAAAGCATGGAGCTGGAATTGCATCACAGGCAATCTCTACGCCCCGAGCATTCAAACGAACTGCGACGCAGCAAGTAGAACCTCCGATGCAGACGGCCGCATCACCGCCACCGAATTCAGCACCCTCAGTTACGACGCAGCCAGCCGCATCACCAGCATCACACAAAACCTGTGGGCCAGCCGCACCGTCACGCAAACCATCGGCACAGAAACTAGCATCGTCACCGAGCTGTATCAAGTCCCCTTCACATGGACAGCCGGCTACGACAACCGCAACCGCTTAACTAGCTTCAACCGAGCAGGCTCAGAGCAAAGTTACAGCTATGACGCGAACAGCAACCGCCTGACCAGCATCGCCAAGAAAGTCAGCGACACCGACATCGACGGCGTGTTTGAAGCGACTGACCGCGCGGCTACAACGGCTCAGAATCTGAACATCGAGCAAACCAGCAACAAACTCCTAGGCTTCAACCAATCCGTCCTCACCCAAGCTACCGCCGCCAACGGCACGAGAAGAACGGTCAGCAACGTCATCTCCAGCATCAACTACCAGCTCGATGCGAATGGCAACCTCACCAGTGACGGCCTGCGCACCTTCGACTACAACGCAGAAAACCGCCTAGACAAGGTACAAATCACCCAAAGCGGAGAAGCCGCCAAGATCACCTATCTGCACAACGCCCAAGGCCAGCGCGTCTTCAAGAGCGAGCCGCAATCTGCGCAAACGCTGCCGAATGAAGCAGAGCTAGGCACAACCTTCACCGATTGGCTCAAAAAGAACTTCCAGTGGCTCTACGCGACTGCGCAAACCAATGCCACCTTGGGCACGAGTTACAGCTACGGAGAAGCAGGCTTACCAAGCTGGGCGATGACGGGTGAATATGGCAATGGGGGAGCAACAAGCACAGGCAGAACGGAATACATTTGGCTGCCCACGGATGATGGCAATGCGATTCCGATTGCCATGTTCAGAGGCAACCGATACTTCAACATTCACAGCGATCACCTCGGAACGCCAAGAATCGTCACCGACGATCAAGCCAAGCCAGTGTGGCAGTGGGCTTACAGCGCGTTTGGAGACAACAAACCAACGGGTATCTTGAAAGCGACGACGAATCCGAATGCTGCGATCACGAATCAGCCAGTGCTGTTGGTAGCAACGAATCCGGGGGTGGCGCTGAACTTCAGACTGCCCGGCCAATACTGGGACAGCGAGACTGGCCTTGCCCAGAATTTCATGCGCGAATACATGAGCGGTCAAGGCAGGTACACGCAACCTGATCCAATTGGTTTAGACGGTGGCTGGTCGAGGTTTGGATATGTGGAGGGGAATCCTCTGTCTTTTACTGATCCGCTAGGTCTGTGGTCCGTTGGCTTTGAGTTGTACGGCGGAATAGGTGGCGGCGTGAATTTCACGTGCAGTGACGGAAAAATCGAAATTACTTCTCGGCTAGGCACTGGAATCGGTGGTGGTTTTGGATTTGATCCGCAGCAGTCTGTGTCGCCACACGCCGTTGGCTCGGCTGGCTCGATAGGCCGAACATTCGGAACACTTGGTGCAGAAGCAAAGATACCAACGCTATCTATTGGCGTGGCGGGAACGGTTCGAACTGGTAACGCTGTGACTACTAAAGTGGGCGGTGGATATGCTGAGACAAGCTTGCCCCAATTCGGAATGGGTAATTGGCAGGCTAAGTTGAGTTACCTTGCCGCATTCGGCGTGGAGTTCGGCGGCTACACCAGCTCAAAGCTTTGCACGTGCAAGTAACTTACAACCCAGAAAAACCAGCCCGTTTCTGGATTGCATTTGGTGTCGTGCTCGCGGTGATCACAGGATGTTGGCTGGCGCTGAATCACTTCGACAAAACGCTAGCAAATGCACGATTACATCTAGCTGAAAGTCAAAGCATCATCTCTAAAATTGGCGAAGTGAGTGGGACCACGGTTTATAAAGTCCGATACGTCGACGGAAATCAAGCAGGCTCATCATGCTATGCAGAATATTTCCTCTACGTTTCTGGCGCAATTGGACGGATGAATGTGAAAGTCACTGCATGCGGAACGTCTGATGCACCTATGTTTCAAGTAGTAGAACGCTAGCGCGATAAATCCAAACTCATAGCACTCCGCGCAGCATCCATGCCGGCTGCTGCCCTGTTTCTCTTGTAATTCTTCTTTCTTCTCATCAAGAAAGCTCTATTGCCACCTCACACAGCCGCTAAAGCTGGAGGTGTACTGAGGTGTCATAAGCAAATAGAAACGTCACCATCGCGGCAAATTCAAATGTCACCTTTTAGGAGGGTGAAATTGAATGAAAGCGAAGTTACAGATGGAC